>NZ_JBDGIN010000013.1:0-116809 GCF_057657395.1 Telluria sp. Soil_C_11 | reverse complement strand
GAGAGCTTGAAACGCTCATCGTATTTCGTCATGAAAAAACCCCAAAAGTTGGTGTCCAACTTTCGGGGTTCAGTTCATTTTTCGTCCCAAACGAGAGCCAATTGAATGACACCGCAAGGGAGGAGTGGTGAAGGTATGGTCACAGATCCCATGAATGATGTCAAGGATGTTCCATAACCATGGGCATGGTGTTCCGGAGTGTGCCTTTGGTCAGATCGACAGCAGATCCCTCCCGCGCGCCCGCAGGATCGCCGCGATCCGATCCGCCGCCGGCGACAGATAACCATTCTTCCGGTAGGTCAGGCCCAGGCGGCGCTTCATCTGGGTCTCGGCCAGCATGACCTCGCGCACGCGCGCGCGGCCGGAGACCAGGTTGAAGCGCGTGACGAAGCCCAGCAGGGACGTCTTTTCCAGGATCGGCAGGATCGCGTTCAGCACGTTCGGTTCGATCTGCACCTGCGGCCGCGGCAGGCCGTGGCGTTCGAAGGTCTGGTCCAGCCACTGGCGCGAAGCGACCGTCCTCGCCGGCAGCATCCACTTGTAGTCCAGCAGGCCGGCGAGCGTGCAGGGCGCGTCGAAGATCGGGTGGTTCTCGCTCGCCATCACGACCATCGTGTCTTCCGCGATCTTCTCGCACACGATGTCCGGGTCGGTTTCCAGCATCGGCCCCACCACCAGGTCGAGCTCACCGTCGCGCAGGTTGTTCAGCAGGTTGTCGTTCATGGCCACGGTCAGGGTCACGCCGATCGCCGGCGCCTCGCGCAGCAGTTGTTCGAACACGCGCGGCATCAGGTGCTCGGCCAGGGTCGGCAGGCAGCCGATCCTCACCTTGCCCTGCAGGCCGCCGGCGTAATCCTGCATTTCCCTCGCCGTCTCTTCCACCATGATCGCCATCTGGCGCGTGCGCTTCACCAGCACCTCGCCGGCGGCGGTCAGGCGCATCCCGCGCCCGTCCTTTTCGAACAGCTTCGCCCCCAGGTCTTCCTCCAGGCGGTCGATGCACTTGGTCAGCGCAGGCTGGGTGCGGTGCAGGCGCTCCGCGGCGCGGCCCAGGTTCCCTTCGGTAGCGATCACCTCGAAATACTTCAGGTCGCGAAAGTCCACAATATATTCCTGAAAGTTTAAAAATTAGAAAATTAAGTGAATATACATTATAGATTGTCCTTCCTATACTCGGCTCATACAAGACACTGCCTGAGCAAAAAAAAGCAGCCGCACCGGAGGAGACATCCATGGCGATCGCATGCCGCGCGCCGTCCTGCGCCCGTCTCTTCTCGTGGCTGTCGTCAACCAACCATGAGGACATACCATGAGCTTTTCGACCCCACCCGACCTGATCCGCGACATCGAGCGCATCGACCCTGAACTGGTCGCGCGCGCCGCCCAGTACCCGTCCTCCATCCTGGCCGACGTCGCCGGCCGCCGCGGCGCCCTGAGCAGCCGTATCGCGCCGCTGGCGCCGACCATGCGCCTGGCTGGTTCCGCGCTGACGGTCGAAGTGCGTCCTGGCGACAACCTGATGATTCACGCCGCGATGGCGATCGCAAAGCCGGGCGACGTGCTGGTCATCGACGGCAAGGGCGACGAAAGCTCCGCCTTGCTGGGCGAGATCATGGTCTCGCAATGCATGGCGATCGGCATCGCCGGCATCGTCGTCTACGGCGCGGTGCGCGACACCGAGGCCATCCGCGCGCTGGGCTTCCCGCTGTACGCCACCGGCGCGAATCCGAACGGCCCGACCAAGAACGTGGCCGGCCGGATCAACTGGCCGGTGTCCGTGGGCGGCGTGACGGTGCGGCCGGGCGACCTGGTGGTGGCGGATGGCGATGGCGTCGTCGTCGTCGAACCGGTCAAGGTTCCCGCCGTCCTCGAAGCCGCCAAGAAAAAACTGGCCGATGAAACCGCGCGTATCGAAGGCATCCGCAGCGGCGCGCAGCTGCGCCCGGCCTGGCTCGACGGCGCCCTGCGCAAGGCGGGCGTGCTGGCCGAAGGAGAAACGCTGTGAGCGCCGTCCTCAAGGAACATAGCCAGCGTGACGTGGTTCTCGTGACCGGCGCCGATCTCGCCGAACAGGCGGTCGAGCTGCTGTCGTCCTTCGACATCGTCTACGCCGGCAAGACGCCCACCGAGGACGAACTGGTCGCCCTGTGCACCCGGCACCAGCCGGTCGCGATCATCGTGCGCTACGGCCGCATCACCGGGCGCGTGATCGAGGCCAGCGCGCGCCTGCGCGTGATCTCCAAGCACGGCTCCGGCACCGACACCATCGACAAGGAAGCGGCGGCGCAACGCGGCATCGCCGTCAAGGCGGCGGCCGGGGCCAACGCGGCCGCCGTGGCCGAGCATACCTGGGCCCTGATCATGGCCTGCGCCAAGGACGTGCCGGCGCTCGACCGCCGCATGCACGACGGCCACTGGGACAAGGCCACGCACAAGAGCCTGGAATTGAAAGGCCGCACGCTGGGACTGGTGGGCCTGGGCGCGATCGGCGCGCGCGTGGCCACGGTCGGCGTCGCGCTGGGCATGCGCGTGATCGCCCACGATCCGTTCGCGGCAGGCGCGCCGGATGGCGTCGAGCTGCTGCCGCTGGCGCAAGTGATTGCCGGCGCGGACGTGCTGTCGCTGCATTGCCCGCTCACCAGCGACAACGCCAGGATGTTGAACGCCGAGACGCTGGCGACCATGCGCCCCGGCGCGATCGTGGTCAACACGGCGCGCGGCGGCCTGATCGACGAGGCGGCGCTGCTCGACGCCCTGCGCAGCGGCGCCCTGCGCGCGGCGGGACTGGACAGTTTCGAGACCGAGCCGATGCGCCCGGACCATCCGTTCACCGGCCTTCCCAACGCCATCCTGTCGCCGCACATCGGCGGCGTGACCGGCGATGCCTATGTCGGCATGGGCGTGGGGGCGGCGAACAACGTGCTGGCGGTCCTGCAACAACAAGCCTGACCCTGCAACAAAAAGCCACAAGCGCGCGCCAAGACGCGCTTTAACGATTACAGTTACGGAGACGATATGAGCGACATCGATACCACTTCACGCCTCGAGGCGAGCACCATGCGCAAGGTGACCTGGCGCCTGGTGCCCTTCCTGATTGCCTGCTACCTGCTGGCCCTGATCGACCGCGGCAACATCGGCATGGCGGCCCTGCAGATGAACGACGACCTTGGCCTGACCAAGAAAGTCTTCGGTTTCGCCGGCAGCCTGTTCTTCTTCGCCTACTTCCTGTTCGAAGTGCCGAGCAATCTCGCGCTGCAGAAGTACGGTGCGCGCAAGTGGATCGCGCGGATCATGGTCACCTGGGGCCTGGTGTCGGCCTGCACCGCCTTCGTCCAGGGCCAGAACTCGCTGTTCTTCATGCGCTTCCTGCTCGGCGCGGCCGAAGCCGGCTTCTTCCCCGGCGTGGTGCTGTACCTGACCTACTGGTTCCCCGCCGCCTACCGCGCCCGCATCGTCGCGACCTTCATGGTGGCGGTGCCGATGGGCAGCTTCATCGGTTCGCCGATCTCGGCGCTGCTGCTGCAGGCCGACGGCCTGCTCGGCATGCGCGGCTGGCACTGGCTGTTCATCCTCGAGGGCCTGCCGACCGTCCTGCTGGGCATCGTCTGCCTGTTCTTCCTGACCGACCGTCCGGAACAGGCGACGTGGCTGAGCGCGGAACAGCGCAGCTGGCTGTCGTCGCGCCTGGAAAAAGAACGCCAGGAGAAGAAAGCCGTCGAGCATCCGTCGCTCTGGAAGCTGTTCCGCAGCAAGGAAGTGATCGGCATGGCGCTGGTCTGCTCGGCCGCATCGGCCGCCGGCACGGTGCTGAACGTGTGGCAGCCCCAGTTGCTCAAATCCTTCGGCCTGACGGTCATGCAGACCGGCATGGTCAATTCGATCCCTTACGTCATCGCCTCGGTGCTGATGATCCTGTGGGGCCGCCATTCGGACAAGCAGGGCGAGCGCCGCTGGCACACCGCCATCCCACTGGCCCTGATCGCAGGCGGCATGCTGTTCACCTCGGCCACCAGCGCCCTGATCCCGACCGTGTTCCTGCTGTCCTGCGTGCTGGTCGGCGCCTACTCGTTCAAGGGCCCGTTCTGGGCACTGAGCTCGACCTGGATCGCTCCCTCGTCGGCGGCGGCCGGCCTGGCCGCCATCAATGCCACCTCGAACCTGATCGGCGGCGGCCTGATGGTCAACGCCTACGGCTGGATCAAGGAGGCCACCGGCAGCTACGCGCTGGCCCTGTTGCCGGTCGCCGGCCTGGCCCTGGCCAGCATCGCCATGCTCCTCGTGCTGAGCAGCGACGCGCACCAGGCGGCACGCAAGGCGGCAGCCAAAGCGGCCGCCTGACCCCGCAGCACCCTGCGGCGGTCCAGGCCCGCCGCAGCGCATCACCCTTGTCCGTGCTCACCGGCAGCCGGCCGGGGACGTCACGTCCGGCCGAGGGCGCCCCACGCCCTCGGCCCCATAACATTACATAAAGAGACAATGAAAACCCAAGCTACCCTGATGCTGGCCCTGGCGGCCATGCTTCCTGCCGCCGCATTCGCCCAATCCAGCGTGACCGTGTACGGCTCCGTCGATGCGGGATTGCGTTACCAGACCAATGTCGACGCCGAAGGCCACGGCATGTTCACCACCACGTCCGGCAACTACTACTCGAACCGGCTCGGCTTCCGCGGCGTGGAGCAGCTCGGCAATGGCCTGAATGCGCACTTCCAGCTCGAGAGCGGCTTCAACAGCAAGACCGGGGCCCTCGACAACACCAACAACGTCCTGTTCAACCGTACCGCCGCGGTCGGGCTGGGCGGCAGCTGGGGCACGCTCGACGTCGGCCGCCAGTACACGATCGGTTTCCGGACCGAGAAATTCCTCGATCCCTTCGACCATCACTACACCCCCATCGTGCCGCTGTCGTCCGGCGCCGGCACCACCCTGCCGGCGGCGGCGAAAAACGCCGGCCTGAGCGCCTCATCGTCGTCGGGCACGCGCTTCAACAACGATATCCAGTACACCGGCACCTTCGACGGCCTGACCGTGCGCGCAGAGTACGCGCCGGGCGAAGTCGCGGGCGATGCCGGCAAGGGCACGGCGCGCGCGGTGGGCTTCAGCTACGCCAAGGGGATGCTGCTGGCGGCGGGCGCCTACACGGACAAGCAGACCACGACCGGCTTCGACAACCATGCCTTCGTGGTCGGCGGCGGCGTCAGGATCCGCGCCTTCACCGTCAAGGCAGGCCTGTCGCGCGAGCGCCAGGAGACCGCGGCGGCGGGCACCTACCAGACCGAGACGCGCTTCGGCGGCGTCAATGTCCAGGTCAACGTGCCCGTCGAGCTCACCGCGGCCTTCTATCGCTCGGACTACGACAGCCTGGCCGGCGGCGGCCGGCGCGACCTGGCGCTGGTGGGCGGCGCCTACCACTTCTCCAAGCTCACCAACCTGTATGCGGAAGTCGATTTCAACCGCTACGCCGGCGCCCTGGTCCCGTCGACCAAGCAGACTTCCCAGCGCGCCGTGCAGCTGGGCCTGATGAAGATGTTCTGAGCTCAGGCCGCCGGCCGCTTCGAGGCCGGCGGCACGACCGGCAGCCGGAGGGTGAAGGTGGTGCCGACCTCCGGCATCGAGGCGACCTCGATGCGTCCGCCGTGCTTGTTGATGATGCTGTAGGACAGCGACAGGCCGAGCCCCGTCCCGCTGCCGACCGGCTTGGTGGTGAAGAAGGGCTCGAAGATGCGGTTCATGTTCTGCGGCGGGATGCCGCAGCCGGTGTCGCTGATCGCCACCCACACCCAGTCGCCTTCGACCCCGGTGGCGATGGTGATCACGCCGCGCTCGCGGATCGCCTGGGCGGCGTTGACGAGCAGGTTCATGAACACCTGGTTCAGTTGCGACGCCAGGCACTTCACTTCCGGCAGCCTGCCGTAGCGCCGCTCGACGGTGGCCTTGTACTTGATCTCGTTGGCGACGATGTTCAGGGTCGTCTCGAGGCCGGCGTGCAGGTCGGCGAAATGCCAGTCGGTCTCGCCCATGTGCGAGAAATCCTTGAGCGACTGCACGATGTCGCGGACCCGCTTGAGGCCGTCCAGCGACTCGCTCACCAGCTCGCCGATGTCTTCCTGCAGGAACGCCAGGTCCGCCTCGCGGTTGATCGCGTCGATGCGCGCCGCCAGCGCCGTCCCCGGCGCCGCCTGCGCCACCGCCTCGTTGGTGGAGCGCACCACCGACAGCAGGGTCTCGACGTAGCGGTTCAGGGTGCTCATGTTCGAGTTGACGAAGCCGATCGGGTTGTTGATCTCGTGCGCGACGCCCGCCGCCAGCTGGCCGATCGAGGCCATCTTTTCGGACTGCAGCAGCTGGTCGTGGGCCTCGCGCAGCCGGGTGATCAGCTGCCGCTGCTCCTGCTCCAGCTGTTTGCGTGCGGTGATGTTGCTGAGCGAGCCGATCACCTCGAGCGGCGCGCCGCGCTCGTCGCGGATCAGGCGCAGCTGGTCGCGCATCCACAGGTACTCGCCGCTGGCGGCGCGGAACCGGTATTCGTAGGTGCGCTCGCCATCCACGAACAGCAGCGCCAGGCTCGAAAAGATGGCCGGCGCGTCGTCCGGGTGGATATGGTCGAACCAGAAATTGGGATCGGCCAGCATCTCCTCGGGCGCGTAGCCGAGCACGTTGCGGGCGTTGGCGCTCACGAAGGTCATCTTGAAGTCCCCGCTGGGGACCGAGCTGTAGATAATGGCAGGGGTGTTGTCGATCAGGTACTTCAGCCGGACCAGGGGCGAAGCGACAGGCGCCGGTGGCGGGCTGGACGCGAAGGACTCGAATTCTTCAAACTGGATAGCCATGACGGACTCGGCGGACGGATGAGAGCACGATTCCATTATCGCGGCGAACCATCAATACGGAACGCATTCTTGCTTTTTCCGTACGGCAATATTTTGCTTGTATGGCCCCGTTACAACAAAAAAGGCCGCCCGAAGGCGGCCCTGTCCTGGCTGGCGCCCGGGATCAATAGGTGTAGAACATGCGCTGGATCTCCTTGGTGCTGCCGGTCTTCGTCAGCGCCAGCATCAGCAGGATGCGGGCCTTCTGCGGGTTCAGCGTATCCGACACCACGAAGTCCAGCTGGTCGTCGTTGGCCTCGCCGTTGCGCGCCACGATGCCCTGGCCGACGCGGCTCGAGCGCACGATGATCACGCCCTTTTCGCGCGCGGCGGAGAGGGCGGGGCGCACCTTGTTCGGCAGGCTGCCGTCGCCCACGCCGGCGTGGACCAGGCCCCTGGCGCCGGCGGCGACGAAGGCATTGACGGCGGTCGGACCGACGTTGGCATAGGTGTAGGCGATTTCCACGGCCGGCAGCGCATCGAGCCTGCTGACGTCGAATTCGGTGTCGAGCGTGTGCTTGCGGGTCGAGGCGCGGTAGAAGTGCGGCTGGTTGCCGACCACGTAGCCGAGCAGGCCCAGTTCGGTGGCCTTGAAGGTGTCGGTGGTGGTGGTGTTGGTCTTGCTGACGTCGCGCGCGCCGTTGATCTGGTCGTTCATCACCACCAGCACGCCCTTGCCGACGGCTTCCTGGCTGCCGGCGGTCAGCACCGCGTTGTACAGGTTGATCGGGCCGTCGGCCGAGATCGCGGTCGACGGACGCATCGCGCCGACCACCACCACCGGCTTCCGGCTCTTGACCACCAGGTTCAGGAAATAGGCGGTTTCCTCGATCGTGTCGGTGCCGTGGGTGATCACGATGCCGTCCACGTTCGGCTGGGCCAGCAGGGCGTTGACGCGCTTGGCCAGCACCAGCCACTGCTCGTTGCCCATGTTCTCGCTGGCGATCTGGAACACCTGCTCGCCGCTGACATGGGCCACCTTCTGCAGCTCCGGCACGGCGCGGATCAGGGCGTCGACGCCGACCGTGGCGGCGGTGTAGCCGACCGTGGTGGTGCTGGTCGCGCCGGTGCCGGCGATGGTGCCGCCGGTGGCGAGGATGACGACGTTCGGCAGTTTGCCGGCCGCGGTCTGGGCCTGGGCGGCCAGGGCGAACAGGCAGAGGAGCAGCGCGAACAGGGCGCGTGCGGGTTTCAGGTAAGTCATGCGATCTCCAGAAAGACGTCGTCCCCGCGGAGGCGGGGACCCAAGTTTGCATGCGTTTCGTTAGCTCACGCAGAACTTGGGTCCCCGCCTGCGCGGGGACGACGGTTTGAAAAATTCAGCGCAGCGGCGCCGTGGCGATATCCGCGCCGGCCGCTTTCGGGTCGACCAGCTCGCCTTCCCATTTCGCGACCACGGCGGTGGCGATGCCGTTGCCGATCACGTTGGTGGCCGAGCGGGCCATGTCCAGGAAGTGGTCGATGCCCAGCAGGAGCAGCAGGCCGGCTTCCGGGATGTGGAACTGGTTCAGGGTGGCGGCGATCACCACCAGCGAAGCGCGCGGCACGCCGGCCATGCCCTTCGAGGTCAGCATCAGCACCAGCATCATGGTCAGCTGGGTCGACAGCGGCACTTCGATGCCGTAGGCCTGGGCGATGAAGATGGTGGCGAAGGTGCAGTACATCATCGAGCCGTCCAGGTTGAACGAATACCCGATCGGCAGCACGAAGGCGGCCAGGCGGTTCTTCACGCCGAAGCGCTCCAGGCCTTCCAGGGTCTTCGGGAACGCCGCTTCCGACGAGGCGCAGGTGAAGGCCAGGATGGTCGGTTCGCGCAGTTCGCGCAGCAGCTGCAGGATGCGCGGGCCGACGAACAGGATGCCGATCGCGATCAGCACGATCCACAGCAGCGCGATGCCGAGGTAGAACTCGCCCATGAACACGCCATAGGTCGACAGCACGCCGACGCCGCTCTTGGCGATCACGCTGGCGACCGCCGCGAACACCGCGACCGGCGCGAAGTTCATCACGTAGCCGGTCACTTTCAGCATCACGTGGGCGGCGCCGTCGACGGCGTCGATCAGCGGGGTGGCGCGCGCGCCCACGGCGGCGGCGCCGGTGCCGAAGAAGATCGAGAAGATCACGATCTGCAGGATCTCGTTCTTGGCCATGCCGTCCGCGATCGAGGTCGGCACCAGGTGGGTGATGAATTCCTTGAGCGTCAGGCCGGTGACGGCGATGCCCGACGATTCGGTGACGGCCGGCAGGTGGCCGGCGGCGGCCATCGCATCGCCCGGGCGGAACACGTTCACCAGGATCAGGCCCAGGGTCAGCGAGAGGATCGAGGCGATGATGAACCAGCCCAGCGCCTTGACGCCGATGCGGCCGACTTCCGAGGCATCGCCCATCTTGGCGATGCCGACCACCAGGGTCGAGAACACCAGCGGCGCGATGATCATCTTGATCAGGCGGAGGAACAGGGTGGTCACCAGCGACAGCGTGTCCGCGAAGCCGGTCGGATTGGCCAGGTTCGTGTGCGCGACGTAGCCGGCGGCGATGCCGAGCACCAGCCCTACGAGGATGTAAGTGGTCAGGCGGTTTCGATTGTTCATAGGGCTTCCTTCTGGGAGATCATCCATCCTGTCGCCTGGCTTATCGGGCACAATGTCGGTGCTTTTAACGACAAGCCAAACGGTACTGATGATATTGACAAGTTCCGCAGTATCCTAGGGGCTGGTGGTGCTGTCAAGCACGCTCAAATGCTGATAAACATATGATTGAAATAGACAAGGTGAGCAAGTGGTACGGCGGCTTCCAGGTGCTCAGCGACTGCAGCACGCGGGTGGCGCGCGGCGACGTGGTGGTGGTTTGCGGGCCATCCGGTTCCGGCAAGTCGACCCTGATCAAGACCGTCAACGGCCTCGAGCCCTTCCAGCAGGGCAGCATCCACGTCGACGGCACTTCGGTGGGCGACCCCAGGACCCGCCTGCCGGCGCTGCGGGCCCGGATCGGCATGGTGTTCCAGAACTTCGAGCTGTTCCCCCACCTGTCGGTGCGCGACAACCTGAACCTCGCCCAGGTGAAGGTCCTGAAGCGCCCGCGCGAGGAGGCGACCGCCAACGGCCTGAAGTACCTCGACCGGGTCGGCCTGCTGGCGCACCAAGACAAATTCCCCAGCCAGCTCTCGGGCGGCCAGCAGCAGCGCGTGGCGATCGCGCGCGCGCTGGCGATGGACCCGGTGGCGATGCTGTTCGACGAGCCGACCTCGGCGCTCGACCCGGAGATGGTGGGCGAGGTGCTGGACGTGATGACCGGCCTGGCCCAGGAAGGCATGACCATGATGGTGGTGACCCACGAGATGGGCTTCGCGCGCAAGGTGGCCGACCGCATCCTGTTCATGGACCACGGCCGCATCGTCGAGGAAAGCGCCAAGGACGACTTCTTCACGGCGCCGAAGTCGGAACGGGCGCGCGAATTCCTCGCGCGCATCATCCACTAGGAGCGGTGCGCCTCGTCGCTGGCGACGTATTCGTGGTCGGTGCTCAGCACCCAGGAGTGGCGCACCTCGACCACTTCGTCGCGGAAGGTCAGGGCGCGGCGCACGATGTGCAGCAGCGGCGTGCCCTCGGCGATGCCGAGCAGCCCGGCGATCCTGGCGTCCGCGCCGACCGCGTCCAGGCGCTCCTCGGTGCGCAGCACGGCGACGTCGAATTCGTCCTGGTATAGCTGGTACAGCGTGGTGCGGCGCTCGCGCACCTGTTCTTCGGTCATCGCGGCGAAGAAGCGCTCGGGCAGCTGGATGTCGTCGATGATGACGGCGCGCCCGCCCAGGCTGAGGCGGTTCAGGATCCGCACCACCTTCGCGCCGCGGGCGGCGCCGAGCCGCTTGACGGTGTCGGGCTCGGCCTTCTCGCGCGTCAGGCTGATGAACTCGACCTTCGGATATTCCTTCTGCCCGGTCTTCGGGCAGATGTGGAAGAAGCCGAACATGTAGCGGTCCTGGCTGTGCGAGGCGACGAAGGTGCCGCGCCCCTGGTGGCGGATCAGGATGCTCTCGGAGGTGAGCTCGTCCACGGCCTTGCGCAGCGTGCCCACGCTGACGCCGAAGCGTTCGCACAGGCGCTTCTCGGCCGGGATGATCTCGCCCGGCTTCCATTCGCCGTCGCGCAGCGCTTCCATGATCTTGTGCTTGACCTCGCGGTACAGGGGCATGCCGAGGGCGAGGTCGGAACGGAAGACTTGGTCCATGATGGTATCTGCGATGTATGCGTGGATTTGGCGGAGCCGATGGGCGCATCATACCGCAAGCCTCCCCCGTTCGGCGGAAATTCATTTAAATCATCTAATTGAATCAGGACCGTGCCTGCGCCGTGCCGCACAGCGCCAGCAGCGCTTCGATGCCGTCGGTGCGGTACTTCTGCTTGTGCAGCAGGATGTGCAGCGAGCGGGTCAGCTTCAGGAAGGGCGTGTCGACCGCCACCAGGTTGCCGCGCTCGATCGCGCCGGCCAGCGCGACCAGCGACAGGCAGGAAATCCCGATCCCGGCCTCCACGGCGCGCTTGATCGCCTCGGTGCCGCCCAGCTCCATGGCCAGCCGGATGTCGCCGAGCTGGCCGGTCAGCAGCTGCTCGACCACTTCGCGGGTGCCGGAACCGCGCTCGCGCAGGATCCAGGCGGCCTGGCGCAGGGCCTCGGCGCTGGCGCCGCCGGGCTTTGCCAGCGGGTCGCCGGGGCGCGTGCAGATGGCCAGCTGGTCTTCGCGCCAGACGATGGTCTCGATGTCCGCATGCATGCATGGCCCTTCGACGAAGCCGACGTCGATCTCGAAATTCAGCACCGAGTTGATGACCTGCTGGGTATTGCCGACGTCCAGCCGGATCTGGCTGCCCGGCCGCTGCGCCTGCAGCTGGCCGATCAGGCGCGGCAGCAGATAGTTGCCGATCGTGGAGCTGGCGCCGAGGCGCAGGTTGGCCGTGCGCCGGTCGCCGTGGAACAGCTGTTCCATCTCGTGCGCGCGCTCGACCATCTCGACCGCCTTCGGATACAGCAGGCGGCCATCCTCGTTCAGGGCGACGCGCTTGCCGACGCGGTCGAACAGCCGGGTGCCGAGCTGGCGCTCGAAGTCGCCCAGGGCCATGCTGGCGGCCGACTGCGTCATGCCGATCTCCGCCGCGGCCTGGGTGACGCTGCCTTTCCGGGCGGTGGCGACGAAGACTTCGAGCTGCCTGAGGGTGGTGTGGAGCATTGCTTATCAGTTCTACTGATTAATCATATCAATATAACTCGTTTTCATAATGAATGGGAGGCGCGTAGCCTGTGTGCATTGACATAGGAGAATCCCATGACCCACACACCCAGCCGCCCCAGCCAGTTCGCCTGCGGCCTGTTACTGGCGGCACTGATCGCGGCGCTGGCGATCTGGGGGGCCGGCATGCCGGCCGTGCAGGGCCTCGGCATCAGCGCCCTGACCCTCGCCATCGTGCTCGGCATCGCGCTCGGCAACACGGTGTTTCCGCGCATCGCGCCGTTCAGCGCGGAAGGCGTGGATTTCGCCAAGGCCCGCCTGCTGCGCCTGGGCATCATCCTGTACGGCTTCCGCATCACTTTCCAGGACATCGCCCATATCGGCTGGGCCGGCGTCCTGATCGACGTCCTGATCATCGGCTGCACCTTCACCCTGGCCGTGCAGCTGGGCACCCGGGTGTTCGGGCTGGACCGCCAGACCGCGATGCTGATCGGCGCCGGCAGCTCGATCTGCGGCGCCGCCGCCGTGATGGCGACCGAGCCGGTGGTGCGCGGCCAGGCCCACAAGGTGTCGGTGGCGGTCGCCACCGTGGTCATCTTCGGCACGCTGGGCATGTTCGTGTACCCGCTCCTGTATCCCTACCTGCAGCTGTCCGAGACCGCCTACGGCCTGTACGCCGGCTCCACCATCCACGAAGTGGCCCAGGTGGTGGTGGCCGGGCGCTCGGTCAGCGAAGCCGCCGCCTCCGCCGCCGTGATCGAGAAAATGCTGCGGGTGATGATGCTGGCGCCGTTCCTGGTCATCCTCAGCAGCCGCATCGGCGCCGACGGCGCGGGCGAAGCCAATGCCGCGGGCGGGCGCCGCATCGCGATTCCCTGGTTCGCCGTGCTGTTCATCGGCGCCAGCGGCCTGAATTCGCTGCACCTGCTGCCGCCCGCCGTGGTGGCGCTCATCCTGCAGGTCGATACCGTGCTGCTGGCGATGGCCATGGCGGCCCTCGGCCTGCGCACCCATGCCGGGGCGGTGCGCCATGCCGGCGCCAAGCCGATCCTGCTGGCGAGCGTGCTGTTCCTGTTCCTGATGACGGGCGGTTATCTCATCAATCGGATCGTAACGGCAATAGTTTAACTACGGAAACATATAGATGATCTATTTGACAGTGAAAGAAGTGCTGCGTTAGCATGACTTCCACGGCCCACAGAGACCGACCTAGAGGAGACGAATATGATGTATTTCGTTACGCCCCACCCCTCCTGAGCCCGCGCCAGCCTCAGACACCGACGTTCCCCCGTGCCCGCCACAGAAGCGGATCCCCAGATGGCCACTGCCGCGCGGGTTCACAGAGCAGAACCAGGAGGAGAACATGAGGAGCTCGCTTTTTCGCAGTCTGTATTTCCAGGTCGTGATCGCCCTGGTCGCCGGCGTCGCCGTCGGCCACTTCTATCCCGCCATCGCCGTCGACCTCAAGCCGTTCGGCGACGCCTTCATCAACGGTATCAAGATGGTGATCACGCCCGTGATCTTCTGCACCATCGTATCCGGCATCGCCGGCATGGAAAGCCTGAAGAAAGTCGGGCGCGTGGGCGGCAAGGCCGTCCTGTACTTCGAAGTCGTGACCACGGTCGCGATGATCATCGGCCTGGTGGTCGCCAACGTGATGCAGCCGGGCGCCGGCATCAACGCCGACGTCGCTTCGCTCGACACCAGCGCGGTGGCGGCGATCGCCGACAAGGCCCACCCGCAGACCACCGTGCAGTTCCTGGTCGGGATCATCCCGTCCTCGGTGGTCGACGCCTTCGCCAAGGGTAACCTGCTGCAGGTGCTGCTGTTCTCGGTGCTGTTCGGCGTCAGCCTGTCGATGCTGGGCGAGCGCGGCCGCAAGGCGCGCGAGACGATCGACGAGTTCGGCAAGGCCCTGCTGGGCATCGTCTGCATGGTGATGAAGCTGGCCCCGATCGGCGCGTTCGGCGCGATGGCCTTCACGGTCGGCAAATTCGGCATCGGCACCCTGCAGCAGCTGGCCCTGCTGATCGCCTGCTACTACGCCACCACCATCCTGTTCATCGGCATCGTGCTGGGCTCGATGGCGCGCCTGGCCGGGGTCTCGCTGTGGAAGCTGATCAAGTACCTGCGCGAAGAGATCTTCATCGTGCTCGGCACGGCCAGCACCGAATCCGTGCTGCCGCAGCTGATGCTCAAGCTCGAACGCCTCGGCGTGTCGCGCTCGGTGGTCGGGATGGTGGTGCCGACCGGGTACTCGTTCAACCTGGACGGCGCCGCGATCTACCTCACCATGACCTCGCTGTTCATCGCCCAGGCCCTGAACATCGACCTGAACCTGTGGCAGCAGCTTGGCCTGCTGGCGATCCTGATGCTGACCTCGAAGGGCGGCGCAGGCGTGGCCGGCGCGGCGCTGGTGGCGCTGGCGGCGACGCTCGGCTCGACCCACATCCTGCCGGTGGCCGGCATCGCGCTGGTGATCGGCGTGGACCGCCTGATGAACGAGATCCGCGCGCTCACGAACCTGATCGGCAACGCGGTCGCGGCGCTGGTGGTGGCGCGCTGGGAAGGCGAGATCGACCTGGCCACGGCGCGCGGCGTGCTGGCCGGCGAGATCGTGCCGGTGGCCGAGGAGGAAGAGGAGCTGGGGATGCGGCCGGTGCCGGTGGCGCCGTAGGGCGCGGCTTGAGCCAGGCTGGAGCGAAGTGAGGAAGCAGCCGCGGCAGGCATCGACTGCCGCGGCTGCTTCGTTCTATCGTCCCGCAGTCGTGCGCCAGGCGAGCGCCGCCGCGAGCAGCGCTCCGGCGGCATCGGCCATCAGCTGGCCATATTGCACATGGCCGCGTGGCGCTCCACCGTACACCGACACCGTCGCCTGGTCCATCTCGAACCTAATGCACAGCATCAGGTACACGCCCGCCCAGATGAAGGGCGCATACTTGCTTGCCGCTGCGGCCGCGCAAGCCAGCCGGGATGGCCCTGGCCAGCGCCCGGGCATCGGGTTGCGCCAGGGGGCAGTCCGGCCCGGGCGCCCATCGGCCGCGCACAGGAGGAAGCTGTGCAATCCCAGGGGAACGGCAAGCGCCGCCAGGAAGTGCTCGAGCAATGCGCGCCTGTCGGCGCCGATGAACTGGGTGATTGCGTTCCGCACCGTGCAGTCCCAACAGCGCAAGCAGACTGCGACCGAGGCACAGAGCAGCGCGGCCAGCAGCAACGGGCCGGGGACGGGGGACTTGAAGGGATGCTTCGATTTCATGGGATTTCTCCATTTCGCGCTGGTTGCCGGTGCCAGCTCATGTGTTGGCCTGGCGTCCGAGCCAGGCCGGGCGATCGGCGCGCCTTCCCTGTATAGCGAGGAGCAGGGCAAAAACGGGGCCGATTCGGGCGCTCAATGAAGAAAAAAATCCGACGTCGAGAAACGCCGGAATTTCGCAAAAATAATTCTAAATTCGAGTGAAATTTAGAAAAATATTTCCATCGTGGTGGTGCCGCCGAGGGCCGGTCGTGGAAAGTGGTGTCAGATATTCCGCAGCACCAGGCTGGCCCCACCCAGAATCAGCACCCCCCAGATCGCCTGCACCACGCGCGCCGTCGGCAGCCGGCTGTGCAGATGGCTGCCGAGATACAGCCCGCCCATCGCGAAGGGGAACAGGATCGCCGCCAGCTGCAGCAGGCTGCGGTTGTGGTACAGGCCGGCGCTCGAGAACAGGGCCAGGCGCGCCAGGCCGCTGACGAAGATCACGCCGCTGATGGTGGCGCGCAGCACCAGCTTGTCGAGCTGGCGGCGGGTCAGGTAGATGGTGTAGAACGGTCCGCCGGTGCCGAACATGGCGGTGAACATGCCGCCGACCACGCCGAAGGGCAGGGCCCAGCGCGCGCCGACCGGCTCGGGCGCGCGCCGCAGCAGCAGGCTCCAGGCCGCATAGGCGAGGATGAACAGGCCCAGCACCAGCAGCAGGACGCGTTCCGGCGCCCGCACCAGGGCGAACACGCCGAGGCCCATCCCGGCCAGCATGAAGGGGATCAGGCGCATCACTTCGCGCCGTTCGATCACCTTCAGGTTCTTCAGGCCGAGCAGCAATCCCGAGCTCAGGTCGTACACGAGCATCAGCGGCACCGCCATCTTGAGGGGAATGACCTGGACCAGCAGCGGCATCGCCGTGATGGAGGAGCCGAAGCCGGTCAGGCCGAACACCGTGTAGGCAAAGATGACGATCAGCGCCAGCAGCGCGATCGTGTCGAATCCGAACGCCATTGAACCTTTCCAGCCCGGGACGGGTTTCTTTCTAGATCGAAGCCAGCTGTTCCAGCAGGGCGGCGGGCACCTCGATGCCTTCCTCCTGCGCGCGCCGGGCCAGCGCCAGCCTGCGCGCACCGGGCAGGCGCACTTCCTCGTCCGCCAGCATGGCCGACACCAGCGTCTCGATCCGCTCGTGGAACACCTCGGCGCCCGCCAGTGCCCCCGGGTCGATCACCATGAAGGCCTGGCCGATGCGCGGCCGGTTGCCTGCCTCGGTGAAGAACGAGTCGGCCTCGAAGCCGAACGCCGCACCTGTCAAAGAGCAACATAATAGCTCAACGACGAGGGCCAGCATCGCACCCTTCACGCCGCCGGCCGGCAGCATCATGCCTTCCAGCCCCGCCTTCGGGTCGGTGGTGGGATTGCCGTCCCTGTCGAGCGCCCAGCCCAGGGGAATCTGCTTGCCCTCTTTTGCCGCCACCATCAGCTTGCCGCGCGCGACCTCGGACAGTGACAGGTCGATCACCAGCGGCGGCGCGGCGCGGCGCGGGAACACCGCGGCGATCGGGTTGGTGCCGAACAGCGCGCGCTTGCCGCCCCAGGCCGGCATCGCCGCCGGCGAGTTGCCGAAGGCGAGTCCGACCATGCCGGCTTCCGCAACCGCCTCGAGGTGCCAGGAGGCGGCGCCGAAGTGGTGGCTGTTGGTGACGCCGGCGAAGGCGGTCCCGCATTCGCGCGCCGAGCGGATCGCTTCGCGCACCGCGAGCGCGCAGGCGGGAAAGGCGAGTCCCTCCTGGGCGTCGACCAGCAGCGCGGCCGGCCTGGCCTGCTTCAGGGTGGGCTGGGCGTCGCCGTTGACGCGGCCGTTGCGCAGGTGGCCGGCGTACTGCGGCACCCGCGACAGGCCGTGCGAGGCCAGTCCCTGGGCTTCCGCCGCCACCAGCGCTTCGGCGGTCACCTGCGCCATCTCGCGGCGCGCGCCTGCCCGCGCGAGCGCGTCGGCGGCCAGGAGGGTCAGCTGTTCAAGGCTAGATCTTGGCATGCGGTGTTCTCCTTGGATTGGATGGCGTCCAGGCTTGCCGCCACGCGCTCGGCGATCAGGCTGCTCACGCGCTGGTTCGATTCGCGGGTCACGCCGGCGATATGGGGCGTGAGGATCAGGTTCGGCGCGCCCGCCAGCGGGGAGCCGGCGGCCAGCGGTTCGTGCTCGAACACGTCGAGCGCGGCCCCGCCAAGATGCCCGCCGCGCAGCGCCTGCGCCAGCGCCGTTTCGTCGACGATGCCGCCGCGCGCCGTGTTGACCAGCACCGCGCCCGGCTTCATGGCGGCGATGCGGCCCGCATCCAGCAGCGCGCGGGTGGCGTCGGTCAGCGGCACGTGCAGGCTCACGGCGTCGGCCTGCGCCAGCAACTCTTCCAGCGACACGCGGGCGGTCCCGGTCTCGCGCCAGGCCGGCGCATCCGCGGGCAGCAGCGGATCGTAGGCGATGGCGCGCATGCCGAGCGCTCCCGCCATCCGCGCGGCCAGCTGGCCGATGCCGCCGAAGCCGACCAGCCCGAGCGTCTTGCCGGCGCATTCGCGCCCGTCCGACAGCGCCGTGCGCGGCCATTCGCCGGCCGCCACCGCCGCCGTCGACAGCCAGGCGCCGCGCAGCAGCAGCAGGCAGCTGGTGATCACGTATTCCGCGACCGCCAGCGCGTTGGCGCCGGTGGCCGGGATCACCTCGATCGCGCGGGCCCGGCAGGCCGGCACGTCGATGTTGTCGAGGCCGACGCCGAGGCGGCCGACCACGCGCAGGCGCGGCGCGGCATCCAGCAACGCGCCGCGGACTTGGGTACGGTTACGCACCACCAGCGCGTCGGCGTCGGCCAGGTGGCCGTGCAGCTCGGCGCCGCGGTCCACCAGCGCCGGGTCGTACACGACCTCGAAACGCTCACGCAGCACATTCACGGACGGCTCGTCCATGAATTCGCAGATCACGATCTTCATGTCGGCCTCCGTTCAGGACTGCATGCCCCACTTGCGCACCGTGTGGTTCTCGACGGTGCGGAAGACGAGGTTCTCGACCACCAGGCCGATCAGGATCACGGTCAGCAGGCCGGCGAACACGTTCGGGATCTCGAGCTGGTTCTTGTTCTCGTAGATGAACCAGCCCAGTCCGCCCGAGCCCGAGCTGACCCCGAACACCAGCTCCGACGCGATCAGGGTGCGCCAGGCGAACGCCCAGCCGATCTTCAGGCCGGTGAGGATGCTGGGGAAGGCGGCCGGGATCAGGATCTTGCTCACGTAGCTGAAGCCGCCCAGGCCGTAGTTGCGGCCGACCATGCGCAGCGTGTTCGAGACCGCCAGGAAGCCCGAGTGGGTGTTCAGCGCCACCGCCCACAGCACCGAGTGGACCAGCACGAAGACCAGGCTGCCGTTGCCGAGGCCGAACCAGATCAGGGCGATCGGCAGCAGCGCGATCGCCGGCAGCGGGTTGAACATCGAGGTCAGCGTTTCCAGGAAATCGGTGCCGATCTTCGAGGCGATGCCGAAGGCGGTCAGCACGGCGGCCAGGCCGATGCCGGCGCTGTAGCCCATCAGGAGCACCTTCAGCGAGGCCCAGATCTTGAGCGGCAGGCCGCCGTCCGTCATGCCCCTCAGGAAGGCTTCGACGGTGGCGACGAAGGTCGGGAACAGCAGCTCGTTGCCGAGCAGGCGGGCGCCGCCTTCCCAGGCCGCCATCAGCAGCACCAGGATCACGGTCTTGCGCACCACGCTGTAGTTGTACAGCTTCTCGAAAGTGGACAGCGGTTTTTCGACGACCCCGAAAGCCGACGAATCGACCGTCTCGCGGTGGATCGACGGGCGCCTCCATAACACGGCATCTTTAGACATGCTGCACCTCCTTCGCTTCGATATCGTCGGCAAAGAGCATCTTGTGGATCTCCTGCTCCAGCTCCTTGGCCACCGCCGGGTTGGTCTCCTCGCGCGGCACGCTGGCCAGCTCGGCCTTCACCTGGCCCGGGTGCGGCGACAGCAGCAGGATCCGGCTGCCGCACTTGATCGCTTCCGGGATCGAGTGGGTCACGAACAGCACCGTGAAGTGGGTGTCGTCCCACAGCTGCAGCAGCTCGTCCTGCATCTTGCGGCGGGTGAGGGCGTCGAGCGCGGCGTAGGGTTCGTCCATCAGCAGCACGTCCGGCTCCATCGCCATGCCGCGCGCGATCGCCACCCGCTGCTTCATCCCGCCCGACAGCATGTGCGGGTGGTGGTCGGCGAACTTGGCCAGGTTGACCTTCTCGATGTACTGCATGGCCTTTTCCTCGGCCGCCTTGCCGGACAGCTTGCCGGAGGCGCACAGCGGGAACATCACGTTTTCCTTGACCGTCTTCCAGGGCAGCAGCTGGTCGAATTCCTGGAACACCATCATGCGGTCGGGGCCGGGACGCGTCACCAGCCTGTCCTTGAGCCGGATTTCGCCCTCGGTGGGGGTGAGATAGCCGCCGACGGCCTTGAGCAGGGTCGACTTGCCGCAGCCCGAGGGGCCGAGCAGCACGTAGCGGTCCGATTTGAACACCTGGAAATTGACCCGGTAAGTCGCGGTCACCAGGTGCGCCTTGGTCTTGTACTGCAGCGTGACGTCACGCACGTCCAACAGCGGGACGGGCGCGCCTTGCTGGCCTTGAAACTTGTCCATGACACCATCCTCCGTTTGACGTTCCATCAGCTACCCGGCAGGGCGTGCGCGTTGGGGAAGAACAGGTCCTTCCACGATGCCGGTTTGACCTTGATCGCGCCGGTCCTGTTCATGAATTCAACGTACTTGAGCACGTTCTGCGGGGTGGTCGTGAAGGTGATCTGCGGATCGTTCAGCATCTTGACGATGTTGTCCAGGCTGTCCTTGTCCTTCGAGACGCGCAGGTAGGTTTCGGCCGCCCATTTCTTGTCGCGGCCGATCATCGCCATCGCTTCGTCGAGCGCCTTCACGAAGGCGCCGTAGACCTTCGGATTGTCGTTGCGGAATTTGCTGGTGGTCCAGACCAGGTTGAAGGTGGCCGGCCCGCCCAGCACGGTATAGGAATCGATCACCTTGTGGACTGCCTGGTTGTCCAGCTGCTGGTACTGGAACGGCGGCGCGCTGAACTGGGAAGTGACTTCGCTGGTGCCCGACAGCAGGGCGGCCTGGCCGTCCGGGTGGCTCATCGACACCGTCAGCCGGTCCAGCTTGTGGAACTGGCCGGGACCGAATGCCTGCTCGGACGCCATCTGCAGGGTCACCGCCTGGATCGACACCTTCACTGCCGGCAGCGCGATCTTGTCCTTGTCGGTGAAGTCCTTCAGCGTTTTCACCGCCGGGTTGCGGGTATTCAGGTACAGCGGCATCGAATCCAGCGCCGCCACCGCCTTGACGTCGTAATTGCCGCGGGTCTTGGCCCACAAGGTGACCATCGGCGCCACGCCGCCGGCGGCGAAGTGCAGGCTGTCCGACAGCAGGGCATCGTTCATCACGTTGCCGCCGGCGAACTTGGCCCAGGTGACCTTCAGGTCGACGCCGGCTTCCTTGGCGTACTTCTCGACCAGCTTCTGGTCCTCCATGACCATCAGGGGAAGGTAACCGATGCCGTACTGCTCGGCGACTTTCAATTCGGTGACTTCGGCACGGGAGGCGAACGCCGCGGTCAACAGCGCGGCGCCCACCATGTACGACAGGACGGATCTTGCTTGCATTGGATGTCTCCTCCAAGAGTTGGTGCTGGGCGCTGCTTGTGGCGCAGCGTAAGTTCTTTACCCCAACTGGATGCTTCGATCGATCACAGGAACATGAGTGTGAAAATCCATACTAGCCCAATTGTCATCTGAATTCAACTAGATGACCTGTATGACTTGAATGTATTTTCACGTGTTGTCAGGACGGCGCGCCGGCGGTCTCCTCCTGCAGGATGGTTTCGCCGGGCCGCACCCGTTCGAAACGCACCGGTTCGCGCGACAGCGCCACGCCGTCCGCTCCCATGCGCGCCACCGTGAAGCTCGAACCGTTCAGGTCGCCCGCCTGGGGGAAATCTTCGCGGAAATGGGCGCCGCGCGAATCCTCGCGCAGCAGGGCGGCATCCGCGATGACCCGGCTCACCGCGATCAGGTTGCGCAGGTTCATCCAGTCGTGCCAGCCGAGGTTGAAGGCCCGGTCGCCGCCGGCGATGCCGGTATCGAGCAGCTGGGCGTCGAGCTCCGCCAGCCGCTGCCGCGCGCGCTGCAGGCCGGCGGCGTCGCGCAGGATGCCGACGTCGTTCCACATGCAGTCGTACAGGGCTTCGCGGATCGCCTCCAGGTTGCCGGGCGCATGTGCGAACGGCCGCATGTGCTGGGCGATGCTGCGCGCGATCGCCTCCTCGTCCGGCGCGCGCCAGCCGGGATTGCGCGCCGTCCAGCGCGCCATGCTCTCGCCGGCGATGCCGCCGAACACGGTCGAATTCGCCACGCCATTGCCGCCCAGGCGGTTGGCCCCGTGCACCCCGCCGGTATCCTCGCCCGCCGCGAACAGGCCGGTGAGCTCGGTGCTGCAATCGACCCGGAACACCGCGCCGCCCATCATGTAGTGCGCGGTCGGCACCACTTCGACCTTGCCGCCGGCCAGGTCGAAGCCGCAGTCGCCGCAGCGTTCGACCATGCCCTTGAACTGCTTGCGCACCTTGTCGGGGCCCAGGTGCGACATCTGGATCCAGACCCCGCCGTTGGGCGTGGTGCGCCCGGCCCGCATCTCGGCGAAGATGCCGCGCGAGACGATGTCGCGGGTGGCGCGTTCGCCGCGCGGGTCGTAGTTGCCCATGAAGCGTTCGCCCTCGCCGTTGACCAGCCAGCCGCCGGCGCCGCGCAGGCCTTCTTCCAGCACCGTGCCGGTCATGCGCGTGTGGGTGCCGGCCAGCAGCCCGGTCGGGTGGAACTGCACCATCTCCATGTCGCGCAGCGGCAGGCCGGCGCGCAGCGCCATCGCCAGCCCGTCGCAGCTCTTGTCGCCGGACGGCGTGTGGTACTTGTACATGGTCGGGCCGCCGCCGGTGGCCAGCAGCACCGCCTTGGCCTGCACGAACACGAATTCGCCGCTGCGCATGTCGATCATCAGGACCCCGGCCAGCGCCGCGCCGTCGGCCGTTTTGACCAGCTCGACGGCGCGGTGTTCCTCGAGGCGCTCGATGCCGCGCGCCCACACCTGTTCCGACAGGCGGTTGATGATCTCGATGCCGGTCAGGTCGCCCTTGTGCACGGTGCGGTCGAAGGTCTGGCCAGCGAAGGCCTTCTGGTGCACGCTGCCGTCCGGGTTGCGGTCGAAGAAGCAGCCCAGTTCGTTTTCCAGCTCGTGGATCCGCTCGACCGCCTTGGTGACCAGGGTCCAGGCCAGTTCCTGGTTGGCCAGCCACTTGCTGCCTTCGATGGTGTCCATGAAGTGGCGCTCGACCGAGTCGCCGGGCGCCAGCGCCACGTTGTAGCCGCCCTGCACCATGCGCGTGCAGCCGCACTTGCCCAGCAGTCCCTTGACCGCGACCGTGATCGACAGCCCGGGGTTGGCCTGGTGCGCATGCAGCGCCGCGAACAGCCCGGCGCCGCCGGAACCGAGGATCAGGATGTCGGTCTGCAGGCGTTTCAGCGTATTCGTCACGGTGTTCATCGCGCTTCCCCCCGTTCTACTCCCAGGCTGGCCAGCACCCCGGCGCGGCGCGCGGCGACGTCGGCCCTGACATCGGTGTAGAGGCTGTTGCCGTGGCTGTCCATGCCCACCAGCAGCGGGCCGAAATCCTTGATGCGGAACTTCCACAGGGATTCGGGATTCAGGTCGTCCAGGTCGACGTCCTCGATCTGTTCGATCCAGGTGGTCTCCAGTGCCGCGGTGCCGCCGACGATCGCCAGGTAGACGCCGCCCAGATCGCGAAACGCTTCCGCGCTGCCCTCGCGCATGCCGCCCTTGCCGATGATGATGCGCACGCCGTACTGCGTCATCAGCGGGCGCGTGAAGCGCTCCATGCGGTCGGAGGTGGTGGTGCCGATGCAGATCGGCTGGTAGCCGGCCGGGAATTCCTCGCTCGGCGCGACCTTGCGCACGTTGGGCGCGGTGTGGATCACGGCGTGGCCGCGCAGGTCGAAGCGGGTGGTGCGGCCGCGGTCGAGCATGTGGATCTGGGTCGCGTCGCGGATGCCGAACAGGGTCTGCTGCAGGGTGACGGTGTCGCCGACGCGCAGCTGGCGCACCTGTTCTTCCGTGACCGGGGTGGTGAGTTCGTAATGCGCCATGGTGGACTCCTTTCAGTAGCCGTAGGCGACGCCGTCCGGCGTGATGGTCGCGCGCGAGCGCCGGGCCGAATGGCATTGCATATTGACGGCCACCGGATTCATCGTGATGTGGGTGGCGGCCAGCTCGATGTGGACGGCGAACGCGGTGGAATCGCCGCCCAGTCCTTGCGGTCCGACGCCGAGCCGGTTGACGGCCTGGGTCAGCTCGCGCTCCAGCTTCGCGCCCTCGGGGTCCTCGCACACGCTGCCCAGCGGGCGCACCGCCGCGCGCTTGGCCAGCGCCACGCACAGGTCGGAGGTGCCGCCGATGCCGACGCCGACGATGGTCGGTGGACAGGTCTTGCCGCCGGCATTGATCACGCAGTCGACCACGAATTCCTTGATCGCGTCGACGCCCTCGGCCGGGATCGCCATCTTCAGGAAGGAGTTGTTCTCCGAGCCGCTGCCCTTGGGGATCATCTGGATTTCCAGCCGCTCGGGCTGGGCGCTGAAATCGACGTGGATCACCGGCACCCCGATGCCGCACGAGGTATGTTCGTTCTTGCGCGTGAGCGGGTGCACGACCGACGAGCGCAGCGGATGCTCGCGGGTGGCGCGCTCGCAGCCGCGGCGGATGGCGGCGACCAGGTCCGCGCCGTCGATCTCGACGTTGCGTCCGATCGTGACGTTATAGATCGGCACCCCGGTGTCCTGGCACAGCAGGTTGTCGTTGGCCTCGGCCACGTCGATGTTCTTCACCATGGTGCGAAGGATTTCCTGCGCGCGCGGCGCGGTTTCCGTTTCGCTCAGGCGCGCGAAGCCGCCCTTGATGTCGGGCGGCAGCGCCTTCAGGGCCCGGATATAGGTTTGCTTCGCCGCTTCCTCCACGGCCTGCAGGTCGATCTTCATGTGTCGTCTCCGTTAAAACAGCAGTGCAAGGGCGAATGCCATGCCGGTGGCGGCGGCAAAGCCGGCGCCGGCCGCGATCAGGTTCTTGCGCAGCCCGGTCCAGTCGCCGAATTCGATCAGCAGCAGGCGGATGCCGCCGGCCATGTGGGCCGCCAGCAGCAGCACCAGGCCCCATTCGGCAAACTTGAACAGCGGCTGGTCGGTGAAGCGCAGGAAGCCGTCGAGCGAGGCCTCGCCCGCGATCGCGTGGCCCAGCGCCCAGAAGTGCACCGGCAGGAACAGCGCCAGCACCAGGCCGGACACGCGGTGCACCACGAAGGCCCAGTAAGCAGGATGGTTGCGGGCGCGGTAGTCGTTCCTGCGTTTTTTATCCGTGTTCATGCCAGTACCACTCCATAGACAGAGCGCAGCCCCAGCACCAGCAGGAGCAGCGCGGACAGCGCGGCCAGCAGGTTGACGCTGCGGTCGCTCCAGCCGAGTTCTTCGCGCACGATGCGCGCCAGCCCGAGCGGCACGTGGACCGTGCAGGCCAGCACGAACACCGTGTAGAACAGGCCGAAGGCCAGGTTGCCGTGGGTGCGCGCCAGCACTTCGGCGCCGCTCAGCCCACCGCGCACGGCGTAGATGATGACCGCCAGGTGCACCAGCACGCAGAAGGCCAGCACCATCGAGCTGATGCGGCCCCAGTACCAGAGCCGGACCTGGGTGGTGACGGCGCTCATTTCTGCCTCCTCAGCATGGTGACCGACAGGCGCTTGAGGCCGGCGATGGCCGCGGTCGGCGCCAGGTGCTTGGGACAGCGTTCGGTGCAGGAGCCCTGGGTGTGGCAGGCATGGCAGCCGGCGTCGCCCGAGACCGCCAGCACGCGCTCGATGCCGGCCACGTCGCGCACGTCGTTGAGCAGGGTCCAGGCCCGGTTCAGGGCGGCGGGACCGAGGAAGTCCGGACGCCAGGTCACCACGTCGCAGGAGGAGTAGCAGACCGCGCAGCCGATGCACTCGATGCCGGCGTCGGCCGCGCGCCGCTGCGGCGACTCGGGCTCGACCAGCGCGAACGGTTCGTGCCGCGTGCGGGCGCCCTGGAAGCTGCCCTTGGCCCTGGCCCATTTGTCGAAGAACTCGGTCATGTCCGACACCAGGTCCTTGACCACGGGCAGGTTGGACAGCGGCGCCAGTTCGAGCCGGCCGTGGGCGGCGACCTTGGACACGTGGGTGCGGCAGGTCCAGCGCGCCTTGCCGTTGACGTTCATGGCGCAGGAGCCGCACATGCCGACCCGGCAGGCGTAGCGGTAGCTCAGGGTCGGGTCGATATGGCGCTGGATGTGGGTCACCACGTCCAGCACCGTCTGGCTTGCCAGGCGCGGCACTTCGTAGCTCTCGAAATCGCCGTCTTCCTTGCCGCGCCAGACCTTCACTTCAAGCGTCGTCGTCATGTCGATCCACCTTGTCGTGTGCTGAAAATTCAGCTTTTAATGAGACATCTTTGATAAGTATTTTCAAAGAATGCAGATGCAAATAAAAGCTATTCTTTGTTTGTTCGAGCTAAAGAAATTCTTTATGATCCAGTCATGGCTTCCATCCGTACCTTCAAGACTTTCCTCGCCGTCGCCAGGCACGGCAGCTTTGCCGCCGCCGGCAAGGAGATCGGGCTGACCGCGGCCGCGGTCGGCCTGCAGATCCGCGCGCTCGAAGAGGAGCTGAACCAGGTGCTGTTCGACCGCAGCCAGCGTTCGGTGGTGCTGAACACGGCCGGCCGCAAGGCCGTGCCCCAGGTGGAGGAGATCCTGGCCCGCTACGAGGCGCTGGCGAGCGCCGGCAACAGCGACGAGCTGTCGGGCAACGTGGTGATGGGGGCGCTGGTCTCGGCGCTGATGGGCGCGTTCGCGGATGCGCTGTGGAGCCTGAAGCAGCAGCATCCGAAGCTGCGGGTGCAGTTGTTCGCCGGCCTGTCCAGCGATTTCGCCCTGCAGGTCGAGCGCGGCGAGCTGGATGCGGCGATCGTCACCCAGCCGCCGCGCGCACTGGCGTCGAGCCTGCTGTGGACGCCGCTGTACAGCGAACCGATGGTGCTGATCGTGCCGCGCCGTCCGCATTTCGACCTGCCGAAGGACCCGCTGGAAGCCTTGCGGCGCGCGCCCTTCGTGCGCTTCGACCGGCATACCTGGACCGGGCACCTGGTCAGGGACGTGCTCGCCGAGGCCGGCGCGACCACGCGCGACGAGCTGGAGCTGAATTCGGTGGAAGCCGCCGTCGAGATCGTGCGCCAGGGCTTCGGCATCTCGATCGTGCCGCAACTGGCCAACGTCCAGTGGGACAAGGACCGCGCCCTGCAGGTGATCCGCCTGCCCGGCGTGACGACCGAGCGCCGGGTGGGATTGCTGGAGCGGACCGGGCACCGCCGGACGCAGTTCACGGCGGCGATCAAGGCGTATTTCGAGGAGGGAAGGCCGTAACCCGCCGTCGTTCCCGCGCAGGCGGGAACCCAAGTTTGCATGATGAGCCGACATAAGCGGTGGTGCCCTGCAAAATACTTGGGTCCCCGCCTGCGCGGGGACGACGGGATGACGGGATTATTGCCGGAGCGACGGAACGATCAGGCGCTCTCGTACAACCTGGTCAGCACGAACTCGCGGTGCCCCAGCGCCTCGGCGGCGGTCAGGCGGCCGTTCGCGGTGCGCAGCATGCACTCCAGCAGCTTGTCGCCGGCGCCGTCCATGTTGATCTCGCGCTGCAGCAGGCCGGAGGTGTCGACGTCGATGTGCTCGGCCATCGTCCGCACCGTGCGCGGGTTGGCGCAGATCTTGATCACCGGCAGGATCGGGTTGCCGATCACGTTGCCCTGGCCGGTCGGGAAGAAGTGCACCGCATAGCCGGAGGCGGCGCACAGGGTCACCATCTCGGCCGCGGCCGACGAGGAGTCCATGAACCACAGGCCCGGCCCGGTCGGGGTCTCGGCCTTGTCCAGCACGCCGTCGACGCGGCACTTCTTGCCGATCTTCTGGATATTGCCCAGCGCCTTTTCCTCGATCGTGGTCAGGCCGCCGGCGATATTGCCCTTGGTCGGCTGCGAGTCGGACAGGTCCGAGGTCTTGTAGCGGTTGATCATGTCCTGGTAGCGGTTGAAGAAGGTCATGAACTTCTCGCGCACTTCGGGCGTCGCGCAGCGCTGCGCCACCAGGTGCTCGCCGCCGGTGAGCTCCGAGGTTTCGCCGAACACCAGGGTCGCGCCTACGCCGTACAGCTTGTCGAAGGCATTGCCGACGGTCGGGTTGGCGCCGCAGCCGGAGGTCGTGTCCGATTCGCCGCACTTGGTCGATACCCACAGCTCGCTGATATTGCACACTTCGCGCTGCTTTTCCGAAGCGAACTGCACCATTTCGCGTGCGGCCTTCGAGGCGCGGAAGATGGTGTCGTGGTCGCCGTGGTGCTCGATCGCGAAGCCCTGCACCGGCTTGCCGGTCTTGGCGATGCCGTCGACGATCAGCTGGGTCCACTGCGGTTCGATGCCGATCACGACCACTGCGGCGACGTTCGGATTCGAGCCGGTGCCGATCAGGGTGCGGAAGTGCAGCTCCAGGTCGGCGCCGAACTGCAGGCGGCCGTAGGGGTGGGGCAGGGCCATGGTGCCCTTGATGTTGTTCGCCACCGCCTCGGCGGCGGCGTTCGAGATGTCGTCCACCGGCAGCACGATGACGTGGTTGCGCACGCCGACGCGGCCGTTTTCACGGCGGTAGCCGAGGAAGGTGGTGTCCTGGTTGATCATTGCTTGTCTCCGTTCAGTTCGATGGCGGGTGGGCGCGGGGTGCAGCCGATCACCAGCGTTTGGTCTTGACGTTATGGACGTGCAGGTGCTCGCCGGCCGTGATCGGCGCCACGACCTTGCCGATGTCGACGCCGTACTTGATCACGGTGTCGCCGACCGCCAGCGGCTTCAGGGCGATCTTGTGGCCGATCGGGATGTCGCTCGCGGTGCGCATCTCCACAACCTTGTCCTGTTCCATGATCCAGCCGTTCAGCGACGCGCCGGACTTTACGCCCTCGACCACGACCGTTCCCACCGAGTCGCCTTCTTCGTGCACCACAAAATGAATCATCTTCGTCTCCTTTGTCCGGTCGGTTGGTTTGTAGACCGTGAATCCATGCTACGCCATGAATTCATACGTGTCAACCATATCATCTATATGAATTTTAGCGGTTCCGACGGGAAATAAACGCCCGAAACGCAGGCAGGCGCGTGCCGGGACGGAGGGGTGCGGGTAAAATGTCGGGGTTCGCAATCCGAGAGCCGCCATGTCCACCATCGAATCCCCCGACACCCTCACCCTCATCCGCCCCGACGACTGGCACCTGCACCTGCGCGACGGCGCGCACATGGCCAGCGTGCTGCCGCACACCGCGCGCCAGTTCGCCCGTGCCATCGTCATGCCGAACCTGAAGCCGCCGGTGACCACCGCCACCGCCGCCGCCGCCTACCGCGAACGCATCCTGGCCGCGCTGCCGCAGGGGATGCAATTCGATCCGCTGATGACGCTGTACCTGACCGACAATACCGACCCGGACGAGATCCGCCGCGCCCAGGACACCGGTTTCATCCACGCCGTGAAGCTGTACCCGGCCGGCGCCACCACCAACTCGGCGGCCGGCGTGACCGATCTGCGCAAGTGCTACAAGACGCTGGAGGTGATGCAGGAACTCGACATGCCGCTGCTGGTGCACGGCGAAGTGACGGACCACGAGATCGACCTGTTCGACCGCGAAGCCGTGTTCATCGAGCGCGTGATGCGCCCGCTGCGCCGCGACTTCCCGGAACTGAAGATCGTGTTCGAGCACATCACCACGCGCGACGCCGCCCAGTACGTGGCCGAGGCCGAAGGCCCGATCGCCGCCACCATCACGGCCCACCACCTGCTGTACAACCGCAACGAGATTTTCAAGGGCGGGATCAATCCGCACTACTACTGCCTGCCGGTGCTCAAGCGCGAGGAACACCGCCTGGCGCTGGTGACGGCCGCCACCAGCGGCGACGAGCGCTTCTTCCTCGGCACCGACTCGGCCCCGCACGCCGTGCACGCCAAGGAAAGCGCCTGCGGCTGCGCCGGCTGCTACACCGCCCTGCACGCGCTGGAGCTGTACGCCACGGCCTTCGAACAGGCCGGTGCGCTCGATAAACTGGAAGCCTTCGCCAGCCTGAACGGCCCGGCTTTCTACGGCCTGCCGGTCAACGAGGGGACCGTTACCCTCAAGCGCGAAACCTGGACCATTCCGCCGACCTTGCCGATGGGCGAGCACCAGCTGGTGCCGCTCGACGCCGGCGAGCAGATCCACTGGAAGATGCTGTAAGCGCAGATGTTTGCGGAGATCGACTGGACGCGTCCGTGGTATGACGCCGTGCGTCCGGCCTTCGACAGCCTGGAGCGGGAAGGCGGCGTGATCGACGCCTTCAATGCCAGTGCGGCCCGGCTCGGCCTGCAGAACCACCGCGGCCAGCCGATCCGCTTCGTGCCGCAGGCCGCGCTGCCGCCCGACGCCGCCTATGAAGAATTCATCGGCGCCACCGGCTGCGTGCCGACGCGCGAGAACCTGCACGATTTCTTCAATGGCCTGGTGTGGCAGACCTTCCCGCTCATCAAGCGCGAGCTGAACGCCTTGCAGGCGGCCCAGATCGCGGCCGCCGGCATCAAGCAGTCGCGCGGACCGGCGCGCGACGCCGCCACCATCTTCGACGAGAACGCCGCCCTGCTGGTGGTGCGCGACAACGGCGCCGGCCGCGCCCTGGTCGAGGGCCTGCGCGCCCACCAGTGGCACGACACGCTGTACCAGCGGCGCGCGATGTTCGGCGCCGGTATCCATGCCGATGCGGAGGTCTGGCTGTTCGGCCACGCGCTGATGGAAAAGCTGGCCGCGCCGCGCAAGGCGATCACGGCCCACACGCGGGTGCTGTTCGCGCCCGACGCCTGGTTCGGCCTCGGCTGGGATGACCGGCGCGCCTGGATCGATATGCAGGTGGCCGCCCAGCTGTGCACCGGAAGCCTTGCGACGTCCGCGTTCACGCCGCTGCCGGTGCTGGGTGTGCCGGGCTGGTGGCCCGGACAGGACGACGCCTTTTATCTCGACCAGACCGTATTCCGGCCGAAGCGGCCGGCCAAAGACCAGACACAGGAGGGAACATGACCGAGATGGTTCGCTGGGGCATACTCGGCACCGGCAAGATCGCCAAAGCCTTCGCCAACGCATTGAAGGACACCCCGGGCGCGGTGCTGGCCGGCGTCGGCTCGCGCACGCTCGCGGGCGCGCAAGCCTTCGCCGACGAATTCGGCGGCAAGGCGCATGGTTCGTACGAGGAGCTGGCGCAGGCCGGCGACGTCGACCTGGTCTACGTCGGCACGCCGCACCCGGCCCACGCCGACAACGTGCGCCTGGCCCTGGACGCCGGCAAGGGCGTGCTGTGCGAGAAGCCCTTCACCATGAACCGCCGGGAAGCCGAGGAACTGGTGGCGCTGGCGCGTTCGAAAAAGCTGTTCCTGATGGAGGCGATGTGGACGCGCTTCATGCCGGCGCTGGCGGAAGTGCGCCGCGTGATCGCATCCGGCGAGATCGGCAAGGTGACCCAGGTGATCGCCGATCTCGGCTTCAAGGCCGAGTTCGGGCATGAACACCGCGTCTTCAATCCGGTGCTGGGCGGCGGTGCGCTGCTCGACCTGGGCATCTATCCGCTGTCGATCGCGGTGGCCCTGCTCGGCCCCGTGGACTCGGTGGCGGCGCAGGCCGAGATCGGCCCGACCGGCGTCGACGAGCAGACCGGCTTCGTGCTGCGCCACCGCGGCGGCGGCATGTCGATGTGCAGCTGCTCGCTGCGCGCGCGCCTGCCGAGCGAACTGACGATCGCCGGCGAGCGCGGGCACGTGCGCATGAACACCATGTTCCACCGCACCCAGACGGTGACGGTGTCGCGCGCGGACGGCATCGCGCGCACCGTGCCCACGCCTTTCCTGGGCAACGGCTACGTGCACGAGGCGATCGAGGCCCAGCGCTGCTGGCGGGCGGGCCTGGTCGAGAGCCCCGGCATGACCCACGACGACACGCTGGCCCTGATGGGCGTGATGGACGAAGTGCGGCGCCAGATCGGCGTGCACTATGCCGCCGACAACGAATAAACAACAAGGAGAAACCATGAAACGCGACCCCCGCTCGACCAGCCGTATCCGGCGCCTGAACGGCCGCCAGCGCAAGAAGCTGCGCGTCGGCGAATTCAGGGAACACTGCTTCGACATCGAACTGGTATTCCACAGCCCGATGCGCGGCGAGCCGTACCACGACTTCATCAACGACTTCTTCGGCTTCCTCGAGCAGCGCGGCCTGCTGGGCGGCGGCTTCGGCGGCAAGGAACCGTTCAGCGAGACCGAAGGCGTGATCGCCAACATCGAGCGCGGCTCGCCGGGTGAAGAAGACCGCGAGGCGGTGGTGCAGTGGCTGCGCGCCCGTCCCGAAGTGGTCGACGCCCGCGCCAGGGACTTCAAGGACGCCTGGCACGGCTACGATTTCTGAAAGCTGCCCGATACTGCCGAGTTGTAAGCATTTGTCAGCGCGGTAAGCCTTTGTAAAGGCCGTCAACAGGGCAGTACCGGTCCTCGTTTTAGGGACAAGTGACACGCAAACGTGCACTGACAACCCCGAGACAACACTGAGGACCACATCATGCAAAAGACCATCGCTACCCTGATCGCCGGCCTGTTCGCTACCGCAGCATTCGCAGCACAGACTCCTGCTACCACCACCCCGGCGACGACTCCGGCAGTGGCGAAGGCCGAAGCCAAGCAAGAAAAGCAGGCTGCGAAGGCTGAAGTGAAAGAGACCAAGGCCGCGGCCAAGGCCGACGTCAAGGAAGCCAAGGAAACCGCCAAGGCCGACGTGAAGGACGCCAAGCTGGTGGCCAAGACCGAGGTGAAGGAAGCCAAGGCCGACGCCAAGGCGACCAAGGAAGCCGCGAAGGCAGATGTGAAGGAAGCCAAGGTGGACGCCAAGCAGGCCAAGGCAGAACACAAGGCCGAGCACAAGGCTGCCGTCAAGGCCGAAGCCCATACCACGGTGGCTGCCGCTACCCCGGCCAAGTAATCGGTTCCGACTCCGATGGGAAAGCCCGCGCGATGCGGGCTTTTTTACGTGGGCGCATGGCAGACCGAATGATCCCTCAGGCCGCGGCCGGCGCCTTCGCTGCCCGGCGGGCGCCGACGATGACCCAGGCCACCAGGGCGAGTTCGATGACGTTGGCGGCGCGCTCCACCAGGAACACCGTCGATTCGGCCGCGCCCTGGACGTTCGAGTAGATCATGCACAGGTTCAGCGCCATGTGCAGGATGACGCAGAGCCACAGGCTGCCGGTGCGGTAGCGCACGGCGGTGAACATCATGCCGGCGACCGAGGTCACCAGCATCTTCCAGCCGGCGGTCTTCCAGTCGGTGTCCATGAAGCCGTGGATCAGGTGCATGGCGCCGAACAGCAGGCCATTCAGCACGATGCCGCGCCATACCGGCAGCGACAGCAGCAGCGCGAAGATCACGCCGCGGAACAGCAGTTCTTCGCCGAAGGCATTGAAGAACTGGATCGTGAAATCGGAGAGCAGTTTGTCGCCATCGGCACTGCGCAGGCCCCAGGGCAGGAACAGCGCAGCGGTCGACAGGCTGGCGAGGAAGACCGGCTCCGGACGGATGCGGTTCAGGCCGAGCGCCAGCCGTTTCCACAGCCCGAAGGCCTGGGCCAGCGCCAGCGGATACAGGATGGTCGAGGCAAAAGCGATCAGCTTGACCTTGCCGAAGGCTTCGGGCGGGGCCAGGTTGCGGCCGATCTTGAGGATCAGGATGGTCAGCAGGAACTGGCCGGCGGCGCAGGCGATGGCGAAGGCGACGGCGGTCCTGGTGTCGTTGTTGGTATGCATGGCTGGTCTCGTTGTTGTTGTATTGACGAGCGCACTGTAGGGAATGCCGATGCGGGGGGCCATTCGTTTGCGACAGACTGCAGAAATCGCGGAATGGCCGGGATGTAAGCACTTGTCAGCCGAGTAAGCGTTTGTAAAGCCGGTCAACAGGGAGGCGGCGGCCCTCGTTAAGGAGACAAGTGACACGCGAATGTGCACTGCACCCCAACACTACCAAGAGGACCCTTCATCATGAAAAAAACCATCGCTGCCCTGATCGCCGGTCTGTTCGCCACCGCCGCATTCGCCCAGACCCCGGCTCCGGCCACTACCCCCGACTCCAGCACCTCGCCGGCTGTCGCCAAGGCCGAAGTCAAGCATGAGAAAAAGGCAGCCAAGGCCCACGCCACGCACGCCAAGAAAGCCAAGTCCTCGCACAAGGTGAAGAAGACCGATGCCGGCGACACCAGCAAGGAGAGCACGACCGCGGCTGCCACTCCGGCAACCCCGGCTACTCCGGCGACGCCCGCCACGCCGGCGACTCCGGCCACCCCGGACAGCGCCGCCACCCCGGCAACGCCCGCAACGCCGGCGACCGCTGCTACTCCGGCGGCTCCGGTCAAGTAATTTTCCGGTACACCGTCATCCCCGCGCAGGCGGGGACCCAAGTTCTGCGTGCGCTAACGATACGCATACAACCTTGGGTCCCCGCCTGCGCGGGGACGACGTGTTTCACACCTTCAGGAACTCCTCCCGCCCGCCCAGCCAGCGCGACAGGTGCGCATCCACGATCGCCTCCACCTCCGGCTTGTCGGACCCTAGCAGCCAGGCCGCGACGTCGCGCGCCTGTTCGACGATCCACTGGTCGGTTTCCAGGTTGGCGAAGCGCAGCATGGCCTCGCCCGACTGGCGTGCGCCGAGGAATTCGCCGGGGCCGCGGATCTCGAGGTCGCGGCGCGCGATCTCGAAACCGTCGGTGGTCTCGCGCATCGTCATCAGGCGCTGCTTGGCCACCTGGCCGAGAGGGCTCTGGTACAGCAGCAGGCACACGCTGGCCGCCGAGCCGCGGCCCACGCGCCCGCGCAGCTGGTGCAGCTGCGACAGGCCGAAGCGCTCGGCGTGCTCGATCACCATCAGCGAGGCGTTCGGCACGTCGACCCCCACCTCGATCACGGTGGTCGCCACCAGCACGTGCACCTGGCCGGCCGAGAACGCATCCATGATCACCTGCTTTTCCGCCGGCTTCATGCGGCCGTGGACCAGGCCGACCACCAGGTCGGGCAGGGCGGCGGCCAGCGTTTCGTAGGTGTCGGTGGCGGTCTGCAGCTGCAGCGCTTCCGATTCCTCAATTAACGGACACACCCAGTAGACCTGCCGTCCCTCCAGCGCGGCGGCGTGCACCCGCTCGATCACTTCGTCGCGCCGGTTCTGGTCGATCGCGCGGGTGACGATCGGCGTGCGGCCGGGCGGCAGCTCGTCGATCACGGAGACCTCCAGGTCGGCGTAATAGGTCATCGCCAGGGTGCGCGGGATCGGCGTGGCCGACATCATCAACTGGTGCGGCACCAAGCCGTCGCTGCCCTTGTTGCGCAGGGTCAGGCGCTGGCCCACGCCGAAGCGGTGCTGCTCGTCGACCAGCACCAGGCCCAGCTTCGCGAACTGCACCGAGTCCTGGATCAGCGCGTGCGTGCCGATCACGAGGTTCGCTTCGCCCGTTTCCGCCATCTCGCTGGCGGCCTGCTTTTCCTTCTTTTTCAGGCTGCCGGTCAGCCACGCGACCTTCACGCCCAGCGGTTCCATCCAGGCCGCGATCTTGCGGAAGTGCTGCTCGGCCAGGATCTCGGTCGGCGCCATCAGGGCCGCCTGGTAGCCGCTGTCGATGGCCTGGGCGGCCGCCAGCGCGGCCACCACGGTCTTGCCGCTGCCGACGTCGCCCTGCAGCAGGCGCTGCATCGGGTAGCCCTCGCGCAGGTCCCGGCTGATTTCCTGCACCACGCGCTGCTGCGCGTTCGTCAACTGGAACGGCAGGGCCTTCAGGAATGCCCCGGACAGCGCGCCGACGCTGGTCAGCTGCGGCGCGCCCTTCTCGCGGCGCGCCTGCTGGGCGCGTTTCAGCGACAGCTGCTGCGCCAGCAGCTCGTCGAATTTCACGCGGGTCCAGGCCGGGTGGCTGCGTTCGATCAGGGCGTTCTCGTCGACGTCGGGCGGCGGATAGTGCAGCAGGCGCACGGCCGGCTGGAATTCCGCCAGCTGCAGCTTCTCGCGCACCGCGCGCGGCACCGTGTCGGTCCAGTCGACGCGTTTCATGGCATCGGCGATCGCGCGCCGCAGCACGGTCTGCGACAGCCCTTCGCCGGACGGATAGACCGGGGTCAGCGAGGTCGGCAGCGGCGCGCCTTCGTTGACGACCTTATAAACGGGATGGACCATCTCGGCGCCGAAGAAGCCGTGCCGGACTTCGCCGCGCGCCCGCACGCGCGTGCCCTCGGCCAGCTGCTTGACCTGGCTGCCGTAGAAATTCATGAAGCGCAGCTGGATGTCCGAGGTCTCGTCGGCGATCGACACCAGCAGCTGCTTGCGTGGCTTGTAGGTGATTTCATTCTTGACCACGACGCCTTCGACCTGCGAGACGTGGCCGCCGCGCAGGCAGGCCTCGCGGATCGGCACGATCTCGGTCTCGTCCTCGTAGCGCATCGGCAGGTGCAGCACCAGGTCCATGTCGGTGCGCAGGCCGAGCCTGGCGAGTTTGCTCTCGATGGTCTTCTGGACCGGGGTTGCTGCTTTGGTTGCGGGCATAAAGGCTGGTGTAAAATAGAGGGTTCGCCGCATACGCTTGAGCTTATATTGTAAGGCTCCTGGCCCTGTTTTCCCATCATGAGCAGAATCTACTCCCTCTCCGATTTCGATTTCGACCTGCCGGACGAGCGCATCGCGCAGGTGCCGCTGCCGGACCGTAGCGCTTCGCGCCTGCTGCAGCTCGACGGCGACCGCATCACGGACCGCACTTTTTCAGACATCGTCGACCAGCTCCAGGCCGGCGACGTGCTGGTGATGAACAATACCCGGGTACTGAAGGCGCGCTTCTTCGGCCAGAAGGAATCCGGCGGCCAGGTCGAGGTGCTGGTCGAGCGCGTGCTCGACCACCGCACCGTGCTGGCCCAGGTCCGGGCCTCCAAGTCGCCCAAGCCGGGCAACCGCATCCGCCTGGCCGACGCCTTCGACGTCACCACAGGCGAGCGCGTGGGCGAATTCTTCACCCTGCATTTCCAGGGCGACGTGTTCGAGCTGATCGAGGCCCACGGCCGCCTGCCGCTGCCGCCCTACATCGCGCACGATGCCGACGAGTTCGACGAGCAGCGTTACCAGACCGTCTACTCGAAGGAGCCGGGCGCCGTCGCCGCGCCGACCGCCGGCCTGCACTTCGACCAGCCGCTGCTGGACAGGCTGGCCGCGAAAGGCGTCAACATCGCCTACGTGACCCTGCACGTGGGCGCCGGCACCTTCCAGCCGGTGCGCGTCGAGAAGCTGGACGAGCACAAGATGCACAGCGAGTGGTACACGATCTCCCCGCAGACCGTGGATGCGGTGCGCGCCGCCCAGGCCGCGGGCCGCGACGTGGTGGCGGTCGGCACGACCTCGCTGCGCGCGCTCGAATCGGCGTCGCAGTCGGGTTCTCTCCAGGCCGGCAGCGGCGATACCAACCTGTTCATCACGCCGGGCTACCGCTTCAAGACGGTGACCCGCCTGATCACCAACTTCCACCTGCCCAAGTCGACCCTGATGATGCTGGTCTCGGCCTTTGCCGGCTATGACGAGATCCGCAAGGCCTACGCGCACGCGATCGCCAGCGAATACCGCTTCTTCAGCTATGGCGACGCGATGCTGCTCACCCGTAAAGATTAAGACCCATGCTGGAATTTACCCTTCTTAAAAAAGACACCAGCGGCCTGTCGCACGCGCGCCGCGGCCGTTTGAAACTCAACCACGGCACCATCGAGACCCCGATCTTCATGCCGGTCGGGACCTATGGCTCCGTGAAGGCGATGGACCCGGTCGAGCTGAAGGAAGTCGGCTCCCAGATCATCCTGGGCAACACTTTCCACCTGTGGCTGCGCCCGGGCACCGACGTCATGGACAAGTTCGGCGGCCTGCACGGCTTCATGGGCTGGGACAAGCCGATCCTGACCGATTCCGGCGGCTTCCAGGTGTTCTCGCTGGGCGCGATGCGCAAGATCACGGAAGAGGGCGTGAAGTTCGCTTCGCCGATCGACGGCTCGCGCCAGTTCCTGTCGCCGGAAATCTCGATGCAGATCCAGCGCTCGCTGAATTCGGACATCGTGATGCAGTTCGACGAATGCACCCCCTACGAAATCGACGGCCGCCCGGCCACCAGCGAAGAAGCGGCCAAGTCGATGCGCATGTCGCTGCGCTGGGCCCAGCGTTCGATGAACGAATTCAATCGCGGCGAGAACCCGAACGCGCTGTTCGGCATCGTGCAGGGCGGCATGTACGAGCGCCTGCGCGACGAATCGCTGGCCGGCCTGGAAGACATCGACTTTCCGGGCCTGGCCATCGGCGGCCTGTCGGTGGGCGAGCCGAAGGAAGACATGATGCGCATCCTCGAGCACGTCGGCCCGCGCCTGCCCGAGAACAAGCCGCACTACCTGATGGGCGTCGGCACCCCGGAAGACCTGGTGGCCGGCGTGGCCAACGGCGTCGACATGTTCGACTGCGTGATGCCGACCCGCAATGCGCGCAACGGCTGGCTGTTCACCCGTTTCGGCGACCTGAAGATCAAGAACGCGCGCTACAAGGACGACCAGGCGCCGCTCGACGAGTCCTGCACCTGCTATTGCTGCAAGAATTTCTCGCGCGCCTACCTGCACCACCTGCACCGCTCGAAGGAAATCCTGGGCGCCCGCCTGAACACCATCCACAACCTGCACTACTACCTGAACCTGATGCAGGAAATCCGCGACGCGATCGATGCCGACCGCTTCCACGAGTTCCGTCTTCAGTTCAACGCCGACCGCGCCCGCGGGGTGTAATTTATGCAGCGTGGGCACGGTGTGCCCACCCTACACGTAGCGTAATTCGTAGGGTGGGCACCACGTGCCCACGCCCAGCAGCATTAATTTTCCGGCAACGTCTTGCAATCAGGCACGGCGCTCCCACATGCCCGGAAACTGGCTGTTGACAGTTTGCGAGTGCTAGAATACAGCGCTTGTTTTTTCACATTCTTATAAATCGGAGTCCTTGTGTTCATTTCCAACGCTTACGCCCAAACCGCCGCCGGCGCCGCCGATCCTGGTCTGATGGGCAGCCTGACGACGTTTGCCCCGATCATCATCATGTTCGTGGTCATGTATTTCATCATGATCCGTCCGCAGCAGAAGCGTCAGAAAGAACTGAAGACGATGATGGACGCGCTGGCCAAGGGCGACGAAGTGATCACCGTCGGCGGCATGCTGGGCCGCGTCTCGAAAGTCGCCGATGCCTACGTCACCATCGAAGTGGCGGCCGGTACCGAAATCGTGGTGCAGAAGAATGCCGTCACCACCCTGCTGCCGAAGGGCACGCTGAAGGCCCTGTGACGCGAAAGCCCTGACAGGTCGCGCGGCTCGCGCCGCGCCTGCTCAATTCTGAACGCAGGAACATCATGAATCGCTATCCCCTCTGGAAATACATACTGATCCTCGTGGCGGTGCTGCTCGGCCTCCTGTACACGGCGCCGAACTACTTCGTCGACTCGCCGGCGCTGCAGGTCACGACCTCGAAAGCGACGGTCAAGGTCAACAGCGACACCGCCGGCAAGGTCGCCGAAGCGCTCAAGCGCGACGGTATCCCGGCCGAGGCCGTGAGCCTGGAAGGTAGCGGCGACACCAGCGCCGTGCGCGCGCGCTTCGCCAGCACCGACGCCCAGTTCAAGGCCAAGCTGGCCCTCGAGCGCGACCTGAACCGCGACCCGGCCGATCCGGACTACATCGTCACCGTCGGCCTGGCGAAGAACACCCCGATGTGGATGCAGAAGCTGGGCGCACAGGCGATGAACCTGGGCCTGGACCTGCGCGGCGGCGTGCACTTCCTGCTGCAGGTCGACACCAAGGCGGTCCAGGAAAACCGCATCAAGGGCATCCTGTCCTCGTCGCGCACCCTGCTGCGCGACCAGAACGTGCGCCACGCCGGCATCGACCGCGTCGGCGACCGTGTCGAGATCCGTTTCCGCGACGCCGAGACCCGCGCCAAGGCGCGCAGCGTGCTGGCCAACGCGAACCCCGACCTGGCCTTCCTTGACGCCGCCGACGGCACCGACCTGAAGCTGGTCGTGACCCTGAAGCCGGAAGCGCTGCAGAAAGCGGTGGACGAGGGCGTGAAGCAGAACATCAGCACCCTGGGCAAGCGCATCAACGAGCTGGGCACGACCGAGCCGGTGATCCAGCAGCAGGGCCGCGACCGCATCGTCGTGCAGCTGCCGGGCGTGCAGGACGTCGCCCACGCGAAAGACATCATCGGCCGCACCGCGACCCTCGAATTCCGCGTGACCGACGACACGATCACCCCGGGCACCGAACTGACCGCCGCCATCCCGCTGAACTCGGAACTGTTCACCCAGGGCCAGGGTGCGCCGGTGGTGGTGTCGAAGGACGTCGTGACGACCGGTGAATCGATCATCAGCGCCGTGCCGGGCTTCGACCAGAACCAGCGTCCGGCCGTGAACCTCGAGCTGAACGCCGAAGGCGGCCGCAAGATGCGCGCCATGACCCGCGAACGCGTCGGCAAGCGCATGGCGACGCTGCTGAAGGAAAAGGGCAAGTACACCGTGCTGCAGGTCGCCACCATCCAGGGCGAATTCGGCGCGAACTTCCAGACCACCGGCATGCCCAGCCCGCAGGCCGCCGCCGAGCTGGCCCTGCTGCTGCGCGCAGGCGCCCTGTCGGCGCCGATGGAATTCGTCGAGGAGCGCGTGGTCGGCCCGCAGCTGGGCGCCGACAACATCGCCCGCGGCCTGCACTCGACCGTGTGGGGCTTTGTCGCGATCGCGATCTTCATGATCATCTACTACCAGCTGTTCGGCTTCTTCAGCGTGCTGGCGCTGGCCTGCAACCTGCTGTTCCTGCTGGCCATCCTGTCGACGCTGCACGTGACGCTGACCCTGCCGGGTATCGCGGCAATCGCGCTGGCGCTGGGCATGGCGATCGACTCCAACGTGCTGATCAACGAGCGCATCCGTGAGGAACTGCGTGCGGGCAATACGCCGCAGGCGGCGATTTCGGCCGGCTTCAGCCACGCCTGGGCCACCATCCTGGACTCGAACGTGACCACCCTGATCGTCGGCCTGGCCCTGCTGGTGTTCGGCTCGGGCGCGGTGCGCGGCTTCGCGGTCGTACACTGCCTGGGCATCCTGACCTCGATGTTCTCGGCCGTGTTCGTCTCGCGCGGCGTCGTGAACCTGTGGTACGGCCGCAAGAAGAAGCTGGGCAAGCTCGCCATCGGCACCGTCTGGGAACCGGGCATCACCGCGGCGGGCGCCAAGTCCGTGGCCAAGAAATAAGCAGCGAGGAAAGACATGGAATTTTTCAAGATTAAACGGGACATCCCGTTCATGCGCCACGCGTTGGTCTTCAACGTGATTTCGGCGCTGACCTTCGTCGCCGCGGTGTTCTTCCTGGTGACCAAAGGGCTGCACTACTCGGTGGAGTTCACCGGCGGCACCACCATGGAAGTGCGCTACCCGCATGCGGCGGACCAGGAAAAGATCCGCCGCAGCCTCGAAAAGCTGGGCTACGAGCAGCCCGAGGTGACCAGCTTCGGCACCGCCCAGGACGTCATGCTGCGCCTGCCGATCCGCAAGGACCTGCCCGGCGCGACCGCCTCGACCACGGTCTTCAATGCCCTGTGCGCGGCCGAGAATGGCACGCCGAAGCAGGTCCAGGAAACCACCGAGAAGGGCGAGAGCGTCACCCGCACCAGCTGCGTCAATGCGGCCGGCGCCGAGGCGGTGCACCTGCAGCGCGTCGAGTTCGTCGGCCCGTCGGTCGGCGACGAGCTGGCCCAGAACGGCCTGAACGCGCTGATCATGGTGGTGATCGGCGTGGTGCTCTACCTGGCCGTGCGCTTCGAAAAGAAATTCGCGGCCGCCGCGATCATCGCGAACCTGCACGACGTCGTGATCATCCTGGGCTTCTTCGCCTTCTTCCAGTGGGAATTCTCGCTGACCGTGCTGGCCGCGGTGCTGGCGGTGCTGGGTTACTCGGTCAACGAATCGGTCGTGATCTTCGACCGGATCCGCGAAACCTTCCGCAAGCAGCGCAAGATGAGCGTGACCGAAGTCATCGACCACGCGATCACCAGCACCATCTCGCGTACCATCATCACCCACGGTTGTACCGAGATGATGGTGCTGTCGATGCTGTTCTTCGGCGGCCAGGCCCTGCATTACTTCGCCGTCGCGCTGACCATCGGTATCCTGTTCGGTATCTACTCGTCGGTGTTCGTGGCTGCGGCACTCGCCATGTGGTTTGGCGTCAAGCGCGAAGACCTGATCAAGCCGGTCAAGGAGCGTGACGAAACCGACGGCGCCGTCGTCTGATCTTCGTCAACACAACAAAAGCCGCCCGGCCTGGCCGTGGCGGCTTTTTTATTTATTCATTGCGAGCGATTTTTTAATTGTGTGAAGCAACGCACAGAGCACCCCTTGAGGCGGGCTTAAGATGGACTCGTCTCTTTCAGGACATCCCTAGTTTTGGACTTCACCCGCTCCACTGGAGCGGGTTTTTTTTGCGCTGTTGAGCTTGCGGTATAGCAGACACAAAAAAGTCAAAAAATTTAACAAAATGTGAGTCAGCGCACAGAGTGCTCGGGTTGGCGGAACTAATATGGACTCGTCTCTTTCAGGACATCCCTAGTTTTGGACTTTACCCGCTCACTGAGCGGGTTTTTTTTGCGTGCTGCAAGGAGTAGCGGTTGGTCCTGGCCAACGCTTGTGCTGGACTGCGGTTTTGCCGTATGGATCGCGCCCCTTGCCGAAACGGCGGAGCCCGGGCTGCGCGCTTAATCCAGCGCCATCACCAGGCTGCGCACTTCCTCTTCCGACTCCTGCAGGATCAGCGCCAGGGTGCCGTCGCCGACCGCGAAGTCGATGGTGGCGCTGGCCTGGGTCGGACTGAACCCCGGGCGTTCGAGCAGGGGAGAGGGAACCGGCGCCAGGTCCTTGGCCAGCATCAGGGTGTCGCCCAGGGTTTCCGGCGGCAGGGCGCGCATGCCGTTCCACAGGGCTTCGATCGCATCCATCACCGGCGCCGGCACGCCCAGCTTGCGCAGGACCCCGCGGCCGATCTCGATCTGGCCATGTTCGATCCACTCGTCGGCGCCGCCGTCCAGCAGGCCCGGGAACTCGCTTGCTCTCGACAGCAGGTAGAAACCGCCGACCTCGTGCACGATGCCGGCGAACATCGCGGTGTCCGGATCGACGAAGGAGACGCGCCGGGCGATCACCAGCGCCAGCGCGGCCACGTTGGCCGAGTGCTGCCACAGCTGGTCGGCCTTGGCGCGCAACAGGGGATCGGTGACGCCGCCGGCCAGCTGGCGCACGATCACGGAAGCGGCCAGCGCGCCCAGGGTGCGGAAGCCGACCCGCGCCACGGCGGCCTTGACGTTGGTGACGTCGTTGCCGGCACGGTTGTAGGCGGCCGAGTTGGCGATGGCGACGGTGCGCGCGGCCAGCAGCGGCTCGGTCTGCACCAGGCGCGCGGCTTCCTCGATGTGGCAGTCGGGATCGCTCAGCGCCTGTTGCAGCTTGAGCGTGGCGTTGATGTGGGTCGGGAAGGCCAGCTCGCCGCGTCCGGCCTGGGCGGCGATGCTCTTGAGGGCGTCGAGTCTATCCATGGGGAAAGATTATACGCGTCAGGGCTCGCTGAAGATCGCGTCGCAGCCGTCTTTCGGCTCTTCGGTATCCTGCAATTCGTCGACCAGGCCCAGGTCGAACAGTTCCTCGACCGCGTTCATGAAGCTGTTGAGCTTGGTCGCGCCGATCAGGCGGTAGATCTCGCCTGCCTCGTTGCGCACGCCAATCAGCATTTTTTCCTTGAGCACTTCGTCGGGCGGCGCAACGTCGAGCAGCAGGTTGCCAATGATGTGCTTGTCGAAATGGGCGGGTTTCTTACCTTCGAGCAGGGCGGTTTTCACGAGTGGGTCTTCCTTTCCTTGTGCGCGGGAGGAAACGCTTCGGATGTCGTTCCCCTCCGGACCGATTATAGCGGGCCGCGCGTCCTGCGGCTCGGCGCCCCGGGGATTCGCGTTTTACGGCCGGGCCGGGTACCATATTGCCCATGACCCAGCAGCTGCGCGGCATCGCCGCACTCATCCTCGTCGTCCTCGTGTGGGGCACGACCTTCCCGGCCATGAAAGACCTCACCGCGACCTTCTCGCCGGTGTGGATCATCCTCACGCGCTTTGCGCTGGCAGTGCTGATCCTGTCGCCCTTCCTGTGGCGCGCCCACCTGGGCGACCTGCGCTCCGGCGTGCTGCTGGGGCTGGTCCTGTTCTTCTGCTACCTGTTCCAGGTCGAGGGCCTCGCGCTCACCAGTTCGAACCGCAACGCCTTCATCACCGGCCTGAACGTGCTGGTGGTGCCGCTGCTGGGCGTCCTCGGCGGACGCCTGCCCGAGCGCCGCATCGTGTTCGCCCTGGTGCTGGCCGTGGCCGGCCTGGCGGCCCTGTGCTGGGACGGCGGCGCCTGGAGCACCGGCGACACGCTGGCGCTGCTGGGCGCCTTCTGCTTCGGCGCCTACGTCAAGATCATGGAAATCCGCACCCGCAGCGCGCAACGCCTGCTGACCGTGACCGCGGCGCAGATCGGCACCGTGGCCGTCTGCGCGGCCGTGTGGCTGCTGGTGCGCGAAGTGCCGCGCGGCTTCAGCGTGCTGGAAGACGCCAACAATTACTGGCGCTACATCGGCGGCAACCTGGCCGCCTACTGGCCGAACTTCGCCTACCTCGGCGCGGTCTGCACCGCCGCCATCATCTCGCTGCAGGTCTGGGGCCAGTCGCGCACCACCGCCAACGAGGCGGCCGTGATCTATGCCTTCGAGCCGGGCGCGGCCGCTTTCTTCGGCTATTTCTGGCTGGGCGAGGCGATGACCGCCCGCGGCTGGCTGGGAGCGGCCCTGTTGATCTCCGGTATGATTGTCAGCCAATGGAATGCCGAGAGCCGGCCGGCCGCCGCGCTCGCCCCCGAGTGATGACCCTGCCCAACCTACATGCAGCACGCTGACCTGTCCCGCCTCGCGCAGGAAACGCCGCTGCGTGTCCTGCTCGTGAATGCCGGCGAGCCGGATTCCCTGACCTGGTCCGGGATCGTGCAGCCGCTGCGCCTGGCGGCCAAGATGGTGGGGCCGCAGCGCCTGATCGTCGACGTGCGCAGCCCGGACAAGTTTGCCGGCGACAGCCAGCGCCACTGGCACCTGGTGCTGCTGGTCGCCGACGAAGCCGAAGCCGGCCTGCGCCCGGCGAACATGCGCCTGCTGGCCCAGCGCTGCCGTGCGGCGCCGTGCTGGGGCGGGGTCGGCGCCGGTGTCCTGTGGCTGGCCGAGACGGGCGCCTTCAACGGCGTGCGCACCGCGCTGCCGTGGTCGCTGTACCCGGACGCCGACGCCATCGCCGAGCAGGCCCTGCTCAGCCCCCACCTATTCGAGATCGACGGCCCGCGCCTGAGCTGCTGCGGCGGCGGCGCCAGCATCGACTTCGCGCTGAACCTGGTCGATATCCTGTTCGGCGCCACCGTCCAGGCCCAGGTCAAGGAAATCCTGTGCGTGGACCGCGTGCGCGGCCAGGAAGAGCGCCAGCGCGTCGCCCTGCAGGCCCGTTTTGGCGTGCTGCAGCCCAAGCTGACCGAGGCCGTGACCCTGATGGAAGCGAACATCGAAGAGCCCCTGTCGACCGACGAGATCGCCCAGCTGGCGGGCGTCTCGCGGCGCCAGCTGGAGCGCCTGTTCAAGCAATACCTGGGCAGCCTGCCGTCGCGCTACTACCTCGAACTGCGCCTGAAACGCGCCCGCCAGCTGCTGCGCGACACCAACCACTCGATCGTGCAGGTCGGCCTGATGTGCGGCTTTTCCTCGGGCTCCCACTTCTCCACCGCCTTCGGCGCCCTGTTCGGCAAGACCCCGCGCGAAGAACGCCAGCGCAAACTCGCCGAATGATGCGCCACCTCAAACCGGGGTCAGACTCCCGATTTAGGCAATTGTTTAAATGACATTTCCAAAAATCGGAGTCTGACCCCGGTTTGTTGGCGCGCAAATGTTGCTCGTCCAAAAATGAAAATGCCTGTCGCAGTTTGAAAAGAACTGCAAGGGTTGGCTTTCTATAATGGGTCGCTCGGCGCGGCTGCTGGAGTTCGCGCGACTCTTTATTTGGATGAGGAAGAACGTCATGAATGCTAAGCTCGAATCGGTCACCACGCGGCCTGTCACACGCCAGACTTTCGACGAGGTCCTCGTCCCGACCTACGCACCGGCCGCGATGGTGCCGGTGCGCGCCGCCGGGCTGGACGTGTGGGACCAGGAAGGCAAGCATTACCTCGACTTCACCTCCGGCATCGCCGTCTCCAGCCTCGGCCACTGCAACCCGGTGCTGGTCGACGCCGTCACGCGCCAGGTCAACACCCTGTGGCACCTCGGTAACGGCTACACCAACGAGCCGGTGCTGCGCCTGGCCTCGGCCCTGACCGCCGCCACCTTTGCCGACCGCGCCTTCTTCTGCAACTCGGGCGCGGAAGCCAACGAAGCCGCCCTGAAGCTGGCGCGCAAGTACGCGCACACCAAGTTCGGCCCGCACAAGTCGCGCATCGTGTCCTGCCTGTCGTCCTTCCACGGCCGCACCCTGTTCACCGTCTCGGTGGGCGGCCAGCCGAAGTACACCGAAGGCTTCGAGCCGCTGCCGCAGGAAATCAACCACATCGCCTACAACGACATCGAGTCCGCGCGCGCCGCGATCACCGACGACGTCGCCGCCGTGATCGTCGAGCCGATCCAGGGCGAGGGCGGCGTGATCCCGGGTGACGTCGCGTTCCTGAAAGCCCTGCGCGAGCTGTGCGACAAGACCGGCGCGCTGCTGGTGTTCGACGAAGTGCAGTCGGGCGTGGGCCGCACCGGCGCCCTGTACGACTACATGAACGTCGGCGTGACCCCGGACATCCTGACCTCGGCCAAGGCCCTGGGCAACGGCTACCCGATCGGCGCCATGCTGACCACCGAGGAGATCGCCCAGCACTTCAACGTCGGCTCGCACGGCACCACCTACGGCGGCAACCCGCTGGCCGCGACCGTCGCCCTGAACGTGCTCGACCAGATCAACCAGCCGTCCTTCCTGGCGCGCGTGAACGAAGCCAGCGGCAAGCTGTTCGCCCAGCTGGAAAAGCTCTCGAGCGACTTCCCGCAGCTGTTCGGCAAGCCGCGCGGCAAGGGCCTCTTGATCGGCCTGCCGATGGCCGAAGGCTTCAAGGGCCGCGCCAAGGACTACACCAAGGTCGCCGAAAAGCTCGGCCTGATGCTGCTGATCGCCGGCCCGGATGTCGTGCGCCTGGCGCCGGCGCTGGTCGTCTCGGACGCCCAGCTGATCGAAGCCGACCGCATCATGCGCGACGCCGCCGAGGCCTTCATCAACAGCTGATGACCGCCGGCTGATCCAGCCCTCCGGCCGGCTGCGCATGCGGCCGGCCGACCCTGACCTCTGATCGGGAGTTCCCATGTATGTTGTTCGTCCGGTAGAGCCCGCGGATATCGGCGCCCTCGAGACGCTGCTGGCCACCGCCATGCCGGGAGTGCACACCCTGCCGCGCACGCGCGAGAAGATCGCCGCCCTGGTCGAGCGATCAAGCGCTTCGTTCGCGGCCCACGTCGACATTCCCAGCGAGGAAACCTACCTGTTCGTGCTGGAAGACCTCGAGCGCCGCGAACTGGCCGGCACCGCCGCGATCCACGCTTCGGCCGGCTCGAACGGCACCTATTTCGCGTTCCGCAACGACGTGATCCAGCAGGTCTCGCGCGACCTGAACATCAGCCACAGCGTGCACGCGCTCACGCTCTGCTCGGAGCTAACCGCCTACTCGCAGCTGTCGGGCTTCACGCTCCGCCACCGCAGTCAGGCCGACTACAGGGCCGGACCCGAAGCGGCCCTGCTGTCGCGTGCGCGCCTGCTGTACGCGGTGCTGGCCCCGCACCGCTTCGGCGACCGCTTCTTCGTGCCGCTGGCCGGCGTCACCGACGATGCCGGCCAGTCGCCGTTCTGGGATGCGCTGGGCCGCAAGTTCTTCAAGATGGACTTCCTGGATGCCGAGCGCACCATCGGCGGCGCCCGCAACCGCACCCTGATCGTCGAGCTGATGCCGCACTACCCGGTCTACGTGCCGCTGCTGCCCGGCCCGGCGCAGGCGGCGATGGGCCAGATCCACCCGGACGGCCAGCTCGCGTTCGACCTGTTGACGGAGGAAGGCTTCGAGGCGGACGAGTACATCGACATCTTCGACGGCGGCCCGATCCTGCAGGCGCACAAACACGCGCTGCGCTCGTTCTCCGGCTCGATGGTGCGCAAGGTCGCGAATGCGGAGCTGCAGCCGCCCACGCGCGGCGGCAGGGCGGCGATGGTCGAGTACGCGGTCGCCAGCAGCGAGCGTAAGTTCCGCGCGGTCGTGCTGCCCTGCGATCCGGTCGAGAGTGGCGAAGCGATCTGCCTGCCGCCGGCGGCGCGCCAGGCGCTCGGCGTCGAGACCGGCGAGAACGTCATCTGCGTGCGCATTTAAAGGAAACGGACTTATGCTCTTGATTCGCGCAATCACCCTGGACGACATCGATCCGCTGATCGAGATGGCGCGCCAGGTCGGCAGCGGCATGACGACGCTGAAGCCCGACCGCGCCATGCTCGGCGAACGCGTCGAAACCGCGGTCGCCTCGTTCGCCCAGACCATCCCGCCGGAACAGCGCGACTACATGTTCGTGATGGAAGACACCGCGAACCACCGCCTGGCCGGCGTGTGCGCCATCAAGGCGGCGGTCGGCATGACCGAGCCGTTCTACAACTACCGGATCGGCACCCTGGTCCACTCCAGCCGCGAACTCGGCGTGTTCACGCGCATGGACACGCTCTACCTGTCGAACGACCTGACCGGCTCGAGCGAACTGTGCTCGCTGTTCCTGATGCCGGAATACCGCACCGGCCACAACGGCAAGTGGCTCTCCAAGAGCCGCTTCCTGTTCATCGCCCAGTTCCAGCAGCTGTTCACCGAAAAGCTGATCGCCGAGATGCGCGGCTACCAGGCCGAGGACGGCACCTCGCCGTTCTACGAAGGCCTGGGCCGGCACTTCTTCAAGATGGACTTCGACCACGTCGACGGCCTGACCGCGATCGGCAAGAAGTCCTTCATCGCCGAACTGATGCCGCGCCAGCCGCTGTACGTGGCCTACCTGCCGGAAGACGCCCAGGCCGTGATCGGCCAGGTGCACCGCTCCACGCTCCCCGCGCGCAAGCTGCTCGAGCAGGAAGGCATGCACTACGAGGGCTATGTCGACATCTTCGACGCCGGCCCGGTGCTCCAGGGACGCGTGTCCGAACTGCGCGCCGTGCGCGACAGCGTCCTGACGGCGGCCGAGGAAGGCGCACCGGAAGGCGAGTGCGACACCACCCTGGTCTCGAACACGAAGCTCGACGATTTCCGCATGATCCTCACGCAAACGTGCAATGGCGGCACCAGGGTGGCGCTGTCCGTGCGCGAACTGCAGCTGCTGCATTGCCAGGCGGGCGACCCGGTGCGCACGCTGTCACTCAATGTAAGGAAGAACACGAATGGCTGATACCAACCTCTCCAACTACATCGACGGCGAGTGGCTCGCCGGCAGCGGCCGCGAACTGGTCACGATCGACCCGTCGACCGGGCGCCAGACCTGGGCCAGCAAGGAATCCACCAGCGACGACGTGGCCCGCGCGGTCGCCGCCGCACGCGCGCATTTCGAAGACTGGGCCCTGGCCCCGCTCGAGCAGCGCATCGCCATCTGCCAGCGCTTCCGCGACCTGCTGAAGGAGCACAACGAGGAACTGGCCGCGATCATCGCCGAGGAAGTCGGCAAGCCCCTGTGGGAAGCCCGCACCGAAGTGACCACCATGGCGAACAAGGTCGACATCTCGGTGCAGTCGCACAGTGCGCGCACCGGCGAAACCAGCGCGAAAGTCGCCGACGGCAATGCCGTGCTGCGCCACCGCCCGCATGGCGTGTTCGCCGTGTTCGGCCCGTATAACTTCCCCGGCCACCTGCCGAACGGCCACATCGTGCCGGCCCTGATCGCCGGGAACACCCTGGTCTTCAAGCCCAGCGAATACGCGCCGCGCACGGCCGTCCGTACCGTGCAGCTGTGGGAGCAGGCCGGCCTGCCGAAGGGCGTGCTGAACCTGGTCAACGGCGGCCGCGAGACCGGCATGGCGCTGGGCGCGAACCCCGACGTGGACGGCATCCTGTTCACCGGCAGCAGCCAGACCGGCGCCGCCCTCCACAAGCAGTTCGGCGGCATGCCGGGCAAGATGCTGGCGCTGGAAATGGGCGGCAACAACCCGCTGGTGGTGTGGGACGTGAAGGACATCGATCCGGCCGTGCACCACGCCGTGATGTCGGCCTTCATCTCGGCCGGCCAGCGCTGCACCTGCGCGCGCCGCCTGATCGTGCACGACACCCCGGAAGGCCAGGCTTTCATCGACCGCCTGGTGGAAGTCGCCGCCAAACTGGTGGTCGGCCCCTCGAACGCCGAGCCGCAGCCCTTCATGGGCCCGGTCGTATCGAGCGCAGTGGCCAGGCGACTGGTCGAAGCCCAGCAGATGATGGAAGAGAAGGGCGGCAAGGTGCTGCTGCGCATGCGCCAGCTCGATCCGGATAACGGCTTCGTCACCGCCGGGATCGTCGACGTCACCGACGCGCACGGCATCCCGGACGAGGAATGGTTCGGCCCCCTGCTGCAGGTCATCCGCGTAAAAGACTTCGACAGCGCGATCAAGGCCGCCAACGCCACCGAGTTCGGCCTGGCCGCCGCGCTGCTGTCGCCGTCCGAGGATTTGTGGAAGCGCTTCGCGGTCAAGGCCAGGGCCGGCGTGGTCAACTGGAACCGCCCGACCACCGGCGCGGCCAGCTCGGCGCCGTTCGGCGGCGTGGGCAAGTCGGGCAACCATCGCCCGAGCGCCTATTACGCGGCCGACTACTGCGCCTATCCGGTCGCCTCGATCGAAACGGCCGAGCTGGAAATGCCGGCCAAACTGTCGCCCGGATTGAGTTTTTAAGATGCGTAACGCCCGTGAATTCAACTTCGACGGCCTGGTAGGCCCGTCGCACAACTACGCCGGCCTCTCGTTCGGCAACGTCGCTTCCTTCAGCAACGTCAGGAGCGCGTCGAACCCGCGGCAGGCGGCCCTGCAGGGCCTGGCCAAGATGCGCGCCCTGGCCGCGCGCGGCTTCGCGCAGGCCGTGATGCCGCCGCAGGCGCGCCCCAACTTCCGCCTGCTGCGCCGCCTCGGCTTTTCCGGCACGGACGCCGACGTGCTGGCCCAGGCCTACCGCGACGCCCCGGTGATCCTGGCCTGCGCGTATTCGGCCTCGCCGATGTGGACCGCGAACGCCGCCACCGTCAGCCCGTCAAGCGACACCGCGGACGGCCGCGTGCACTTCACCGCCGCCAACCTGAACAACAAGCTGCACCGCGCCGAGGAGCACGTCCAGGCCACCCGCACGCTGCGCGCGCTGTTCGCCAACCCGGACCGCTTCGTGGTGCACGAGCCGCTGCCGTCCACCCCGGCGTTCGGCGACGAGGGTGCGGCCAACCACACGCGTTTCGCGAGCGCCCACGGCGCCCTGGGGGTCGAGTTCTTCGTCTACGGCCGCGTCGAGTTCGACCCGTCCGCGCCGGCCCCGAAAAAATACCCGGCGCGTCAGACGCTGGAGGCCTCGCAGGCGATCGCGCGCCTGCACGGCCTGGACGGCGCGCGCACCGTGTTCGCGTCGCAGAATCCGGACGTGATCGACCAGGGCGTGTTCCACAACGACGTGATCGCAGTCGGCAACGGCAACGTGCTGTTCTACCACGAGCAGGCCTTCGCCAACGAGTCGGCGACCCTCGACGCGCTGCGGCGCGCACTGGCCGGCGTCGGCGCCGACCTGCAGGCGGTGCGCGTGGAGACCGGCATGGTGCCGGTGGCGGACGCGGTGGCCAGCTACCTGTTCAACAGCCAGCTGCTGTCGAAGCCGGACGGCGGCATGGCGCTGGTGGTGCCGCACGAATGCCGCGAGAACGCCGCCGTGTCGCGCTACCTCGAAGCGCTCGTCCATGCGGGCGGCCCGGTCGACGAGCTGATCGAGTTCGACCTGCGCCAGAGCATGCGCAATGGCGGCGGCCCGGCCTGCCTGCGCCTGCGCGTGGCGCTGACCGACGACGAGGCAGCCGCGATGCACCAGGGCGTGATCATGACCGAGGAGCTGTACGCGGTCCTGGTGTCCTGGGTCGAGCGCCACTACCGCGACCGCGTCGAGCCGAAGGACCTGGCCGACCCGCAGCTGGCGATCGAATGCGCCACCGCGCTGGAAGAGCTGGAACGCCTGCTCGGCCTGCCTGGATTGTATGACCTGACATGAGCCCCACGCGGCAATTTGTTGCCGCGTGGATACAGAACGCCTGCCGCATCCCGAAGTCGGCATGTTCTAATAGCGAAGCAGCTTTCGGGATAAGGAAGCACGAATCTGGACGGGACAACCCCGTCCGCATAAGCCGGCGGACGCGTGGCCACAAGCCGCGTCGGACCTGGCACAACACTCAGCATTGGAGATGCAAATGAACAAAGACATGCCAGCAGACCTGCGCACCCGCACGCTCGCCCTGGTTAACGAGAAAAATTCGGACAACAAGCCTGCCGAACCGGTCGGCGCCCTGATCGGCGCCTGGCTCGGGTCCCTCGACGACGAGGACCTGGCCGGCGTTTCGCCGGATAGCCTGGCGGCGATCCTGCAGGACGGTTTCGCCCAGGTCGCGCAGCGTACCGGGCCGGGCTGCCAGATCGCGCAGATGCGCTACACCGACGGGCGCTGCGGCATGTCGACCGCTCTCCTGATCCTCAACGAGGACATGCCCTACCTGGTCGACTCCTTCGTGATGGCGCTGCGCCGCCAGCGCGTGGTCGCCTCGGGCGTGATGAATGCCGTGCTGCCGGTACGCCGCGACGCGAATGGCGCCGTGACCGCGGTCGGCGAAGCCGGCGCGCCGCTGGAATCGTACGTGCTCTGCCTGCTGGCCGAAGACCTGCCGCAGGACGAACTGAACGCGCTGGTCGAGCGCCTGCAGATGGTGGCGCGCGACGCCGCCGTCGTGCACCGCGACGCCGTCGCCATGGGCGACCGCATGAGTGCCGTCGCCGCCGCCGCGGCAGCGCAAGGCACCCCGGACGGCCAGGAAGTCGCCGCCTTCCTCGAGTGGGCCAGGAACGAAGGCTTCGAGCCCTTCGGCTACGCTTACTACTTCGTCAAGCCGGGCGTGCGCGAACTCGAGCGCGACATCCCGAGCCGCATCGGCGTGCTGCAGGACACCTCGCACCCGGTGTACGCGACCAGCATCCAGAACATCCCGGGCGACTTCGAGATCCTGTCGAAGCGCGAAGACACCCTGTCGATCGTGAAGGCCGACGTGGCCGGCACCCTGCACCGCGACCAGCCGCTCGACTTCATCGGCGTGCGCGCCACCGATGCCCAGGGCAACACCATCGGCGAGCACTGCTTCCTCGGCCTGTTCACCCGCGCCGCCACCTCGACCCCGCTGGCGCGCCTGCCGTTCGCGCGCGGCCGCGTGGCCAAGGTGCTCGGCATCGCCGGCGTGCGCCAGGAAGGCTTCCGCGCCGAGAAGTTCCTGGAAATCCTGGAGTCGCTGCCGCGCACCGAAGCGCTGGAAGCCGATCCGGAATGGCTGGCCCAGGTCTGCAGCGCCGTGGTCTCGCTGTACAAGCAGCCGCGCGCCAAGGTGTTCGCGCGCCGCGACGTCTATGGCCGCCACCTGAACGTGCTGGTCTACCTGCCGCGCGAGCGCTACAGCGCCGCCGTGGTGGCCTCGCTGGCCCAGGCCCTGAAGGACAGCTCGGGCGCGAGCGACGTGCGGACCCAGACCCTGGTGGCCGACGGCCCGCTGGCCCGCGTCTACCTGATCGCCCAGGCCGCGCGCAATCCGCTCGACCTCGAAGCCGACATCCAGAAGCCGCTGCTGTCCGTGCTGGACGGCTGGCATGACCGCTACACCGTGCTGACCGAGGACATCGCCGACGTCCCGACCCGCAACGCGCTGCGCAAGCTGATGCCGACCCTGCCGGTCAACTACGTGGCCGCGACCAATCCGGAAGTCGCCTTCCGCGACCTGTGCGCGCTGCTGGGCAACGGCAAGCCGAACCACGTCTCGGTGCGCATCGAGAACGACGCCTCGACCGGCGCTTCGATCCGCCTGTACTCGACCGGCGGCGTGCCCTCGCTGTCGCGCATCCTGCCGGCCCTGCAGAACGCCGGCGTGGCGATCGACCGCGAGCAGGCCTTCGCGATCACCACCAACGACGGCACCCGCCACTTCGTGACCAGCCTGCTGGTCGATGCCGAGAGCGTCGCCAAGCTGGCCAAGCCGGGCATCGCCGAGGTGGCCGAAGAGCTGTTCGCCGCCCTGTTCAACGACGAAGCCGAAGACGGCCGCCTGAACGGCCTGACCATCGAAGGCGGCCTGTCGACCCGCGAAGTGCAACTGGTGCGCGCCTACATCAGCTACTGGCGCCAGGCCGGCAGCAAGTTCTCGACCCGCTACATGGCCGAAACCCTGCGCCTGCGCGCCGGCCTGGTGCGCGAACTGGTGGAAGGCTTCAAGCTGCGCTTCGATCCCAAGCTGGGCGAGCAGGAGCGCGCTTCCGGCAACGCCAAGCTGGCCGAGCTGAAGGCCAGCCTGGCCAAGGTGAACCACGCCGACACCGAGGAAATCATGGCCGCCCTGGTCGACCTGGTGATGGCGACCGTGCGCACCAACTACTTCCAGAAGCTGGAGCAAGGCTCCAGCGGCGAGAAGATCATCTTCAAGTTCGACACCAGCAGCCTGGCGCTGGTGCCGGAACCGCGTCCGTTCCGCGAAATCTACGTGTTCTCGCGCCGCTTCGAAGGCGTGCACCTGCGCGGCGGCCCGGTCGCCCGCGGCGGCCTGCGCTGGTCGGACCGCATGGAAGACTACCGCACCGAGGTGCTGGGCCTGGTGAAGGCGCAGATGGTCAAGAACGCCGTGATCGTGCCGGCCGGCTCGAAGGGCGGCTTCGTCTGCAAGCAGATGCCGAAGGATGCCGCGCGCGAGGTGGTGGCGGCCGAGGGCGAAGCAGTCTACCGCCTGTTCATCGCCAGCCTGCTGGAAGTGACCGACAACCGCGTGCAGGGCGCCATCGTCCCGCCGGGCGACACCGTGCGCTACGACCAGGACGATCCGTACCTGGTGGTCGCCGCCGACAAGGGCACCGCGACCTTCTCCGACATCGCCAACAGCATCGCCGTCTCGCGCGGCTTCTGGCTGGGCGACGCCTTCGCCTCGGGCGGCTCGAACGGCTACGACCACAAGAAGATGGGCATCACCGCGAAGGGCGCCTTCGAAGCCGTCAAGCGCCACTTCTACGAAATGGGCCACGACATGGCCACCACCCCGATCACCATGGTCGGCGTGGGCGACATGTCGGGCGACGTGTTCGGCAACGGCGTGCTGCTGTCGCGCCAGCTGAAGGTGCTGGCCGCCTTCGACCACCGCCACATCTTCCTGGACCCGAACCCGGACGTTGCCGTGTCGTTCAATGAACGCCAGCGCATGTTCGCGCTGCCGCGCTCCTCGTGGGACGACTACAACAAGGAGCTGATCTCGGAAGGCGGCGGCGTGTTCCCGCGCAGCGCCCGCCACATCGAGCTGTCGCCGCAGGTGCGCGCCGCGCTCGACATCGAAGAGACCACCCTGACGCCGGAAGAGCTGATGCACCGCATCCTGCTGGCGCCGGTCGACCTGTTCTACAACGGCGGCATCGGCACCTACATCAAGGCGTCGACCGAGACCCACGCCCAGGTGAAGGACCGCGCCAACGACAACATCCGCGTCAACGGCAGCGAACTGCGCTGCAAGGTCGTGGCCGAAGGCGGCAACCTGGGCGCGACCCAGGCCGGGCGTATCGAATTCGCGCTGGCCGGCGGCCGCATCTTCACCGATGCGATCGACAACTCGGCCGGCGTCGACTGTTCCGACCACGAAGTCAACGTCAAGATCTGGCTGGATACCGAAGTCAACGCCGGCAAGCTGCCCGAAGCCGACCGTAACCGCCTGCTGAACGAAATGACCGGCGACATCGAGAAGCTGGTCCTGCGCGACAACACCCTGCAGACCCACCTGCTGGTGCGCGAAGCCCAGGCCCAGTCGAACGGCGCCGTGGTCGACGGCTATGCCGCGTTGATCACCAGCCTGGAGCTCGAGGGCGCCGTCTCGCGCGAACTGGAGCAGCTGCCTTCCGAGACCGAGCTGCAGCGCCGCAAGGCACTCGGCCTGGGCCTGACCACGCCGGAACTGGCGGTGGTCATCGCCAACGTCAAGAACCGCTTCAAGCGCATCCTGGCGGCGCTGCCGCTGACCGAGCAGCCGTGGGCCGAGACCGTGCTGCGTCCGTACTTCCCGGAGCAGCTGGTCGCCACCCGCGATCCGCTGGCGCACCCGCTGGCCAACGCCATCCTGGCGACCGTGCTGGCCAACGAATCGGTCAACCGCTGCGGTCCGCTGATGCTGCGCGACCTGGCCCTGGAGCACCGCATCGACGACGCCGAAGTGGTCAAGGCCTGGGGCCAGGCCTGGTCGGCCCTGCACCTGGCGCCGGTGTTCGAGGCGCTCGACGCCGACGCCCTGACGGTGCCGCGCGACGTCTCGCAGGCGGTCGATGCGCGCACCCGCGTGATGCTGCGCACCGTGATCGAAGGCGTGCTGTCGCTGCCGGCTTCGCTCCCCGGCGCCGGCGGCATGGCCGAGCTGTCGAACCTGTTCTCGCAGCCGGAACAGCTGCGCCAGCTGATGCCGCCGAAGTCGGACGCCGACGCCCACGCCGGCCTGCCGCAGTCCTTCGTGCAGGCATGGAAGGCGGTCGACACGGTCGAATCGCTGGCGGCCTTCCTGTTCGCCGCGGTGTCGGTGCAGCGTCCGGGCGGCATGTCGCTGGCCGAGTTCCTGCAGGTCGGCATGGTGCTGCGTGCGGCCTCCGGCATCGACACGCTGGAGCGCGGCCTGAAGCTGCCGGCCACCAGCAAGTCGCAGGAACAGCTGCGCAACTACGCGATGCAGGCCCTGCGCCGCACCCAGCAGCGCCTGCTGCTGACCGTGCTGGAGCGCGCCAAGCAGACCGGCGACATGCAGGCTGCCGTGCGTGACACCACCGGCGCCATGGGCCTGACGGGCTTCGCCCAGCCGCTCGACCTCGAACAGGCGATGCTGAACGTCTGGTCGCTGTCGGAAGGCTCGAACCCGGAACGCCTCGCGGCGTAATGGCATGAGCGCGGCATCTTTTGACGCGCTGCCGGAATCGGTAAGGGCCCTGGCCCAGGCCGACTTCGGCCAGGTGGCCGGCCTGTTCCGCGACGCCGGCTTCACGGTCGGCCTGCCGGCCAGGGGCGTGCTGACCGTGAAGGGCGCGCAGGCTGACGCGGCGCGTCCGGGCGTGCTGCTGTCGGTGGGCGTGCACGGCGACGAGACCGGGCCGATCGAGATGGTCGCGCACACGGTCGACGCGCTGTCGCGTTCTCCGCACGCGCTGAAGGTGGACCTGATGCTGTGCGTCGGCAGCATCGATGCCATCGCGGTCGGCAAGCGCTTCATCGACGCCGACCTGAACCGCATGTTTCGTGCCGATCGCGGCGACCTCGCCGGCACCTTCGAGGCGGGCAGGGCGGATACCCTGATCGACGCGACGCGCGCGTTCTTCGATGGCGCCGGCCCGCAGCGCTGGCACCTCGACCTGCACACGGCGATCCGCGCCTCGCGCTATCCAACCTTCGCGATCGTGCCGGAGCTGATCGAGGAAGGCGCGCGCAAGCGCTTGATCCAGTGGCTGGGGCAGGGCGGCATCGAGGCGGTCATCATGAACCCGAAGTCGGCCGGCACCTATTCGTACTGGACCGCGGAGCAGCATGGCGCCGCGTCGAGCACGGTGGAGCTGGGCCGTATCGGCACGCTGGGGCAGAACGACCTGTCGCAGTTCGCCGCGATGAGCGCCGCGCTGCATGCGCTGCTGCGTGGGCTTCCCGCGCCGCAGGGTGCTGCGCCGCTGGTCTTCCATACCGCGCAGTCGATCACCAAGCTGTCCGGCGCTTTCCGCATGGGCTTCGGGCGCGACACCGAGAACTTCACGCCGCTGAAACGGGGCGAGACGATCGCCACCGACGGCGACACCGTCTACACCGTCCAGCACGACGAGGAATTCGTGGTGTTCCCGAATCCCGACGTGCGTGTGGGCCTGCGCGCCGGGATCATGGTGGTCCGCGCCGATTGACCATCGCGTGCGGCCATCCCCGGCCGCACGTTTATTTTTGCTTCCCAGTCACAAATACCCGCGCTCAAGCAGCATTCAAGCGCGCGCGCTAGACTAGCCGTTTCGACCGAACGGGAGTCTTCCATGAGCATGCTGTTTTCTCCGATCAAGCTGGGTCCGCTCGAGCTGGCCAACCGCATCGCCATCGCGCCGATGTGCCAGTACTCGGCCGAGGAAGGCTTGCCGACCGACTGGCACATGATCCACCTGGGCCACCTGGCGCTGTCCGGGGCCGGCCTCCTGATCATCGAAGCGACCGCGGTGACGCCGGAGGGACGTATCTCGCCCGAAGACCTGGGCCTGTGGTCCGACCAGCATGCGGCGGCGCTGGAGCCGATCGTCAACGCCATGCGCAGGCACGCGCCGATCAAGATCGCGATCCAGCTCGGCCATGCCGGCCGCAAGGCGTCCAGCGAAGTGCCGTGGCAGGGCGGCGCGAACATCCCGCCCGGCCACCAGCGCGGCTGGCAGACCGTCGCGCCGTCCGCGGTGCCACATGCGGAAGGAGAAACGGCGCCGCTGGCGCTCGATGCGGCCGGCCTGCAGCGCGTGAAGGAAGGTTTTGTAGCCGCCGCGCGCCGCGCCGACGCGCTCGGCCTGGATGCGATCGAGATCCACGGCGCGCACGGCTACCTGCTGCACCAGTTCCTGTCGCCGCTGGCCAACCGCCGCACCGACGACTACGGCGGCTCGCTGGAGAACCGCATGCGCTTCCCGCTGGAAGTGTTCGAGGCGATCCGCGCGGCGGTGTCGCCGGAGATGGTGGTGGGCATGCGCATCTCGGCCACCGACTGGGTCGAGGGCGGCTGGGACCTGGGGCAGAGCCTGGCCCTGGCCGAAGCGCTGGAACAGCGCGGCTGCCAGTTCATCCACGTGTCGAGCGGCGGTGTGTCGCCGCTGCAGAAGATTCCGGTGGGACCCGGCTACCAGATCGAATTCGCGGCCCGCATCAGGCAGGAGACCAGCATGCCGGTCATCGGCGTGGGCTTGATCACGGAGGCCAAGCAGGCCGAGACCATCATCCAGACCGGCCAGGCCGACATGGTGGCGCTGGCGCGCGCGATGCTGTACGACCCGCGCTGGCCATGGCATGCGGCGGCCGAACTGGGCGCCAGCGTGAGCGCGCCGCCGCAGTACTGGCGCTCGCAGCCGCACGAGTTCAAGAACCTGTTCGGCGATACGCGGCTCGGCCAGCGCTGATCCGCCGCAGTAACCGTTCGTTCCGCGTTTCTTGCAGTTTGTCGCATGGGCCGGGCCGGCCGCGAATCGTCTTGCTAGAGTTCGATCACTCATACAAGAAGAAAGGCCTCCCATGCGTACCCTGATTGCCATCGCCTGCATCGCCGCCCTCGGCGGCTGCGCCATCATCGTCGCCCCCGGCGCCGACGGCGACTACCAGGTCCGGACTCCCTTCAACAGCAACACGGTCGAAGGCGACGGCGTCGCCGCGCGCGACCAGCGCATGGTCGGCACCGTGAACGGGCTGGACGTGAACGGTGCTATCGTGGTCGACGTGCGCGTCGGTCCGGCCACCTCGCTGGTGGTGGAAGCCGACAGCAACCTGCTGCCGCTGATCCGCACCGACGTGCGCGGCGATACCCTCAACATCTACACCGACCGCTCGTACCGCAGCCGCAATCCGGTGCACGTGATCTACACGGTGCCGCGCCTGACCGACCTGCGCCAGAACGGCTCCGGCCGCGTCTCGGTGGAAGGCCTGGGCGGCACGCCGCTGACCGTGCGCCGCAACGGTTCGGGTGCGGTGTCCTTGTCCGGCCAGGTGGCCAGCCTGGAAGCCGACAGCAACGGTTCCGGCAGCCTCGACGCCTCCCGCCTGCAGAGCGCCAGCGCCAAGGTGTCGCTGACCGGGTCCGGCCGCCTGGAAGTCGGGCGGGTAGCCGGCGACTATGCGATCGTCAACCTGAACGGCTCGGGCCAGCTGCGCGTCGGCGGCGCCGTGCGCTCGCTGACGGCACGCGCGAACGGCTCCGGCCACCTCGACCTGGGCGGGCTGTCCAGCGACCAGGGCGACCTCTCGTCCTCGGGCTCGGGCGGCATCACCGCCAACGTCCGCCAGTCGCTGATCGCGCAGAACGGCGGCTCGGGCGGGATCCGCGTGTACGGCAATCCGGGGCAGCGTTCGGTGAGCGGCAACCACGTGCAGATGCTGAATTGAAAAAAGGGCGCGTGACGGCATCCGTTCACGCGCCCCATTCATCGGTAGGGTGGGCACACCGTGCCCACCATGAGCCGCCGATTACAGCAGGTGATCCAGCAGCTCCGGCCCGAACACCTCGCGGTGCAGGCGCGCAGGCGGCACGCCCGCATACAGCAGCGACAGCCACTGCGCCTGCATGAACTTGTGCGGGCCGCACATCCAGACTTGCGCTTCCTCGCGCTTCCAGGCCGGCAGCAGGTTCACGTTCATGCGACCTTCGATTGCATCCTGCGCATCGCCGCGCTCTTCATAGAAGGTCACCACCGACAGGTTCGGCATCACCGCCTTCAGCGCTTCGATTTCGGCGCGCAGCGCATGGTGGGACGCATCGCGCGCCGCATGGGCGAAGATCACGCGGCGCTGCGGGTTCACCGCGGCGATGCGCTTGAGGCTCGACACCATCGGCGTGACGCCAACGCCGGCCGACAGCAGCACGATAGGCTGCCCGTCTTCCGTGTTCGGGGTGAACTCGCCGAACGGGTGCGAGACCTGCAGGACCGAACCCACCTGCACGTTCCGGTGCAGCCAGTTCGAGACCGTGCCGGCCGGGGTGCCGGCATCGGCATCTTCGCGCTTGACCGAGATGCGCCAGCTGTCGGTGGCGGGGGCGTCGGACAGGCTGTACTGGCGCAGCTGGTGGGCGCCGTCCGGCAGGTCGACCGCGACGCTGACGTACTGGCCCGGCTGGAAGGCCGGCAGCGGCTTCCCGTCGGCGGGCACGAAGCGGAACGAGACCACGTTGGCGCTCTCGCGGACCACTTCGGTGACGCGCATCGGGCGGGTCTCGCCCGGCTGGATGCCGGCGGTGCTGTACATCTCGGCTTCGGCTTCGATCAGCAGCCTGGCCAGCGAGCCGTAGGCTTCCTTCCAGGCGTCCAGCAGCGGCTGGGTGGCGGCATCGCCCAGGGTTGCGGCGATCGCCCCCAGCAGGTGCTGGCCGACGATCGGGTAGTGCTCGGCGCGGATGCCGACCGAGACGTGCTTGTGGACGATGCGCTTGACCACCGGTCCCAGCGCGCCCGGGTTGCCGATGTTGGCCGCGTAGGCGAACACCGCCGACGCCAGCGACTGCTGCTGCGCCCCGCTCGCCTGGTTGCCCATGTTGAAGATGCTGGTCAACTCAGGGTGCGCCTTGAACATGTTCTCGTAGAACAGCTTGGTGATGGTCAGGCCGTGTTGGCGCAGGACCGGCACGCTGGCGTCGATGTAGGGGCGGGAAGCGTCGGAAATCATGATTCGTCCTTATTGATGCATTTAAAATGCAGATTTAACGTTCAAAAAAATGCCCGCAAGGGGCTTACTCCAGGCACTACAAAAGCTAGTACTTACTTCTGTTCCACGATGGCTGGCGCGCCGCTCAGGAACATCCGGTGCATGCGGATGACCTGTTCGCCGGTGGCGCCGGAGGTAGCCTGGGCCAGCGTGTAGCGGTCCATCGCCTCGTAGAAGGCGCGCATGCCGGCGCGCAGCATGCCGCGCAGCTGGCAGTCGAACTTGAGGGCGCAGCGCGTACCCTCGCAATCGACCAGCTCGTCTTCCTCGCCTTCCAGCTTGCGCAGCACCTGACCGATGGTGAGCGTGGCCGGGTCGGCCGCCAGGCGCAGGCCGCCGTTGCGTCCGCGCGTCGCCGTGATCCAGCCCAGCTTGGCCAGCTGCCCGACCACCTTCACCAGGTGGTTCAGCGGAATATCGAACTGGGCGCCGATCTCGGCGACCGTCACCGGCTGCGCACGTTCGCCGGCCCGCTCCAGATACATGAGCACGCGCAAGCCAATATCGGAGAAACGGGTGAGGCGCATCGGATCGGTCCAGGTGGTAACGGCCATATTCTAGCGTAAAGATGCATAAGAAATGCATATTTAATGGAACTATTTTTTCTGGGCATTGCAAATAGTTATTCATAAGTGGCTACCAACTGGCCCTATAATCGCAAACTTTGGAAGTGCGACCAGAGGACACGCCGTGAATCAGACATTGGGCCAAAAGCTCTTTAGAACCAAGACCTCGGAGCGCAAGCCCGACGACGGATCCGCCCACGGCGGCCTTGGCCGTACCCTCGGCCTGTTCCCGCTGACCATGATCGGCGTCGGCGCCACCATCGGCACCGGCATCTTCTTCACCATGGTCGAAGCGGTGCCGAAGGCCGGTCCGGCGGTCGTGCTGTCGTTCCTGCTGGCCGCCATTACCGCCGGCCTCACCGCGCTGTGCTACGCCGAACTGGCGGACCGCGTGCCGGCCTCCGGCTCGTCCTATTCCTTCGCCTACGCCACCGTCGGCGAGTTCGCCGCCTTCATCGTCGCCGCCTGCCTGCTGCTGGAATACGGCCTGGCTGCCAGCGCCACCGCGATCGGCTGGTCGGACTACCTCAACAACTTCCTGCAGAACGCGATCGGCTGGCAGATCCCGGACGCCCTGCGTTCGCCGATGGTCGTCTCGGGCAAGAACGGCATCGAATTCCACGCCGGGCACATCAACCTGCCGCCGATCCTGCTGGTGGTGCTGTGCTGCGTCCTGCTGATCCGCGGCACCAAGGAATCGGCGACCACCAACGCCATCATGGTGGTCATCAAGCTGGCCATCCTGGTGTTCTTCGCGGCGATCGCCCTGACCGGCTTCGACGTCAACAACTTCCATCCCTTCTTCGCGTCGAAGGATGGCCACAGCCTGGGCGGCATGGCCGGCGTGACGGCCGCCGCCGGCACCGTGTTCTTCTCCTTCATCGGCATCGACACCATCGCCACCGCCGGCGAGGAAACCCGCAACCCGACCCGCGACGTGCCGCTCGGGATCCTGGCGGCGCTCGTCATCGTGACCGTGTTCTACATGCTGGTGGCGATCGCCGCCATGGGCGCCCAGCCGGCCCACATGTTCGAGGGCCAGGAAGCCGGCCTCGCCGTGATCCTGCAGAACGTCACCGGCAAGGCCTGGCCGGCGCTGGTGCTGTCGGCCGGCGCCGTCATTTCCGTGTTCTCGGTGACCCTGGTGACGATCTACGGCCAGACCCGCATCCTGTACGCGATCTCGCGCGACGGCCTGATTCCGAAGGCTTTCCAGACCGTGAACCCGCGCACCCTGTCGCCGGTGACGAACACCCTGATCGTCTCGGTCGTGGTGGGCGCGGTGGCCGGCCTGGTCGACGCGACCTTCCTGTGGGACATGGTGAGCATGGGGACCCTGGTCGCCTTCATCGTGGTCTCGGTCGCGGTGCCGGTGATCCGCCGCAAGCAGGGTGACACGGGACGCAAGGGATTCCGCGTACCGTTCGGTCCCTACCTGGTGCCCGGCCTGTCGATCCTGGCCTGCCTGTACCTGGTGTTCGGCCTGTCGCGGGTCACCTACACCGTGTTCGCGGTGTGGATGACGGTGGCGATCCTGACCTACTTCTTGTATGGCATCCGCAACAGCCGCTTGAACAGGGCCGGGGCGGAGCAGGCGGAGCTGACGCACTAGGAAGCTGGCCGGACCCCGGCCAGGTAGCGGGCCAGCGCCTGCGGCGCCTCGTCGCGGCGCAGCCGGCCGGCGGCATCGAGCGCCAGCACGGCGGGCAGGCCCTGCGCCGCGATGCCCTCGCTGCCGGCGCGCCGTACCGGCAACTGCAGCACCGCGCGTCCCGGCACGGCAAGGAAGCGCATCACCACGTCGAAGGTGCCGCCGGGCTGGCGCGCCGCACCGGTGTCGCCATCCCACAGCGCGACCAGCAGGCCGGCCTCGGCCACCAGGTAGTCCGCCAGCCGTTCGTAGGGCGCGGCGCCGGTGAGCGGGCCGCCGTCCGCCGGGACCTCGAACACGGCCTGCGCCCGGGCGCGCAAGGCGAGGTAGCTGTCGCGGAATGCCGCCGATCCGGGCTGCTCCTGGCTCTCGATGTAGGCCGCTTCCGGCAGCGGCAGCGGCACCAGTAGCCGCAGTCGTTCCGTGCCGAGCCTTCCCTGCAATTCCAGCACCTGCTGCGCGAACAGCTGGTCGGCGCCCGCCGCCAGCGCGGACAGGCAATCCAGACGCACGCCCGGCAGCGCCCGCACGATCGCGGCCAGCGCCGCCGCGGATTGCGCTCGCGCCCGCGCGCAGTCGTCCGCATGCAGCGCGCGGTGGCCGCTGACGGCGATCACGAAGGAAGAAGGAGTCGCCATGCTCAGCCCAGGTGGTACAGGCCTTTTTCGCCGAACAGGCGGTGCCAGTCGTGGACCTCGGACATCAGCAATTCCACCAGCGTCGACAGATGCTCCTGCACGTCGGCGATGCCGGTATTGCCGTCCAGGGGGACGTTCAGCCACGCGTCCAGCCGGTGCGCCATCGCGCCGTAGGATGCCGTCAGGCGCTCGGACTCTTCCTGCGCCGAGAAGCCCTGCAGCGAGGCGGCAAACGCCGGCACCCCGGTCGAGATCAGGCTCAGGACCGGCGCATGCCAGACCAGGTGGGCCATCACGGCCGCGATGGTGACCACGAAGCAGGCCAGCGAAACCGCATGGACGCGGTGCACGATCACCTGCTCTTCCTGCGCCCGCCGGCAGTGGTAGCGCAGCTGCTGGCGCGCGAGCTGGCGCGCATAGTCGAACGCGGTGGTGGTGTAGGTCCACGGGTCGTCGCGGCAGACGCGGTCCAGCTTCGCCAGCAGACTGGCGCGCAGCGCGTGCCGTTCATGCTCGTGCGCGGCGGCGCGCGCATCCCCGCTGGCGCGGTGGCGGCGCGACAGGGCGGCCAGGTGGGGCGGCAGGACCGCGTCCCCGGCATCGATCTCGTCTTCCGCGCGGCCGTGCAGGCGCAGCGGCGCGCGCTCCCGGTCGAGGGCCACCAGCACCGGCAGGCAGCGCAGGAATTCCGCGTGAAAGCGCAGGCCCAGCCAGTGCTCATGCCAGTTCACGCGGTGCGCCTTGCGGAAGGTGAGGAACAGCACCACCAGCGTGCCCAGCTCCGCCACCGCCAGCCCGAGGCGCAGGCCGGACGACGAGGATGCGGTGGCCCAGGCGGCCAGCACCACGGCCAGCGCCGAGCAGGCATACAGCACCGTGTAGGCATCGCGCGCGCAGCCGCCGATCCGCTGCGCCAGCGCATCGGATTCCTGCAATGCGCCGGTCAGCCGCTGCAGAAGGGCCGGGCCGACCAGGCGTTCGAGCAGGGACTGGCTGCTGTCCAGGGACGGCGCGGCCGGCAGGTCGTGCGCCTGCCAGCCCGCCAGAAGGAAGCGCCGGCGGATGAGATTGCGGATGCGGCCGGCGCTCCGGCAGCGGATATCGGTATCGGACATGGCGTGGTGAAGGTCAAGTAAGCTGGGCGCCGCAGCGGCTCAGGAACTGCCTGCGTTCCGCGGCGTCGTCGATTTCCTGCGCCACCGCCGCGATCACGTCCTGGCGGCTGCGGCCGGGCAGGGCCGCGCGCTTGACCAGCTGGCGCGCGATCGGACCGAGGACGCGGGCGAGTTCGAGGGCGAGCGGCTCCTGTTCGGCCGGCTGCAGCGCGGGCGCGACCTGGATCGGCGGCGGCGGCGCAGGAATGAAGCCCGGCGCGGCCGATGGCGCAGATGGCGGCGCCGGTGCGGGAACAGGGCCCGGCGCCGCATCGTCTTCCCGGCGCGGCCCCTGCACCGCGTTCACGCTGTGCAGGAGTTCCGCCAGGCAGGCGTCCAGGTCGCGGTCGAATGCGTCGAGCCAGTGCTGGGTGCTGATGAAATACTCGAGGCTCTTGGACGGCGGCACCGCTTCGATCCGGAACGGCAGGATCGTCAGCCCCTTGTTGACCGCGCGCTCCACTTCGCGCCGCACTTGCGGCGAGTTGTTGGAGCTGGACGAAAAGACCAGCAGCAGGATGCGGCACTGGTCCATGCCGTTGATGATGGCTTCCGCCCAGTCCTCGCTGGCGCGGATATCGCGCGGCGCCATCCAGCAGCGCATCCCGGCGTTTTCCAGGCAGTGGCAGATCGCGTCGGCGTAGCGCTTGTCGACGTGCGAGTGGCTGAGGAAGATATCGTAGGCCATGGCTCAATCCAGCAGCGCGAGGGCTTTTTCCATGCTGCGGCGCATGCGCGTAAAGGCGGTACTGAGCATCGCCAGTTCGTCGCTGCCGCCTTTCGGGAAGGGCGGGACGTCGGCGCGGCCTTCGCTCACCGCGTCGGCGATGCGCGCGATGCGCTGCATGGGCCGCAGCACCAGCCAGTACATCACCGCGTTCACGAACACCAGCAGCGCGGCGAAGGAGAGGGCGAAGCCGGTCATGATCATGTTCACGGTGCGCTCGGCCTGGCGCATGGCCACGTCCAGCGGCACCGAGACGATCTGGCTGCCGACGGTCTCGCCCAGCTTCCAGCCGAAGCCGTTGTTCGATCCGTACAGGGCCAGCATGCTGGGCGGGGCGGAAGCCGGCGTGCTGTGGCAGCTCAGGCACTGTTCGTTGTTGATGCGGATCGGACGCGCAAGGTACAGCGATGGGCCGGATTCACTGTTGCGCTGCCCGATGAATTCCTTCATTTCGGGATGGTCGCGCAGGCGTTGCACCACGTCCGCTTCCCAGTCGACCACGCGGTCGCGCGGATTGGTCGGGTTCAGCGTCGCTTCCTTGTAGGAGTAGTCGGGATTGGACTTGTGCAGGGCCGCGAAGCTCTGGGTCGCCGCATACGAAGGAACGGTCTGCGGCAGGAAGGTCTTGAGCAGCTGCGGCGTGAGCAGCGGTTTGATCTCGCTGGTGGTATAGCCGCGCGCCGCCATGGCCGCCTCCATCATCAGGCGCGCATTGCCGATCACTTCCTGTTCCGCATGCTGCTGCAGCACCTGGCGTGTGAAGAAGCCGGTCGCGAGAAAGCCGACTCCGAACACGGCGGCCAGACCCAGGTTGATTTTGAGCAGCAGCTTCATAGGGCGGCAAGGGGATCGCGGCTAATCGCAAAATGATATCAAACTAAATACTTTTTCAAATACTTTTTGTAATAAAAAAAGCCACACCGCCGGGCGGTGTGGCTTTCCGGAGCAGGCGCCGGGCGGCGCCGGTGCGGACGGTTACTTGACGCCCATTTCCTTCAGCAGGTTATCGGCGTGATCCACCTTGTCCATGTTCCACAGGATGTAGCGGATGTCGACCTGGATGTCGCGCGTGGCTTCCTTGTTGAAGTCCCAGTCCGAGATGATCGAATCCAGGGTGCCGTCGAAGGCCAGGCCGATCAGTTCGCCCCGGGCGTTCAGTGCGGCCGAACCCGAGTTGCCGCCGGTGATGTCCAGCGTCGCCAGGTAGTCGACCGGCACGGTCTTCAGCTTCGGATCGGCATACTTGCCGAAGTCCCTGGCGCGGATCGCGGCCAGCTGGCGCTCCGGCGCGTTGAACTCGCCTTCGCCGGTGTGCTTGGCGACCACGCCCTTCACGGTGGTGAAGGCGGTCCAGGAACCGGTGCCGTCGGCGCCGTAGCTGCGGCCCTTGATGTTGCCGAAGGTCACGCGCAGGGTCGAGTTGGCGTCCGGGTAGACGGCTTGTCCCTTGCTGTTCATGTAGGCGATCTTGGCCTTCATGTAGCTGGCGTAGGCTTTCTGGATGTTGCCGCCCAGTTCTTCTTCCTCGGCTTCGTCCTTGCGGTCGGCGTCATACAGGGCGACGGCGGCCTTGATGAAGGCGTCGTTGCTGGCCTGGAACTCGGCCGGCGACTTGTTCAGCCACGCGGTGCGGAAGTCCTTGTTCTGCAGCTGCGAACCGGCGTACAGCTTGTCCAGCGCGGCCTTCAGCTCGGCTTCGCTCATGCCCGGCTTGATGCCCAGCGCGGCGTCGAAGGCGGCGTTGTGTTCGTTGCCCGGCTGGGCGTTGTACTGTTTCAGGAAGTTCAGCACCAGCGCCTTGTCGACCTTCTCGTCGTAGGTGCGGTCCTGGCCGGTGATGCCGGCGGTCAGGCGCGGCAGGTCGCGGTCCTGGAAGCCCGACTTGCGCTCGGCGTTCGGCTTGGTGCGCTCGTTGGCCAGGCGGTACAGGGTGCGCGCCGAGTTCAGGAAGCGCGGGGTCGAGTAGCTCAGGAAGAACTCGGCCTTGACCTTGGCGTCGCGCTCGGCGATCAGCTTCTCGACGGCGTCGATGTCGGCGCCGAATTCCGCCTTGCGCTGCGGGTTGGCGTTGATCCAGGCCTTCAGCGCATTGTGCTCGGCGGTCTTGCGCGCCAGGATGTCGCTGCCTTCGTAGCTGGCGATCATGCCCTTGCGGTTCTTGTAGTAGTTGTTGACGCCGGCGACCTGGCCCGCGTACTTCAGCTTGGCGGCCGGATCGTTCTTGGTCTCGCGCTCGATGACGGCCAGGGTCTCGCCCGATGCCTTCACGAAGGCCGGGTAGTTCCAGTCGAAGGTGAACGCCACTTCCGACGGCAGGCGGTGACGGTTGGTGCGGCCCGGGTAGCCCATCGCCATGATGAAGTCGCCTTCCTTCACGCCTTCCTTCGCGATCTTCAGGAAGTGCTTCGGTTTGTACGGCACGTTGTCCTTCGAGAACTCGGCCGACTTGCCGTCGCGGCTCACGTAGCCGCGGTAGAAGCCGTAGTCGCCGGTGTGGCGCGGCCACATCCAGTTGTCGGTGTCGCCGCCGAATTTACCCACGCCCGACGGCGGGGCGTGCACCAGGCGCACATCGCGGATTTCCAGCTGCTTGATGCGGTAGAACTCGAGGCCGCCGTAGAAGCTCGGCACCGTGCAGCGGTAGCCCGGTTCCTTTTCGCACTCGGCCACCAGGGCTTTCTGGTTCTTCTCGATCGCGTCGACGCGCGCCTTGCCGGTCAGCTTGGCGACTTCCGGGGTGATCACGCGGTTGCTGACGTTGGTCACTTCCTCGGTCACGAAGATGCGGCTGCCCGGCGCGGCCGGCAGTTCCTCGTCCATGGTCTTGGCCAGGAAGCCGTCGGCCAGCAGGTCGCGCTGCGGGGTCGAGTTGATCGCCACGCTGTTGTAGACGCAGTGGTGGTTGGTGATCACCAGGCCCTCCGGCGAGACGAAGGAGGCCGAGCAGCCGCCCAGGCTCACGATCGCGCCGGCGGGGAATTCGGTCAGCTTGGTCAGGGTGGCCGGGTCGAGCTTGAGGCCGGCGGCTTTCAGTTGCTTGGCTACTTGTGGCAGCTGCTGCGGCATCCACATGCCTTCGTCCGCGTGTGCGGCGAAGCTGGCGAGGACGGCGAGCGAGATCAAGGATTTTTTCATGCGCTGTGGTGGGGGCTTCCAGAACCTGCTGCGCGTCGGATTTTCGCCCTGCGATGCTCGCCGTACCGTCAGTACGGCTGCGCTTCTCGGACGAAACTCCTTCCGCTCGCTACGGTTCTGGAAGCCCCGATACGTTGGTTGGCGGGTTGGATTCTTGGCTCTGGGAGCCGCCACAGTATGCGTATGAGAAAAATTACCGTCAACCGATATTTGCCATCCTGTAATTACAACTGGGCGCCGATCAGGTCGGCCAATTTGCCCGCCGCCTTGTCGCGCCAGGGGCGGTTTTGCCACTGCTGCAGCGAGATCGGGCGCGCGTGGCGCCAGTCGTCTTCGAAGATCTCTTCCTGGCGCTTCGCGAACGCCGGGTCGAGGACGTTCAGGTTGGCTTCGTCGTTCAGGCTGAACGAGCGGTTGTCGAAGTTGGTGGAGCCCACCGACACCAGCAGCGAATCGACCACCAGCGACTTCACGTGGTACATGGTCGGCTGGTACTCGGCCATCTTGACCCCGGCCGCCAGCAGCGTCCCCCACTGGTCGCGCGAGGCGGCGCGCACCACGTCCGAATCGATGATCTTGCCGGGCGTAATGATGCGCACGTCGACCCCGCGCCTGGCGGCCGCGACCAGGGCCTTCACCGCCAGCTCGTCCGGCACGAAATAGGCATTCGACAGGTGGATCGAGTGGCGCGCGGCGGTGATCGCCAGCAGGTACATCAGGTGCATGCTCTCGCTGCCGCCGGTGATCGAACTGGAGAACATCTGCGCCGCCGCATCGCCCTCGTGCTTGAGGGCCGGGAAATACGCTTCGCCGTCGAGCACGGTGCCCGTGGCCTTGGTCCAGTTGTCGTTGAACACGGCCTGCATCTGGCCGACCACCGGCCCCTCGACGCGGAAATGGGTGTCGCGCCAGTGCTCCGGGTCCTGGGCGTGGCCGCGCCACTTGTCGGCGATGCCGACCCCGCCCGTGAAGCCGATGCGGCCGTCGACGACCAGCAGTTTGCGGTGGGTGCGGTTGTTCAGCCGGGCAAGCTTCCACCACACCGGCTTGTGGTAGCGGTGCAGCTGCACGCCGGCGCGGCGCATCTGGTCCATCTCGGCGTCGGTGATCTTCATGCTGCCGATCCAGTCGAGCAGCACGTGGACCTTGACCCCGGCCCGCGCGCGTTCGGACAGCGCGTCGGTGAATTCGCGGCCGATCGAGCCGGACCAGTAGATATAGGTTTCGAAGGTGATGGTTTTTTCCGCCGAGCGGATCGCCTTCAGCATGGCGGGGAAGATCTCGTCGCCGTTGCGCAGGGCCTCGACCTTGTTGCCTTCGACCAGCGGCGGGCCGAGCAGCACGCCGAGGGAGCGGCGGAATTGCGGATCGTTGGTGTCGTACTGGCGGGTGAGCTGGGTTTCGATCTGCTTCTCGTTCGGCATGAGGTTCAGTACCAGCAGGCCGGCCACCACGGTGGCGATGCAGGCGATCAATGCAACGAGAGGACGTTTCAGGCGCATGGGCGAATAGGGGCAAAAAAAAACCAACGCTGGAGAGCGTTGGTTTTAGCGAAAGGTCCGCACTGCTTAGCGGGCGCGGCCGCGGCGCAGCAGGTTGACGATGGCCAGCAGGATGACGGCGCCGAGGAACGAAACCAGCAGCGACGAAACACTGAAGTCATCAGAGTTGATGGTGCCGGTGCCAAACAGCGGCGACAGCAGCCAGCCACCCAGGAAGGCGCCAACGATACCGACCACGACATTCAGGATCATGCCTTGTTCAGCGTCCGTTTTCATGACCATGCTGGCGAGCCAGCCGAGAATACCACCGACGACGATCCAGATAATGAATAACATGTTGATTCCTCCTCAAGTTGGGAAAACATACTCCAGGCCAATTGATTGCCGAGGCCATGGGCAAAGTCTAGTGACGCGCAGGTACCCGGGTCGGTGCGGCAACGAACGTTAGACGCGCAAAGTCCTGCAGTGTTCTGTTGATGATTGGAATGTCGGGGTAGGGTGCGTCAGCGAACAGAAGCGCACTGATGGGCAGGCATATCTTGTTTCTTACGCATTACCCGATCTTACTAATAGAAATGCAACACGTGCATGGCACACCGACCTTGAGAGGACACACAACCATGAGCAGCTTCGACACCACGAAAACCAACCAGAATCGCATGGTCACCGGCCTGTTTCCCGACCGCGCCAGCGCTGAACGCGCCTACAGCACCATCTCGACCCGCGGCTATACCAAGGACGACGTCAACCTGATGATGTCGGACTCGACCCGCAAGACCCACTTCAACGACACCGAAACCGAGCTGGGCAGCAAAGCGGCCGAAGGCGCCGGCGTCGGCGCCGGCATCGGCGGCACCATCGGCGCCGTGCTGGCCGGCGTGGCTGCACTGGGCACCAGCCTGGTGATCCCGGGCGCAGGCCTGGTGGTGGCCGGTCCGCTGGCGGCGGCCCTGGCCGGCGCGGGCGCCGGCGGCATCACCGGCGGCCTGATCGGCGCACTGATCGGCGCCGGCATTCCGGAAGAACGCGTCAAGCACTATGAAGAAGGCATCAACCAGGGCGGCATCGTGATGGGCGTGACCCCGCGCTCGGACGACGACGTCGAGTACATCCAGCGTTCGTTCACCGACAACGGCGGCTCGCACGTGATCGGCACCGGCATCGGCGCCGCCGCTGGCGCGGCCGTGGGCGCCGGCATCGGCTCGGCCGCCGGTCCGATCGGCACCCTGGCTGGCGCCGCGATCGGCGGCATCGCCGGCGGCATGGCTGGCAAGGGCGCCGGCGAAGTCGTGAACCCGAAGACCGGCGACGACCTGGGTGAACACTACATGGCCAAGGGCGTGGGCGCCGGCGCGGGCGCCGCGATGGGCGCAGCCGCTGGCGCCGTGGCCGGTCCGGTCGGCATGGCTGCCGGCGCCGCGATCGGCGGCCTGGCCGGCGGTGCTGCCGGCCGTGGCGCGGGCGAAGTCGTGAATCCGCATTCGGAAGACCGCCTGCATGAGCACAACCTGGCCCAGGGCACCGGCGCCGCCGGCGGCGCGCTGGCCGGTGCGGCCCTCGGCGCAGCGGGCGGCCCGATCGGCGCAGTGGCTGGCGCGGTGGCAGGCGGCATCGCCGGCGACATGGCCGGCAAGGGCGCGGGCGAAGTCGTGAACCCGAAACCGGGCGACCAGCTGCACGAGCATAACCTGGCCGGCGGCGTCGGCGCGGGCGGCGGCGCGGCGGCCGGTGCGGCGCTGGGCGCGGTCGGCGGTCCGGTCGGCATGGCTGCCGGCGCGGCGATCGGCGGCCTGGCAGGCGGCGCAGTCGGCAAGGGCGCCGGCCACATGGTCAACCCGACCGAGGAAGACAACTACTGGCGCACCAACTACCAGACCCAGCCGTACTACTCGCCGGGCTACACCTACGACGACTACTCGCCGGCCTATGCGCTGGGCTACAACAATGCCCGCCGCTACCCGAGCTACGACCTGGCCGAGCCGCACATGGCCGACGAATGGGATCGCGTGAAGGGCCATTCGCGCCTGTCGTGGGAGCAGGCCAAGTCGGCCAGCCGCGCGGCCTGGGACAAGGTCGAGCGCGCGATGCCGGGCGATTTCGACCGCGACGGCCGTTAATGTAGGGTGGGCACCACGTGCCCACGCGTAAACGTAAAAAACCCCGGTGCCTTGCGGTTCCGGGGTTTTTATTTAGCGAACCGCACGCGTCACGCGTGGGCACGGTGTGCCCACCCTACTGCTTGACGGCTTCCACCTGGATCGCCAGCTTGACTTCCGGATTGAAGCCCATCTGGGTGCCGTAGCTCACGCCGAAGTCGCTGCGGTTGAAGGTGGCCGAGGCGTCGGCGCCGCACACTTCGCGCTTCAGCATCGGGTGCTGGATGCACTTGAACTTGTTGATGGTGAGGGTGACCGGCTTGGTCACGCCGTGCAGGGTCAGTTCGCCGTCGACGCTGGCCGGCACGTCGCCCTTGAACACCAGCTTGCCCTTGTAGGTCGCGTTCGGGAACTTGGCGGTGTCGAACATCTCCGCCTTCTTGGCGTGCTCGTTCAGCTTCTCGTTGCCGAAGTCGATGGTGGTGGCATCGATGTTGATGTCCACGCTGCCGGTCCTGGCCGCGCGGTCCACCACGATGCTGCCTTCGGTCTTGTTGAATTTGCCGCGCCAGGTCGACAGGCCGCCAAAGTGGTCGGCCTCGAAGCTCGGGTAGGTGTGCGAGGAGTCGATGGCGTAGGTGTCGGCTGCGAAGGCGCCGGTTGCGCACACGGCGGCCAGCAAAGCAATGCTCAGGTGCTTCATTTTCATATGACGGGTTTCCTTGGTTGAGGTGATGCGACTGCTTACTGCCCCGCGGCGACGCGGAACTTGATGACGACTTCGTCGGCGACCATGCTGGTGTCCTGCCACTCGCCTTCGCCGACGTTGAAGGCCAGGCGCCTGATCGGCAGCTGGCCTTCGAATACCTGCTGGCCGCCTGCAGGCTTGACGCTGAGCGGGAAGCTGACGTCGGCGGTCTTGCCCTTGATGGTCAGCTTGCCGGTGACGTTCAGCTTGCCCGCGCCTGCCGGCTTGATCGACGACGAGACAAAGGTCGCTTTCGGGAACTGGGCCGAATTGAACCACTCCTTCTTCGCGATTTCCTTGTTGTAGTCGGCCTGGCCCATGTCGAAGCTGGCGGTGTCGATGTCCACGCGTGCCGTCGCCTTGTCGGGATGCGCGGCGTCGTAGTCGATTTGCGCATTGAAACGCTTGAAGTTCGATTCGACCGGCACGTTCATCTGCTTGAACACGGCCGAGACGCTGCTGTGGGCGAGGTCGGTCTTGAGCGGTGCGGCGCCGGCGCTCAGGGCGGCGCCGAGCAGCGCGGTGGACAAGGCCGCTGCCAGGGCAGGGCGGACGTTGGCACGGATGGATTTCATGGGTTCTCCTTCAATGGGAACGGCTTGGCAGCATGCGGCGCATGGTGCCGTCGCGGTCGATGAGCTGGTGCTTGAGGGCGGCCAGCACGTGCAGGGCCACCAGGGCGGCGAGCAGCATGTTCAGCCAGTAGTGCACGCCCTTCAGGGTTTCGGCCAGCGCCGGATCCTTGGCGATCAGCACCGGCAACTGGAACAGGCCGAAGTAGACCACCGGGAAGCCGGTCGCCAGCGTATAGAAATAGCCCGACAGCGGCACCGCGAAGATCAGCAGGTACAGCAGGTGGTGCAGGCCGTGCGCGGCGCCGCGCTGCCAGGCCGGCATCGATTCGGGCAGCGCCGGCGGGCGGTTCTTCAGGCGCCACAGCAGGCGCAGGGCCGCCAGCAGCAGCACCGTCACCCCGGCCCACTTGTGCCAGGAGTAGTAGTGCAGCTTGGTGGGCGAAAAGCCGGGGATGTCCGTCATCACCAGGCCGAGCGTGAAGGCGCCCACGATCAGCACGGCAATCAGCCAGTGAAGCACGATCGCGGTCGTGGTATAGCGTTCCTGGTCCTGGCGCTGCTGGTCCCGCATGGTCTCTCCGGAATTCTTTCTTGTCGGAACACGATCTTAACAAAATAGTCGTGTATGGATTCCCGTACTTTAACGGTTCCACCCTGCATCAGGAAGACAGGCAAACGGATAACATTGTTCAGCTGGCGGGACAATCCGGATGGCTTGCGCGGAGAAGGCCCACGCCGGCGAGCGAAAGAGCCGGGAGGAAAGTAAAATGTTGACGAGGTCGATTTATCAATGATAATGGGCGGCTATGAAAATTTCCGCAAAAAATACATGAGCTTGTCCGTTTCCTGCCGCGCCCCGTTTGCGCTGCGCCTGCCACTCCTTTTGCTGGGCGTGGCCCTGGCCACCTGCGCGCACGCAGGCGAACGCCCCGGCACCGAGCGCCAGACCGAGTTCGCCGACCTGTCGATCGAAGAACTGGCAAACATCGAAGTCACCTCGGTATCCAAGCGCCCCGAGCGCCTGCAGGACGCGCCGGCTTCGGTATTCGTGATCACGGCCGACGATATCCGCCGCGCCGGCAGCCGCAGCCTGCCCGAAGCGCTGCGCCTGGCGCCCAACCTGCAGGTGGCGCGCGCCAGCAATACCGGCTACTACATCTCCGCGCGCGGCATGAACGGCACCAGCAACAGTCCCGCCAACAAGCTGCTGGTGATGATCGACGGCCGCTCCGTGTATTCGCCGCTGTTCTCCGGCGTGTTCTGGGACGAACCCGACGTGATGCTGGAAGACGTCGAGCGCATCGAAGTGATCAGCGGCCCCGGCGGCACCCTGTGGGGCGTGAATGCCGTGAATGGCGTCATCAACATCATCACCCGCCATGCCGCCGACACGCGCGGCGACCTGCTGGTGCTGCGCGGCGACAGCGACGGCGCGCAGGCCGCGTTCCGCCATGGCGCGGGGGGGCCGGACCATCGCTGGCGTGTGTACGGCAAGGTGTTCGGCCTCGGCCACGGCGAGACGTCCACCGGCGCGCGCATGGACGACGCCTGGGAACAGGGCCAGATCGGTTTCCGCTCCGACTGGGAGCGCGACGGCGACCGCTTCAGCGTCAATGGCAATGCCTGGCGCGGCAACCAGGGCCAGCCAGCCCCGGGACTCATTTCCGCGCCGGGCGCCAGCACCGGCATCGACGACATCGCCACGCGCGGCGTCAACCTGACCGGGCGCTGGGAACATGCGCTGGACGGCGGCGGCAGCGTCAGCGCCCAGGCCTATTACGACTACCGCTACCGCCAGGTGCCGCCGACCTTCACGGATGCGGTCGACACCGCCGACATCCAGGTCCAGCACTCGCTGCCGGCGCTCGGCGCGCACAGCATCGTGTGGGGCGGCGAGTACCGCCAGAACTGGGACCGAGTCACCAACAGCCGCTTCGTCGCCTTCCTGCCAGCCAGCGACCGCCAGTCCTGGGCCAGCCTGTTCGCCCAGGACGAGATCGCGCTGCGCGACGACCTGCGCCTGACGGCGGGCGCGCGCTACGAGCGCAACCCCTATACCGGCGCCGAGTTCCTGCCGACCCTGCGCCTGTCCTGGCGCACCACGCCGGCGCATTCGCTGTGGGCCGGCTACTCGCGCACGGTGCGCGCGCCGTCGCGCCTGGACGTCGACGCCTACGTCCCCGGCGTGCCGCCCTACCTGCTGGCCGGCGGCCCGCGCGTGCGCTCCGAAGTGGCGCGCGTGTTCGAACTGGGCTACCGCGGCCAGGTCGGTTCGGGCCTGTCGTATTCGGTCACGGCCTTCCGCAACCTGTACGACCACCTGCGCACCCAGGACGTCAGCAGCGACGGCCGCAGCATCACCTTCGGCAACCTGATGGAAGGGCAGGCCAGGGGCATCGAGGCCTGGGGCAGCTACCAGATGAGCGAGGCCTGGCGCCTGAGCGCCGGCGTGACGGCGCTGCGCGAACGCTTTTACCTGAAGCCGGGCAGCCATGACGTGGGCAGCGTGGCGACGAGCGGCGCCGACCCGGCCTACACGGCCCAGCTGCGCTCCGGCTACGCCTTCGACAGCACGCGCGAACTGGAAGTGGCGGTGCGCCGCGTCGGCGCCACCGGACGCCCTGCGGTACCCGCTTACACGGCGCTCGACCTGCGCTTCGGCTGGCGTTTCGCACCGGGCATGGAGCTGTCGGTGGTGGGGGCCAACCTGAACGGCAGCCATGGGGAATACGGCGTGGCGAACTTCCGCACCGAGGTGGGGCGGAGCGTGGGGGTGAAGCTGGTGTGGCAGCGCTAGAACGTCATTCCCGCCAAGTTTGCGCGTATCGCTGCCCACCGAACTTGGGTCCCCGCCTGCGCGGGGACGACGGTTCTGAGTTTGCGGCTTAGATCGCCTTCGCCAGCTGGGCCGCCAGGCCCGTGTAGTTCGCCGGCGTCATCGCCAGCAGCAGGTCCTTGGCTTCCTGCGGCATGGCCAGTTTGCCGATGAATTCCTGCAGCGCTTCGCGGGTGATGCCCTTGCCGCGGGTGAGTTCCTTCAGCTGCTCGTACGGGTTCTCGATGCCGTAGCGGCGCATCACGGTCTGCACCGGCTCGGCCAGCACTTCCCAGTTCGCGTCCAGGTCCTGCTCCAGGCGCTGCGGGTTCACTTCCAGCTTGTTCAGGCCGCGCAGGCAGCTGTCGTAGGCCAGCAGGGCGTAGCCGAAGCCGACGCCGATGTTGCGCAGGACCGTGGAGTCGGTCAGGTCGCGCTGCATGCGCGAGACCGGCAGTTTATCGGCCATGTGGCGCAGCACGGAATTGGCCAGGCCCAGGTTGCCTTCCGAGTTCTCGAAGTCGATCGGGTTGACCTTGTGCGGCATGGTCGACGAACCGATCTCGCCAGCCTTCAGCTTCTGCTTGAAGTAGCCGAGGGAGACATAGGTCCAGATGTCGCGGTTCAGGTCCAGCAGGATCGTGTTGGTGCGCGAGATGGCGTCGAACAGCTCGGCCATGTAGTCGTGCGGTTCGATCTGGATGGTGTACGGGTTGAAGGTCAGGCCGAGCCGCTGCTCGATCACGTTCTTGCTGAACGCCGGCCAATCGAAGCCCGGGTAGGCCGACAGGTGCGCGTTGTAGTTACCGACCGCGCCGTTCATCTTGCCGAGGATCTCGACGCCTTCGATGCGCTTGACGGCGCGCTGCAGGCGCGCGACCACGTTGGCGAATTCCTTGCCCAGGGTGGTCGGGCTGGCAGTCTGGCCGTGGGTGCGCGACAGCATCGGCAGCTCGGCGTTGACGTGCGCGATCTCGGTCAGCCTGGCGATGATCGCCTGGAGCGCCGGCAGCATCACGCCGTCGCGCGCGGCTTTCAGCATCATGCCGTGCGAGGTGTTGTTGATGTCTTCCGAGGTGCAGGCGAAGTGGATGAATTCGCTGGCCGCGACCAGTTCCGGCACGTCCTTGACCTTCTCTTTCAGCCAGTATTCGACGGCCTTGACGTCGTGGTTGGTGACGGCTTCGATTTCCTTGATGCGGGCGGCGTCGGCATCGGAGAAGTCGGCGGCCAGCTTGTCGAGCAGGGCGCTGGCGTCTGCGGAGAAAGGCTTGAGTTCGGCGAAGCCCGCCTGCGACAGCGCCTGCAGCCAGGCGATCTCCACCTTCACACGGTGGTGCATGAAACCGGCTTCCGACAGGATCGGGCGCAGCTTGTCGGTCTTGGCGGCATAGCGGCCGTCCAGCGGGGACAGGGCCGACAGGGTCGAGGAGGAGGCGGTAGAGGTCATGGCAGGCGGGGGATGAGTGCAAAAGCGCGATTTTACCACCTGGAGCCTGTTCAAACCCGGTTTGTCAAGCCGGACGTGGACAGCGTTGCAAGGCTTTCCCGGACCGCGCGGAGGGCGCTATTGCAGCCATGGCCCGATGCTATACTGTCAGCCAGTCCCCTAATCTGAGCATTTATGAAACTCATCGGTTCTGTCACCAGTCCCTATGTGCGCAAGGTGCGCGTCGTGTTGGCAGAGAAGAAGCTCGACTATGCGTTCGAGCTGGAAAACGTCTGGTCGCCGGACACGAAGATCACCGCTTCCAACCCGCTCGGCAAGGTGCCCTGCCTGGTCATGGAAGACGGCAGCGCGATGTACGATTCGCGCGTGATCGCCGAATACCTCGATACGCTGACGCCGGTGTGCAAGCTGTTGCCGGCGAATAGCCGCGACCGCGCCAACGTCAAGGTCTGGGAGGCGCTGGCCGATGGCGTCGGCGATGCCGCCGTGCTGGCCTACCTGGAGCGCACCCAGCGCCCCGCCGAGCTGCAGAGCCAGGCCTGGATCGAACGCCAGATGGGCAAGGTGCGCAACGGACTGCAGGTCATGTCCGACAACCTCGGCGAGCAGCCGTTCTGCATGGGGATCCACTACACCCTGGCCGACGTCGCCGTCGGCTGCGTGCTGGGCTGGCTGTCGCTGCGCTTCCCCGCCATCGACTGGCGCGCCGACCATCCGAACCTGGCGCGCCTGTTCGACAAGCTGTCCGAGCGCCCCTCGTTCAAGGACACCGTGCCGGTGATCCCGGCGTGAGCGCGCCGCTGAGCACGCGCGCGCCGACCACGGTCGTGTTCGGCGAGGCCCTGGTCGACGAATTCCCGACCGAGCAGGTGGTCGGCGGCGCGCCCTTCAACGTCGCGCGCCACCTGGCCGCCTTCATGGCGCCGGCCCTGATGATCACCCGCATCGGCAAGGACCGCAACGGTCACGCCGTGCGCGGCGAGTTCGAGCGTTTTGCGATGAGCGACGCCGGCCTGCAGCTCGATCCGATCGAGGAAACCGGGCGCGTGACGGTCGAGCGCAATGGCCAGGGCCACCGCTTCCATATCCTGCCGCGCCAGGCCTACGACTTCATCGATGCCGCGACCGCCGCCGCCAGCCTGGCGGCGGTCGACGCCGGCGTCGTCTACTTCGGCACCCTGGCCCAGAGGGAAGAGCGTTCGCGTGCGGCCCTGGCCGCCGTGCTCGAAACGACCTCGGCCAGGCGCTACCTCGACCTCAACCTGCGCCCCGGCCAGTACGATGAAAGCACGGTGACGCGCTCGCTGACGGCGGCCGACATCGTCAAGGTCAACGAAGAGGAATTGCAGGCCCTGTTCCAGTGGTATTTCCAGATCGGCCCGGACGATGTGCCGCTGGCCACCGAGGAAGTGCACGCGGCCTGCCGCGCGCTGATGGACCGCTTCGCGCTGGAAATGCTGATCGTGACCCTGGGCCACCGGGGCTCGGTGGTGTTCCTGGCCGACGGCAGCCTGGTCGCCAACCGCGACAACCCGGCGCCGCCCTTCGTGATCGACACGGTGGGAGCGGGCGACGCTTTCTCGGCGATCTTCCTGCTGGGACGCGCGCGCGGCTGGCCGCTCGAGCTGACCCTGGCGCGCGCCAACGAATTCGCCGGCGCGATCTGCGCGGTCGCCGGCGCAGTGCCGCGCGACCTGAACTTCTACGACAAGTGGGTCACGCGCTGGCGCGAAGGGGCGCCGGCGATGCCGTCGGCATTTACATCTCGCTGACGTCGCCCATCTGGCTCTGTAAGTAATTCTGGATGCCCACCTTGATGATCAGGTCGAGCTGGGTCTCCAGCCACTCGATGTGCTCCTCGGTGTCTTCGAGGATCTCCAGCAGCAGGTCGCGCGACACGTAATCGCGCGCCGCCTCGCAGGCGGCGATGCCGTCCTTGACGGTCTGCTGGGCGCCGCGCTCCAGCTTGAGGTCGCATTCCAGCATTTCCTGCACCGACTCGCCGATCAGCAGCTTGTGCAGGGCCTGCAGGTTGGGCAGGCCGTCCAGCATCAGGATGCGGTCGATCAGCCGGTCCGCGTGCTTCATCTCGCCGATCGATTCGTCGTACTCCTTCTTGCCGAGGCGGGTGAAGCCCCAGTGCCTGTACATGCGCGCATGCAGGAAGTACTGGTTGATCGCGGTGAGCTCGTTGGTCAGCTGCGCGTTGAGTGCGCGGATGATGTTCGGATCGCCCTTCATGGAGTGCCCTTGGTTATTGTTGAATTAGCGGCATCATAGCTTATATCGAAGCCAGCGCGACGCCCCCGGCCAGCAGCAGCGAAACCGAAGCGATCGCGATGCCCACCGTGCGCTTGCGGTTAGTGAGCGCCCACAACACGACCCCGGACAGCGACAGCAGGATGATCGAGCCGGCCAGCGTATCCACCAGCAGGATCCAGCCCACGCTCATGCCGACGCCCTTGTGCAGGTTGGTCAGTGTGGCGAAGACATTGTTCTCGTTGCGCTTGAGGGTCACGTAGCTGTTGCCGACCCAGTACTCGGCCTGCACCCCGCCGGTGGGGGAGGTGAAGCTGGCGCTCCAGCGCGGCGGCTGGACCACGGCGCGGTCGCCCCAGGCGACGGCGCGGGCCGGTTCGAGCTTCACGCGGGTAGGGTCGGGTTCGAGCTTCAGCGAACGTTTCAGCCAGGCGGCGAGCGCCTGCGGATCGGCCGGGGCCGGATCGGGAAGCGGGATCTGGACCGTGCTTTCCTGGGTCTGCGCGGCGGGAATCCTGAGGATGGCGCGGTGGTTCAGGAGGATGCCGGTGCTGCCGAACAGGAGGCCGAGCACGGCGCCCCACAGGCCGATCCATCCATGCATCTTGCGCAGCCACTTGACGGCGATGGCGCGGCGGGAAGGGGCGGGCGGTGGCTGGACCGTGAAGGGATGCGGCGGCGTCCTCGGAGAGCGGAACGGGATGACGGGCATAGGACGGACACGATGGCTGCTTCGGAAGCACCATGTTATCAGGACGCGCCGCAGATCGGACGGCGCACGCATCGATATGGTGCGCAGCAATCCCGGGGTTTGCGCAGGGTTATTTGCGCAGGAAAATTGGACCGGCGTCGCTGGCGCCGCGGGCGCGGCGACGGCCGGGACGATTCGGGAGAAAGGTCAGGCGACCAGTCCGTCGCGGGCGGTGCGGCGCAGTTCGGTCACGGTCGTGCCCGACTCCAGGTGTTCGTTCATCACCTGGCGGGCATAGCTGACGCACTTGCCGCAGCAGGTGCCGACGCCGAGTTCCTTGTACAGGTCGGACATCGAAGTCAGGCCGAGGTCGACGGCCTGGCGGATTTCACGGTCGGAGATGTTGTTGCAAACGCAGACGATCATGGTCGGGTTCCAGTGTGATGTCGATTCGCGCGCCAGCCGGTGTTGTCTGGTCTATAATGCGAATCATTCTCATTCAGATTCTATTTTCCTGAAGTCGGCAGCGGAATGCAAGCGTTTTGTTGCGCAAATCAAGCTATCTCAACCAAAGTAGACAAACCGCAAATAGAAATAATTCGCATTTAGGTTTATGATGCTCACATGTCTCATCAGCGCTGCATCCGAATCCGATTGGAAGCGACACCATGACTCTTGCACCTACCCTGACCACGCTCGAATCCCTGAAGGCCGGCCAGAGCGCCACCGTGATCCACCTTGCGCCCAGCCATGACCATGGCGCCGCCGGCGCCGATGTGTCGCGCCGCCTGATGGAGCTCGGCTTCGTCCCCGGCGAACGCATCCGCATGCTCAAGCGCGGCCTGCCGGGCGGCCCGGTCGCGGTCAAGGTCGGCCAGTCCACCTTCGCCCTGCGCCGTTTCGAAGCGGCGCTGATCTCGATCCAGCCGGAGTAACGGAAACAACATGGGAGCAGCAGAACAGCAGGTCCAGGCGGCCGCAGTCACGAAAGCGCCGCTGATCGCCCTGCTGGGCAATCCGAACTGCGGCAAGACCGCGCTGTTCAACCGCCTCACCGGTGCGCGCCAGAAGGTCGCGAACTACGCCGGCGTCACCATCGAACGCAAGGAAGGCAGCTTTACCCTGCCGGGCGGCCGCGCCATGCGCGTGCTCGACCTGCCGGGCGCCTACAGCCTGTCGGCCCACACCCCCGACGAAGCCATCACGCGCGACGTGGTCGCCGGCCTGCGCGCGGGCGAACAGGCGCCGGACGCCGTGGTCTGCGTCGTCAACGCCACCAACCTGCGCCTGAACCTGCGCCTGGTGCTCGAGATCCAGCGCCTGGGCCTGCCGATGGTGCTGGCCTTGAACATGGTCGACGTCGCCAACAAGCGCGGCATCGAGATCGATACCAAAAAACTGTCGCAGGAACTGGGCATGCCGGTGGTCGAGACCGTCGCCGTGCAGTCGGGCGGCGAGAAGGCCCTGCTGGCCGAGCTCGGCGCGATGTCCTTCGACACGCCCGTCAAGCCGCGTTCCCTGTCCGCGATCGACGCCGTGCCGGTCGAGGAAACCCAGCGCGAAGTGCGCCGCATCATCGACGCCTGCGTCAGCTTCGACAAGGACACCGGCAACCTGAGCGAGCAGATCGACCAGGTCGTGCTGCATCCGGTGCTGGGCCCGGTGATCCTGGCCGCGCTGATGTTCCTGGTGTTCCAGGCCGTGTTCAGCTGGGCCGCGGTGCCGATGGACATGATCAAGGCCGGCGTCGAGGGACTCGGCGCCTGGGTCGGCTCGAGCATGGCCGACGGTCCGCTGCGCAGCCTGATCGTCGAGGGCATCTTCGGCGGCGTCGGCAGCGTGCTGGTGTTCCTGCCGCAGATCCTGATCCTGTTCTTCTTCATCCTGATCCTCGAGGATTGCGGCTACCTGCCGCGCGCGGCCTTCCTGCTCGACCGCCTGATGGGAGGCGTTGGCCTGTCGGGGCGCGCCTTCATCCCCTTGCTGTCTTCGTTCGCCTGCGCGATCCCTGGCGTGATGGCGGCGCGCACGATCCAGAACCCGCGCGACCGCCTGGTGACGATCATGATCGCGCCCCTGATGACCTGTTCGGCGCGCCTGCCGGTGTACGCGCTGGTGATCGCCGCCTTCATCCCGAGCCGCCAGCTGGGCGCCGGCATCAACCTGCAGGGCCTAGTGCTGTTCCTGCTGTACGCGGCCGGCATCGTCAGCGCGATGGGCGTGGCCTGGTTCTTCAAGCGCGCCGCGGGCAGCAAGGGCCAGCATCCGCTGATGCTGGAACTGCCGGCCTACCACTGGCCGCACCTGCAGAACCTGGGCCTGGGCCTGTGGGAACGCGCCAGGATCTTCCTTACCCGCGTCGGCACCGTGATCCTGACCCTGATGGTGCTGGTCTGGTTCCTGTCGAGCTTCCCGGGCGCGCCGGAAGGGGCGACCCATCCGCCGATCTACTACAGCGTGGCCGGCATGCTGGGGCGCGCCCTGTCGGTCATTTTCGAGCCGATCGGCTTCGGCTGGCAGATCTGCATCGCGCTGGTGCCCGGCATGGCCGCGCGCGAAGTGGCGGTCGGCGCGCTCGGCACGGTGTACGCGCTCTCAAGCGCGGGCGACGACGTGGCGAGCTCGCTGGCGCCTCTGATTTCCCACTCCTGGAGCATGGCGACCGCGCTGTCGCTGCTGGCCTGGTACGTGTTCGCGCCGCAGTGCCTGTCGACCCTGTCGGTGGTCCGGCGCGAGACCGGCAGCATCCGCTACGCCTTCCTGATGGCCGGCTACATGTTCGCGCTGGCCTACACGGCCTCCTTCATCACCTACCACGTCGCGCGCTGGGCACTGGGGGGCTGAGATGATCGTCCAGTACCTGGTGGTTGGCCTGATCGTGCTGCTGGCGGCGCTGTACGCCGCCAGCAAATACCTGCCGCTGGCCTGGCGCCGCCGCATCGTCTACCAGTTCACCGACGGCAGCGGCAAGGGGCTGCTCGCGCGCTGGCTCGACAAGGACGCCGGCTGCGGCAGCGGCTGCGATACCTGCGGCACCTGTGCGCCGGAGCCGATGCCGGAAAAGGATGAAAAGGGGCGCAAGATCATCCAGGTGCACGTGAAGCGCTAATACGTCGTTCCCGCGCAGGCGGGAACCCAAGTTCGTGGCGGATCGCAAAACCTGGATTCCCGCCTGCGCGGGAATGACGGTCTTCAGGCCAACAACTCCATCAAGCGCTTCGCATCGAACGGCGCCCGCACCTTGATGTCGTTGTCGAAGTAGCAGTACACATCCCGGCTCTTCAGCGTCGATGGCGCCCTTGACGACACCAGCCGCGCATCCTCCGGCTGCCCGCCCGCGCTCCATGAGCGTATCCTCGCCGCCCAGCGTTCCAGCGCATCGTCTTCGTAGCCGCTGGCGTACAGCTCATGTTCGCCATGCAGGCGGATGTAGACGAAATCCGCGGTCACGTCTTCCCAGTCCGGCCATTTGCCGGCCGTGTCGGCCACCACCAGCGCCACCCCGTACTTGCGCAGCAGGGCGATGAAGGCCTCGTCGCGGAAGCTCTCGTGGCGCACCTCCACCGCATGCCGCAGCGGGCGCACGGCGTCGATCTCGAGCAGGCTGCGGCCCGCCATCTTTTCGTCGTGGCCGCGCGCGATCGCCAGCGCCTGGCGGGTATCGCGCGGCAGCAGGGACAGGAAACGTTCGATCTTTTCCGGCTCGAAGCGCAGCTGCGGCGGGAACTGCCACAAAATGGGGCCGAGCTTCTCGCGCAGCGCGAACACGCCCGAGGCCAGCACGTTGGCCAGCGGCGTCTCGATGCCGCGCAATTTGAGCATGTGGGTGATGAAGCGGTTGCCCTTCACGGCAAAGATGAAGCCGGGCGGCGTGGCGGCATACCAGGCCGCGTAGCTCGCGGGCCGCTGCAGCGCATAGAAGGAGCCGTTGATCTCGATGGTGGGGAGGTAGCGCGAGGCGTAGTCCAGTTCGCGCGCCTGCGCCAGCCCCGGAGGATAGAACACCCCGCGCCATGGTGCGTACCGCCAGCCCGAGATGCCGATGTAGATTGCGCCCATGCCTCGATGGTAGGCCGGGGCGCGGATGCGGCTCGGTGCGTTGCCGAACCGTGCCCGCGATGGCGCGATGATGTGTCTGGACGCTGGCCACGGCACGCGGCCAGCCCGGCGGTTTTTATTTCCCGCTCGAAACGACAGGCAGCTCGATCGCGCTTTCCATGCCCGGCGCGTGGTAGACCCGCTGGGTGGCCTTGCGGTAATCGCCCGGCCTGGCGTAGAAAATGTTCGGCACGAAGGTCTGCGGGTTGCGGTCGTACAGCGGGAACCAGCTGGACTGGATCTGCACCATGATGCGGTGGCCGGGCAGGAACACGTGGTCGACGTTCGGCAGGGCGAAGCGGTAGCGCTCGGCCTTGTTGGCCGGGATCGCCGCCGGCTTGTCGAAGCCCTGGCGGTAGCGGCCGCGCAGGATGTCCATCGCGATCGGCAGCTGGTAGCCGCCCAGCTCCGGCTGCGCCGCGACTTCGTCCGGATAGACGTCGATCAGCTTGACCACCCAGTCGCTGTCCGTGCCCGAGGTCGAGGCGAACAGGTTGACCATCGGCGCGCCGGCCAGTTCCAGTGGCTTGGCCAGCGGTGCGCTCACATAGGTCAGCACGTCCGGGCGGTCGGAGTAGGAACGCTGGTCGGTCACCAGCCAGGGCTTCCACACCGCGCCATCGCTCATGCGCACGGGACGCGGCACGAAGGGCACCGGCTTCATCGGATCGGACATGTATTCGTCGAAGGCCGCGCCTTTCGCATCGCCGCGCATCTCATCCTTGCTGAAACCGAGCCCGAAGCCCGCCTTCAGATACATCGGCGTCGCGCTCTGCGCCAGCGGCCACTGCTCCAGCCGGCGCCAGCGGTTCACGCCGGTCTGGTAGGACCACACGGGCGGCGTGTCGAACTTCGGTGCGCCATCCTTCAGGTACTGGTTAAAGAAGGGCAGCATGACGTCGCGGCGGAACTGCTGGGCGGTGTCGCCGGTGAATTTCAGGGCGCCCAGCGAGGAGCCCTCGTAGTTCACGCCGCTGTGGCGCCAGGGGCCGACCACCAGCGAATTCATGCGGTTGTCCTTGTCCTTCGGTTCCACCGCCGCATAGGTCGCGTAGGCGCCGTAGATGTCTTCCTGGTCCCAGCGGCCGACCACGGTCATGGTCGGCACCGTCAAGGGCTTCCTGGCCAGGATGCGGTCCAGCGCCTGCTCCTGCCAGTAGCTGTCGTAGGCCGGGTGCTCGAAAATCTTCTTCGTGAAGTTCAGCCGGTCGACACCGTAGAGGTGGGCGAAGTCGGCGGTCGAGCCGGCGCGCAGGAAGGCGTCGTAGTCGTCGTGGGTGCCGGTGACGATATGCTCGCCCTCGCCGCGCGCCGAGTTCTGGCCGGCGATGTATTCGAGGTTGGTGTTGCGGAAGGCGCCGTTGTGGAACCAGTCGTCGCCGCGCCAGCCGTCGACCATCGGGCTCATCGGCACCGCGGCCTTCAGCGCAGGATGCGGCTCGGCCAGGGCCATCAGCACGGTAAAGCCTTCGTAGGACGAGCCGACCATGCCGACCTTGCCGTTCGATTCCTTCACGTTCTTGACCAGCCAGTCGATGGTGTCGTACGCATCGGTGCCGTGGTCGACCGGAGTGTCGTTCAGCGGGCCGCGCAGCGGGCGCGTCATCACGTAATCGCCTTCCGAACCGTACTTGCCGCGCACGTCCTGGAACACGCGGATATACCCGTTCTCGATGAAGGCGTCGTCGCCGTCGCCCAGGATCGAGCTGATGCGCGGACTCTTCATGCGGCCGGCGCGGCGCGAGGCGTTGTAGGGGGTGCGGGTCAGCATGATCGGCGCGTGCGCCGCCCCTTTCGGGATCACGATCACGGTGTGCAGCTTGACGCCGTCGCGCATCGGGATCATCACTTCCTGGCGGATGTAGTCGGCGTTCGGCACCGTGGTGGAGAATTTATCGTCCGGGATGTCGGGCGCCATCGGCGAGGTCTGGGCCATGGCCGTTCCGCCGAGCGCGGCGAGCAACAGGGAAAGGACGGACAGGGACGGCAGGCTGGGGCGCGACATCGTTTTCTCCACTTGGTGATTTAATGAGTGGCAACATTGTTAAAAAGTTGCATTCAAGCATATTACCCAAGCTTCAGGTAAACAGGCAACAGTGCTAAGCTAGCGCCATTTCACCGCCCCCGGCCTTTCATGCTCATCGTCCACCACCTGAACAACTCCCGCTCCCAGCGCATCCTGTGGCTGCTGGAGGAACTCGGCCTGGACTACGAGATCAAGAAGTACCAGCGCGATCCGAAGTCGATGCTGGCGCCGCCCGAGCTGCGCGCCGTGCACCCGCTCGGCAAGTCGCCGGTGGTCCAGGACGGCGACACCATCGTGGCCGAATCCGGCGCCATCATCGAGTACCTGGTCGGGCGCTACGGCGACGGCCGGCTGGCGCCCGCGCCCGGCACGCCCGAGCGCCTGCGCTGGACCTATTTCCTGCACTACGCCGAAGGCTCGGCGATGCCGCCGCTGCTGCTCAAGCTGGTGTTCGACCGCGTCGGGAGCACGCCCGCGCCGTTCTTCGTGCGCCCGATCGCGCGCGCGATCGCGAACAAGGTCAAGGACGGTTTCGTGCTGCCGCAGATCCGCCAGCACCTGGCCTTCCTCGAGGGCGAGCTGGCCGAGCGCGCCTGGTTTGCCGGCGACGACTTCTCGGCGGCCGACATCCAGCTCAGCTTCCCGCTGGAGGCGGCCGCCGCGCGCGGCGGGCTGGACGGGAAGTATCCGAAGCTGAGCGCCTTCCTCGAACGGATCCACGCGCGCCCGGCCTACCGGCGCGCGCTCGAGCGGGGCGGCAAGTACGACTTCGCGAAGTAAAGAGTATGGCAAAGCTGCTGGCCATCGACGGCCTGAACATCGTCCGGCGGGTGTACGAAGCCAGTCCCGAACCGGACTCCGACCTGAAGGCCAGCATCGCCCTGCGCCACGCCTTCTCGTCCTTCCGCAACCTGCTGGAGGCGCACGCGCCGACCCACGTGCTGGCGGCCTTCGACTACGGCGGCCAGACCTGGCGACACGCGCTGTATCCACGCTACCGCGAGGGCCGCGCGCCGATGCCATCGGATTTGCGCAACGCGCTGCCCGAGTTCCACGAGCGCCTGCGCGCGGCCGGCCTGCACGTGCTGATGGTGCCCGGGGTCGAGGCCGACGACGTGATCGCCACCGGCGTCATGCGCTGGCTGCTTGAGGCGCGCGGCGACGCCGTGGTGGCCACCACCGACAAGGACCTGCACGCGCTGATCGCGCACGGCGCCCTGGTGTGGGACCATTTCAAGGGCGAGTGGCATGACGACGCCTGGGTGCGCAACAAGTTCGGGGTCGCGCCCGAGCGCCTGCACGACCTGCTGGCCCTGATGGGCGACCCGACCGACGGCGTGCCGGGCGTCTCGAAGATCGGCATGAAGACCGCGGCGCGCCTGCTCAACGCCTACGGCGACCTGGCGGCCGTGATGGCCGGCGCCGGCATCCTCAAGACGCCGCTGGGCGAGCGCCTGCGCGCCGAGCGCGAGATCCTCGAGGTCTCGCGCCAGCTGGTCGAGCTGAAGACCGACGTGAAGCTCGGGGTGAGCTGGAAGATGCTGGCCTGGGACGCGAACTGACAGGAATCACAGGGAACCAACGATGCTCAAGGCAGTGATTGTCGACTCGAACGCGATTTCGCGCGGCCTGCTCAACACCGTGCTGCTGGACGGCGGCTACGAGGTGGCCGGCCAGACCCATACCAGCACCCTCGGCTACGCGCTGGCGCTCAAGCACCATCCGCACCTGTTCTGCATCGCCCGCGAGCAGGTCGAGGACGGCAACGACGTGGTCGAGCAGTTGCGCGCCCACCTGCCGAAGACCCTGGTCTTCATGGTTTCCGGCACCCTCGACGCGCCCGCGGTGCAGGCCGCGCTGGGCCGCGGCGTGCAGGGCTTCATCGTCAAGCCCTTCAAGGCGGACGCGGTGCTGCGCACGATCCGCAATACCGTGCTGGCGATCGTCAAGCAGCATCGGGGCGGCTGAGGCCCTCAGGCGGCGCGGCGCGCGGCGGCCAGCAGGCCCATTTCCTCGGAGCTGAGCAGCTTGTCGATGTCGAGCAGGATCAGCATGCGCTCGTCCACCGTGCCCAGGCCCTGCAGGTATTCGGCGGCGACGCTGGCGCCCAGGTCCGGGGCCGCCTTGATCTGGTCGGGCGTCAGGGTCACGACGTCGGACACGCTGTCGACCACGATACCGATCGTGTGGCCGTTGATGTTCAGGACGATCACCACGGTGAAGGTGTCGTAGGTCGGGTTGCCGACGTTGAACTTGATGCGCATGTCCACGATCGGCACGATGATGCCGCGCAGGTTGATCACGCCCTTCAGGTAGTCGGGCGCGCTCGCGATGCGGGTGACGGCGTCGTAGCCGCGGATTTCCTGGACCTTGAGGATGCTGAGCGCGTATTCTTCGCCGCCCAGCCGGAACGACAGCACTTCCGTCGTGTTGTTGATGTCTTCAGCCATTGCTGCTCCTGTTTGCCAAATATTTTTGCCTTACGGCAACTTTGGTGGAGATTACGGCATTTTGCTGCGTAACTCGATGGCGAAATGGCAAGCAGGGCAAAATTTGTGGACTTTTGCCCACGCACGTGGCCCCCGGCTGCGCGGGGGCGACGATCATACAATGGCCGTATCGATGATCCCGCCACCCAAACAGACATCCCCGTCATACAGCACGGCCGACTGTCCCGGCGTCACCGCCCACTGCGGCTCGTCGAAGCGCAAGGTGAAGCGGTCTGGGCCTTCCGGCGCCACCGTGCAGGGCACGTCGGCCTGGCGGTAGCGGGTCTTGGCCGAAAGGGTACGCGGAGCGGGCGGTTCGCCCGCGATCCAGCTGGCCTGGCCCGCGCCCAGTTCGCCCGACAGCAGCCACGGGTGATCATGGCCCTGCACGATGTACAGGGTGTTGCTGGCGATGTCCTTGCGGGCCACGAACCACGGCTCGCTGGTGCCGTCCGCGTTCTTGTGCGACTTCAGGCCGCCGATGCCGATGCCCTTGCGCTGGCCCAGCGTGTAAAAGGAGAGGCCGACGTGCTCGCCGACCGTCTGGCCGTTATCGAGCTTGATCGGGCCCGGCTTGTGCTGCAGGTAGCGGCCCAGGAATTCGCGGAAGGGGCGCTCGCCGATGAAGCAGATGCCGGTCGAGTCCTTCTTGGCCGCGTTCGGCAGCTGCAGCTTCTCGGCGATCTTGCGCACTTCGGTCTTGGCGATTTCGCCCAGCGGGAACAGGGCTTTCGACAACTGCGCCTGGTTCAGGCGGTGCAGGAAGTAGCTCTGGTCCTTGGTCGAATCGAAGGCCTTCAGCAGCTCGAAGCGGTCGGTGGCCTGGTTGTGGCGCACGCGCGCGTAGTGGCCGGTCGCGATCAGGTCGGCGCCCAGCTTCATGGCGTGGTCGAGGAAGGCCTTGAACTTGATCTCGGCGTTGCACAGCACGTCCGGGTTCGGCGTGCGGCCGGCCTGGTATTCGCGCAGGAACTCCGCGAACACGCGGTCCTTGTATTCGGCGGCGAAGTTGACGGCCTCGATGTCCACGCCGACCACGTCGGCCACGCTGGCCGCGTCGATCCAGTCCTGGCGCGTGGAGCAGTATTCGGAATCGTCGTCGTCTTCCCAGTTCTTCATGAACAGGCCGACGACTTCATAGCCCTGTTCCTTCAGCATCCAGGCCGCGACCGAGGAGTCGACGCCGCCCGACATCCCGATCACGACTTTTTTCTTACTCATTACGTTACGTCCGGTTTGATAGAGAGACCGCCATCGAATACCGAATGGTCGGTGTACAGCAGGTCCAGGGAGGTGCGCTTGCCGGCCAGGTAATCGTCCACGCACTTCAGCACGATCGGGCTGCGGTGGCGCTCCTGGCAGGCCGCCAGCTCGTCGCGCGTCATCCACAGGGTGCGCAGGATGCCGTGGTCGAGCGGCTGGTCGTACTGCTTGCCCGGCCTGCCGCAGAAGGTGAAGCGCAGGTAGGTGACGTCGGTGCCGCGCGATTTCGAGTGGTAGCGCGAGATGTACATGCCGACCAGCCCTTCCGGGATGAACTCATGTGCGGTTTCTTCCATGGCTTCGCGCACGACCGCCTGTTCGAGCGATTCGAACGGGTCGAGGTGGCCGGCCGGCTGGTTCAGTCGGATGCCGTCGCTGGTTTCCTCTTCGATCAGCAGGAAGCGGCCATCGCGTTCGATGATCGCGGCGACGGTCACTGATGGTCTGAAGGTATGGGTCATGCGCGTCCTTGAAAATGTGCCGACATTCTACCTTGATGAAAAGGTCGTTGCTTGCACGCACGCTGCATTGCAACAGCTCCGGTCTGGCTTTTTACTTGATTTGATACAAAAAACGGTGAGATATGCCTAGGTCTGTACCACGTTGGGCAGCAAAATTGCCGATCTGTTTACGAAATACCACTGATCGGTATTGACATCGGCGCTTGCCCCGCTTTGCATGCTAGATTGTGGACAGTTTATCAATTATACGGAGGCATCATGAGAATTGGTGTGCCGGCCGAGACGAGGCCGGGCGAGACGCGCGTCGCAGCAACTCCCGAAACCGTCAAGAAGCTGGCGGCCCAGCACGAAGTGATCGTGCAGTCCGGCGCCGGTGTGCACGCTTCCGTGATTGATGACGCCTACGTGGCCGCCGGCGCCCGCATCGGCAGCGCCGAAGAAGCCTTCGGCGCCGACATGGTGCTGAAGGTGCGCGCGCCGAATGCCGACGAACGCTACCTGATGCAACCCGGCGCCATCCTGGTCGGGATGCTGAATCCCTTCGACGCCGAGAACAACGCGGCGATGGCAGACAAGCGCCTCACCGCCTTCGCCCTGGAAGCCGCGCCGCGCATCACCCGCGCCCAGTCGATGGACGTACTGTCCTCGCAGGCCAACATCGCCGGCTACAAGGCCGTGATGCTGGCCGCGAACGCATACCAACGCTTCATGCCGATGCTGATGACGGCCGCCGGCACCGTGAAGGCGGCGCGGGTGCTGATCATGGGCGTCGGCGTGGCCGGCCTGCAGGCGATCGCCACCGCCAAGCGCCTGGGCGCCGTGATCGAAGCGTCGGACGTGCGCCCGCCGGTCAAGGAGCAGGTCGAATCGCTGGGCGCCAAGTTCATCGACGTGCCATTCGTGACCGACGAGGAGAAGGAAATCGCGGTAGGAGCGGGCGGCTATGCGCGGCCGATGCCGGCCGACTGGATGCGCCGCCAGGCCGAGCTGGTGCACGAGCGCGCGAAGCTCGCCGACATCGTCATCACCACCGCGCTGATCCCGGGCCGCAAGGCGCCGGTCCTCATCTCCGAAGACACGGTGCGCGCCATGAAGCCGGGCTCGGTGATCGTCGACATGGCGATCGAGCAGGGCGGCAACTGCCCGCTGACGGAACTCGGCAGGACCGTGAACAAGTACGGCGTGACCATCATCGGCGAGCCGAACCTGCCGGCCCTGGTGGCGGCCGACGCCTCGGCCCTGTACGCGCGCAACGTGCTCGACTTCCTCAAGCTCATCGTCGACAAGGAAGGCAAGCTGGCGATCGACCGCGAGGACGAGATCGTGAAGGCCGTGCTGGTGTGCGCCGATGGCGAAGTGTTGCGCAAATAAAGGAGCGGAAACATGGAAATCAGTCACACGATCATCAACCTGATCATCTTCGTGCTGGCGATCTACGTCGGCTACCACGTGGTGTGGACCGTCACGCCGGCCCTGCACACGCCGCTGATGGCGGTGACGAATGCGGTGTCGGCCATCATCATCGTCGGCGCCATGCTGGCGGCCGGCCTCACCGAAGGCCTCACCGGGCAGGTCGCGGGCACGCTGGCGGTTGCGCTGGCGGCCGTGAACGTGTTCGGCGGCTTCCTGGTCACCCAGCGCATGCTGGAGATGTTCAAGAAGAAGGAGCCGAAGGCCCGCGCCGGCAAGGATGCCGCGCCGAACGCCATGTCCGCGGGCGCGAAGGAGGCCGCATGAACCTCATCAGCATGAATATGGTGACCCTGCTCTACCTGGTAGCGTCGGTGTGCTTCATCCAGGCGCTGAAAGGCCTGTCCTCGCCGTCTTCGGCGCGGATGGGCAATGTGTTCGGCATGAGCGGGATGGCGATCGCGGTGTTCACCACGATTGCGCTGATGCTGAAATTGCAGGAGCAGATCCGGAGCGGCGGCATGGGCTTCGGCCTGGTGCTGCTCGGCGTGGTGGTGGGCGGCACCATCGGCGCCATCGCCGCGCGCCGGGTCGAGATGACCAAGATGCCGGAGCTGGTGGCGGCCATGCACTCGCTGATCGGCCTGGCCGCGGTCTGCATCGCGATCGCCGCCGTGTCCGAGCCCTGGGCCTTCAACATCGCCGCGCGCGGCGCCGCGCTCCCCTTCGGCAACCGGCTCGAACTCTTCATCGGCACCTTCGTCGGCGCGGTGACCTTCTCCGGTTCCGTGATCGCCTTCGGCAAGCTGGCCGGCAAGTACAAGTTCCGCCTGTTCCAGGGCGCGCCGGTGCGCTATCCGGGCCAGCACCTGATCAACCTGCTGGTGGCGATCGCGATCGTCGCCCTGGGCCTGGTGTTCTGCTTCTCGGACGGCGCGGCGCCGGCCTGGACGCCCTATATCGTGATGGCGGCGCTGTCGTTCGTGCTGGGCGTGCTGATCATCATCCCGATCGGCGGCGCCGACATGCCGGTGGTGGTGTCGATGCTGAACTCGTATTCCGGATGGGCGGCGGCCGGCATCGGCTTCTCGCTGAACAATTCGATGCTGATCATCGCCGGTTCGCTGGTCGGTTCGAGCGGCGCGATCCTCTCGTACATCATGTGCAAGGCGATGAACCGCTCCTTCTTCAACGTGATCCTGGGCGGCTTCGGCGGCGAGGCGGCCCAGGCAGACGCCGGCGGGGCGAAGGAGCAGCGCCCCGTCAAATCCGGTTCGCCCGAGGACGCCGCCTTCATCCTGCAGAACGCGGAATCCGTGATCATCGTGCCGGGCTACGGCCTGGCGGTGGCGCGCGCCCAGCACACGGTGAAGGAACTGGTCGACAAGCTGACCGAACACGGCGTGACGGTGCGCTACGCGATCCATCCGGTGGCGGGCCGCATGCCGGGCCACATGAACGTGCTGCTGGCCGAGGCCGAGGTGCCTTACGACCAGGTGGCGGAAATGGAGGACATCAACGGCGAGTTCGGCCAGACCGACGTGGTGCTGGTGCTGGGCGCGAACGACGTGGTGAACCCCGCCGCCAAGGACCCCAAGTCGCCGATCGCCGGCATGCCGATCCTGGAGGCCTACAAGGCCAAGAGCATCATCGTCAACAAGCGCTCGATGGCCTCGGGCTATGCCGGCCTGGATAACGACCTGTTCTACCAGCCGAACACGATGATGGTGTTCGGCGATGCGAAGAAGGTGATCGAGGCGATGGTCAAGGCGGTCGAGTAATCGATCACGCCTTGCGCAGCAGGTCGACCCGGAACGGCGCCAGGAATTTCGCGCCGTCTTCGCCCAGGTGCGCTTCGAACTTCGCCCGCACCCGTTCGTACAGCGCGGGCGACAGGCGGTGCTCGGTATGCGTCACCTGGATCACCTTCTGCTCGAACTCGGCAAAGCTCTTGTAGCGCACCGGCGACAGGAAGAAGGTCTCGGACACCAGCTCGAACAGCCCGCTGTCCACGGCATCGCGGGTCGCCTCGAAGGCGGCTTCGCGCACCCGCTCCTCGTCGTGGAACAGGCGCAGGATCTCGTTGTACTCGCCGCCGAACACCGGCTCGGAGATGTACACCAGGCCGCCGGGCGCCAGCACCCGGTGCATCTCCCTGAACGAGCGGCCCAGCAGGTCCACCGGCACGTGGTGCAGGGACTTGAACAGGAATACCGCATCCACGCTGCCGCTAGGTGCCGGAATCTCCTGCGCCCCGCCCAGCGCGAACCGCACGCCGGGCAGGTCGTCGATGGCCAGGTTCTTCTCATGCTGGCGGCGGTCGACTTCCAGCGCCAGGATATCCTCGAACCTGCCGCCGGCGGCGAGCAGCCGGGTCTGGCGTGCGGTGCCGCACCCCAGTTCCAGCGCCCGCGCCGGCGTCGACGCGAGTGGCAGCGCATCGAGCAGCACCCGTTCGTCCAGCACGGGGCCGCCGTCGGCGTCACGCAAGCGCATCGTTGCCATCACTTGCCCTTGGTCGCTTTTTCCATCGCGTCCAGAGTCTCCTTGCCGACCCGGCTTTCCATCTGCTTGTACACCGGCGCCATCGCCTTCTTCCAGGTTTCGCGCTCGGCCGGGGTCAGGGTGTAGACGGTGGTGGTGCCGGCTGCCTTGATGGCTGCGACCGCCTTGTCGTTCTCTTCCTGGGCGATGTCGTTGGCGTACTTGGTCGCTTCGGCCATCGCGCCATCGAGCTTGGTGCGGATGTCGGCCGGCAGGCCGTCCCAGAACTTCTTGTTGACGATGACCGCGTAGCCGATATAGCCGTGGTCGGAAATCGTCATGTGCTTCTGCACCTCGTGCATCTTCTGGGTGTAGATGTTCGACGGCGTGTTCTCGTTGCCGTCGACGACGCCGGTCTGCATCGCCTGGTAGACCTCGGAGAAGGCCATCACCTGCGGGTTGGCGCCGAGCGCGCGGAACTGGGCGTCCAGCACCTTCGAGCTCTGGATGCGCATCTTCAGGCCGCGGAAGTCGGCCGGGGTGTGCAGCGGCTTGTTGGCGGTCATGTCCTTGAAGCCGTTATCCCAGTAGGCCAGGCCCTTGACGCCTTTCGGTTCGAGCTTGGCGAAGAACCACTTGCCCAGCGGGCCATTGGTGACGCGGTACAGCGCCTGCTTGTCCGGGAAGATGAAGGGCATGTCGAAGGCTTCGAATTCCTTCACGCCCAGCGGGCCGAACTTGGCCAGCGAGGGCGCCAGCATCTGGACGGAACCCAGCTGCAGCGCTTCCATCTCTTCCTTGTCCTTGTACAGGGTGCTGTTCGGGTAGACCTCGACCTTCACCTTGCCGGCGGTGGCTTTTTCCGCCAGCTCCTTGAAGCGCAGGGCCGCCTTGCCTTTCGGCGTGTCGTTGGCGACCACGTGGCTGAACTTGATGACGATCGGGGCCTGGGCATAGGCGCCGGCGCTGGCGAAGGTGGCGGCGAACAGGACCGCGTGCATGAACTTGAATTTCATTGTTGTCTCCTTTGTCGTTGAGTGGGACTGCTTCTTTGCTACTTGCGCCGCTTTGCTTCTTCGAGCATTTGCTGCGCGATGAGGATAACAGGTCGGTCGACCATCTTGCCGTCGAGGGCGACCGCGCCGCCCTGCGCCGCCTCGGCCGCGGCGACGACGCGCCCGGCCCAGGATACTTCTTCCGCCGTCGGCGCGAACGCTTCATGCACGGGAGCCACCTGTTTCGGGTGAATGCATAATTTACCGCCAAAGCCGAGTGCGCGGGCGCGCAATGTGTCGGCGTGCACGCGTTCGGGCTGGTCGAAGGTGGTGGTCACGCCATCCACCGGGGCCGCGATGCCGGCCACGCGCGAGGCCAGCACCAGCTGGGAACGCGCATGCAGCAGGGTTTCGTGGCCTTCCTGGATGCCCATGTCGAAACTGAAATCGATGGAGCCGAACACCAGCCGGCTGACGCGCGGCAGGCGCGCCAGCGCGGCGGCGTTCCACAGTCCCAGCCCCGATTCGATCAGGGGCAGGATGGCGGGCGCGCCGGCGGCGGCCAGCTTCGCCAGCGAGGCCTCGTGCTCGGCCTTGGGCAGCACGATGCCGGCCACGCCCGCTTTGGCGGCGAGCAGCAGGTCGTCCTCGAACCATTCGCTGTCCGCACCGTTGATGCGCACCAGCACCTGCTGCCGGGGCGACAGCCAGTCCGCGAGGGCCGCGCGCGCGGCCGCCTTGTCGGCGGGCGGCACCGCGTCCTCGAGGTCGACGATCACCGCGTCGGCGCCGGCCGCGCAGGCCTTGTCGAAGCGTTCCGGCCGGTTGCCGGGCACGAACAGGTAGGAGCGCGCCAGCATGGCTCAGCCCTGGGCGGGAAGCAGGATGCCGACTTGTGCGGCGTCGGCCAGCGCCCAGATGCGGGCGAAGGCGGTGCGCATCTCGGCCGGGCTGGCGGCGTCGGCAAACTCGGCCAGGCGCAGGGCCTTGCTTTCGAGTTCATCGCGCGACAGGGTATTGCCCGGATCGCCCTTCGGCTCGTCGACCCGGCCCTCGAAGCTGCGGCCGTCGACGGTCTGCACGGTCACCTTGCCGATCCAGCGCGCCGGATAGGCCTGGTCGACCTCCTCGTCCAGCACCATCTCGACCTTGTCGCGGAAGCCCGCGATGCGCTGGTCGTTGTAGAAGCGCTCGAACTCCTGCAGGCCGGCGTTGCCGAATTCGGCGATCAAGCCGAGCACCGTCCCCATCGAGAACTTCGCCTGGTGCACCGTGCGCGGATCGACCACCGGCCCCAGCACGTCGATCGCGCCCTGGTGCACGCGCGCCGTCACGCGCGCGACGTCGCTTGGCCGCAGCCCATGCGCCTGCATCACCTGCAGCAGCGCGTCGGCCGCCGGGTGGGTGTGGCGGCAGGAGGCGTGGAACTTGAACGAGGTCTCGGCCAGGGTCCAGCGCTCGCCCAGGCGGTCGGTCAGTTTGGCCGGGTCGGCGTCGCGCGACATGCCGGCGGCCATGCCCTGCGCGCCCTCGAGGATGCGGCGCGCACCGGTGAAGCCTTCGTGCGCCAGGTAGGCCGCCGTCAGGCCGCCGGCCGCCGCGTGGGCGGTGTGCAGCTGCTTGGAATCGGCGGCGTCGCGCAGGAATTCCCACAAGCCGGCGGCCTGGGTGCCGGCCGAGCCGAAGGCATGCAGCATCTGCTCCGGGTCCAGGCGCAGCAGGTGGCCGACGGCGGCCGCGGCGGCCACCGTGCCGGCGGTGCCGGTGGTGTGGAAGATCTTGTAGTGCGAGCGGCCGAGGAATTCGCCGACCCGGATCCCGACCTCGTAGCCGGCCACCGAAGCGGTCAGCAGGTCCCGTCCGCTGGCGCCGATCGACTGCGCGACCGCGAGCGCGGCCGGGAACACCACCGCGGCCGGGTGGAACACCGAACCGTTGTGCACGTCGTCCTGCTCGGCGAAGTGCGAGGAGGCGGCGTTGACCATCGCGGCGAACAGCGGCGTGCTGCGGCGGCGCGAGATCAGGACTTCGGAGGGACCGTCCTGCGGTCCCATCTGCTTGGCGAAGGACTCGATGACCTGCACCGGGCGCCCGGTCTTGCCGGCCAGCGCCGAGCCGAACCAGTCGAGGAACAGATCCTCGGCGCGCCGCATCACGGGGGCCGGGATGTCGTCGAAGCGCAGCCTGGCGGCGAAGGTGGCGAGTTCCTGGCTGGGGTGGTTGCTATTCATTTGAAGCGTCTCCTCTTCTCGTATTCGTGGATCCGTCGTCCCCGCGCAGGCGGGGATCCAAGTTTGCGTGCGTGGCTGCGGCTCCAACTTGGGTTCCCGCCTGCGCGGGAACGACGGCTAGATTGCCTTCTGTTCGTGCAGCGCCGCAATCCGCTCCGGCCCGTAACCCAGCTCGGCCAGGATGGCATCGGTATGCGCCCCGAGCGCCGGGATCGGGTCCATGCGCGGGTCCCATTCCCTGGGCACGCCGGGCGGCAGCAGTGCGGGCAGGGGGCCGGCGGGCGTCGCCACTTCCGACCAGCGCTGGCGCGCCTTCAGCTGCGGGTGTTCCCACATGTCGTGCATCGTGTTCACGTGCGCGTTCGCGATCGGGGCCGCCTCCAGCCGTTCGATCACCTGCTCGGCCGTCAGTTTGGAGAACACGTCGACGATGATGGCGCGCAGCTCCTCGCGCGCGGCGGTGCGCGCCGCGTTCGAGTTGAAGCGCGGGTCCGTGGCCAGCTCCGGCTGCTCCAGCACTTTGGAGCAGAACAGCACCCATTCGCGCTCGTTCTGCAGGCCCAGCATGATCACCTTGCCGTCGCCGGCCGGGAACGGGCCGTAGGGGTAGATGGTGGCGTGGGCGGCGCCGGCGCGCGGCGGCGGGGAGGCGCCGTCCATCGCGTAGTACAGCGGGTAGCTCATCCACTCCATCATGGCTTCCAGCATGGCGACCTCGATGTGGCTGCCCTTGCCGGTGCGGCCGCGCTGGATCAGCGCCGCCAGGATGTTCGAGTAGGCGTACATGCCGGCCGAGATGTCGGCGATCGAGCAGCCGGCCTTGGCCGGCTCGTCCGGGGTGCCGGTGATCGACAGGAAGCCGGACTCGCTCTGGATCAGCAGGTCGTAGGCCTTCTTGTCGCGGTACGGGCCATTGTCGCCGTAACCGGAGATGTCGCACACGATCAGGCGCGGGAAGCGCTCGGACAGCGCTTCCCAGGACAGGCCAAGCCGGGCGGCGGCGCCGGGCGCCAGGTTCTGCACCAGCACGTCGGCCTCGCCCAGCAGCTTGTCGAGGATGGCGCTTGCTTCCTCGTGCTTGACGTCGAGGGTCAGGCTTTCCTTGGAGCGGTTGGTCCAGACGAAGTGCGAGGCCAGGCCGCGCGCGCGGGTGTCGTAGGCGCGCGCGAAGTCGCCCACGCCGGGGCGCTCGACCTTGATGACGCGCGCGCCGAGGTCGGCCAGCTGGCGCGTGCAGAACGGCGCGGCGATCGCGTGTTCGAGGGTGACGACGGTGATGCCTTCAAGTGGGCGCATGCTTAGTGACATGATCGACTCCTCAGAACGAACGCGGCATGCCGAGCACGTGCTCGCCGATGTAGGCCAGGATCAGGTTGGTCGAGATCGGCGCCACCTGGTACAGGCGGGTCTCGCGGAACTTGCGCTCGACGTCGTATTCGGCGGCGAAGCCGAAGCCGCCGTGGAATTGCAGGCAGGCGTTGGCCGCTTCCCAGGACGCGTCCGCGGCCAGCATCTTGGCCATGTTCGCTTCGGCGCCGCAGGCCTGGTGCGCATCGAACAGAGCGCAGGCCTTGTAGCGCATCAGGTTGGCCGCTTCGATGTTCACGTAGGCTTTCGCGATCGGGAACTGCACGCCCTGGTTCTGGCCGATCGGGCGGCCGAACACTTCGCGCTCGTTCACGTATTTGGTCACCTTGTCGATGAACCAGTAGCCGTCGCCGATGCACTCGGCGGCGATCAGGGTGCGTTCCGCGTTCAGGCCGTCGAGGATGTACTTGAAGCCCTTGCCTTCTTCGCCGATCAGGTTCTCGGCCGGGATCTCCAGGTTCTCGAAGAACAGCTCATTGGTCTCGTGGTTGACCATGTTCAGGATCGGCTGCACCGACAGGCCGCGGCCGACGGCCTCGCGCAGGTCGACCACGAAGATCGACATGCCTTCCGATTTCTTCTTCACTTCCGACAGCGGCGTGGTGCGCGCCAGCAGGATCATCAGGTCGGAGTGCTGGATGCGCGAGATCCACACCTTCTGGCCGTTGATCACGTACTTGTCGCCCTTGCGCACGGCGGTGGTCTTGATCTTGGTGGTGTCGGTGCCGGTGGTCGGCTCGGTCACCGCCATCGACTGCAGGCGCAGTTCGCCGCTGGCGATCTTCGGCAGGTACAGCTCCTTCTGCTCCTTCGAGCCGTGGCGCAGCAGGGTGCCCATGTTGTACATCTGGCCGTGGCAGGCGCCGGAATTGCCGCCGGCGCGGTTGATCTCTTCCATGATCACCGACGCTTCGGTCAGGCCCAGGCCCGAGCCGCCGTATTCCTCGGGGATCAGCGCCGCCAGCCAGCCGGCCTGGGTCAGCGCGGTGACGAATTCCTCGGGATAGGCGCGCGCCTCGTCGACCTTGCGGAAGTACTCGGAAGGGAATTCGGCGCACAGGGCGCGCACCGCTTCGCGGATGTCCTGGTAATCGTGGTTCTGTTGAATCGACATGATGAAGGTTCCAGTAAGAAGGGCGGTCAGGCGAGAACGGCTTCGGCCTGCATGGCGAGTTCGCCGCGGATGTTCTTGGCCCACAGGCGCACCGTGCGCCCGTCCGGGTCGGGAGTGCCGCACACCGTGAACGGCTCGATGTCGAACAGCGGGCCGACGGCGCGGAAGGAGAACGAAGCGATGCGCGCCTGCGGCAGGTTGCGCTGCACGAGGTCGACCAGCAGGGTGGCGATCAGCGGGCCATGCACGATCAGGCCGGGATAGCCTTCGACTTCGGTCACGTAGCTGCGGTCGTAGTGGATGCGGTGGCCGTTGAAGGTCAGCGCCGAGTAGCGGAACAGCAGCACCGGATCGGGAATGATGGTGCGCGACCAGGCCGATTCAGCCGGCGCCATCTTCGGCGCGGGAGCAGGCGCTCCCGGCTGCGGCAGGTCACGGTAGACGATGTCGTGCTCTTCGGTGAGGCAGGTGGCGCCGTCCTGGGCCAGTTCGTGGCGCACGGTGACGAACACCAGCTGGCCGGTTGCGCCGTGTTTCGCGTTCACGCTCTTGATTTGCGAGGTACGGGTCGCTTCGCCCTCGATCTGCAGCGGCCGTTCGAAAGTGAGGCGGCCGCCGGCCCACATGCGGCGCGGCAGCGGCACCGGCGGCAGGAAGCCGCCGCGCGCCGGGTGACCATCGGGGCCGAGTTCGGATTGCGGCGCGGCGGGCCAGAAATACGCCCAGTGCCAGAGCGGCGGCAGGGCGGCGCCCGGCCCAAAGTGGTCCGGGCGGTCGAGCGTGGCTGCCAGCGCGTTCGCGGTGACGGCGTTGACGCGCCCGCCGACGGTCTCGGTTTTTCCGACCCACTGCTGGAGCAGGGATTCATCGAAAGCTTCGGTAGTCATGATGGGTGGCCTCAGGTGACGAACGGCCAGTCTGAACCCGATAGTAGAAAGACACAATCGGTGCTTTTGGAAGGGGGGGTACGGTTTTGGTGAAGCTTGGGTTGCAATACGGGAATATGGTGATTACATTGGGTGATTCGTTCGGACCAAATCAAACGGGAAACTCCATGACTTTTTTCCTATGGGTAGCCATCACGGCATTGTTGCTTGCAGTGGTGGCGCGAACGTTCAGTTCGGTTTACCTGGCGAAGCTCCGGCGCTCGGGTCGCTATCCTGAACGCGGCAAGGCCACGATGGCAGATGTGGTGCGACTACTGAACAATGGCTCACGCGGATTAGCGAACAATAGTTCGCACGACGCGATGCGAAGCGGCCTGAAGACAATCGCCCTTGGCTCGGTTCTGCTGGGGCAGGCCTTCCTTCCTGATACGGCTGGTGCTGTCTGCCTGGATCCCAGGACGTTCGTATCGGGTGATACAGTCCCGCTCTCTTCCGAAGTCCGTACCGCCGACGCAATCGTGATTGGCCGGGTGCTGGCGGAGCAAGGCCTGCGCGAAGACCCGATGGATCCCGACGGCTATACGGCTTTCAACGTGAAAGTGAAGGTCATCACCCGGCTGAAAGGGAACTTGCCGAGCGTGGTCGTCATCAGGAACGACAACACGTCTGCGCGATATCCCATGTCGACCGGCGAAGAACACCTCATCTTCGTTTCCAGGGACCGTCAAGGCTTATGGATTAATAGTTGCGGAAATTCATCAGCAATGCCCGAAGGGAAAAAAGTCGCGGCGCAAATTCGGGCGCAACTGCAAAGACTGCAGTAGAACTACCAGTTGGCGGCGCCTGTTGGATATGTCCAGGTTTGAGCAGGCAGACATCGGCACTGGCGTCGCCATTCTTTACAGCGTATTGCAAAAAATACCACATTAAATTACTTGCCTTCTTACAATTCAATGACTTACAGCGCTGGCCCGAAATTTGCTCATGATAAGCAACTACTTTTCGGGAGGAAACCATGGAAAATGAAAAGACTTCGGGCCAGACCTACAACCCCAATCGACTGCTCGACGCTTTGCTGGAGAGTATGCGATTGAAGAACGACGCCGCGCTGGCGCGCATGCTCGAGGTCGCACCGCCAGTCATCAGCAAGATTCGCCATCATCGCATGCCGGTCAGCTCGTCGGTCCTGATCCGCATGCACGAGGCTACCAAGATGAGTATCGGGGATCTGCGCTTCCTGATGGGCGATCGCCGCAACAAGTACCGCCTGTCCGATGCTCAGGGGCGTCCCAAGCGCGAAACCGGGGCCGCAGCCGGCGCGGACCTCCAGCAACAGCCGGCTTAAGCGCGCACTTCCCCGATACCGGACGGCAGACACCGCCCGGAGCAGCGTTCACGCGCATCCCCGGCCACGCGTCAACCGGCTGCCGAACACGTCGCTCCGGAGCAACCGGCCTCTGTCGGTTCGGCCCTCGCTCCGGTATCATTCGGGGATGAACGAGATTTCCTTCCTTCCGTTTGTCATTGGCGTCGCTGGCGGAAGCGGCAGTGGCAAGTCAACGGTGACCCAGCAGGTGCTGGCGTCGTTCGGCGCCGAGATGGTCTCGGTCGTGATGCAGGACGATTACTACCGCGACCAATCCGATCTCACCCCGGAAGTCCGCCGCAAGCAGAATTACGACCACCCGCAGGCCTTCGACTGGCCGCTGCTGGTGGAGCACGTCCAGGCCTTGCGCAATGGCGAAGCAATCGCCATGCCGATGTACGATTTCACGATCGACAACCGCTCCAGCGAGACCATTCCCGTCAAGCCAGCTCCAGTGATCGTGATCGAAGGCCTGTTCGCCCTGTATGACGCGGACTTGCGCAACATGATGTCGCTGAAGATCTTTGTCGACACCGCCCCCGACATCCGCTTCATCCGCCGCATGCAGCGGGACATCGCCGAACGCGGCCGCTCGATGGAAAGCATCGTCGGCCAGTACCTGGAAACGGTGCGCCCGATGCACAAGCAATTCATCGAACCGACCAAGCGCCACGCCGATGTCATCCTGCCGCACGGCGCCAATGGCCCGGCAGTCGATGTCATCACCACCAAGGTGGCCAGCGTCATCGGCCAGCTCAAGCGGCCCTGAGGCGGCCCCGATCGCCTGACATTCTCCCGGCATCTGACAATGGCGGTCCCTTGACAGGCCTGGCCCGGTCTCTTGGGCTAGAATCCTGTCATCAAACAAGGAACCGCCAATGTTGTTCGACCTGACCGACCTGCGCCTGTTCATCCTGGTCGCGGAATTGAAAAGCCTGACCCGCGCCGCCGAGCGCATGCATCTGTCGCTGGGCGCCGCCAGCAACCGGATGAAGGAACTGGAATCCCGTTTCGGGATGCGCCTGCTGTACCGCGAAAGCAAGGGTGTCTTGCTGTCGCCGGCCGGCGAGACCCTGCTGGGCCATGCGCAGCAGTTCATGCAGCAGGTCGAGCGCCTCAAGAGCGACATGCAGCAGTACAACAATGGCATCAAGGGGCATATCCGCATCTTCGCGAACACCACGGCGGTGACCGAATTCATGCCGCAGGTGCTGGGCTTGTTCCTGGCCTCGCATCCGCAGGTGAACGTGGCGCTGGAAGAGCGGCTCAACCACGACATCGTGCGCGGGGTGCAGGAAGGCACCGCGGACATCGGCATCGCCGCCGGGCCGGTACAGGGGCAGGGCATCGAGATCATCAACTTCTCGACCGACCGGCTGGTGCTGGCCACGTCCATCGACCACCCGCTGGCCAAGGCGGGCAAGCTCAGTTTCGCCGAGACCCTCGACTATCCGCACATCGGCCTGCACGAGGGCAGCACCCTGCAGCATTTCCTGAACAAGGTCGTGGTCGACAGCGGCCACCGCCTGCAGCTGCGGATCCAGGTGCGGGGCTTCGATGCGATGTGCCGCATGGTGGAAGCGGACGTCGGGATCGGCATCCTGCCGCAGTCGGCGGCGCTGCGCCATAGCCGCAGCATGCGGCTGGCGCTGGTGGAGTTGAGCGACCTGTGGGCGGTGCGCGAACGCAGCGTGCTGGTGCAGGAACTGGAGCGGCTGCCGGCGTATGCGCGCGAACTGGTCGATTTGATCCGCTCGGAAGCGGCCCGGAACGCCGGCTAGCGCCGCCCGAACATCATCAATTCGGCAAGCAGCGTCCGCGCCGGCCTGACGGTATCGAGCGCGGCCAGCGCCAGCCCGAACAGGGCTTGCCGCGGTCCCTTGTCCGCGAACACGCGCGCCATCGTGTCGGTGGCGCGGATCACCATCTGGCGGTCGCCTTCGCGCTCGCTCGCAAAGCGGTCGAGCGAAGCCGGCGACATGTCGCGCGCCAGCAGGCGCGCCAGCACGGCGGCGTCGCGCAGGCCCAGGTTCAGGCCCTGGCCGGCCACCGGGTGCAGGGTCTGGGCCGCGTTGCCGATCGCGACCGTGCGGGCGGTCGCGCGCGGGTCCGTGTTGAGGCCGAGCGGGAAGGCCACGCGCTTCGAGGTGCGGGTAAAGCGGCCCAGGCGCTCGCCGAAGGCTTCGCCCAGCTCGCGCAGGAAATCGTCTTCTCCCAGGTCCAGCAGGTGCTGGGCGCGCTCCGGCTGCACGCACCACACCAGGGCGTACTGGTGGCCGTCGGCGCCGTCCTGCGGCAGCAGGGCCAGCGGGCCTTCGTCGGTGAAGCGCTCGAAGGCGCGGTGCGCAATCGCCGCGCTGCTCGACACGCGCGCGATCACGGCGGTCTGGCCGTAGTCGCGCGTCCGGGCTTTGTCCTGCTGTTCGCCGAACACGCCGCCCTCCGCCTGCACCGCGATCCCGGCGTGCAGCGTGCGGCCGTCGTCCAGCTGCAGTCGCACGCCGTCCGAGGTTTCGTCGATGCCGCTCACGCGCAGCGGGCGCAGCACCTGCACGCCGGCGCGCTCGCAGGCGCGCGCGAGGGCGTCGACCACGTCGCCGTAGCGGGCCACGTAGCCCAGCGCCTCGACGTCGTGCTCCGCGCGGTCCATCAGGCTGCGGCCCAGGTGGCCGCGGCGCGAGACGTGGATCTGGTGGATGGGGGTGGCCGATGCGCCGATGCCGGGCCAGGCGCCCAGGTCTTCCAGCAGCAGGCGGCTGCCCCAGGCCAGCGCGATCGAGCGCGGGTCCGAGATCGCCTGGCCCAGCGACTTGCCGTCGATCAGGGCGATGCGCGACCCCGGCACGCCGCGCCGCGCCAGCAGGGCGGCCAGCGCCATGCCGACCGGGCCGGCGCCGCAGATGGCAACGTCCGCCTGCAGCGCTTCCTGGCTTGTCGTGACGCCGCTCATCGTGCCGTGCCTACCAAGGCTTCGATCTCTTCCACCGTCTTGGGCGCGCTCGCGGTCAGGATGCGGTAGCCGTGTTCGGTGACGATCACGTCGTCCTCGATGCGGATGCCGATGTGCCAGTATTCCTTCGGCACGCCATCCGCCGGGCGCACGTAGATGCCCGGCTCCACGGTCAGCGCCATGCCCGGGGCTAGCTGCCGCGACGGCTTGTCGGCCTGCGCGAGGTCGCGGTAGGCGCCGACGTCGTGCACGTCCATGCCCAGCCAGTGGCCGGTGCCGTGCATGTAGAAGGGCACATGGGCTTTCGCGGCGATGGCGTCGTCGACGTCGAGGAACTTCCCGGCCGGGATCAGGCCGAGGTCCAGCATCCCCTGGGTCAGCACGCGCAGGGCCGCTTCGTGGAAGGCGCTGTACGGGCGGCCGGGGGCGATCTCCGCGAAGGCCGCCTGCTGGGTCGCCAGCACCAGTTCGTACAGCCTGCGCTGGGCGGGGCTGAAGCGGCCGTTCACCGGGAAGGTGCGGGTGATGTCCGAGGCGTAGCCATCGAGCTCGCAGCCGGCGTCGATCAGCACCAGGTCGCCGTCCTGCATCAGGCGGTCGTTGACGTTGTAGTGCAGGACGCAGGCGTTCGGGCCGGAAGCGACGATCGGGGTGTAGGCCGGGAACTGGGCGCCGTTGCGGCGGAATTCGTGCAGCAGCTCCGCCTCCAGCGCGTATTCGTGCAGGCCGGGGCGGGCGGCGCGCATCGCGCGCGCATGCGCCTGGCCGGAGATCACGCCGGCGCGCAGCATGATCTCCTGTTCCTGTTCATCCTTGATGAGGCGCATCTCGTCCAGCAGCGGCAGCAGGTCGTGGAAGGCGGCGGGCGCCGTCACGCCGCTGCGCGCGCGGGCGCGCACCGCCTTGACCCAGCCCTCCACCCGGGCGTCCAGCGTGCTGCTTGCGGCGGTGGCGTAGTACAGGGCGGGGGCGTCGGCCAGCAGGTCGGGCAGGCGGGCATCGAGTTCGGAAATGGGCCAGGCTTCGTCCATGCCGAAGGCTGTTCTTGCCGCTTCGGGGCCATGGCGGTAGCCGTCCCAGATCTCGCGTTCCAGGTTCTTCTCGCGGCAGAACAGGATGGCGCGGGCCGGCCGCTCGCCTTGCGCGGCGACCAGCACCAGCACGCTCTCCGGCTCCGTGAAGCCGGTCAGGTAATAAAAATAGCTGTCGTGCCGGTAGGGGTAGTCGCTGTCGCCGTTGCGCAGGACCTCCGGCGCGGTCGGCAGCACGGCCACCGCGCCCGGCAGCATTTGCGCGGCCAGGCGCGCACGGCGTGCTGCGTAGTCGGTCATGGCTTTGCTTTGCTTGCGTAAGGGGCGTTGAGTTCTTCGAGCTGGCGCACGGTGCCCACGTTGACCCATTCGCCATCGTAGATTTCGCCGCCGACCCGTCCCTGGTCGATGAACTTGCGCATGAGCGGGCCGAATTTCAGGAACTCGCCGGCCTTGATGCCGTCGAACATTTCAGGACGGTAGACGCCGATGCCGGCGAAGTTCCACTTCGGAAATCCCTCGTTCGACAGCGTGTACATCGTCAGCCCGAAGTCGCCTTCCGGGTTGTGCCAGGGGTTCGGCGTCAGGTACAGCCAGGCGATGTCGCGCTTGTCGGCGGGTATCAATCGGCCCACCGCATCGGTGTCCTTCAGCGCATCCAGCACCTGTTCGAAGTCGAAGTAGGGCGCATAGATGTCGCCCGACACGGCCAGGAAGGGCTCGTCGCCCAGCAGGTGCAGGGCGTTGGCGATGCCGCCGGCGGTTTCCAGCGGCGTCGGCTCGTGGGAATACACGATGCGCGCGCCGTAGCGGCTGCCGTCGCCCAGTTCCTCCTCGATCATGTGGCCGAGGTGGGAGTGGTTGATGACGATGTCCCTGATGCCGGCGCGCACCAGGTTCATCACGTGGTAGGTGATGAGCGGCCGGCCGCGCACCTTGAGCAGGGGTTTCGGACAGGAGTCCGTCAGCGGACGCATCCGCTCGCCGCGGCCGGCGGCGAAGATCATGGCTTTCATGCGCGGGTCTTCAGAAGGTGTAGCCGACTTGCGGCGCCTTGTCCTCGAAGGCATCGAGGAGGCGCACCAGCGGTTTGAGTTCGATGTAGCGGTTGGCGGTCTTGCGCACGTAATCCAGCACGGTCGGCAGGTCGCCCATGTAGACCGGCTTGCCGTCACGGTAGTTCAGGCGGCAGAAGATGCCGAGGATTTTCAGGTGGCGCTGCAGGGCCATGTATTCGAAGTCGCGGTAGAAGGCGTCGATGTCCGGATTGACCGGCAGGCCGACCTTCTTCGCGCTTTGCCAGTAGCGCACCACCCAGTCGAGCACGAATTCCTCGTCCCACTGGATGTAGGCGTCGCGCATCAGCGAGGCCAGGTCGTAGGTGATCGGGCCGAACACGGCATCCTGGAAATCCAGCACGCCCGGGTTGCCCTGGTCGAGGAACATCAGGTTGCGGGAATGGAAATCGCGGTGCATGAACACCTGCTGCTGGGCCAGCACGTTGGCGGTGATCGCCTCGAACACCTTGTCCAGCTGGGCCTTCTGGATGTCGTTCATCTCGATGCCGAGGTGGCGGCCGATGAACCATTCCGGGAACAGGTTCATCTCGCGCAGCACGAAGGCGCGGTCGAATTCGGGCAGCACGCCTGGCTGGCTGGTGAGCTGGAACTTGATCAGGGCGTCGATCGCGTCCGAGTACATGAAGGCGGCGTTGTCGACGCTAAGCCGCTGCAGGTAGGTGGTGGTGCCGAGGTCGGACAGCAGCAGGAAGCCGTCTTCGACCTTGCGGGCGACGATGGCGGGCACGGTCACGCCGGCGTCGAACAGCAGGCCGTCCACGTGGATGAAGGCGGGCACGTTTTCGCGCTCGGGCGGCGCGTCCATCGCGACCAGGGTGTCGCCCAGCTTGGCGCGTAGCGCGGGCACAACATCGAGCCGGAAGTAGCGGCGGAAGCTGGCATCGGACGAAGCAGGGCGCAGGCTCCCGACGTCGACCAGGTCCAGGGTGCCCAGCCATGCGGTCAGCTGGGCCAGCCGGGTATCCTTGTCGGCGGCAGTGGGAGAGTGTTGAGACAGAGAAGACATGAAGCGTCCCGGTGAATCCGGTTGGTGATGGGAATTCCCATATAATAAGGGATTCAATCCAAAAAATCGCCCTCTATGGTGCAACGCGATCTTTCATGAGCTGGATTACGGCCCTCCCTTTCCCGCCGCGGCGTGCCGCCGCCTTGTCCGCCCTTGTCGCCGTGGCCACGGGACCGCTGTATGCGCAGACCGCGCCGGCGAGCCCGCGCGGTGACGACCAGGACCAGCCGACGACCATGCGCGCCGAGGAGTTCACCGGTCGGCCCGACCGTGAGCTGAACATGGTCCGCAACGTCGAAGTGACGCGCGGCGCCACCGGCATCACCGCCGATACCGCCTGCTTCCGGCAGGTGGAAGACGAGGTGACCGCCCAGGGCCACATCAACATGTGGCGCTTCGGCGACCGTTACAAGGGCGACGCGCTGCAGCTGAACCTCGACACTGGCAAGGGCTGGGTGCTGAACCCGGCCTACCATTTGCAAATGAATAACGGCCAGGGCAAGGCCGCGCGCATCGACTTCCTGGGCGAGAACCAGGCCGTGGTGGTGGACGGCACCTACAGCACCTGCGAAGGCCCGGATCCGGACTGGTACCTGAAGTCCAGCACCCTGAACCTGGACAGCGGGCGCGACGTCGGCACCGCCGGCAAGACCGTCATCTACTTCAAGGACGTGCCCATCCTCGGCACCCCGGCGCTGTCGTTCTCGCTGTCCGGCGCGCGCCGTTCCGGCTGGCTGCCGCCCTCGATCGGCTTCGGCTCCAAGGGTTCGGCCGAGGTCATGGTGCCGTACTACGTCAACATCGCGCCGAACCGCGACCTGACGCTGTATCCGCGCTACATGTTCGACCGCGGCCTGCAGATGGGCGCCACCGGCCGCTACATCGGCGAGACCTCGCGCGGTCCCTACAGCGGCGAGACCCACATCGAGGTGCTGCCGAACGACCGCGTGGCCGACCGCGACCGCTGGTGGATCGATACCCTGCACAACCAGACGCTGGCGCCGGGCTGGAGCTACGGCTGGAATGCGCACGCGGCGTCCGACAACGAATACCCGTCCGACTTTTCGCGCACGGTGGCGGCCAGCGCCCAGCGCCAGCTGCTGCGCGAGCTGCGCACCGACTACTGGGGCCATTACTGGAGCGTGAACGCGCGCGTCCAGAGCTACCAGGTGCTGCAGGACCCGGCGTCGCAGGACCCGAACAACCCGAACGCGGCGGCGCTGACGGTGCCGCGCCCCTACGACCGCCTGCCGCAGATTAATTTCCACGCCGGCCGCTACGACGTGCTGGGCGGCTTCGACTGGTCGCTCGACGCCGAGCTGGTGCGCTTCTCGCACCCGGACGACAACATGGTGCAGGGCAACCGCGCCAACATGGTGGGCCAGGTCAGCTACCCCATCGTGCGCCCGGGCTGGTTCGTCACGCCCAAGCTGATCATGCACGCGACCCAGTACGACCTGGATCACAATATCGACCCGGCCACCAAGCTGGAGCGGAACAAGATCTCGCGCGTGCTGCCGACCGTCTCGCTGGACAGCGGCCTGATCTTCGAGCGCCAGACCGGCCTGTTCGGTGAAGGTTCGACCCAGACCCTGGAGCCGCGCCTGTTCTACGTGCGCACGCCGTACAAGGACCAGGGCGCGATCCCGAACTTCGACACCGCGGTGGCCGGCTTCAACTACGCCCAGCTGTTCACGGAAAACCGCTTCGTCGGCGCGGACCGGGTGTCGGACGCCAACCAGCTGACGGCGGCGGTGGTGTCGCGCTTCATCGAGTCCAACGGCGCCGAGCGCCTGCGCCTGGTGGCCGGCAGCCGCTACTATTTCAGCGACCCGCATGTGAATCCGCGCGTGCAGCTGAATCCGTCGGAAGCGCCGGAAGTGACCCGCTCGGACGCCCTGCTGGCCGCCTCCGGCCGGATTTCCGAATCCTGGAGCTTCGACAGCGGCGTACAATACGATGCGCAGAGCCGCAGCCTGTACAGCAAGAACTACGGGGTGCAGTGGGCGCCGGCGCCGATGAAGGTGCTGAACTTCGAGTACCGCTACCAGCGCGATACCCTCGGCCTTGCCAGCGGTTTCCGGAATGCCGACGTGTCGGGCCAGTGGCCGCTGTCGCGGCGCTGGTATGGCGTGGCGCGGGTCAGCTACTCGCTGCGCGACCGCAAGCTGCTCGAGAGCCTCGTGGGGCTCGAGTACAAGGCGGACTGCTGGGTGTTCAGGCTGGGGGCGCAGCGCTTCGTGACCGCGCTGCAGACCACCTCGACGCCGATCTTCTTCCAGCTCGAGCTGAACGGCCTGTCGCGCCTGGGCTTCGGCAATCCGCTGGAATCCTTTAACAAGAGCATCCCGGGCTACACCCGGCTGAACACCAACGTCGGTCGCCCCTGAGCGGCCGGGCCATGGACAACTAGAAACCCTGAAATGAGTGCTTCCCTGAATATGCGTACTACCCGTTTGCATCAAGTCAAGCTGGCAGCAGTGCTGCTGTGCGCCCTCGCAGCCGGCGACGTCCTGGCCCAGGCCGCCGGTGCCGCCGCTCCTGCAACGAAGCCGGGCGCCGGCTTTCTGCCGCCGGCATCGAGCTCCGCAAAAGTGATCGATTCCGTGTATGTCATCGTCAACGACGAAGTCATCACCAGGCGTGAAGTCGACAACCGCGTGGGCGAGATCACCGCGCGCCTGCGCGCCCAGAACGCGCAATTGCCCGATCCGGAAGACCTGCGCCGCCAGGTGGTCGAGGCCATGATCACCGAGCGCGCCCAGCTCCAGCTGGGCAAGGAATTTGGCATCCGCGTCTCGGATATCGAGCTCGACCGCGCCATCGGCCGCATCGCCGAATCGCAGAAGATGAGCGTGCAGGAAATGCGCAACCAGATGGAAAAAGAAGGCATGACCTTCTCCCAGTTCCGCGAACAGATCCGTAACGAGATCATCCTGCAGCGCCTGATCGAGCACGAGGTCGACAGCAAGATCCAGGTCTCGGACGCCGAGATCGACACCTACCTGGCCGCCGAGAAGGCCGCCGCCGCCGACCGCGTCGAGATGGACATCTCGCAGATCCTGGTGCGGATCCCGGAAAACGCCTCGCCCGAGCAGATCGCCGCGCGCAAGGCGCGTGCCGACGAAGTCGCACGCCAGCTGCGCACCGGCGCCGACTTCGCCAAGATGGCCGCCACCTATTCGGACGCGCCGGACGCCCTGCAGGGCGGCGCGATCGGCTGGCGCGACCCGGACCGCCTGCCGCAGACCTTCGCCTCCGAGCTGCGCAAGCTGAAGCCGGGCCAGGTCACGCCGGTATTGCGCACCAACTTCGGCTTCCTGATCCTGAAGCTGGCGAACGTGCGCAAGCCGGAAGCCCAGCAACAGCAGCAGGAGCAGGCCGTGGTGCAGCAGACCCACGCCCGCCACATCATGCTGAAGGTGACCCCGACCCAGACCGAGGAAGAGGCCCGCAAGAAGCTGCTTGATTTCAAGGCCAAAATCCAGAGCAAGCAGGCGACCTTCGAAGACCTGGCGCGCCAGAATTCGCAGGACAGCTATGCGGTCAAGGGCGGCGACATGGGCTGGGTGGAATCCGGCGACGTCCCGGCTGAATTCGAGACCGCGATGAACGCGCTGAAACCGGGCGAGATCTCGGACGTGGTCAAGACCCCGTTCGGCCTGCACATCATCGAGGTGGTCGAGCGCAAGAGCCAGGACACCTCGAAGGACAAGGAACGCGCGGCGGCCCGCCAGGTGCTCACCGAGCGCAAGCGCCAGGAAGCGATGGAAGACTGGGCACGCCAGATCCGCGACCGCGCCTACGTCGAGTTCCGCGAGGACAAATAAGCCATGGCCATCCCGGGCGCACGTCCCACGCTGGCCGTCACGGTCGGCGAGCCGGCCGGGATCGGCCCGGAAATCGCGATCCGCGCCGCCTGGGCCCTGCGCGGGCAGGCCAGGTGCGTGCTGGTCGGCGATGCCGCCTTCCTCTCGCTGACGGCCAGCCTGATCGACCCGGCCATCCGCCTGTCGGCGCTGTCCACCATGGCGGTGCGCCACAGCGGGGTGCCGCACTTCGGCCCGGAGACGATCCCGGTGATCGACGTGCCGCTCGACGCCCACGTGGTGCCGGGCCAGCTCGACGCCGGCAACGGGCGCGCGGTGCTGGCCACGCTCGACCTGGCGGTGGAAGGCGTGGGCGCCGGCTGGTTCGACGCCATCGTCACCGCGCCGCTGCAGAAAAGCACCATCAACGATGCCGGGATCGCGTTTTCCGGCCACACCGAATACCTGGCCGAGAAGACCGGCACCCCGAAGGTGGTCATGATGCTGGCCGGCCCACTTGGCCAAGACCAGCCCTGGCTGCGGGTGGCGCTGGCCACCACCCACCTGCCTCTGAAAGACGTGCCGGCCGCGATCACGCGCGAAACCCTGGACCAGGTGCTGGACATCCTGCACGCCGACCTGCGCGGCAAGTTCGGCATCGCGAGTCCGCGGATCCTGGTCACGGGCCTGAACCCGCACGCCGGCGAGAACGGCTACCTGGGCCGTGAAGAGATCGAGGTCATCGAACCGGCCCTGGAAGCGGCGCGCGCGCGCGGCATCGACGCCCGCGGCCCGTATCCGGCCGACACCCTGTTCCAGCCGAAGTACCTGCAGGACGCCGACGCCGTGCTGGCGATGTACCACGACCAGGGCCTGCCCGTGCTCAAGCACGCCACCTTCGGGCGCGGCGTCAACATCACGCTGGGCCTGCCCCTGATCCGCACCTCGGTCGACCACGGCACGGCGCTGGACCTGGCCGCGCAGGGCCTCGGCCTGGCCGATTGCGGCAGCATGGAGGAGGCGATCCGCGTCGCCCTGTCCATGGTCCGCGCCCAGGCAACAACACAAGCATAAGAACCATGAAACACGTAGCCCGCAAGCGCTTCGGCCAGAACTTCCTGACCGACGACCAAGTCCTCTATCACATCATCGAATCGATCGGTCCGCGCAAAGGCGACACCATGGTCGAGATCGGCCCCGGCCTGGCGGCGATGACCTCGCTGCTGCTCAAGGAGCTCGACCACATGCACGTGGTCGAACTGGACCGCGACCTGGTCGCACGCCTGGAGAAAGCCTATCCGCGCGAGCGCCTGACGGTCCACTCCGGGGACGCATTGAAATTCGATTTCGGCGCGATCCCGGTGCCGGAAGGGAAGAAGCTGCGCGTGGTCGGCAACCTGCCGTACAACATCTCGAGCCCGCTGCTGTTCCACCTGGCCGAGTATGCGCACCTGATCGAGGACCAGCACTTCATGCTGCAGAAGGAAGTCGTGGAGCGCATGGTGGCCGAACCCGGCACCAAGGCCTACAGCCGCCTGTCCGTGATGCTGCAATGGCGCTACGACATGGCGATGCTGTTCGTGGTGCCGCCCACCGCCTTCGATCCGCCGCCGCAGGTGGATTCGGCGATCGTGCGCATGGTGCCGACCAAGCGCCAGCTGCCGGCCGACGCCGCGACCCTGGAAGCGGTGGTGGCCAAGGCCTTCTCGCAGCGCCGCAAGGTCATCAAGAATTGCGTGGCCGGCATGTTTACCGAGCAGCAGCTGGTGGAAGCCGGCATCGATCCGGGCGCGCGTCCGGAAGCGGTCGGGCTGGAGCAGTATGTGGCGCTGGCCAACCTGCTGAAGCCGGTTTCATAATTTCCCTTCCCAGTAGCGGCGCGCATCCTCGAATGCGCGCGCGCCCACCTGCCTTCCGGGTTCCTGGCCGGCCGCGTCCCCGCTGCGCGTGCCGTCCTGCGTCCCGCCCCGCATCGCGCTCCCGAAGCGCCTGATCACTTCATCCGCGGCCGCGCCGGCGCTGCCGTGGACGGCAACCGTTTCGCCCTCCCGGGCGCCGCCCCAGCCGGCAATGGCGGCATTCGCGAGCGCGTTGGCGAGCGCAAAAAACAGGCGCACGTCCTGGTCGTCGCCGTAGCCCTCGCGTTCGGAAAGGCGGTGCGCCGCCAGGCACCAGCGGCCGGGCGCCGGTTCGGCGACCGGCAGCGCGGCGGCCGCGCTGCCGGCAACCAGGCCATCGGCCAGTCCGGCGCCGCCGCGGCGGTAGAAGTCGAGCATGGCGGCGGCCTGGGTGCGGCCGATGCCGGTCGGGGTCAGCGGGCCGCCCGGCGCCGCCGGGTCCAGGCCCAGCCCGGCCATCCCGGCGTCGAACATGGCTTGCTGCGCGGGGAAGCGGCCGGCCAGGGCGCCATACGCCGCATGGCTCATGGCGCAGGCCTTGCTGGCCGCGCTGCGCTCGGCGCGCGGCAGGCGCACCGCCACCCCGTGCGCGGTCTGGCGGGCGGTCGCATCGTAGGCGGCCCAGGCGTTGTACATGCAGGTGTGCAGGATCGCCAGCGCGCGCGCCGACGGCGCAGGACCCGGTTGCGCAGTTCGGATCGCCTGCAGGGCCAGCCGGTTCCAGCCGATGACCGTGCCGGCCGCCCGCCCGGGCTCGTCGCCGGTCGCCGCGCCGGAACCCAATTTTAGAAAGTTCTCTCGCTTCATTTCGCCTCCGCATCCGTGCCGCCGTCGAGTATGGCGAGCACGGGCGCGTGCGCTGTTGAGCGTTCTCAGGCGTCAACCAGGGCCGGCGCAACGCGCAGCCCCGGTTTTGGGGCTTCCATCCCGCGTTTTACGCAGTTCGTCGCAGTCCGCTGGAAGGTGGCGGCGCCGGCGCCTACAGTGACACCATCGACAGACACAACGCAACGTCATCCAGACGAAGGAGAACCGAAATGAACATCATGAAAAACATGGAAGCGATCTTCCTGGCAGCCGTCTTCCTGGCCGGTGTCACCGGCGTGGCCAGCGCCGCCAGCGAGAACGCCCGCGAGCGCTACGCTGCCCAGGTCGCGACCCAGGGCCAGCAGATGGCGGTGGTGAAGGTGACCGCCAAGCGTCTCAGTGCCGCCGAAAAGGCCCGCATCTGAACCCTGCTTCCTGAAAGAGGCGAAAAAAAAGGTTCATCGCGCTTTGCCGGGGAATGCATCCTTGATTTTGAGGAAGAAATAAGATGCGTCTCGAAAACCG
>NZ_JBDGIN010000012.1:23479-127831 GCF_057657395.1 Telluria sp. Soil_C_11 | reverse complement strand
CTGAGCCCTGTTCAGTACAGGACCCAGGCCTTGGCTGCCTAGCGAACTTAACCGTCCAACTTTATGGGGTCAGTTCACGGAGCAGCTTTTTTTTCATTCAAGCGAACGATCAACGATCGCCGAAGGTACGGCGGGCGTTGTCCGCCGAACGCGGGTGCGAGGAGCGGAAGCCGCCTTCGCGCGGTGCGCTGTCACGGCGCGGAGCGGCGTCGCGGTTGTAGCCGCCGGCAGGACGGGCCGCATCGCGGTTGTAGCCGCCTTCGCGACGCTGGCCTTCGCCTTCGGCGCGGAAGCCGCCTTCGCTACGATAACCGCCTTCGCTGCGGAAGCCGCCTTCGCGCGGACCCGAGCCCGGCTTGTGGAAGCTGCGCTGGCCGGGTTTGCCCGAGGCATTACGGCCGTCGCCCGGCTTCCAGCCCGGACGGGCGCCGCTACGTGCTGGCGCCGAACGCTTCGGCTCGAAGCCTACGACCACGTCGACCGGGATGGTCTGCTTGGTGAAGCGTTCGATGCGCTTGACGTTGATGCCTTCCGCGTGGTTCACCAGCGACACCGCGATGCCGTTGCGGCCGGCGCGGCCGGTACGGCCGATGCGGTGCACGTAGTCTTCCGGGAACTTCGGCAGGTCGTAGTTCACCACGTGGGTGATGGTCGGCACGTCGATGCCGCGCGCGGCGACGTCGGTGGCGACCAGCACCTTCACCTGGCCGCGGCGCATGCTGTCCAGGGTGCGGTTGCGCGCGCCCTGGTGCATGTCGCCGTGCAGGGCGGCGGCCGCGAAACCGGCGATGTTCAGGCGGTCGGCGATCATGTCGGCGTCACGCTTGGTGGCGGTGAACACCACGGCCTGGTCCAGGGTCTCGTCGCGCAGCAGGTGGTCGAGCAGGCGGTTCTTGTGCGACAGGTCGTCGACGAAGTGCACCTTCTGCACGATGTTCTCGTGGCGCTTGGTGCCGCTGGCGATCTGGATCACCATCGGGTCCTTGGTGATGCGGCGGGCCATGTTGCCGACCACGCCATCCAGGGTGGCCGAGAACAGCATGGTCTGGCGCGAATCCGGGGTCGCGGCGACGATCTTCTCGATGTCCTCGATGAAGCCCATGTCGAGCATGCGGTCGGCTTCGTCCAGCACCAGGATCTCGAGCTGGGAGAAGTCGATCTTGCCGGACTCCATGTGGTCGATCAGGCGGCCCGGGGTCGCGACCAGGATTTCAGGATTCTTCGACAGCAGTTGCATCTGCTTCGGGTAGGGCATGCCGCCCAGGATCGACACCGCGCGGATACGGCGCATGAAGGCCGTGTACTGCTCGGTGGCGCTGGTGACCTGCAGGGCCAGTTCGCGGGTCGGAGTCAGGACCAGCATTTTCGGCTGGGCCGGCTTGAAACGGACGCGCTCGCCGCGCGCCTTGGCGGCCTGCGCTTCCTGGGCCGGGGTACGGCCGGCCGGCGCGGCTTCCTGGTTGGCGAATTTGTTCAGGGCCGGCAGCATGAATGCCGCGGTCTTGCCCGAACCGGTTTGCGACGAAACCAGCAGGTCGCGGCCAGCGATGCCTGCAGGAACAGCCTGTTCTTGTACCGGGGTCGGCTTTTCATAGCCGGCAACCGACACTGCTTTGACGATGGACGTGTGTAAGCCTAGTGCTTCAAAACTCATTGTTTAATGTACTCTCGGTATAAATCGGTGAGCGCTACGCTATTCAACAGCGGAACGCGAAATAGCAACGCGGGCCAACAATACGAAATGACTTAGAAACGAAAGAAATTTCGGCACAAAAGCTTTGCGCCGGGACGGTGCCTTTGGAACAAACGGCACACAGGGCGGGAGGGCTTTATGGAAAGGTATCTTTCTACGATACCTGGGCTTGCGAAGCTTGCTAGTTGTACTGCTGATTTACTTCTGGCGCATTGTTGCGGCGACTTGATCGCGAACGCATTTTGCAACGCACAAACGACACTATACAGTAGTTTCGAAAAGCGTGCACGGCCTGCGCGAAACGTGCAGGCCGGCTGGCGGATGGATGATTGCCGCAGTGCAGCGTGGTGACGGGCTGATCGATCAGCGGTGCTTGCGGCCGTGGGCGTTCACCGCCGGCTTGCCACCGCCCGAGACGCGGCTCTTGATGCGGGCCACGGCGTTGGCGGCGCTGGCCTTGATGCGCTGGGCGCCGCTCAGCCTCCGGCCCTTGCTGTCGCCGCGGTCGGCTTCGAGCGCGATCTGGGCGTTCTCGATGATGTTCTCGGCGATGTCGGAGGCGGTCGAGGTGCTGGTCTTCGGCACCAGGATGGTCGAGCCGGCCTTCAGGCGCATCTGCGGCGGGATGTTGTTGGCCTGGCGGATCACTTCCGGCGTGGTGCCGAACTTCGACGCCAGCGAGGCGATCGTTTCCTTCGCGCCCGTGATCTTGTGGGTGGTCCAGGACGACAGCGCGTGGCCCCACTGCGCCAGGTTCAGGTGGAACTTCTCGGCGTTCTCTTTCGGCAGCAGGATCTTGGTCGATTCGCCCGTGATCACCGGTTTCTTGAACTGCGGGTTCAGGGCCTTGAATTCGTCGATCGACATTTCCGCCAGCTGGGCGGCGACGGCCAGGTCGATGTCCGAGGTCTTGTCGACGGTGGTGAAGTAGGGCTGGTTGTCGATGACCGGCAGGCTCACGCCGTACTGGCCCGGATTCGCGATGATGTTCTTGACCGCCTGCAGCTTCGGCACGTAGTTGCGCGTCTCGGCCGGCATCAGCTCGGCCAGGCTTTCGAAGTCCGTCGGCTTGCCGGCCGCGCGGTTCTTCTGGATCGCCTTCTGGACATTGCCTTCGCCCCAGTTATACGCGGCCAGGGCCAGCTGCCAGTCGCCGAACATGGTGTACAGGCGCTGCAGGTAGGTGAGGGCGGCGTCGGTCGAGGCCAGCACGCCGCGGCGCTCGTCCTTGAACATGTTCTGCTTCAGGTTGAAGTCGCGGCCGGTGCCCGGTACGAACTGCCACAGGCCGGAAGCGTCCGCGGTCGACAGCGCCTGCGGATTGAAGGCTGATTCGATCACCGGCAGCAGCGCCAGTTCGGTCGGCATGCCGCGCTTTTCCAGTTCCTGCACCACGTGGTACAGGTAGAGCGAAGCGCGGCCCGAGGTGCGCGCCAGGTATTCCGGACGGCTGGCGTACCACTGGACGTGCTTGGCGACCAGGTTGTTGTCGACGTCGGGGATGGCATAGCCGCTGCGGATGCGGGCCCACAGGTCGGGGTCCTTGTAGTCGTCAGTCTTGACCGCCGTCAGGGACGTGGGCAGGACAGGCCTGGCGCTTGCCGCCGCGCCGATGCCGGGGTTGCTTTGCGTGATCGTGCTCGGGGCACTGTCAGCGGCATGGCTGATCGCGGGGGCCAACAGGATCGCGAGGGCCAGGGCTTGGGTGGTGCGAGTCGTTTCGTACATAGCTTTCCAGTGTTGCGTCCAGGAACATTAGGACTGACGAGTAAGGGGGCAGTGTAAGGACCAGTTAGCGCGGCAGTCAAGGAATATGTCGGCTTGGTTACAAATTTCTTTGGCTACTATTTTTGCCAACACATGCTTATTTTTAGACAATTTCTTAAGGGGTATATATTTCTTTTTGGATAGTCTTATTGGGGAATTTTCCTCCTAAAATATCATACTCCCTGGGGTATGGGGAAAAACCCGCCCGGCGCCGGCCCGGCCGCAAGGCATTTTTGCGGGCCCCTGGGCAAGCCTGGAATGGCCCCGAAAACCTAATACCAGCGGCATGGGCCGCGCCTGCCAAGTTACCCCGGCTTGCCAGTCCATCTATGAGGGCACGCAAAGTGCGCGTACAATGCCGTCTCCGTGCACGGCGCTTTGTGCCCTGCGCGCAGCGTTTTTTGTCACCTTGGAAAGAAGCACCATGAGCACTGCCAACCTCAACGCCGACGATGACGAGATCATCGCCGCCACCCGGCGCTGGCTGGAACGCGCCGTCATCGGCCTGAACCTGTGTCCGTTCGCGAAGGCGGTGTACGTGAAGGAGCAGGTGCGCTACGTGGTGTCGCCGGCCCGTACCCCGGAAGAGCTGCTCGAAACCCTGATGAACGAGCTGCAGGACCTGGCCGACGCCGATCCGGAAAAGATCGACACGACCCTGCTGATCCACCCCTTCGTGCTGAACGACTTCCTGGACTTCAACGAATTCCTGGACGTGGCCGACGCCGCGGTGGAAGACATGTCGCTCGACGGCGAGCTGCAGGTGGCCAGCTTCCATCCGGACTACCAGTTCGCCGATACCGACCGGAACGATATCTCGAACTACACCAACCGCGCGCCTTACCCGATCCTGCAGCTGCTGCGCGAGGAAAGCATCGACCGCGCCGTGGAAGCCTTCCCGGAAGCCGAGGCGATCTTCGAGAAGAATATCGAGACCATGGAACAGCTCGGCCATGAAGGCTGGGACAAGCTCGATGTCGGACCGGCCCGCTGATCATATGAACGCACCATTTCCGGAGCGCCCTGTCGACGCGCTCCCGCAGCGCCCCGACACCCCTTGCGTGGCGGTCTGCTCGACCACCTTCGACGACACCTGCCGCGGCTGCGGCCGCACGGTGGTCGAAGTGGCGCACTGGGTATCGATGACGCCCGAGCAGAAAGAACTGGTGTGGCAGCGCATCCTGGCGCAAGGCTACCCGCGCCGAAATACCTGACCTAAATCAAACCGGGGTCAGACTCCGAATTTTGGAAATGTCCGTTGGGCTATTTCCAAAATCGGGAGTCTGACCCCGGTTTGCGTTTTATCAGAAGCTGCCGATGAAGTCGCGCTTGCCGATTTCGAGCCCGTTATGGCGCAGGATGTCGTACGCGGTCGTCGCGTGGAAGAAGAAGTTCGGCAGGGAGTAGTGCAGCAGGTAGGGCTGGCCCTTGAACTGGCGCTGGTTGGCGCCGGTGCCGACCGTTACCTCGCGTTCGGCGCTGTCCTCGATCGCTTCGCGCGGCACGCTGTCGATGAAGGCCAGGGTCTTCGCGATGCGCTCCTGCAGGCCGGCGAAATCCGTTTCGACATCTTCGTAGCGCGGCACCTCGACCCCGCCCAGGCGCGCCACCGTGCCCTTGGCGAAATCGGCCGCCACCTGCACCTGGCGCAGCATGGGGAACATGTCCGGGAACAGGCGCGCCTGCAGCAGCGCCTGCGGCTCGATCTTCTTCAGGTCGGCATGCGACTCGGCCTTCTCCAGGATCGCCGCCAGGCTGCCCAGTACCTGCCGGAACACCGGCACGGATGCGGAATACATCGACAAGCTCATCTTTACTCCTCTCTATATTAGTAGACACGCATCATAGCAACCCTGAAACGTGGTTGCACGAACACGCTTGATGCCCGGAGGTGTTGCTGGTAACGACAAATTGCTGACTTGTGGAAACTTTATGTGCATAATCTGCCAACACAGTTTGCCCATGTTGACCAACGCCACCGCCACGGGGCGCCGCCCGCCTGTCATGTCCGCACCGCATTTCATGTCCAGAATCGCCAAGCGCCTGCTGCCCTCGCGCCTGCTTCGGCTGTACGGGCGTTCATTGTACGGCGCGCTGCTGCTGATGGTGTTCGGCGGGCTGGCGGTGCCGGCCCTGGTGGGCAGCTACTTCCTGGTGGGCGTGCAGGAACGCCAGGCCGCGCGCGCCAACCTCGACGAGACCCTGCAGCGCAACGCCGACATCCTCGCCCTCGGCATGCAGGAATCGCTGTGGAACATGAACGCCGACGCGGCCCGCTCGCTGGTCGATTCCGTGATGCGCGACCCGGCCGTGCTGCACGTGCAGGTACGCGCCCAGGCGAATGACGAATTCCTCGACCAGCGCGCCGATGCCGTGCCCGAAGGCCACGTGTTCCGCGCCGAGCGGACCGTGGTGGTGCACGGCCAGCCGATCGGCCACGTGCTGGTCGAGATGGACGACAGCCGCAGCCAGCACGAGCTGCGCGCCAAGCAGTGGCGCTATGCCGGCGTGCTGGCGGTGCAGCTGGCGGTCTCGCTGCTCTTGATCGTGCTGGTGCTGAAGCGCCGCCTGCTGGCCCCGCTGCGCAGCCTGACCGGTTTTTCCGACACCCTGTCGCGCGGCGACTTCGACGCCCCGCTGGTGCTGGCCTCGCGCGACGAACTGGGACTCCTCGGCGCGCAGATGGAGCGGATGCGGATCGCGATCCGCGAGCTGTTCGCCGACATCGGCCGGCGCGAGGAGCGCTTCCGCACCATCGTGACCCAGGTGCCGGGCGCCGTATTCCGCGCCCGTCCCGGCGGCCCCATCGACTTCGTCAGCGACGCCATCGAGGAGATCTCCGGCTACCCGGCGCGCCTGTTCATGAATTCCGCCACCGACCGCTGGTCCGACATCGTCGCGCCCGAGGATCGCCGCATGCGCCGGCGCCAGGTGAAGGAGGCGGTGCTGGCCGCGCTGCCCTACGAGATCGAGTACCGGATCGTCGACGCCGACGGGGTCGAGCGCTGGGTGCTGGAGAGCGGCCAGCCGGTGGCCCAGGGCGGCAATGCCGCCTACTGGATCGACGGGATCATCTCCGACATCGGCGAGCGCAAGCACAACGAGATGCGCATCGAGGCGCTGCTGGCCGAGCAGGGCGCGGTGCTCGATTCGGTCATGTTCGGCATCCTGCACGTGCGCGAGCGGCGCGTGGTCTCGACCAACCGCCGCTTCGACGAGATGTTCGGCTATGCCGAGGGCGAGCTCGACGGCGATGCCGTGCTGGCCCTGTTCCCCACGCCGGAAGACTGCGAAGACGCCCTGCGCGCCAGCTTCCCGGTGCTGGCGGAGGGCGGCGAATTCAATGAAGAGCGCCAGTTCCGGCGCCGCGACGGCAGCCGGTTCTGGTGCATGACGAGCGGACGCGCGCTCGATCCCGAACGCCCCGACCAGGGCGCGATCTGGGTGTTCGCCGACGTCACCGAGCGCCGCCAGGCCGAAGAAAAGGCGCGCCTGGCCGCCACGGTGCTCGAGCACATCGCCGACGGCGTGATGGTGATCGACGTGCACGGCCGGATCGTCGCCACCAACCCGGCCTATACCCAGATCACCGGCTATACCGAGAGCGAGGCGGTGGGCACGGAATCCGGCCTGACGCGCGCCAGCCTGGCCAGCAGCGCCGGGCACGATCCGGAATTCTACGACGGCCTGTGGCGTGACCTGGCGGAAACCGGCTTCTGGCGCGGCGAAATCTGGAGCACCCGCAAGAACGGCGAGGTCTATCTCGAATGGCTGACGGTGTCCGCGGTGCGCGACGATCACGATACGGTCACCCATTACGTCTGCGTGTTCAGCGACATCACCAAGCTGAAGGAATCGCAGGAAAAGCTGGACCACCTGGCCCACCACGATGCGCTGACCGGCCTGCCGAACCGCCTGCTGTTCCACGACCGGCTGCAGCACGCGATGGTGCGCGCGGCGCGCTGCGGGGAACAGCTGGCCGTGATCTTCATCGACCTGGACCGCTTCAAGAACGTCAACGACACCCTCGGCCATCACGTCGGCGACGAGCTGCTCAAGCAGGTCGCGGCATCGCTGTCGGGCTGCCTGCGCGACGGCGACACCCTGGCGCGCCTGGGCGGCGACGAATTCATCGTGCTGCTGGAAGGCGTCGACGGCGAACGCGGCGCGCGCCTGGTGGCGGAAAAGCTGATGCGCCTGTTCGAGCAGCCGGTGCTGGTGTCGGAGTACGAACTGTTCGTCACCGGCAGCGTCGGCATCAGCCTGTTCCCGCAGGATGCCAGCGACCTGAACGTCCTGATCCGCAATGCCGACGTCGCCATGTACCAGGCCAAGGCGCGCGGCCGCAACGGCTATGCCTTCTACGCGCCGTCGATGGACGGCGACGGCGTCGAGCGCCTGCGCCTGGAAGCGCTGCTGCGCCGCGCGATCGAGAAGAACGAGATCTGGCTGGCCTACCAGCCCCAGGTCGAGATCGACAGCGGGCGCCTGATCGGGGTCGAGGCCCTGGTGCGCTGGAATAGCGCGGAGCTGGGCCAGATGGGGCCGGACCGCTTCATCCCGCTGGCCGAGGACATCGGCTTCATCAACCAGCTCGGCGCCTGGGTGCTGGAAGAAGCTTGCCGCCAGATGGTGAGCTGGGACCGGGCCGGCCTGCATGTGCCGAAGATGGCGGTCAACCTGTCGGCGCGCCAGTTCGACCGCGTCGGCCTGGCCGGCCAGGTGGAACGGGTGCTGCGCGAGACCGGCCTGCCGCCGCACCGCCTGCAACTGGAGGTGACCGAGTCGGTGATCATGAACACCGGCGACGCCATGCAGTATATTAATGAGCTGCACGCGATCGGCGTCGAACTCGCGATCGACGATTTCGGCACCGGCTACTCTTCGCTGGCCTACCTGAAGCAGCTGCCGGTGCAGACGCTGAAGATCGACCGCAGCTTCATCCGGGACATCTCGACCGATGCCATTGATAGAGAAAATGAGGAAGCGATCGCGATCGCCATCATCCAGCTCGGCAAGAGCATGAACCTGGCGGTGATCGCGGAAGGCGTCGAGACGGTCGAGCAGGCGGCCTTCCTGCTGCGGCACGGCTGCCGGCGCGCGCAAGGATATCTGTATGCCCGGCCCTTGCCGCCGGCGCTGCTGCTGGCACAATGGGGACAGAATAACAATGCGCGACTCGAATACTCCTGAGCAGGACAGCACGGAAGGAACAGCCGGGAAACCCTCGCGCGGCAGGCGCCGCTTCCTGCTGGGCGGCCTGGCCGCCGGCGGCGCGCTGCTGGTCGGCTGGGGCTGCCAACCGCCGCGCCAGCGCCTGCGCGGCGCCAGTCCACTGGCCGTGGAGGCGGGCGCCGTCGCCCTGAACGGCTGGGTCGCGATCGCGCCGGACGGCACCGTCTCCATCGTGGTCCCGCGCAGCGAGATGGGACAGGGCGTGAACACCGCGCTGCCGATGCTGCTGGCCGAGGAACTCGACGCGTCCTTGAGCAGCGTGCGCATCTCGCAGGCGCCGATCGACAAGATCTTCGGCAACCTCACCGTCCTGCGCGAGAACCTTCCCTTCCATCCCGACGACCGCGGCAGCATCAAGCAGGGCGTGCAATGGGTGATGGCCAAGGTCGGCCGCGAGCTGGGCATCATGTTCACCGGCGGCTCGACCAGCGTGAAGGATGCCTGGATCCCGATGCGCGAAGCGGGCGCGGTGGCGCGCGCGATGCTGCTGCGCGCGGCCGCCGAACAGTGGAAGCTTGCGCAGTCGAAGCTCGACATTGCCCGCCTGGCGACGCGCGACGGCTTCGTCCTGCATCCCGATGGCCGCCGCCTCGGCTATGGCGAGCTGGCCGCGCGTGCGGCGGTGGTCGGCGCCGATATCGGGCCGGACGACGTGCGCCTCAAGACCCGCGCGGAATTCCGCCTGATCGGCCAGCCGGTGCCGCGCCGCGACAGCCCGGCCAAGGTGAACGGCAGGGCGCTGTTCGGCATCGACGCGCGCGTGCCCGGCATGCTGTACGCGGCCGTCAAGATGGCCCCCGTGGTCGGCGCCGGCGTCGCCTCGTTCGACGCCGCGAAGGCGATGGCGATGCCGGGCGTGCTGCAGGTGGCCGACGTCTCGGCCGCGCTGCCGCGGTTTTCCGGCGCCGGCGCCGGGGTGGCGGTGGTGGCGAAGACCTGGTGGCAGGCGAAGCAGGCGGCGGCCATGCTGCCGGTGGAATGGAGCGCGAGCCCGCACGCCGGCCTGTCCAGCGAGGCGATCTTCGCCGACTTCGCGAAGCTGCTCGACAGCGAATCCGGCTTCACCTATTTCGAGAGCGGCAGCCAGGACGTGAAGGATGCGGCGAAGATCGTGCAGGCCGAATACCGCGCCCCCTTCCTGGCGCACGCCACGATGGAGCCGGTCAACTGCACCGCCCGGTTCAAGGATGGCAAGCTGAAGATCTGGGCTTCGACCCAGGTGCCGAGCGTGGCCGTGGATATCGCCGCCAGGGTGGCGGGCATCGACCGCGCCGACGTCTCGCTCGACGTGATGCTGCTGGGCGGCGGCTTCGGCCGGCGCCTGGAAACCGACATGGTGGCCCAGGCGGTCGCCATCGCCAAGGCCCTGGACGGGCAACTGGGCGGCCAGGCCGTGCAGCTGGTCTGGACCCGCGAAGACGATATCCAGCATGACGTCTACCGTCCGCAGGCGCTGGCGCGCTTTTCCGCGAAGCTGGACGCCAGCGGCAGCGTGCTGGCCTGGGACAACAAGTCGGTGAGCGGGGCGATCGGCCACCAGTACTTCCCGCGCAACCTGGGCCTGCCGGGCATCGGCCCGGACAAGACCACGGCCGAGGGCGAATACGACATGCAGTACGCGATCCCGAACCGCCGCATCGCCCACGTGATCGCGGACAGCGCGGTGCCGATCGGCTACTGGCGCTCGGTCGGCCACTCGCACAATGCCTTCTTCAAGGAAGGCTTCCTGGACGAGGTGGCGCACGCCGCCGGCAAGGACCCCGTGCAGCTGCGGCGCGAGCTGCTGCGCGACCATCCGCGCCACCTGGCGGTGCTGGATGCCGCGCTGGCGCGGGCCGGGACGGCGCCGGAAGGACGGGCGCACGGCGTGGCGGTGCACCAGTCCTTCGGCAGCATCGTGGCGCAGGTGGCCGAGGTGTCGGTGCAGGACAGGCAGATCCGCGTGCACCGCGTGGTGTGCGCGGTCGATTGCGGCATCGTCGTGAATCCGAACATCGTGGCCCAGCAGGTCGAATCGGCGGTGGTGTTCGGCCTGTCGGCCGCGCTGGCCGGCGAGATCACGCTGAAGGATGGACGTATCCAGCAGAGCAATTTCGGCGACTATCCGGTGCTGCGGATGAACCAGGCGCCGCTGGTCGAGACCGTGATCGTCCCCAGCATCGAGCCGCCCGAAGGGATGGGCGAGCCGGCCACGCCGCCGGTGGCGCCGGCGGTGGCGAATGCGGTGTTCAGGTTGACGGGCCAGCGGCTGCGCAGCCTGCCATTGCGTCTGGCCTGATCGATCGGGGGCGTGGACGCCTCGTGCCCACGCAGTTCAGCCGGCGTTATCCAACAACACACGCAGATTGGCATCCCGCTGCCACCCGCGCCGTTCCTCGCTGGAGCCCGCCAGGCGCGCCAGTTCCTCATCGGGCAGCAGCGCCTGCGACTGCACCAGGCGGTCGGCCACGTTTGCATCCGGCAGCATGGTGCCGAAGAAGGCCACGGTGCCGCGGCGCTGCAGCAGCAGGGTAGGGAAGTTCTCGACGTCGAGGTCGCCGACCACGTCGGCCTGGTCTTCGATGTCGATCCAGACGAAGGTCTTGTCCGGGTGGCGCGCGGCCAGCCCCTCGAAGGCGGCGCGGTAGGACGAGCAGGTGCCGCACCAGGCGGCGCACAGGCAGGCGACGACCCAGCCGTCGCCGTCCAGGGCGGCGGCAATCTGGTCGCGATTGTCAAGCTCGAGAGTCAGGCTATGCATGGGCCGGATTTTACGGCTTTTGGCCGACCCGCGCCACGGGTTAAAATACGGCATGCCTATCATCCTTGCCATCGAAACCTCGTCCGAACTGGCTTCGTGCGCGCTGTTCAATAGCGACGCCACGACGGCCGGCGCGCCCGCCACCGTCCTTGCCCGCGAATCTTCCGGCGTGCGCACCCATTCGCAATCCGTGCTGCCGATGGTGCAGGAACTGCTGCGCGAGGCCGGCGTCAGGCTGGCCGACTGCGACGCGGTCGCCTTCGGCGCCGGCCCCGGTTCCTTCACCGGCGTGCGCACCGCCTGCGGCGTGGCCCAGGGCCTGGCCTTCGGCGCCGGCCTGCCGGTGCTGCCGATGGTGACCCTGGAAGCGATGGCCGAGGCTTGCCGTTCCCGTACCGGCGCGACCGAGGTGCTGGCCGTGCTCGACGCGCGCATGGGCGAGGTCTACTGGGCGCAATACCGTTACGTCGACGGCGCCTGGCTGGAAGTCTCGGCCCCGAGCCTGTGTGCGCCGCAGGACGTCGCGCCGCTGCCCGCCGACGGCCTGGCCGCCTGCGGCAACGGCTTCGCCGCCTATCCGGACGCTTTCGCCGGCAAGGACTTCGCCGCGCACGCCCTCGGCGAGGTGCTGCCGCACGCGCGCGAACTGGCCGTGCTGGGCGTGGGCGCGCTGGCCGCCGGCCGCGCCGTGCCCGCTGACCAGGCCCAGCCGATCTACCTGCGCAACAAGGTCGCCTATACCAGCGCCGAGCGCCAGGCGATCAATGCGGCGAAGGCGGCCGGCTGATGAGCGCAGCGCTGGAGCAGGCCGCACTGGAGTTGCGGCCGATGGTGGCGGACGACATCGACGAGGTCTACGCGCTCGAGAAAAGCGTGTTCCCGCATCCCTGGAGCCGCGCCAATTTCGCCGACTCGCTGGCCAGCGGCTACGACGCCTGGGTGCTGCGCGAGCGCGGCGAGGGCGCGCTGGCCGGCTACTTCCTGGTCATGTACGCGGTGGACGAGGCCCATCTGCTGGACGTCGCCGTCAGCGGCGGGCGCCAGGGCAGCGGCCTGGGCCGCTATCTGCTGGACCGGATCGCCGCGCGCGCGCGTGCGAAGGGCATGGGCTCGATCCTGCTGGAGGTGCGGCCGTCGAACGCACGCGCGCTGCAGGTGTACGAACGCTACGGTTACACACAGATCGGGCGCCGCAAAGGGTATTATCCAGCCCATGAGGGACAGCGCGAGGACGCGATCGTGATGAGGTTTGCACTATGAACGGCTTGGCCGAACGCGACGCCATCTTCCTGGCGGAGATGGGAATTGCACCGCTGTGGCATCTGCGGCAGGCGCCAGCTGGAGCGCCGCTCGCGGCGGAGGCCGTGCAGCCCGCCGAGGAAGCTGGCGCGGCGCCGCAGGCCGTGGCCGACGCAGCGCCTGCGGCGCCGGATGTGGCCGGGGATGCTTTCGGCGAGGCTGTAGCCGCGCCCGTGCAATCTGCGCCGCCGGCTCCGCCGCCGTCCGCCCCGCCGCCGCGCGTGGAACAGGGCCCGCGCCCGCTGCAGCGGGTCGCGCAGTCGGTATCGGCGCTGGAGCCGGTCCCGCCGGAAGACCTGGCCTGGGACGACGCCGCGCTCCCGGCCGACGCCACGCCGGAAGAAATCGCGCAGATGGACTGGGACCAGCTGCAGCTGGCGATCGCCGCCTGCCGCCGCTGCAGCGCCTGCCGCGACGGCCGCGCGCCGGTGCCGGGCACGGGCGCGAAGAAGGCGCGCTGGCTGGTGGCGGCCGGCGCCTCGACCGCCGCCGACGAGAAGGCCCGCATCCCGCTGGCCGGCGATCCGGGCAAGCTGCTCGACAACATGCTGGCGGCAGTGGAGCTGTCGCGCGAGCGCGACGTCTACATCACCAACCTGATCAAGTGCCGTCCGACCACGTCCGCCGGCGGCGAACGCGCGCCCACACAAGAGGAAGCGGCGGCCTGCCGTCCCTACCTGGAGCGCGAACTGGCGCTCACTGGGGCCGGCACCGTGCTGACCCTGGGCCAGATCGCGGCCAACACCCTGCTCGGCCGCCCGCTGGCGGAACCGCTGGCCGGCCTGCGCGGCAGGGCCTATCCGCTGCCCGGCTCCGGGGCGATGCTGGTGGCGACCCTGCATCCGGGCGAGCTGCTGCGGCGCGGCGGCGACAAGGCCCAGGCCTGGGCCGATCTGTGCCGGGCGCGGGCTTCGGGTGGACAGGCCGGTGCGCGAGGCGGCTGACAATTACCAGTCATCTTTCGAGCGCCGCTGGAGCCATCTGCGGCGCGCACGGGTGCGGGCCCTGGCCTGGCTGCTGGACGCGCCCGACCTGCTCGACATCCACGATCCGCACTGGGAAGGAAAGATCGCCACCCTCGGCCCGATGACGCCGGAGACCGAGCGCTGGCTGGCCGGGCTGGACCGCGATCCGTCGGCGCTCGACGCCGCCCTCGGCGCCAAGGTGCATACCCGCCTGGGCCTGTACGCGGAAAAGCTGATGGCCTTCTATTTCGCCCAGCAGGGCAGGCTGGTGGCGCATGGCGTGCAGGTGCGCGCCGGCCCCACCGCCACCATCGGCGAATTCGACTTCCTGCTCGATGCCGGCCCGGATGGCGTCGAGCACATCGAGTTCGCGACCAAGTTCTATCTGCTGCAGGACGCGGTGCATGGCGACATCGCCGCGAGCTTCGACAGCTTCGTCGGCCCCAACCTGGCCGACAGCCTGGGCCGCAAGATGCGCAAGGTCTTCGACCGCCAGCTGCAATTGGGATCGCACCCGGCCGCCCAGGCAGTGCTGCCGCGGCCGGTGGTCAGTGCCAAGGCGCTGGTGAAGGGCTGGCTGTTCTATCCGGCCGGGACCTATTTTTCGATGAACGGCATCGCCGCCGGCCACTGCCGCGGCTTCTGGTGCGCGCTGTCCGAGCTCGAGCGGATGGACGCCGACCGCTTCCTGATCCTGCCGCGCCTGCAATGGCTGGCGCCGTTCCGCGCCTCGTCCGCAACCTGGATGCTCGACCGCGCCCAGCTGCTCGCCGAGCTGGAAGACCACTTCGCCACTTCGGGCACGCCGGTGCTGGTGGCGGTGGTGCGCGACGAGCACAGCAACGGCCTGGGCGCCATCGTCGAAACCGAGCGCGGCTTCATCGTCCCCGACGACTGGCGCGAACGCGCCGGCGCCCGCCTGCACCCCTGATCTTCCTCAAACCGGGGTCAGACTCCGAATTTTGGAAATAAATCCGTTGGAACAAATAGCCTGTTGCGCGAAATATCCTTTCATTTTAATGGCTAAAATGAAAGAATATTTTGCGAGCAGACAGGTGATGAGGGCGCAGGAAATTGCCAAAAACCGGAGTCTGACCCCGGTTTGAGGTAAAACAAATCAGTGCTTGTGCTCGCCAATCAGCGCCAGCGAGTCGTGCTCGCGCTGGTTGGCGGCGTGGCGGCGGCCGATCATGTACATCAGGCCGGCGAGGGCGAAGCCGAACAGGACGATGATGACGTTCAGGTCCAGGTTCAGCGTGATCATGATGGCGTAGACGGCCAGCATGGTCAGGATCGACAGGTTTTCGTTGAAGTTCTGCACGGCGATCGAGTGGCCGGCGCTCATCAGGACGTGGCCGCGGTGCTGCAGCAGGGCGTTCATCGGCACCACGAAGAAGCCGGACAGCAGGCCGATGATCAGCAGCAGCGGCACGGCGATCGACACCGAGTACACCAGGGTCATGCCCATCACGACGATGCCCATGATGATGCCGAGCGGGATCACGGTCAGCGATTTCTTCAGCGGGATCATCTTGGCCGCCATCGCGGCGCCCACCGCCACGCCGATCGCGACCACGCCGATCAGGGTGCTGGCCTTGTCCAGCTTCATGTGCAGCGAGCGCTCGGCCCATTTCAGCACGATGAATTGCAGGGTCGCGCCGGCGCCCCAGAACAGGGTCGTCACCGCCAGCGAGATCTGGCCCAGCTTGTCTTTCCACAGCGTGGCCGAGCATTCGGCAAAGTCGGCGATCAGCTTGACCGGATTACGTTCCTGGTGCTCGTAGCGCGCGCCGGTGTCGGGAATGCGCAGGTTGAACAGGGCGGCCAGCGCGTACACCGCGATCAGCACCGCCAGCGACGCCTTGATCGGGGTGTCGATGCCGGTGTCGATGACGGGGAAGTCGAGGGTCATCAGCCAGGCGCCGCCATGGGTGCTCACCAGGGCGCCGCCCATCACGGTGCCGAAAATGATCGACATCACGGTCAGGCCCTCGATCCAGCCGTTGGCCGCGACCAGTTTCTCGGGCGGCAGCAGCTCGGTCAGGATGCCGTACTTGGCCGGCGAGTACACGGCGGCGCCGAAGCCGACCACGGCGCAGGCGACCAGCGGATGGACGCCGAAGAAGATGAGGCTGCAGCCGAACACCTTGATCAGGTTGGCGATGAACATGACGCGGCCCTTGGGCATCGAATCGGCGAAGGCGCCGACGAACGCGGCCAGCAGGACGTAGAACAGCACGAACGACAGCTTCAGCAGGGGCGTCAGCGAGGGCGGGGCTTTCATCGCCGTCAGCAGGCCGATCGCAACGAAAATCAATGCGTTATCTGCCAGCGACGAAAAAAACTGCGCCGCCATGATGGTATAAAAACCACGATTCATTCGAGACTGTCTAAAAACTGGTGTGGGTTGCTTTATACCATGAAAGACCGCCAGTCCAAAGAAATCGACAATACTCCATTTCAACAGCCTGCGCCCCGGTTGGCGCTAAAATGGCACTTCCGTTCGCCAGTTTCGCCCCCATCTTCGACCCATGCCACGTCCTCTCCACGCCACCATCCATCTCGACGCGATGCAGCACAACCTTGCCCGCGCGCGCGCCTGCGCGCCCACGGCCCGGGTGTGGGCGGTGGTCAAGGCGAATGCCTACGGCCACGGCCTGGAGCGCGGCATGCGCGGCTTCGCCGAGGCGGACGGCCTGGCCCTGATCGAGACCGAGAACGCGCTGCGCCTGCGCGAGCTTGGCTGGGTCAAGCCGATCCTGCTGCTGGAAGGGATCTTCGATGCCTCCGACGTGCCGCTGCTGGCCGAGCACAATATCAATAGCGCGGTGCATTGCATCGAGCAGCTCAGGATGCTGGAATACACCCAGCTGTACCGCCCGATCGACGTCCACCTGAAGATGAATACGGGGATGAACCGGCTCGGCTTCCGGCCCGACGAATACGCCGCGGCCTACCGGCGCCTGCGCGCCATCCCCGGCATCCGCAACATCACCCTGATGACCCACTTCGCCAACGCCGACGAGCTGGAGCACCCGCGCCTCTCGATCGCCGAGCAGGTGCGCCGCTTCCGCGAAGGGGCGGAGGGGCTGGAAGGGCAGCGCAGCCTGTCGAATTCCGGCGGCGTGCTGCACCAGGCGGCGCTGGCCAGGGAATTGCACAACGACTGGGTCCGCCCCGGCGTCATGCTGTACGGCGGGACCCCGGGCGGCGGCGTGTCGGCGCAGGGCTACGGCCTGCTGCCGACCATGACCCTGAAATCGGAGATCATCGGCATCCAGCAGCTGGAGCAGGGCGACACCGTCGGCTACGGCAGCCGCTTCGTCGCGCCGGGCCCGATGACGGTGGGCGTGGTCGCCTGCGGCTATGCGGACGGCTATCCGCGCCATGCCGGACAAGGCACCCCGGTGCTGGTGGACGGCGTGCGCACGGGCCTGGTCGGCCGGGTGTCGATGGACATGATGACGGTCGACCTGACCCCGGTCGCCAACGCCCGCGTGGGCAGCAAGGTCACCCTGTGGGGCGACGGCCTGCCGGTTGACGAGGTCGCGCATGCCGCCGGCACGATCGGCTATGAATTGATGTGCGCCCTGGCGCCGCGCGTGCGCGTTTCCGAGGGCCGCGTCGGAACCGACTGAAAGCGTCCGATAAAGCCTCCATGGCGGCGTTGCATCGCCTCGCCGTACTATCGTACTGTTTCAGGCGCTTTAAACTAACCGACACATATATAGAACAATGGCAAAATCCCGTACCAGTTTCGTCTGTAACGATTGCGGCGCCGTCGCCAGCCGCTGGACCGGCCAGTGCGGCGACTGCAAGGCATGGAATACCATGACCGAGCAGGTCGAGAGCGCCGGCCTGAACCGCATGTCGCAGACTCCCGGCATGCACAAGAGCCTGGCCCAGACCGCGCCGGTGCTGTCGCTGGCCGACATCGAGGCGATCGACGTGCCGCGCTTCGGCACCGGGATCGAGGAATTCGACCGCGTGCTGGGCGGCGGCCTGGTGGCCGGCGGCGTGGTGCTGATCGGCGGCGACCCCGGCATCGGCAAGTCGACCCTGCTGCTGCAGGCGCTGGCCAACCTGGCCGTCACCCGCAACACCCTGTATGTCTCGGGCGAGGAATCCGGCGCCCAGATCGCCCTGCGCGCCCGCAGGCTCCAGGTCGAGGCCAAGGAGCTCAAGCTGCAGGCCGAGATCCAGCTCGAGAAGATCCTCGGCACCATCGCCGACATGAAGCCGGAAGTGGCCGTGATCGACTCGATCCAGACCCTGTACTCGGACGCGCTGACCTCGGCGCCCGGTTCGGTGGCCCAGGTGCGCGAGTGCGCGGCCCAGCTGACCCGGGTCGCCAAGCAGACCGGGGTGACCATCATCCTGGTCGGCCACGTCACGAAGGAGGGCGCGCTGGCCGGGCCGCGCGTGCTGGAGCACATCGTCGACACCGTGCTGTACTTCGAAGGCGATACGCAAAGCAGCTTCCGCCTGGTGCGGGCGATCAAGAACCGCTTCGGCGCCGTCAACGAGCTGGGCGTGTTCGCGATGACGGAAAAAGGCCTGAAAGGGGTGTCGAACCCTTCGGCGCTGTTCCTGTCCCAGCACGACAGCCAGGTGCCGGGTTCCTGCGTGATGGTGACGCAGGAAGGCACCCGGCCGCTGCTGGTCGAGATCCAGGCCCTGGTCGACGCCAGCCACCTGCCGAACGCGCGCCGCCTGTCGGTCGGCCTCGAACAAAACCGCCTGGCCATGCTGCTGGCGGTGCTGCACCGGCACGCCGGCATCGCCGCCTTCGACCAGGACGTGTTCATCAACGCGGTCGGCGGCGTCAAGATCACCGAGCCGGCGGCCGACCTGGCAGTCCTGCTTGCCATTAATTCGTCGATGCGCAACAAGCCGCTGCCGCGCGGCCTGGTGGTGTTCGGCGAAGTCGGCCTGGCCGGCGAGATCCGTCCGGCGCCGCGCGGCCAGGAACGCCTGCGCGAAGCGGCCAAGCTGGGCTTTTCGATTGCCGTGATCCCGAAATCGAATGTGCCGAAGCAGAAAATCGAGGGCATGACCATCGTCGCCGTGGAGCGCATCGACGAGGCCTTCAGCAAACTGCGGGAACTGGATTGAAGCCTTATAATCCCCGACCTGTTTGATATCAGTTTGACTGGGTAACCCGTAATGACAGATTTGAGGCAATCGGTACGCAAGATCGTGAAAGTGAAGGCGGTGGTCGCGATGGAGGGCATGGCGCCGATGCCGGGGCGTACCTCGGATATCGGCTCGAACGGCGTCAGCATCGGCGTGGAACAGCCGCTGCAGGTGGGCCAGACGGGGCAGGTGGGCTTCGACCTGCTGGTCGAAGGCAAGCTGACCGCCATCGCGGCCCGCGCGAAAGTCATCTATTGCATTTTCAGCGGCGGCGAATTCAAGGCCGGCTTCCAGTTCCTGAACCTGGACCTGAACGCCATGACCCAGCTCTCGCGCTTCTTGCGCTGACCTGTCTATTCAACTTCGTGTCTCCGGCATGACAAGCGGCGAGCGCCATGGAGGCCTCGCCGCTTTTTCGTTCCAGGCTATCCAGCCTGTTATGCTATTCGTGATAGCGCTACTCGTGATAACGGTCCCGCAGTTTCTCGGAGCACCCGTGTCCTTCGCAGATGGCTTCGAAGATCACCAGTCCGGCAATCCCGGCCAATACCCCTGTAACAATCAAGCTCAACATGGACTTCAAACGCCGTTTGGCGAGTCCTCCCCGGTGATTCCACATGCTCTGCTGGCGTGGCATGCTCACGCTGGACGAGCCCTCCAATCAAATTCGACACTTTCAAGCTAGCAGACCATCGCGTATTTACAAGGCGCCTTTTCGGTGTTCAGAAATAAGAGTTGTATAGGCGAGCCCGCCACTGCGACGGACCTTCCGGGCCGTTGTGACAGGCATGATGGCCATGTCATAAAGCCGTCATATTTGCTCTCTACACTGCGCAGCATCAACACCGCGTCACCACCCTTAACCAAGAACCAAGGACCTGATATGCGCATGAAGCAACTGCTGGCAACCCTGATCATCGGCACCTCGGCCGCCTTCGCGAGCACCGCGACCCTGGCGGCGGACATCACCGGTGCGGGCGCGACCTTCCCGTATCCGATCTACGCCAAGTGGGCCGAGATGTACAAGAAGGCCACCGGCAACGGCCTCAACTACCAATCGGTCGGCTCGGGCGCCGGCATCAAGCAGATCAAGGCCAAGACCGTGGACTTCGGCGCGTCCGACATGCCGCTGCCGGCCGACGAGCTGAACCAGGCAGGCCTGTTCCAGTTCCCGGCCATCATGGGCGGCGTCGTCACCGTGGTGAACCTGGACGGTGTCCAGCCGGGCCAGCTGAAGCTGACCGGTCCGGTCGTCGCCGACATCTACCTCGGCAAGATCACCAAGTGGAACGACCAGGCCATCGCCTCCCTGAACCCGGGCGTCAGGCTGCCGGCCGAGGACATCACCGTCGTGCACCGCGCCGACAGCTCGGGCACCTCCTTCCTGTTCACCGACTACCTGTCGAAGACCAGCCCGGACTTCAAATCGAAGATCGGCGCCGGCACCGCGGTCAAGTGGGCCACCGGCGTGGGCGGCAAGGGCAATGACGGCGTCGCCGCCAACGTCCAGCGCATCAAGGGTTCGATCGGCTACGTCGAGTGGGCCTACGCGAAGAAGAACAAGATGGGCCATACCCAGCTGAAGAACCGCGACGGCGCCTTCGTGCAGCCGGACGACGACGCCTTCAAGGCCGCCGCCGCCAACGCCGACTGGGCCAAGACCCCGGGCTTCTCGGTGGTCCTGACCGACCAGCCGGGCAAGGCGGCCTGGCCGATCACCGGCGTGTCCTACATCCTGGTGCACAAGAACCAGGCCGACGCCGCGAAAGGCAAGGAAGTGCTGAAATTCTTCGACTACGCCTTCAAGAACGGCGACGCCGCCGCCACCGAACTGGACTACGTGCCGCTGCCGGACAGTGTCACCAAGCTGGTGCAGGATGCCTGGAAGGCGAACATGAAGGATGCTTCGGGCAAGGCGATCTGGTAATACGTACCCCGTCGTCCCTGCCTGCGCGGGGACGACGCTAACCAGTAATACATATATGAGCGCACAAGACGCCGCAGTTACCCAAGAGACCAGCCAGGCCGGGCTGGACGAAGCCAGCCACGCCCGCCTGCGCAGGACCATGCGCACCCAGCGCATCCAGGACTTCTTCTTCCACAAGATCACGCTGCTGTTCGCGGCCTCCGTGCTGGTGGTGCTGGTCGGGATCATCGTCTCGCTGGCGGTCGGCGCTGCGCCGGCCTTCCGCGAGTTCGGCGCGCACTTCATCGCGCGCAACGAATGGGATCCGGTCAACGACCAGTTCGGCGCCCTGATCGCCATCACCGGCACCCTGGCGACTTCGCTGATCGCGCTGCTGGTCGCGGTGCCGATCAGCTTCGGCATCGCCCTGTTCCTGACCGAGATCTGCCCGGCCTGGCTGCGCCGCCCGATGGGCACCGCGGTCGAGCTGCTGGCCGGCGTCCCCTCCATCATCTACGGCATGTGGGGCCTGTTCGTGTTCGCGCCGATGTTCGGCGACCATATCCAGCCGCTGCTGAAAAAGACCCTGGGCGTGCTGCCCGTGATCGGCCCGCTGTTCCAGGGCCCGACCATGGGCCTCGGCATCCTGACCGCAGGCCTGATCCTGGCCGTGATGATCATCCCCTTCATCGCTTCCGTGATGCGCGACGTGTTCGAGATCGTCCCCGCGGTGCTGAAGGAATCGGCGTACGGCCTCGGTTGCACCCGGTGGGAAGTGGTGCGCAAGATCGTGCTCCCTTATACCCGTACCGGCGTGGTCGGCGGCGTGATGCTGGGCCTCGGCCGCGCGCTCGGCGAGACCATGGCCGTCACTTTCGTGATCGGCAACGCGAACGAGCTCTCGTGGTCGCTGTTCGCCGCCGGTAACTCGATTTCCTCGACCCTGGCGAACGAGTTCGCCGAAGCCAGCTCGCCGCTGCACGTGTCCTCGCTGTTCGCGCTGGGCCTGATCCTGTTCGCGATCACCTTCATCGTGCTGTCGGCCGCCAAACTGATGTTGCTGGGGATGTCCCGCAAAGAAGGAGTCAAATAAATGGATGGCGTGATGAACCCTGTCTACCGCCGCCGCCTGCTCGGGCACCGCATCGGCATCGCCCTGTCGGTGCTGGCCATGGCCATCGGCCTGGGCTTCCTGGCCTGGATCCTGTTCACCCTGCTGGTGCACGGTTTTGGCGCGCTCTCGCACAACCTGTTCGCGCTGGACACGCCGGCGCCGGGCAGCGAGGGCGGCATCCGCAACGCCATCATCGGCAGCCTGCTGATGGTCGGCCTGTCCACCGCGGTCAGCACCCCGGTCGGCATCCTGGCCGGCATGTACCTGGCCGAGTACGGCCAGAACAACAAGTTCGCCGCCGTGACCCGCTTCGTCACCGACATCATGCTGTCCGCGCCGTCGATCGTGATCGGCTTGTTCGTGTACGCGCTGCTGGTGCCGCGCATGGGCCACTTCTCGGGCTATGCCGGCACGCTGGCGCTGTCGCTGATCGCGATCCCGGTGGTGGTGCGCACCACCGACAACATGCTGCACCTGGTCCCGAACAGCCTGCTCGAAGCGGCCTTCGCCCTCGGCGCGCCGCGCTGGAAAGTGGCGATGACGGTGCGCCTGCGCGCCGTGAAGGCCGGCGTCGTGACCGGCGTGCTGCTGGCCGTGGCCCGCATCTCGGGCGAGACCGCGCCGCTGCTGTTCACGGCCCTGAACAACCAGTTCTTCACCGCCGACATGAACCAGCCGATGGCCAACCTGCCGGTGGTGATCTACCGCTTCGCCATGAGCCCGTACGAAGACTGGCAGTCGATCGCCTGGGGCGCTGCGCTGCTGGTGACCTTCAGCGTGCTGGCCCTGAACATCCTGTCGCGGACGATTTTCCGCCAGAAGAGCCCGCAATAAACGAGCATGAACCCGGATACCATGATGACCCAAGCTACCGCGACCAAGACCAAGACCATCGAAATTTCCGGCCTGGACTTCTACTACGGGAAGACCCAGAGCCTGAAGAACGTCAGCCTCGACATCCACGACAAGCAGGTCACGGCCTTCATCGGTCCCTCGGGCTGCGGCAAGTCGACCCTGCTGCGCACCCTGAACCGCATGTACGACCTGTATCCCGGCCAGCGCGCCGAGGGTTCGATCCTCTACCGCGGCCGCAACATCCTGGAGCCGGGCGTGGACGTGAACATGCTGCGCGCGAAAGTCGGCATGGTGTTCCAGAAGCCGACCCCGTTCCCGATGTCGGTGTACGACAACATCGCCTTCGGGGTGCGCCTGTACGAGAACCTGTCGAAGGGCGAGATGGACGAGCGCGTGGAGTGGGCGCTGAAGAAGGCGGCGCTGTGGACCGAGGTGAAGGACAAGTTGAACAAGAGCGGCCTGTCGCTGTCGGGCGGCCAGCAGCAGCGCCTGTGCATCGCGCGCGGCGTCGCGGTCAAGCCGGACGTGCTGCTGCTCGACGAGCCGACCTCCGCGCTGGACCCGATCTCGACCGCGAAGATCGAGGAACTGATCAGCGAGCTGAAAGGCGACTACACCATCGCCATCGTGACCCACAATATGCAGCAGGCGGCCCGCTGCTCGGACTACACGGCCTATATGTACCTGGGCGAGCTGGTGGAGTTCGGCGAGACGGACCAGCTGTTCATGAACCCGGGGCGCAAGGAAACCCAAGACTACATTACCGGCCGCTTTGGATGAGGGACTTTACAACCTACTGCGCGGCCGCAGGGCCGGCCTGCGATGCTCGCCGTACCGGATGTACGGCTGCGCTTCTCGGCCACCCCTGCAGCCGCTCGCTACGGTTGTAAAGGCCCTCGTGAAGCCAACGGTGCGCTGACAAGTTAAACCGTGTGCCGGACAAGTTAATATAACGATATTCGATAGGAATTGATGACATGGTAGGCGAGCATTCATCCAAGCAGTACGACCAGGAACTGGAAGCCATCCGTTCCAAGGTGCTGCTCATGGGCGGCATGGTGGAAACCCAGTTCGACGAGGCGCTCGAGGCGTTCCGCGTCGGGAATGCCGAGCAGGCCGACAAGGTCATGGCCGACGACCAGGCCGTCAACCAGCTCGAAGTGCAGCTGGACGACGCCTGCAGCCACCTGATCGTGCGCCGCCAGCCGGCCGCTAACGACCTGCGCACCGTGATGGCGACCATCAAGGCCATCACCGACCTCGAACGCATCGGCGACGAGGCCAGCAAGATCGCGCGCACCGCCAAGAGCCTGCACGAGCGCGGCATGATCGGCTTCAACCACTACGACATCGTGCGCACCATCGCGCGCAACACCGCCGACATGCTGCACGATGCCCTCGACGCCTTCGCGCGCCTGGACGGCAAGCAGGCCTTGCAGATCATCGCCCGCGACGACGAGATCGACTTCGAATTCCGCACCATCCTGCGCAACATGATCACCTTCATGATGGAAGACCCGCGCACCATCTCGTCGGCGCTGGACACGCTGTGGGTCGGCAAGGCGATCGAGCGCATCGGCGACCATGCCAAGAACATTGCGGAATACGTGATCTACGTGGCCGAGGGGCGCGACATCCGCCACTCGAAGCCGGCGCTGTCCGGCTCCCCTGCGGCCCACGGGGAAAGCTGACACCATGGCGTCCAACACCCGTGTCCTGATCGTCGAGGACGAACCGGCGATCGTCGAGCTGGTGAGCTACTCGCTGCGCGAGACCGGCTGGGAGATCGGCACGGCCGCCAACGTGGCCGCGGCCTGGGACGCCATCGTGCAGGCGCGTCCGGACCTGCTGCTGCTGGACTGGATGCTGCCCGACCAGAGCGGCCTGCGGCTGCTCTCGCGCCTGCGCGGCGACCGCGACTTCCAGGACATCCCGGTGATCATGCTGACGGCGAAGAGCATGGAAGAGGACAAGATCGCCGGCCTGAATACGGGCGCGGACGACTACGTCACCAAGCCGTTCTCGCCGCGCGAGCTGCTGGCGCGCGCCAAGGCGCTGTTGCGGCGCAAGAGCCCGCACCTGGCCGAGGCGCCCCTGAGCGCCGGCCCGGTGACCCTGGATCCGGGCAGCTGCACCGTCACCCTGGACGGCCGCCAGCTCGAGATGGGCAATGCCGAATACCGCCTTCTGAAATTCCTGATGGCCCACCGCGAACGGGTGTTCTCGCGGAGCCAGCTGCTGGACAAGGTCTGGGGCGACGCCTCCGCGGTCGAGGAGCGCACCGTCGACGTCCACGTGCTGCGGCTGCGCAAGGCCTTGAAGGAAGCGGAGAAGCTGATCAGGACCGTGCGCAGCGTCGGCTACATGCTGAGCGAGAAAGAGAAGTAAGCCATGCGCGCCGTTCCCGAAGCGACCCCCGGCTCCAGGTCCGACGTTGCCACCCCGGTGCCGTCCAGCGTGCATCCGCACCTGCTGTTCTGGGTCCCGGCGCTGCTGCGCCTGGCCCTGGTGTTCGTCGCCGCCGGCGTCGCCTGGTGGCTGTCCGGCCCGGTGGCCGGGCTGGCGCTGGCGCTGGCGATCACGGTGGCCCTGCTGGTGGTGCAGCTGGCCTACCTGCACCAGCTGGGCGAATGGCTGCACGACCCGCACAGCAGCCGGCTGCCGGACGGGTGGGGCGCCTGGACCGACGTGTTCGCCCGCCTGTACCGGCTGCGGCGCGACGACGAGCGCAACCAGAAAGAGCTGGCCGAATGGCTGGCGCGCTTCCGCCAGGCCATGCATCTGCTGCCGGAAGGCGTGGCGATCATGGACGACGTCCTGTTCCTCGAATGGTGCAACCCGGCCGCCGAACGCCACCTGGGCCTGACCCTGGACAAGGACAAGGGCCGGCGCGTGACCAACCTGATCCGCCATCCGGAATTCATCGACTACATCATCCTCGGCCGCTACGAGCAGCCGCTGACGCTCGCCTTCCGCGGCCGCAAGCTGGTGGTGCAGGTGATCCCGTTCGAGAACCGCCGGCAGATCCTGGTGACGCATGACGCCACCGAGACCGAACGCATCGAAGCCATGCGCCGCGACTTCATCGCCAACGCCTCGCACGAACTGCGTACGCCGCTGACGGTGATCGTCGGCTTCCTCGAGATCGCGCTGGCCGACCCCGGCATGGAAGAGCGGACCCGCATCGCCCACCTGAAGCTGATGACGGAACAGGCCGAGCGCATGCAGCGCCTGATCGCCGACATGCTGACCCTGTCGCGCCTGGAGTCGGACGAGTATCCGCTGAAGCGCGAACGGGTCGACATCAAGGCCCTGGTGGAGCAGGTGGCGCTGGATGCGCGCGCGCTGTCGAACGGCCGCCACACGATCGACTTCAGCGTCGACGGCCCGGACGTGATGGGCAGCCTCGACGAACTGCGCAGCGCCTTCGGCAACCTGGCGACCAATGCGGTGCGCTACACGCCGGAAGGCGGCAGCATCAAGCTGTCCTGGGAGCACGGGCCGAACGACCTGCGTTTCTCGGTGGCGGACACCGGCATCGGCATCGACGCGCAGCACATCTCGCGCCTCACCGAACGCTTCTACCGCGTCGACAAGAGCCGCTCGCGCGAGACCCAGGGCACGGGACTGGGACTGGCGATCGTCAAGCACGTGCTGCTGCGGCATGGCGGCAAGCTGGTCATCACCTCGCAGCCGGGGCAGGGCAGTGTGTTTACGGCGGTATTGCCGAATACGTCGCTGCCGGGATAAGGGGGCACCAGGCCCAGCCGCGATCGGGTTACAATCAGCTCTTTACCGATTTGGCTCTCCCCCGGATGATGTTGTCTCGACGCTCCCTGCTGTCCGCCCTCGGCGCCGCCGCTCTGCTGGCCGGCTGCGGCAGCACCCCCACCCAGCCCGCCGCCACGGTCGCCGCCGCGCCCACCCCCGCCCCGGTCCCGCGCAAGGTGAAGATCGGCCTGGCCCTCGGCGGCGGCGCCGCGCGCGGCTTTGCCCACATCGGCGTGATCAAGGCCCTGGAAGCCCAGGGCATCGTGCCCGACATCGTGGTCGGCACCAGCGCCGGCTCGGTGGTCGGCGCCATGTACGCCTACGGCTACAGCGGCTTCGCGCTGCAGAAGATGGCGCTCGACATGGACGAGGCTTCGATCTCGGACTGGGCGCTGCCTTTCTTCAGCAAGTCCCCGGGCGTGCTGAAAGGCGAGGCCCTGCAGGCCTACGTCAACAAGGCCGTGCACAACCAGCCGATCGAAAAGCTGAAGATCCCGTTCGGCGCCGTCGCCACCGACCTGAAGAACGGCCAGCCGATCCTGTTCAGGCGCGGCAACACCGGCATGGCCGTGCGCGCATCGTCCGCCGTGCCTAGCGTGTTCCAGCCGGTCAGCATCGCCGGCCACACCTACGTCGATGGCGGCCTGGTGGCGCCGGTGCCGGTGCGCTTCGCGAAGGAGATGGGCGCCGAGTTCATCATCGCCGTGAACATTTCGAGCGCGACCGAGGCCCAGGCCACGGCCAGCTCGCTTGACGTGCTGATGCAGACGTTTACCATCATGGGACAGCGCCTGAACCAGCACGAGCTGAAGGATGCCGACGTCGTCATCACCCCGGCCCTGGGCGCGATGGGCAGCGCCGATTTCAACGGCCGCAACATGGCGGTGCTGGCCGGCGAACAGGCCGCGGCAAGCGTCATGCCGGCACTGAAGGCCAGGCTCAAGGCCATGCAACTCAGCCCGGCTCCCTGAGCCGACCGATAACAACCACCACGATAGGAAGACACAGATGCAAACCAAACCGTTTCTGACCCTCGACGACGCGAAGAAGATCGCCGCCGCAGCCGAAGCCGAAGCCGTCGCCAACAAGTGGAACGTCGTGATCTCGATCGTCGACGACGGCGGCCACCTGCTGTGGCTGCAGCGCATGGACGGCGCCGCCCCGATCTCGTCGCAGATCGCCCCGCAGAAAGCCAGGACCGCCGCCCTGGGCCGCCGCGAATCGAAGGTCTATGAAGACATGATCAACAATGGCCGCGTCTCCTTCCTGAGCGCGCCGGACCTGCAGGGCATGCTGGAAGGCGGCGTGCCGGTCGTGGTCGACGGCCACACCATCGGCGCGGTCGGCGTGTCGGGCGTGAAGTCGGCCGAGGACGCGCAGATCGCCAGGGCCGGCATCGCCGCGCTGGGCGCTTAATTTCCTGAGGGAACGGCAGGCAAGTGCAAGGACGTCCGATTGCCGACCAGGCGGATTCGCGCTATAATTCGGAAGTTTATCCATCACTCACCTGCCGTAGCGCTTACCCACTCACTCCTTCATCATAACGACCCCGAGCGCAGGCGCAGCACGACGGCTTTGCCGCTCATCCAGGTCGGTCTGACGTGGCGCGGCTACGGCAACCTTATTGGAGAGTTGCCCTTGCCGCCATTTTTTTCTGGCCCAGCCGTTCCAGCCATCCTGGCCCTCGCAGACGGAACCATTTTCAAAGGATATTCGATCGGAGCCATCGGTCACACGACCGGTGAAGTGGTGTTCAACACCGCGATCACGGGCTACCAGGAGATCCTTACCGACCCCAGCTATTCGCGTCAGATCGTCACCCTGACGTATCCGCACATCGGCAACCAGGGCGTGAACCCGGCCGACGTGGAGGCCTCGAAGGTGCATGCCGCCGGCCTCATCATCCGCGACCTGCCGCTGCTGGCGTCGAACTTCCGCTCGACCCAATCGCTGTCGGACTACCTGAAGCAGGAAAACGTGGTCGCCATCGCCGGCATCGACACCCGCAAGCTCACCCGCATCCTGCGCGAGAAGGGCGCCCAGAACGGCGCCATCCTCACCGCCCAGCAGGGCGTGGAGCCGTCGGAAGCCCAGGCGCTCGAACTGGCGCGTTCCTTCCCCGGCCTGAACGGCATGGATCTCGCCAAGGTCGTCTCGGTCAAGGAACCGTACGTCTTCACCGAGACCGAATGGAAGCTGGGCGAAGGCTTCGGCAAGCAGGAGAACCCGCAGTTCCACGTGGTCGCCTTCGACTACGGCGTCAAGCGCAACATCCTGCGCATGCTGGCCGAGCGCGGCTGCAAGGTCACCGTGCTGCCGGCCCAGGCCACCGCCGCCGAGGCGCTGGCCCTGAACCCGGACGGCATCTTCCTGGCCAACGGCCCCGGCGACCCGGCCGCCTGCGATTACGCGATCGAAGCGACCAGGGAAGTGATCGAATCCGGCATCCCGACCTTCGGCATCTGCCTCGGCCACCAGATCATGGCCCTGGCTTCGGGCGCGAAAACCCTGAAGATGAAGTTCGGCCACCACGGCGCCAACCACCCGGTGCAGGACCTGGACTCGAAGAAGGTCCTGATCACCTCGCAGAACCACGGGTTCGCGGTGGATTCCAGCACGCTGCCGGCCAACTGCCGCGTGACCCATGTCTCGCTGTTCGACGGCTCGCTGCAGGGCTTCGAACGCACCGACAAGCCGGCCTTCTGCTTCCAGGGCCACCCGGAAGCCTCGCCCGGCCCGACCGACGTTTCGTATCTGTTCGACCGTTTCATCAGCCTCATGCAAGCTCAGGAGAAGAAATAAATGCCAAAGCGTTCTGACATTAACAGTATCCTGATCATTGGCGCAGGCCCGATCGTCATCGGCCAGGCGGTCGAATTCGACTACTCCGGCGCCCAGGCCTGCAAGGCCCTGCGCGAAGAAGGCTACAAGGTCATCCTGGTCAACTCGAACCCGGCGACCATCATGACCGATCCGGAGACGGCCGACGTCACCTACATCGAGCCGATCACCTGGAAGGCGGTCGAGCGCATCATCGAGAAGGAGCGCCCGGACGCGATCCTGCCGACCATGGGCGGCCAGACCGCGCTGAATTGCGCGCTCGACCTGCACCGCAACGGCGTGCTGGACAAGTACAAGGTCGAGCTGATCGGCGCCTCGCCGGAAGCGATCGACAAGGCCGAGGACCGCGCCAAGTTCAAGGACGCGATGACCAAGATCGGCCTGGGTTCGGCGCGCTCCTACATCGCCCACTCGATGGACGAGTCGCGCAACGCGCAGCGCGAGCTGGGCTTCCCGGTCATCATCCGTCCGTCGTTCACGATGGGCGGTTCGGGCGGCGGCATCGCCTACAACGAGGAAGAATTCGAAGCGATCTGCAAGCGCGGCCTGGAAGCCTCGCCGACCTCGGAACTGCTGATCGAGGAATCGCTGCTGGGCTGGAAAGAGTACGAGATGGAAGTGGTCCGCGACAGGAAGGACAACTGCATCATCGTGTGCTCGATCGAAAACCTGGATCCGATGGGCGTGCACACCGGCGACTCGATCACCGTCGCGCCGGCGCAGACGCTGACCGACAAGGAATACCAGATCATGCGCAACGCCTCGATCAACGTGCTGCGCGAGATCGGCGTCGACACCGGCGGCTCGAACGTGCAGTTCGCGATCAATCCGGTCGACGGCCGCATGATCGTGATCGAGATGAACCCGCGCGTGTCGCGCTCGTCGGCGCTGGCCTCGAAGGCCACCGGCTTCCCGATCGCCAAGGTGGCGGCCAAGCTGGCGGTCGGCTTCACGCTGGATGAGCTGCGCAACGAGATCACCGGCGGCGCGACCCCGGCCAGCTTCGAGCCCTCGATCGACTACGTGGTCACCAAGATCCCACGCTTCACCTTCGAAAAATTCCCGGCCGCGGACAAGCACCTGACCACCCAGATGAAATCGGTGGGCGAGGTGATGGCGATGGGCCGCACCTTCCAGGAATCCTTCCAGAAGGCCCTGCGCGGACTGGAAGTCGGCGTGGACGGCCTGAACGAGAAGACCCGCGACCGCGAGAAGATCGAGGAAGAACTGGGCGAGCCGGGTCCGGAGCGCATCTGGTACGTGGGCGACGCCTTTGCCCAGGGCTTCACGCTGGAAGAAGTGCATGCGCTGACCAAGATCGATCCGTGGTTCCTCATCCAGATCAAGGAAATCGTCGACATCGAACTGTGGCTGGATCACCAGAAGCTGGACAGCCTGGACAAGCCGACGCTGTACAAGCTGAAGCAGAAGGGCTTCTCGGACCGCCGCCTGGCCTTCCTGATGCAGACCACCGCGCAGGCCGTGCGCGAGAAGCGCCACGCGCTGGGCATCCGCCCGGTCTACAAGCGCGTCGACACCTGCGCCGCGGAGTTCGCGACCAACACCGCCTACATGTACTCGACCTATGACGAAGAGTGCGAGTCCAACCCGACCGACAAGAAGAAGATCATGGTGCTGGGCGGCGGCCCGAACCGGATCGGCCAGGGCATCGAGTTCGACTACTGCTGCGTGCACGCGGCCCTCGCCATGCGCGAAGACGGCTACGAGACCATCATGGTCAACTGCAATCCGGAGACCGTGTCGACCGACTACGATACCTCGGACCGCCTGTACTTCGAATCGCTGACCCTCGAGGACGTGCTGGAAATCGTCGACCTCGAGAAGCCGGAAGGCGTGATCGTCCAGTACGGCGGCCAGACCCCGCTGAAGCTGGCGCTGGACCTGGAAGCCAACGGCGTGCCCATCATCGGCACCTCGCCGGACATGATCGACGCCGCCGAAGACCGCGAGCGCTTCCAGCAGCTGCTGCAGAAGCTGGGCCTGCGCCAGCCGCCGAACCGCACCGCGCGCACCGAAGAGGAAGCGCTGGCGCTGGCGACCGAGATCGGCTATCCGCTGGTGGTGCGCCCGTCCTACGTGCTGGGCGGCCGCGCGATGGAGATCGTCCACGAGCAGCGCGACCTCGAGCGCTACATGCGCGAAGCGGTCAAGGTCTCGAACGATTCTCCGGTGCTGCTGGACCGCTTCCTGAACGACGCCATCGAATGCGACGTCGACTGCATCTCGGACGGCAAGACCACCTTCATCGGCGGCGTGATGGAACACATCGAACAGGCCGGCGTGCACTCGGGCGACTCGGCCTGCTCGCTGCCGCCGTACTCGCTGTCGCAGGACACCATCGATGAGCTGAAGCGCCAGACCTCGCTGATGGCGAAGGCCCTGAACGTGGTCGGCCTGATGAACGTGCAGTTCGCGATCCAGCAGACCGACGTCGAAGGCAAGAAGCAGGACGTGGTCTACGTGCTGGAAGTGAACCCGCGCGCCTCGCGCACGGTGCCGTTCGTGTCGAAGGCGACCGGCCTGCAGCTGGCCAAGATCGCCGCGCGCTGCATGGTCGGCCAGACCCTGGAACAGCAGGGCGTGACGAAGGAAATCACGCCGCCGTTCTACAGCGTCAAGGAAGCCGTGTTCCCGTTCGTGAAGTTCCCGGGCGTGGACACCATCCTCGGCCCCGAGATGAAGTCGACCGGCGAAGTGATGGGCGTCGGCATGACCTTCGGCGAAGCCTTCGTGAAGTCGCAGCTGGCGGCCGGCATCAGCCTGCCGTCCTCGGGCCGCGTGTTCCTGTCGGTGAAGGGTTCCGACAAGCCGCGCACCGTGGCCGTGGCGCGCGACCTGGTGGCGCTGGGCTTCTCGCTGGTGGCGACCAAGGGCACCGCCGCGGTGATCGCCGCCGCCGGCATCCCGGTCACCCCGGTCAACAAGGTGCTGGAAGGCCGTCCGCACATCGTCGACATGATCAAGAACCACGAGATCGCGATGGTGGTCAACACGGTCGAGGAAAAGCGCAGCGCGATCAACGACTCGCGCACCATCCGTACCTCGGCCCTGCAGGCGCGCGTCGTGACCTACACGACCATCGCCGGCGCCGAAGCGGCGGTGCAGGGCATGCGCCAGCTGGACGAGTTGCGGGTCTACGATTTACAAGGCCTGCATAAAACCTTAAACTAAGCGTAGAAGCAGTACCTGAACCACAGAGTTCGTGCGGTGAATCCCGTGCGGCTCTGTGGTTTTCACTTTTTTATAGCGACGACCCATGAACACTCCATTGACCAAATACGGTGCCGAACTGTTGAAGGAAGAGCTGCACCAGCTCAAGACCAAGGAGCGCCGCAACGTGATCGATGCGATCGCCGAAGCGCGCTCGCACGGCGACCTGTCCGAGAACGCCGAATACGATGCCGCCAAGGAGCGCCAGGCTTTCGTCGAGGGCCGCATCGCGGAACTGGAACAGAAGCTGTCGACCGCCCAGGTCATCGATCCGAGCACCCTCGACGCCGAAGGCCGCGTGGTGTTCGCCTCGACCGTCGACCTCGAAGACCTCGAGAGCGGCCAGAAAGTGACCTACCAGATCGTCGGCATCGACGAAGCCGACCTGAAAATGAACAAGGTGTCCGTCACCTCGCCGATCGCGCGCGCCCTGATCGGCAAGTACGCCGGCGACGTGGTCGAAGTGCAGGCCCCGTCCGGTCCGCGCGAATACGAAATCCTCGAAGTCCGCTACGTCTGATCCGGGCGTGACCATGCTCGCCAACCTGCGCCTGCTGGCGGCCAGCCTGTGGGCCGGCAGCGTGTGGGCGGTCAGCTACCTGGCCGCGCCGAGCGCATTCGCGGTCCTCGACAGCACCCAGGCCGGCAACGTGGTCGGCACCATGCTGACCCGCCTGGCCTGGCTGTCGATCGCGCTGGCGCCGCTGCTGGCGTTGCTGGTGTGGCGCTCGGCCGATCTCGACGGCCGCCGGCGCCGCTGGTTGGCCTGGCTGATCGCCGGCATGCTGGCCTGCAGCCTGGTCGTCTACCTGGGCCTGCAGCCGATGATGGCGGCGATCCGCGAGGCGGCCGGCCCGGCCGGGGTGCGGGCGTCGCCGCAGTGGGCTACCTTCGCGGCCTTGCATGGCGTGTCGCAGGTGCTGTACCTGCTCGAATCCGTGCTGGGGGCGGTGCTGGTGGTGAAGAGCCGATAAAAAACCGGGGCATGCCCCGGTTGTTTGTTTATCGCCGCCTGCAGCTCACCTGAGCGCGGTCTTCTTGGTGCTGGCCTGGCGCGGCTTGGCGCGCTTGACGTTGCCGCCCTGGGTCACGCGTTCGTTACCCTTCAGCAGGACCTTGGTGACGCTGGGCTTCTTGGTGCCGCTCGGGCTCGGCTTGACGATGGTGACTTCGCGCATGCCCTTGCCGGCCTTGGCCGAACGTTCCTTGACGGCTTCCTTCTTCGGGCGATACAGGACCAGCAGTTTACCGATATGCTGCACGGGTGCGGCGTCCAGCTCTTCGCAGATCCGTTCGTAGGCGGCGACGCGCTCTTCGCGGTCGTCGCCGAACACACGTACCTTGATCAGGCCGTGTGCGTCCAGGCTGGACGAGATTTCTTTCATGACGGCCTCGGTCAGGCCGGCTTCGCCGATCATGACGACAGGATTGAGCCCGTGGGCCTCCGCACGGAGGGCAGCGCGCTCGGCCGGTGTAAGTTTGATCATAATGGTTCTTTTTTGATGTACCTATTAAAAGCAGTATTTTACGCGAATGGCCAAGAACAAATTCAATAAAAACTGGATACACGACCACATTAACGACCCTTATGTCAAATTGGCACAAAAAGAGGGTTACCGGGCGCGTGCGGCCTACAAGCTGAAAGAGATCGACGAGGCGGAGAAGCTGATCAAGCCGGGCCAGGTGATCGTCGACCTCGGCTGCACCCCCGGCAGCTGGGGCCAGTACACCCGGCGCAAGCTGGCCGGCGGCGATGAGGGCGGCATCAAGGGCACGATGATCGGCCTGGACATCCTGCCGATGGAGCCGATCGCCGACATGCACTTCATCCAGGGCGACTTCCGCGAGGAAAGCGTGCTGGACCAGTTGGCCGACATCCTGGGCGACCGCCAGGCCGACCTGGTGCTGTCCGACATGGCGCCGAACCTGTCCGGCATCCCGACGGCGGACGCGGCGCGCATGGAGCATTTGATCGAAATCGCCATTGAGTTTTCTCAAGCGCACCTCAAGCCGTCCGGCGCATTGTTAGTAAAATGCTTTAAGGACATGGGCTTTACGCAAATCGTTGAGCTCTTCCGCCAGGAATTCAAGGTGGTCAAGCAGATCAAACCGAAGGCGAGCCGCGATAAGTCGTCGGAGATTTTCCTGCTTGGCCGCGGTCTCAAGAATCCGGCATAGAAGAAATGCGAATTAATCCACGAATTGTCCCTTGATATTCGCGGCGGCAACCACACATCAGCCACGGGTGGTGAGTGTGCGTGAAGCCACCCGACGCCATCCGCCTGTAGCGAACGGTGTTTATTCGTGCGCGGCGGAAATAAAAAACCGTTATAGTGACGGGGCAAAGCTTTATGAGCGGCCGTGCGTGGCACCGCCTGCTTATTGCGGTAAAATCCGCGTTTGAAACAATGGGAAAAGATGCGTCCGCATCAGAGGAGTTTTCGTGAATAATATGTTTTCCAAATCCGCCATCTGGGTGGTGGTCGCGCTGCTGTTGTTCATGCTGTTCAAGCAGTTCGACAACCACAGCGTAGCGGGCGGCAGCAAGACGATTGCTTATTCCGAGCTGCTCGATGACGTTCAGGCGAAACGCATCAAGGACGTCGTGATCGAGGGATCGAACATCACGGCAACTCGCCAGGACGACAGCAAGGTGCGCGCCACGGCCACCATGCTCGACCGCGGCCTGATCAAGGACCTGCGCGACAACAACGTGCGCTTCGACGTGAAGCCGCCGGAAGAGCCGTCGTTCCTGCAGCAAGTCTTCATCTCCTGGTTCCCGATGCTGCTGCTGATCGGCGTCTGGGTCTTCTTCATGCGCCAGATGCAGGGCGGCGGCAAGGGCGGGGCTTTCTCGTTCGGCAAGTCGAAGGCCCGCATGATGGATGAAACCAACAACACCGTCACCTTCGCCGACGTCGCCGGCTGCGACGAAGCCAAGGAAGAAGTCGCCGAGATCGTCGACTTCCTGAAGGACCCGACCAAGTTCCAGAAACTGGGCGGCCGTATCCCGCGCGGCGTGCTGATGGTCGGCCCCCCGGGTACCGGCAAGACCCTGCTGGCGCGCGCCATCGCCGGCGAAGCGAAAGTGCCGTTCTTCTCGATCTCGGGTTCCGACTTCGTCGAGATGTTCGTCGGCGTGGGCGCGTCCCGCGTGCGCGACATGTTCGAGAACGCGAAGAAGCATTCGCCCTGCATCATCTTCATCGACGAGATCGACGCCGTCGGCCGCCACCGCGGCGCCGGCATGGGCGGCGGCAACGACGAGCGCGAACAGACCCTGAACCAGCTGCTGGTCGAGATGGACGGCTTCGAGGCCTCCTCGGGCGTGATCGTGATCGCCGCGACCAACCGCGCCGACGTGCTGGACAAGGCGCTGCTGCGTCCGGGCCGTTTCGACCGCCAGGTGATGGTCGGCCTGCCGGACATCCGCGGTCGCGAACAGATCCTGAACGTGCACATGCGTAAAGTGCCGATCGGCACCGACGTGAAGGCCGACATCCTGGCCCGCGGCACCCCGGGCTTCTCCGGCGCCGACCTGGCCAACCTGGTCAACGAAGCCGCCCTGTTCGCCGCGCGCCGCAGCAAGCGCCTGGTCGAGATGAGCGACTTCGAGGATGCCAAGGACAAGATCTTCATGGGCCCGGAGCGCAAGTCCATGGTCATGCGCGAGGAAGAGCGCCGCAATACCGCCTACCACGAGTCGGGCCACGCGGTGATCGCCAAGCTGCTGCCGAAGGCCGATCCGGTGCACAAGGTCACGATCATGCCGCGCGGTTACGCGCTGGGCCTGACCTGGCAGCTGCCGGAACATGACAGCCTGTCCGGCTACAAGGACAAGATGCTGGAAGAGATCTCGATCCTGTTCGGCGGCCGCATCGCCGAGGAGATCTTCGTCGGCCAGATGTCGACCGGCGCCTCGAACGACTTCGCCCGCGCGACCAAGCTGGCGCGCTCGATGGTGACCCGCTTCGGCATGTCCGAGAGCATGGGCGTGATGGTCTACGAGGACGACGCGAACGAAGGCTTCTTCGGCGGTTCCGTGAAGACCATCTCCGAGGCGACCCAGCAGAAAGTCGATGCCGAGATCCGGGCTATCCTCGACACGCAGTACGCGCTGGCGCGCCGCCTGCTGGAAGAGAACCGCGACAAGGTCGAAGTCATGACCAAGGCCCTGCTCGAGTGGGAAACCATCGACGCCGACCAGATCAACGACATCATGGCCGGCCGCCAGCCGACCCCGCCGAAGTCGGTGCAGCTGACCAAGCGTCCGAGCGGCGGCGACGGTTCGGGCGGCGTGGCCACCAACGCCCCGGCACCGGCCTGATCGCCGGGCCGCCACAGCGCCCGTCATACGGCTTCATGAAAGGCACCCTACGGGGTGTCTTTTTTTCTGCGATTAATTAGCTTTTTATTATGCGTCAATACCTCCAATGCGGCCGTTTCGGCTTCAACCTTGCCCAGCGCCCGTTGGTGATGGGCATCCTCAACGTCACCCCCGATTCCTTTTCCGACGGCGGCCGCTACCAGGGCCTCGAATTCGCCATGGAACGGGCCGAGCAAATGATCAGGGACGGCGTCGACATCATCGACATCGGCGGCGAGTCGACGCGTCCCGGTTCGCCCAGCGTGCCGGTGCCGGAAGAACTGGCGCGCGTGATGCCGGTCATCTATGCGTTGCGTGAACTCGGCCATGCGCTGTCGATCGACACCTGCAAACCGGAGGTGATGCGCGAAGCGATCATCGCCGGCGCCGACATGATCAACGACATCAACGGTTTCCGCGCGCCCGGAGCGATCGAGGCGGTGGCCGACAGCGATGTCGGCCTGTGCATCATGCACATGCAGGGCACGCCCCAGGACATGCAGGCCGGCCCCAGCTACCATGACGTGGTGGGGGAGGTGATCGCCTTCCTGCGCGAGCGGGTCGAGGCCTTGCTGGCGGCCGGGGTGACGCGTGAGCGCATCACGATTGATCCCGGATTTGGCTTTGGCAAGACTGTCGAGCATAATGTCGCTTTGCTTTGCGGTATCAATCGCATGCAGCGCGAACTGGGCCTGCCAGTGTTGGCCGGCCTGTCGCGCAAGTCGATGATCGGCGCCCTGACGGGACGCCCCGTCGAGCAGCGCATGGCCGGCAGTCTGGGCGGCGCACTGGCTGCGGTAGCGCAGGGCGCCCGCATCGTGCGGGTCCATGATGTCGCAGAGACCGTGGACGCCTTGCGGGTATGGAACGCGGCATCCGCCGCCAAAGAGCACACAACTGATTAAAGAGAACAACATGGCACGCAAATATTTTGGTACCGATGGCGTACGTGGCCTGGTGGGCGAAGCGCCCATCACCCCTGATTTCGTGATGCGCCTCGGCTACGCCGCCGGCAAGGTGCTGGCCAAGGGCAGTACCGGCGCCAGCGGCCGCCCCACCGTGCTGATCGGCAAGGACACCCGCATCTCCGGCTACCTGCTGGAAGCCTCGCTGGAAGCCGGCTTCTCGGCCGCCGGCGTCGACGTCATGCTGGCCGGCCCGATGCCGACCCCGGCGATCGCCTACCTGACCCGCGCCCTGCGCCTGCAGGCCGGCGTCGTGATCTCGGCCTCGCACAACCCCTTCCAGGACAACGGCATCAAGTTCTTCTCCGAGCACGGCACCAAGCTGCCGGATGCGGTCGAACTGGAAATCGAAGAAGCGATCGACCAGCCGATGGGCTGCGTCTCGTCCGAAAAGCTGGGCCGCGCGACCCGCCTGCGCGACGCCCAGGGCCGCTATATCGAATTCTGCAAGAGCACTTTCCCGAACGAACTGGACCTGCGCGGCATGAAGATCGTGGTCGACTGCGCCCACGGCGCCGCCTACGCCATCGCCCCGCACGTGTTCCACGAACTGGGCGCCGAGGTGATCGAGCTGGGCACCAAGCCGGACGGCTTCAACATCAACGACGGCGTCGGCGCCACCGCACCGAAGGCGATGGCCCAGGCCGTCGTCGAGCACAAGGCCGACCTCGGCATCGCGCTGGACGGCGACGCCGACCGCCTGATCATGTGCGACGCCACCGGCCGCCTGTACAACGGCGACGAGCTGCTGTACGTGATGGTGCGTGCGCGCATGGCCACCGGCAAGGTGGACGGCGCGGTCGGTACGCTGATGACCAATATGGCGCTCGAAGTGGCGTTCAAGGAAATGGGCGTCGGCTTCGCGCGCGCCAAGGTCGGCGACCGCTACGTGCTGGAAATGATGCGGGAGAAGGGCTGGCTGTTCGGCGGCGAAGGCTCGGGCCACCTGCTGGCCCTGGACAAGCACAGCACCGGCGACGGCATCGTCTCGTCCCTGCAAGTGCTGTCGGCGCTGCGCCGCGGCAACCAAAGCCTGGCCGAGTGCTGCAAGGACCTGGTGCTGTTCCCGCAGACCCTGATCAACGTGCGCATCCAGCCCGGCTTCGACTGGACCAAGAACAATGCCATCGTGGCCGAGAAGGAGCTTGTGGAGCGCGAGCTGGGCGATCGTGGCCGCGTGCTGATCCGTCCGTCGGGTACGGAACCGCTGGTGCGCGTCATGGTCGAGGCCAAGGAAGCCGAACTGGCGCAATCGATGGCCAGGCGCATCGCCGCGCGTTTCGAGGTGTGATGCCGGTCCGCCGGCCGGGCGTCGTTCATTGACGCTTGCGGGCTGGCGGGGTATGATCGTTTCCATCGGAGTGTAGCGCAGCCCGGTAGCGCACCTGCTTTGGGAGCAGGGGGTCCAAGGTTCGAATCCTTGTACTCCGACCACCGTTTCGAACGCGGGCTGTCCTCGACGGCCCGTTTTCATTTCTCCGGCAATCTTCATTGCCAAGCTGACTGCCCATAGCTCAGTTGGATAGAGCATCAGCCTTCTAAGCTGAGGGTCGCTGGTTCGAACCCAGCTGGGCAGGCCATCCGTTTCCTTCCTGCTAGCGAACGCCGCCGCGCAAGCGTCCATGGTAGTGTCCATCCCGACAACATCATGCCGATACCCTGAGGGAGAACATGCCGCTTTGCCGATTGCCATGGTCCGCCGCTGCGGGCCGCGCCGCCGCTGTCCTGATGGCGCTGGCTTTCTCGTCCGCCGTTCCCGCGCACGCACAGGAGCCCGCCGCATCCACGCCGTCCGGCGGCGTGTTTTCGCTCAAGCTGCCGCCGGGCAGCAGCCCGGCCACGGAAGTGAACGGCACCGTCCAGTTCATCGGCACCGCCACCGTCCTGATCCGCTACCAGGGCTTCACCATCCTCACCGATCCGAACTTCCTGCACAAGGGCGACCACGTGCACCTCGGCTATGGCCTGAGCGCCGAGCGCCTGACCAATCCGGCGATCGAGCTCGGCAAGCTGCCGCCGATCGACCTGGTGGTGCTGTCGCACATGCACGAAGACCACTTCGACAAGCTGGTGCAGGAAAAGCTGGCCAAGGACACGCCGATCGTCACCACCAAGGAGGCCGCGCACTCGCTCGGGAAGCTCGGTTTCACCCGTGCCATCGGACTCGGCAAGTGGGACCGGGTCGAGGTCGAGAAGGGCGAATCGCGCCTGCGCATCACGGCCGCGCCCGGGCGCCACGGCAAGGCCGGCATGCAGGCGCTGCTGCCCAGCGTGATGGGCTCGGTGCTGGACTTCGGCCCGGGCAAGGGCCCGACCTACCGCATGTACATCAGCGGCGACACCCTGGTGTACGACGACCTGAAGGCGATCCCGCAGCGCTTCCCCGGCATCGACCTGGCCCTGCTGCACCTGGGCGGGACCCGCATCCTGGGCGTGTTCAAGGTGACCATGGACGGCAAGGACGGCGTGCAGCTGCTGCAGATCATCCGCCCGCAGCACGCGATCCCCATCCACTACGACGACTACGACGTGTTCAAGTCGCCGCTGGCGGATTTCGCACGCGAGGTCAAGGCGGCCGGGCTGGAGGAGCAGGTGAGCTATCTCGCGCACGGCGAGACCTACACCTTCACCCCGCGGGCGCATTGAGCGCTATTCCCGCTCTTCCGTGCGTGGCGCCAGGGTCGCATCGTCGTCGAAGGGCCAGCCCGTGTACGGCGGGACGACGCGCTGGAATTCGTGCGGCATCGCGATCGGCACCTGCAGGCACACGCTCTGGGTCGGCAGGACTTCCATCCAGTCGCGCACCAGCTCCTTGTAGGCGATGCCGACCGGGCGGATCTTGCGGTCCAGGTCGAACAGGCCGAGCTCGTTCACATTGCCGTTGTTCTCGCGCAGCGCCGTGTCCCAGTCGACCTGGTCGGTCAGCGAATACCAGGTGAAGCCCACCAGCGGGACGCCGTTGTTGCGGACCCGTAGCACGTTGGCCCATTCCTTGCGCAGCCATTGCACGGCCTCGTCGCCGCGCGGCCCCTGGCACAGGTTGGTCTCGGTATGCATCACCGGCAGGCGGTAGCGGTTGTAGTACTGGTGGGTGATGACGGCGTAGCCGAAGATCTCGCCCGCCGACCGCGTCAGCCCGTCGGCCGAGACGTAGTGCTCGTTGGTCTGGTAATAATCGTTGCCCATGATGCAGTGGTGCTTCAGATTATTATTCAGGAAGAAGTGGTACTCTTCGCGCGTCATGCCGTTGTCGAGCATGTATTCGTACATTTCGGAATCGACGCGCCGGCCGTAGTTGAGATCGAGCGAGAGGAAGCGGCGCGCATTGTAGAGTTCCGCCGGACCGATGGCCGCCGGGCTTTCGGCATGGAAGTATTCCGTCGATTCGCTCTGCACGAACAGGGCGTCCGGACGCACCTTCAGGATCGCGTGCATGGCCAGGATGTTGGCCTTGACCAGGTGCTTCATCGCGGTGACGAAGCTGCGGTCGGTCGTCATCTGCTCGTTCCACCAGCCGTACAGGGCCGAGAACAGGGCGCAGATCGACATCTCGTTGATCGGCGTGTACAGCTGCAGCCAGGGATAGCGGCGCGCGAACGTGCCCGCGTATTCGGCGAACAGCTCGGGGAAGTCCGGGTTCTGGAAATTCCCGATCCAGTCCGGCACGCCGAAGTGGCAGAGGTCGACGATGGAAGCGATGTTGCGCTGGCGCAGATCGTTGAACGCCAGGTCGGCGAATTCCCAATCGTAGCGCTTCGGGCCGAGCCAGGTGCGGTGCAGCGGGGGACCGTAGCGCAGCACCTTCAGGCCGAGCTCCTGCACCAGGTCGAAGTCGGTGCGCCAGTGCTTGTAGTGGCCGCACTTGTCCAGCTCGTCCATCCGGACGCGTCCATGCTCGATGGTCGGATTGCTGTTTTCGATACCCGTGGCAAAGATAAATCCTGGAGACATCGGCCCTCCTTTTCATCCTGAACGCGTCGTTTCATTGTAGCCGGGATCGGATTTGCCGTTCCGAACCGTGCGCGCCATCCAAACTGCTGAGTGATAAGATCTATAACACTTAGACAATATTTCCTGCTGCCATCGCATGTCCACGCTCATCGCGATCCCGGCCGCCGCACTGCGCGCGCCATCGAAGCTGGCGCCTGCCAACCGCCGGCTGGCCGGAGGCCTGCTGGTCTCGCTGCTGCTGCATGCGCTGCTGTTGTCGCTGCAGTTCGGCATACCGGGAATGCGGCTGGGGGAGGGGGCGCCATTGCGGGTCGTGCTGGCGCCGCCGGCGCCGCAGCCCATGCCGGCACCGCCGGCGGTCGAGGCGCCGCCTGTCGCCGTGCCGCCTTTACCCAGTGTTCCTGTACCGCCCGCGCCCGTGACGCCCGCCCCGGCCGAGACCACGCCCGTGCCGCGGGCCGGGCAGCAGGCGCCATTGCCTGTGCCGAAGCGCGGATTCACCCTGCGCGATCCGGCTCCGGCCATGCCGGCTCCTCCGGCGCCCAAAGCGGCGCCGCCTGCCCGGCGCGTCCTGCGGCGCCGGTCCCGTCCACGTCTCCAGCCGCCGAAGGAAACGCTGCACACCGAGGTGATCGCGCGCCAGGCCAGCGAGCTCCCCAGCTTCGTCCTGCCCCAGCCGGAAACGCCTGCCGTGGCGGACGTGCAGGAGGTGCCGAAGGAAGCCGAGGCGGCGGCGCCGCCCGCGCCGCAGATTGCGAGCCAAGCGGAAGAAGAAAGCGCCGCTGCCCGGCGCGAGCTCGCGCAGCAGCAGCGTGCCGACGAAGAAGAGAGGCGGGTGGCGGAGCAGCTGCGTGCCGACGCGCTGGCGCGGGCGCAGATGGAGGAGCAGCAACGTGCTCAGGAGCAGTTGGCCGAGCAGCGCCGTGTCGAGGAATTGGCTCGTCAGCAATTAGCCGAACAGCAGTACGCCCAGCAGCTAGCCGAGCAACGGCGCATCGACGAGCAGACCCGGCAGCAATTCGCCGAGCAACAGCGTGCTCGACAATTGGCCGAGCAACGCCGTGCCGAGGAATTGGCGCGTCAACGACTGGTTGAGCAGCAGATCGCGCAGCAATTGGCGGAGCAACGTCGCGCTGACGAGCTGGCCCGTCAGCAATTAGCCGAACAACAGCGCGCCCAGCAGTTGGCCGAACAACGGCGCATCGAAGAGCAGACGCGTCAGCAGCGCGCGGAGCAGCAGCGCGCCCAGCAATTGGCCGAGCAACGGCGCATCGAAGAGCAGACCCGTCAGCAACTTGCGGAGCAGCAGCGCGCGCAGCAGTTGGCCGAGCAGCGCCGCGCCGAGGAGCTGGCCCGCCAGCAGCTCGCTGAACAGCAGCGCGCGCAGCAGCTCGCAGAACAGCGCCAGGCCGAGGAGCGCGCCCAGCAGGCGGCGGAACGCCAGCGTGCCGAGGAACGCGCGCGCCGCCAGGCCACGGAAGCCGAAGCGGCCCAGCGCCTGGCCCGGCAGGAAGCGGCGCCCGTCCAGCCGTCCGCCGGGCCGGGCGGCGCTCCGGCGCGCGCCGAGCGTGGCGCCGACGCCGGCTTCGGTCCAGGCAGCGGGCAGGGCGCCGGCGCCGGATCGCGCGGCCTGCCGGGCAAGGATTTCGGTTCGCGCGCCCGCGAACTGTTGCGCGGCATCGACGTCGCGAAGGCCGTGCCGCCGGCCATGCGGGCCGCCCAGCAGGCCCAGCAGGCGATACGGCGCGCCCTGGCCGACGCCGCCCGCCGCGACGTGCCGCTGCGCCTGTATCTCGACAGCGTGCGCCAGAAGATCGAGCGCAACGCCATCGTCAGCCAGGCCCAGCTTTCCAGCGGCGCGGTGCACACCGATCCCGTGGTCAGCATCGCCATCCGCAGCGACGGCAGCGTCGAGGACGTGACCATCCTGCGTTCCAGCGGGCGCCCGGACATCGACGAGATCGTGCGCCGCATCGTGAACCTGAATGCGCGCTACTCGGCCTTCCCGCCCAACGTCGCCGCCAATTACGACGTGATCGAGCTGCGCCGGATCTGGACCTTCGCCGAAGTCCTGCGCCTGGTCGAGGAAGTGCGCTGAGCGCCTACCCTTGCCGCCATTGCTGACCTGAGCCTGCCGTTTGACGTGCGCCAAAGCCCTGCCGGGTAAGGGGCTTACCCTGACTCTGATCGCCAGAGGCTGGCAGCTCATTTCGACAGGCAAGACATGAACGCTTCCACTACGCAATTTCTGGCACGAGCCTGCGCCGCCGTGCTGGCGCCTGCTTTTGCGCTTGTTCTTGCGGGCTGCGCGCCTGCCATGGTCTTCCGCTCGGGAGGAAGCGCCGGCGCCGACGAATCCGCGCCGCCGACGGAAATGATCACCGAAAAGCTGATCGCCGCCGAGCGCCAGCAACACCAGGAACAGGCCAACTCCGACCTCGACTCATTGCTGGTGCCGAACCCGCCGCCGTACGCCATCGGCAGCGGCGACGTCCTGTCCATCGTCGTCTGGGACCACCCCGAGCTGGCCGGCAATGCCATGAACGCAGGCGCGAGCGCGCCCGATCCCAGCGGCGCCAGTGCTGGGGCGCCCGGTTTCGTGGTCGACCACCTGGGCCGCATCCAGTTTCCGCTGATCGGCCTCGTCGCCGTCGACGGCCTGACCGAGGAGCAGGCACGCGCCCTGCTGACGGCGAAGCTGGCGAAATACCTCGCCAATCCGAACGTCACGCTGCGGGTACAGGCCTACCGCAGCAAGCGGGTGTACGTCGACGGCGAGGTCAAGTCGCCGGGGCTGCAGGCCATCAACGACATCCCGATGACCCTGGTCGAGGCGATCAACCGCTCCGGCGGCCTGCTGCCCAGCGCGGACCAGAGCCGCATCGTGCTGGAGCGCGGCAAACAGCGTTACCGGGTGAATTTGCGCGACCTGGTGCAGAAAGGCATCAACCCGGGCCTCGTGATGCTGGCGCCGGGCGATGTGGTGCGCGTGCATTCGCGTGACGAGAGCAAGGTCTTCGTGTCCGGCGAGGTGTTGACCCCGAAAGCGCTGACGATGCACGACGGCCGCCTGACCCTCAACGAGGCGCTGGGCGAGAGCGGCGGCATCAGCCCGCTGAGCGGCGATGCGCGCCAGGTCTACGTGGTGCGCAAGACCGCCGACCGTACCCGCGTATTCCAGCTCGACGCCCGCGTGGCCGGATCGCTCGCGATGGCCGAGTCCTTCGAACTGCAGCCGAAGGACATCGTCTACGTGGCCGCCACGCCGCTGGCCAACTGGAACCGTAACCTGAGCCTGCTGATTCCGGGTGCGCTGACGTCGGCAGTGAGCGCGACCACCAGGCCCTGACCAATCGCACGGAGCACGACCTCATGAATATCCATGGCGAATCGAATTCCCTGAGCCGCGTCGTCCACCCCAGTCCGATCGTCGGCATTCCCTTCGACATCCGTACCGTCGAGGGACCGTCGGATGAGCCCGCTTTCGACCTCAAGGGATATTTCCACACTCTCTACGACAGCCGCTGGCTGATCGGCGGGATCACCGCCTTCATCACCCTGGTCGCGGTGCTCTACGCCCTCGTCGCCAAGCCCGTGTACGAATCCAACCTGATGATCCACGTCGAAGAGGAAAGCCCGAACGCGTCGAAGAACATCCTGAGCGAAGCCTCCTCGCTGTTCGAGACCAAGAAGGCGGCCATCGCCGAAATGGAACTGCTGCGCTCGCGCATGGTGGTCTCGCGCGCGGTCGACAACCTGCAGCTGTATATCGACGTGCAGCCGAAGTACTTCCCGATCGCCGGATTCTGGTTCGCCAACCAGAACAACAATGCGCTGTCCGAGCCCGGCCTGTTCGGGTATGGCGGCTATGTCTGGGGAGCCGAGAAGGCCGAGGTGTCCGTGTTCGAAGTGCCCGAGTCCTGGCTGGGCCGCGAATTTACCCTGACTGCGCTCGGCAATGGCAGCTACCGCTTCTCGGGCGGCGGCCAGCGCATCGCTTTCGACGGCGCGGTCGGCCTGGGTTACCGGGTCCCGACTCCGGAAGGCACCATCGAGCTGAAGGTGGACCGCATGGCGGCGAATGCCGGGGCCCGCTTCCGCCTGCGCCGTATCTCGCGCGTGGCGATGATCCAGGCCATCCAGGGCGCCCTCGTGATCACCGAACAGGGCAAGCAGTCCGGGATCATCGAGGTCAAGCTGCAAGGGGAGAATGCCCGCCGCACGCACACCCTGCTCAGCGAAATCGGCCGCGAGTACATGCGCCAGAACCTCGCCCGCAAAACGGAGGAGGCGGAAAAGTCGCTGGCTTTCCTGAACCAGCAACTGCCCATCCTGAAGCGCCAGCTCGAGCAGGCCGAGGACCGCTACAACCAGTTCCGCAATGCCAACGGAACCGTGGACCTGCAGGAAGAAGCCCGGATGAGCCTGGCACAGGCTGCCGCGGCCCGTGCGCGCCGGATCGACCTGATCCAGAAAAAGACCGAGCTGCTGGCGCGCTTCACGGAAGACCACCCGATCGTCGCGGCCATCAATCGCCAGCACAAGGAAGTGGAAGCGGAGATCGAAGAAGTCAACGCACGCATCAAGGCCTTGCCGGTGCTGGAGCAGGACGAAGCGCGCCTGACCCGCGATATCAAGGTGAATACCGACCTCTACACGGCGCTGTCGAATACGGCCCAGCAACTGCGCCTGATTTCCGTCGGACGCGTCAGCAATGTGCGGATGGTCGATGCGCCGGTGCCGCCGGAAAAGCCGATCAAGCCGAACCGTCCCTTGATCGTGGCCCTGGCGGTGGTTACCGGTCTCTTCCTTGGCACCCTGGTCGCCTTCGCGCGCAAGGCGATGAAGGGCGGGATCGACGATCCGCAGAAGATCGAACGCTTGCTGCGCGCACGCGTGGTCTACGCGACCATTCCCCACAGCAGCAACCAGGACAAGCTGATGCGCAAGGCCAGGGACGACGCCGAGCCGCTGCCGCTGCTGGCCAGCATCATCCCGGAGGATGCCGCGGTAGAAAGCCTGCGCAGCTTCCGGGCGGCCCTGCAGTACTCCATGCCGCATTTCAAGAACAACGTCGTCCTGTTTGCCGGACCCACGCAAGGCCTGGGCAAGTCCTTCGTGACGGCGAATTTCGCGGTCGTGATGGCGGCCGCCGGCAAGCGGGTGCTGTTGATCGATGCCGATTTCCGGAGTGGCCGCCTGCATCGCTATTTCGGCGTCAACCGTGACCAGGGCCTGTCCAAGGCCATCAGCGGGGCAGCCAGCGCCACGGAAATCATCCACCATGATGTGGTCGAGAACCTGGACTTCATCCCGACCGGTCCGCTGCCACTGAATCGCTCCGAATTCCTGCTGGATGTAAATCTGAGCGCACTGCTCGAGACCCTGAGCGCCGATTACGACCTGGTGTTAATCGACACGCCACCGATTCTGGCGGCCGCGGATGCACTGATCATCGGCGCCCGGGCCGGCGCCGTCTTCCTGCTCGCACGCGCAAGCGTCACGACCGAAGCCGAGATTACCGAGTCGATCAAGCGGCTGAACTATGCCGGCATGTCTCCACAAGGCGTTCTGTTCAACGATATGACCTACGGTATCGGCCGGTACAGTGCATTGCACCAGGCGACGCCGGCAGGTCAACTGGCATTTGCGGGCTGAGCGCGTCTGCATCGGTTCATTCGCGGCAGTCGACTGCATACAACTCGCGGCCAGATCTCGTCGATCTGGCCGCGCTGGTTTCGAATCAGAACAGGCTTCGACTGTCCGATTCAACGCTCGGTCGATACCGCGTTGCCTTTCGGCTGGACCGCAGGACGCTGGAGGAAGACGCGTTTCGCCGCAATGCGGATGCGATAAGTCCTGGATTCGAAAAGCAGATAGGACAGGTAAGCCGAGACCATGATGGCGGCGAGCATGCCGAAGTAAATCAGGGCATGCAAGGGCGCCGCTGGCGACAGCTGGCGCAAGCCGAGTTGATTCGTGCTCAAGTGGTGTAACAGACCGATGAGGGGCACATGGAGCACATACAGGCTGAATGAAAACTCAGCGAAGAACTTGCCGACCCGCTGGACAGGCCCTTTCAGTGCAGACGCTGCCGAAGCCTCGAATTGCAGGCTCGACAGCAGCACCAGGTAGAGGAGGCTGCACACGAGGTCCTGTCCGAGCGTCGTGATCTCGAATGCGTCGAGTTCTCCTGTCAGCCGGAAGTAGGCCGCCCCTGCAACCACGAGCAGCGCCCAGGCCCAGCGTGCAATGTCGCTGCATTCGATACGGATGCGCGAGAACAGCACGCCGAGCAGCCAGATCAGGAAGTAAGCGACGATCGAGGTGGGCAATTGAACGCACAGTAGAACAAGCCCGGTGGTACAGGCGATGCGCACGACAGGCTTGCGCGCCGTACACGCCACTGTCAGCACAGGAAACAGCAGGTAATACCAGGTCTCGTTGGCAAGGCTCCAGAGCGGGAAGTTGCCGCCGAAATCCTGCAGCAGCACGCGTTGCAAACCGACGAGGCTGCCGAGGAAATTGACTGCCGAGTAAGGGTTGTCGGGAGAAAAGTCGAATCCGTTGAGGCTGACGGCGCCGGTCACGCCGGCAAAGAGGAGCGTCAGCAGGAAAGTGGGTATCAATACGGTCCACAGCCGCGTGACACGGTCGATCGCGTAATTGGCGATCGCACCGGGCTGCCCGATTTTGTTGAGCAGACTTCCTCCGACCAGCCAGCCGCTGATCACGAAAAATACCAGCACCGCCTGGTGGGCGAAGCCGCTGACGAAGGCCAGGCCCTTGAACCAGAGCGGTGGATCGGCGACGGCGCGCAGGCCGGGGTACATCGCCGCGCGTAAATGAGCGACGACGACAATGAAAGCAGCCAGGCCCCGCAGCAGGGAAATGAGGATCGAGCGCCAGCTTACGTCATCGAGCTGACCGGTTCGCTGGACGGTCAGACGGACCATCTTTCGTGAATGCATTCGGGTCTCCTTGATATTGATGAGGCAGGCTATGTCATATTCAATTCCCGACAATATCAATCCGACCAGCCATCGTTTTTGAAAAGACGCAAATAATCGGGAGTGTGGAGCTTTCGGAGAATCCGTTTGCACAGGCATCACTTCAAGTTTTGTGGGGTCGCAAATTAATCAGGCTTATTTCGTACTTTTCTCGGTCATGTATTTGCATGTCGGCATTCTCGCAGCTTGGCTATTCACGAAATTCGATTTGGAAAACATTCGGATAATTTTCCTGAGTCAATGGTGCTGACGCGCACAAAGGAAAGCTGATAGCGATATTCGGCTATTTCTCGCTGAATGCGGAAATTTTTCAATGGAAATGTAGGCAAGTTGGATTGATGACTGTCAATCCATCAAATCTCAACGATATGATAATTGCGCAGGGAGGGCCTTGGAGGAATGCGCGTATTCGAAGACATGCTGCTCCAGAATGATTGACGGGAAATAGCTTGGTCAAACTCAGCTCACCCTGTTGCCCCTATTGGCTAGGCCGACGGCTCATGCGCCGACACTTTTTCAGCAAAGGTCCGGCCGCAGGCCCGATCGCAAAGGATGCTCCCATTTAGTCCACGTATCTCGTTGGATATGCGGTACAAAGCCATAGTTGCCAATATGAATTTACCTGTTTTTTGGAAGCACGCTACAACAGTCCTGACGGGCACCGTGATAGCGCAAGTCTTGCCGATTCTGGTTTCGCCACTCATCACGCGTCTGTGCACGCCTGCGGATCTTGGCGAATTCAGCGTCTGGCTGGGCGTGATCGCGATTACCGCCACGGTTGCGACCTTGCGGCTCGAAGCGGCGATGATTCTGGACCACGATTCGGACGAACAGCAAACCTGCTTCAGCGTGGTCGCGTATTTTTCGACCGTATTCGCGATACTGATCACTTGCCTTGCAGTCATCGCCCATCTTGCCGGTTTTCAGCAAGCGCAACAAATGTCCTGGCTTGGACTGATGACGGTCGGCCTTGGCGCTTGGTTAATGGCCTATAACTCGGCCCTGGTCGCTTACGCGACTTCCTACAACGCCTTTGCCAAGACTGCGATGGCCAAGATCTGCGGTGCGGGGACGATCGCCCTGGGCCAGCTGGTGCTGCTATTCATTGGCGCCGGTCGGGGAGCCTTGCTGGCTGGGCAGATCCTGGGAATGACAATGGGCGTGGCGGCGGCGATGTTCCTGTTGTCGCCGCCACGGCCGAACCTATCCCTCGTGCCAACCCGTTCACAGCTGAATTACCTCAAAAAGCACGAGTCATTCTGGCGTTTCTCCCTGCCGGCCGGCCTGCTGAACACAGCGGCAGGAAAGTTTCCACTTTTCCTGATCGGTGCGAAATACGGTCTCTTCGCGGCGGGGTTGTTTGCGCTGACAGAGCGCATATTGACGGCCCCGATTTCGCTGTTGGCGGCGTCGGTCCTCGAGGTGTTCAAACGCCAGTCGGTACATGAGTACCAGACTTTGGGTAATTGTCGGGAAGCGTTTCGCAGCACGTTCAAGGCACTTGTCCTGCTCGGTTCCGGGCCCGTGCTGTTCATCTTTCTTTTTGCTCCAGATCTCTGTGCCTGGGTATTCGGCAAACCGTGGCGCGAGGCCGGGGAGTTCGCCCGCATCCTCGCTCCACTGTACTTCCTGAATTTCGTCGCCAGCCCCTTGAGTTATGTATTTTTTGTGGCCGGCAAGCAGAAGGTCGAACTCCTGTGGCAGGTCGCATTGTTCATTACGACCATTTCCGTATTCCTGGCGCCGATCTCTTTGAAACAGGTTTTGTTCAACTACACCGTTGCTTATTCGGCCCTGTATATCGTCTATCTGCTTTTGTCCTACAGGTTTTCCAAAAATGCTCCGGCAGTGAGCGGCAGTCTTGGAAATTCGCAGTCGATTAATGGTGGTTGAAAAAACTCAGCGATATCAGGGACGGAAAATCATGCAAGCTACCGGTACGTTGACAAGCCGGCCAGTGATCGGCGTCAGCCAGCAGTTCACGGTCCACGCCGCATTTCTCTTGCTGTATCCAGGCTTTTTCTTTTATCAGACGCTGCTTGGCCTCGGTATGATCGGCGCCTACCTGGGCGGGTATTTCACGCTCGTCGCATTACTCCTGCTGCCTGCACTGGCCATCGTGTTTATCGGGACAGTCAAGCGGAACAAGAATTATTTGTCCCGCATGGACGCGTGGATCGTTCTTTTTGTTATCTACTATTTTTCCATCCTGATCATTAATTATGTGGCAGGGGCAGATCCGATCATCATCGAGAGGTATACCCAAAGCATGATCTTCTGCTTCGAAACCTATGTCATCTTCCGGTTGATCGATCTCGAGAACAAACGGCTCATTCTGGTCACTGCCTTGTCGCTCCTGGTCATGTCGGTGATCACCTATTATTTTTCGATCGGCGGATTCTTCTTCCTGCAAGCTCTCGGGGAATCGAAGAGCCCGGACAATCTTGCGACCTACCAGGGGTTTGCCCGGTCATATATCTACACATACATCGTCATGATTGCCGTGGTCCGGTCCATGGCAATACGGTATGTGTTTTACGCAATCGGCGCGTGCGCGCTGTTCCTGAATGGCGCACGAAGCGAATTCTCCGGGGCCATGTTCCTGATCCCCGTCATTGAGCTGTATTACGCGAAACACAGGTTGTACGCGATCTCCGTGCTCGTGTTCATCATCGGCCTGACCATGGGCGGCATCGACCAGATCACGAGCATGTTGCCCGAGAACCGCATCCTGCAGCTGCTCGACCTGTCGCATTCCACCTCGGCTGTCGCGCGTGAGCATCTGTCGCAGAATGCAATACGCACCATTTCGGAAAACCCGATCTTCGGCGATTTCGCCAGCTACCCCGACGGCCATTACGCGCATAACGTGCTGTGCGCCTGGGTCGACTTCGGCCTGTTCGGATTCATTTTCTTCCTGTCGCTATTGCTGTCGCACGCCGTCTGGCTGTTCTTCAACGGCTTTTTTTCGAAGACGAAATCCTCTTACTTCGTCCTGGCCTGGGCACTCATCTGCATCACGATACTGTGGGCGCTTACCGCCAAAAATATGCCCGACATGAGCGTCGGCGCGGCCATGGGTGCTTTTGCGAGATACAGGTACCGGAAGAGGAACCGGCTCGAACGTTAATCCAGCTTCGACATCATGCGCATTCTCTACATTAACCATTACGCGGGCTCTCCTCGACATGGCATGGAGTACCGCCCTTATTACCTTGCGCGGGAATGGGTACGGGCAGGGCACGAGGTCAACATCGTCGCCGCCGACCAGTCGCATATCCGCGCCCGCCAACCCGGGCTTGGCGCCTGCACCAGGTTTGATGAGCTCATCGATGGCATTCAGTACACCTGGCTCAAAACGCAGCCCTATCGCGGAAATGGTGTTGGGCGGGTGCGCAATATGGCCTCGTTCGTGCGCGCCTTGTACCGTGAAAGCCGGCGCCTGTCAGCGTACGCGCCCGATGTCGTGATCGCATCCAGCACCTATCCGATGGATATCTGGCCTGCCCATCGCATCGCAAAACTTTGCCGCGCCCGGCTTGTATTCGAGCTTCACGATCTGTGGCCGCTCACGCCCATGGAACTCGGCGGCATGCCGAGATGGCATCCTTTCATCATGGTCGTCAAGGCGGCCGAGGATGACGTTTATCGTCATGCGGATGCCGTCGTGTCCATGCTTCCGAAAGTCCACCAGCATGTGGCATCGCATGGGATGCCGCTCGAGCGGCTGCACATCGTGCCCAATGGCGTCGATCCACAGGAATGGGCCGGTACGCTCCCCGCATTGGAAGCGGGCGTGGATGACACGCTGGCCGCGCTGGCGCGCACGGGGAATGCCATTGTCGGCTACGCCGGCACGCACGGCATATCGAACTCCTTGAACACCTTTCTTGATGCCGCACGCCTGATGCGCGAGGAGAACGTGTCCTTCGTGCTGGTGGGAGGCGGACCGGAAAAGCCCGGCCTGCAGGCGCGGGCACGGACGGAGCAGTTGCGAAATGTCCTGTTCATCGATCCCGTCATCAAGGAGCAGGTCCCGGCACTGTTGCAGCGGTTCGACCTGGCCTATATCGGCTGGCGCCGGCAATCGCTTTACCGCTTCGGGATCGCTCCCAACAAGCTGATGGATTACATGATGGCGGCCCGGCCGGTTTTGCACGCCGTCGAGGCAGGCAATGACCCGGTGGGAGAAGCGGGGTGCGGACTGACGGTCGCACCGGAAGACCCGGAAGCGACGGCAATGGGCATTCGACGCCTGCTTTCCCTCACCCCGGGCGAACGCCAGGCGATGGGGCAGCGGGGCAGGGACTTCGTGATGGATCACCTGACCTATCCCATTCTAAGCAGGCGTTTCCTGGCCGCGTGTGTTTCCTGATCCGATAAAGGTGGTGCGCATGTCCAGAACCGATATTTTCTTGAAGCGGACCTTCGATCTTGTCGCCTCACTCGGCGGCCTCATCGTGCTGTCGCCCATCATCTGCGTATGCTGGATCGTTGCGGCCCTGGAAACCCGCAGCAATGGCTTCTTCATCCAGAAGCGCATCGGGCGGCATGGACGAATCATCCATGTCTGCAAGATCAAGACCATGTATCCGGCAAGCGGCAGGCGTAGCCCCATCGCGTCCAGCAACCTGTGTTCGATCACCCGTTCCGGCAGGGTATTCAGGAAATACAAACTCGACGAATTGCCGCAATTGTTCAATGTGCTGGTCGGCAGCATGAGTATCGTGGGGCCCAGGCCCGATGTGCCTGGTTATGCGGACCGGTTGCAGGGCAGGGATAAGGTCATCTTGTTGCTGCGGCCAGGGATCACGGGGCCGGCCTCGATCAAGTACAAGGATGAAGAGTCGATACTGGCCGCGGTCGACGATCCGGAAACATACAACGATCGGGTCATCTGGCCCGACAAGGTGCGAATCAACAGGGAGTATTTCGTCAATTACTCGTTGCTGCGCGATGTGAAGTATATCGTCCACACTATTCTTGGGTGATCACATGAATGCCTTATGCGCCACCTGGCCCAGTTTCTCGATCGAGGAAGCCACCGCCGTAAAGAATGTCATCCTGTCGAATAAAGTCAATTATTGGACGGGCACCGAATGCCGCGAATTCGAGAAGGAATTCGCGGCCTGGGTCGGAACGGAATATGCCGTCGCCCTGTCGAACGGCACGCTGGCGCTCGACTTGGCGCTCAAGGCGCTTCACATAGCGGACGGCGACGAAGTGATCGTCACGCCGAGAACCTTTCTTGCTTCGGCCAGCTGCATCGTGAATGCCGGTGCGATTCCCGTGTTCGCGGATGTCGACCGCGACAGCCAGAACATCACGGCCGAAACGATCCGGGCGGTGCTCACGCCGCGCACCAGGGCCATCATCTGCGTGCACCTGGCGGGATGGCCGTGCGACATGGACCCGATCATGGAGCTCGCCGAAGCGCATGGCCTGTTCGTGATCGAGGATTGCGCGCAGGCCCATGGAGCGCGTTACAAGGGTCGCATGGTCGGCGGCATCGGGCATATCGGCGCATGGTCCTTTTGCCAGGACAAGATCATGACGACGGGCGGGGAGGGCGGCATGGTCACCACCAATTCCCGGACATGGTGGCGGGATATGTGGTCCTACAAAGACCATGGCAAATCCTGGGAAGCGATGTACGAGCGCGAGCATCCGCCGGGCTATCGCTGGGTCCACGATTCCTTCGGCACCAATTGGCGGATGCTGGAAACCCAGGCCGTGATCGGCCGCATCCAGCTGCAGCGGATGGCCTCGTGGACCGCGCAGCGGCAGGCGAATGCGCGGCGCATCGCCGCCACATGCAGGCAGTCCGCTGCATTGCGGGTGCCGCTTGTGCCGGCCAATGTGGAACACGCCTGCTACAAGTTCTATGCCTTTGTCGAACCGGGCAAGCTGGCCGAGGGCTGGACCAGGGACCGCATCGTCGATGAAATTGCCGCGCGGGGCGTGCCATGCATGCAGGGCACCTGCCCGGAGCTGTATCTGGAAAAGGCCTTCGATGACACCGCCTACCGTCCGAAGGAGCGCCTGAAAGTTGCCAGGGAACTGGGCGAAACGAGCCTGATGTTTCTCGTGCACCCGACGCTGACGGAGGCCGACATCGACAGGACCTGCCAGGCGATCCGGGACGTCTTCTCGATGGCCGAAAAACCGTGACCTTGTCTGCGACATGACCCCGTGGATGTACGTCATCGATATCGGCCATACGGCGGTTATGGTGCCGGCGGCGGGAGCGATCGCCGCCTGGCTGGCCGCTGCGCGCGCATGGAAGCAGGCCTGGTGGTGGTGCCTGATCTTTTCCGCGGGCCTCGGCCTGGTGGCGCTCTCGAAGATCGGATTCCTGGGCTGGGGACTCGAGCTGCCCGCGCTTGGCTTCAAGGCCCTCAGCGGTCATGCCTGGCGCGCCACGGCGGTCATTCCTGTGCTGTTCTTCGTCGTTCTGCAAGCTGCGCCGGTGCGCTGGCGCATGGCCGGTGTGGCCCTGGGGATCCTGTTGGGCATGGGGATCGGTGTCCTGCTCGTGATGTTCGGGTTCCACACGGTTTCCGAGGTCGTCGCCAGTTCGATTCTCGGGGTGGCCGCCGGCCTGGTCTTCCTGCGTCTCGCGACGACGCTGCCTGCGCCGCGCGCCAGTGCCTGGGCTGCGCCAGCCAGCCTGTTCGCATTCGTCGTCATCTGCGGCCTGAAGCCGTCGGTGGTCAGCCACCGCCTCGTCGACGTGGCGCTGTTTCTTTCGGGGCGCGATCAACCTTACCGATGGACCCGGCCGGTGAATGTGTGCGCCGCGCATCCGCCGGCACCCCATTCCCTTCGTTAGGGGACGGAGGGCGTGGCGTTGTAAGCGCCGAGCTCAGCCGGCGCCGCGTGGGAAGCATCGGCGGCGCTTGCCGGGCGTTCGGACACCTTGGCGCTCTTCCTGATCCCCGGAGACGTTTTCCTGAGGCGGTAGTCGCCGGAGCCGTCCGCCTGGTAATCGACGAATTCCGGATCGGCGGCAATGGTGCCGCTGACCTCGCCCGTGACCGAGATGCCGGCACCGCTCGAATGCACCAGGTTATCGACATACCGGTTGTTGCCGCCGACCTTGCCGCCTTCGACGATACCGAAGGTGATGTTGTCATAGACGATGTTGTTGGCGACATAGTTATTTTTTGACCCGTCCGGCAAGACGCCAGCGTCCCCGCCGCCGATGAGAATCCCGACTTTGCAGCGGAAGACGGTATTGTTCACGATCGTCGAATCGGTTGCGCCATGCCATTGCTGGATGCCGGCGGCCGCGACGCCGGAGACGACGTTATTGACCACCGTGTTGTTCGGGTTGGCGATATAAATGCCCTGGACGGTATTGCACTTGCCGGTCATGGCAACACCGATGTTCCTGACCACATTGCCCTTGATGAGCACATGGCCGGGGCCGCCATTGGTGTCGATGGCGGCGCCGCCGCTGCCGCTGCAGCCGCCGCTGACGGTCAGGTCATGGATGAAGTTATTCGTGATGGTGAGATGCGCGCCCTCGGCCACGATACCGTGCCGGCCGCTGCCGCTGATGTCGAAACCGTCGATGTCGACATAACTTCCCTTCGAACGCCAGGCGATGCCGGTGCCGGACACGATGATTTTCGCTCCCCATTTCACCTCGGAGACGAACCTGATCCGTGCGTCGGCGGTGCCGCTGCGGGAGGTGGCGATGCCGGCGCTGTGCGCGCCTGGCGCGGCGACCTGGTAACTGCCGGGGGCCACGTGAATGGTGTAGCCGGCGGCCGCGGCCGCATCTGCGCGGGCGATGGTCCGGAAGGGCGCTTCCCTGGTCCCTGGATTGGAATCGGCGCCCTGGGGCGCCACGTAAAGGTGTTTGGTGCCGGCGCAGGACGCGAGCAGCACCGCAAGGCCCAGGCAGGCCAGGCGCGCCGCACACCACCATCCTGTCAGAAGTATCGTTTTCATCGTCGCATCCCATGAGGTACAACTGGAAAATGTTGTACTTAACAATGGGCGCGACGTTTGATCGCACGCGAGATCCGCAAAGCGTGGACTTGAGTTCGATCAGCAGCGGGGACGATGTGCCATCGGCACGCGGTCCCCGCTGCCTTACCCTAACAGATCAATGATCAGTAGGCACCGATATTCGGGGTCGCGTCGCGGACGCTGCCATCGAAATCGGTCGGCGGCGCATACGGTGCGGCCCCCTTGTTGAGGGCCGGCGAAGTGCTCAGGAGATGATAATCGCCGGAGCCGTCCGCCTTGTAGCTCTTGAACTGCGGGTTGGCAGTCATGGTGCCGGAGACCTTGCCTGCCGCGCGTACCGGCGTTCCGCTCGCATACACGAGGTTGTTGACGTAACGGTTGTTGCTGCCGACGGTGCCCCCTTCGACGATGCCGTAGGTGATGTTGTCGTAGATAAGGTTGTTGGCAACAACGTTATTTTCCGAACCGCGTGCCAGCGCACCTGCGTCGCCATCGCCGATCAGGACGCCGATCTTCGAATGGAAGACGGTGTTGTTCACGATCGTCGAATTCGTCGCATCCTGCCACTGCTGGATGCCGACCGCCGCGACGCCCGAGACGATGTTGTTGCGGACGATCGTACCGGTGCTCGCAATGTAGATGCCCTGGATCGAATTGCACGAACCGAGCATCGACACGCCGATGTTGCGGACGACGTTGGCCGAGACGTCGGCCTGGCCCACGCTGCCATCGACCTGGATGGCGGCGCCGACCTTGCCGTTGCAGCCGCCGCTGATGGACAGGTCGTGGACGGCATTGTTCTTGATGGACGTGTAGGCGCCGCTGGCGAACAGGCCGATCCGGCCGCTGCCGGTGATGTCGAAGCCGGAGATATCGACATAGTTGCCTTTCGAATTCCAGGCCGTGCCGGAACCGCTGACGACGATCTTCGCGCCCCACTTCACCTGCGAGACGAATTTGATGCGGGCCGTGGCCGTGCCGCTCTTCGCAGTCACGATGCCGGCCGCGGTGTCGCCCGGTGCGGACACATTGTAGGTGCCCTGCGCCACGTTGACGGTATCGCCCGCCACCGCGACGGCATCGGCGCGCGCGATCGTCGCGAACGGTTGCGCTTCCGTGCCCGGGTTGGCGTCGGAGCCGTTCGTCGCCACGTAGAGCTGGCGGCCGGCGGGCTCGGTGGGCTCCGGAGTCGGTGCCGGCGGCGTGGGGGCCGGGGCAGAGGTCCCGCTCGAGGCCTGGTAGGCGCCAAGATCGATCTTGCCGCCCAGGCGCGACACGCCGTCGATGTCGGCCGCCAGGGCGTAGGCCGTGGTGCCCTTGCCGATGGCCGGCGAGGTGCTCTGCAGGTGGTAGTCGCCGCTGCCGTTGGCCACGTACTTGACGAACTTCGGATCGGCCGTAATGGTGCCGCTGACCGCGCCCTTCACCATCTTCACATTGGTGCCACTCGAGTAGACGAGGTTGTTGACGTAGCGGTTGTTGGTGCCGACCACGCCGGCTTCGATGATGCCGTAGGCCGTGTTGTCGTACACGATGTTGTTGGCGACGTAGTTGTTGGCCGAACCGCCCGGCAAGGTGCCGGCGTCGCCCTGGCCGATCAGGATGCCTTCCTTGCTGTGGAAGACGGTGTTGTTGACGATGGTCGAGGCCGTCGCGCCGTGCCATTGCTGGATCGCCACTGCGGCCACGCCCGATACGATGTTGTTGGTCACGACGTTGTTCGGGTTGGCGATGTAGATGCCCTGCACGGTGTTGCAGCGGCCGATCATCGCGTAGCCGATGTTGCGGATGATATTGCCATTGATCACAACGCCGCCGGCGCCGCCGTTGGTATCGATCGCCGCGCCGCCGCTGCCGTTGCAGCCGCCGCTGATGGTCAGGTCATGAATGTTGTTGTTGGTGATGGTCAGGTTGGTGCCATCGGCCAGGATGCCGTGGCGGCCGCTGCCGCTGATGTCGAAGCCGTCGATGTCGACGTAGCTGCCCTTCGAGTTCCAGGTGATGCCGGTACCGGACACGACGATCTTGGCGCCGCCCTTGACGGTGGAGACGAACTTGATGCGTGCGGAAGCGGTGCCGCTGTGGCTGGTCCGGATGCCGACGCTGCCGAGCGAGGGGGCCGACACTTTATAGGTGCCCGGGGCCACGTGGATGGTGTAGCCGGGGCCGGCCAGCGCATCGGCGCGCGCGATGGTCAGCAGGGGAGCGGTCTGGGTGCCGGGATTCGTATCCTTGCCGTTCGGCGCGACGTACAAGTCTTTCGTCGTCGCGGCTGCGGCTGGGCCCACGGCCCAGGCGGCCAGGAATGCAGGAATAATGCTAGAAAGTAAGAAACGGGTTTGTGGTGCGAGCGTTTTCGTAGTCTTCAAAATCAATTCCTCAAACTGATGAGTTACTTATGACTAGAGGAAATTGCTTAAGTTCACGAATTTTTCGAAAAAAATTTTTCATCGGAAAATATCCGGGCAATTCGTTGCGCTTATGAAACTAAAATGCATTTTCTCTCAACAATTATGTCCAACGACTCACGAGAAGTAAGTCATGGAAATAATTCTTAATTGAAAATTCGGGCGCAAAGAAACGCCGATCGGTAGCTGATCGGGTAGAGGGCTGGGGAAATACGGGGGGAGGAAAGAAGCTCGCCAGGCCGGACCGGCATGGAGGGGAACCGGGGCAATGCGCCCGGCCTGGCTTGCTGTGATGGCGATGCTGCCGGTACGGCGCAGCATCGCATCGAAGGGAAAACGTTTTGGATTACTTGTAGGCGCCGATGCTGCGCGGCAGGCCGACACGGGATGCGCCGTCGACATCGGTGGTCAGCGGGTAGGTGGTCGAACCCTTGCCGATGGCCGGCGAGGTGCTCTGCAGGTGGTAATCGCCGCTGCCGTTGGTGAGGTAGCTGACAAACTTCGGATCGGCGACGATGGTGCCGCTGACCGCACCCTTCACCATCTTCACATTGGTGCCGCTCTTGTAGACGACGTTGTTGACGTAGCGGTTGTTGGTGCCCACCACGCCGGCCTCGATGATGCCGTAGGCCGTGTTGTCGTACACGATGTTGTTGGCGACGTAGTTGTTGGCCGAACCGCCCGGCAAGGTGCCGGCGTCGCCCTGGCCGATCAGGATGCCTTCCTTGCTGTGGAAGACGGTGTTGTTGACGATGGTCGATGCCGTCGCGCCGTGCCATTGCTGGATCGCCACTGCGGCCACGCCCGATACGATGTTGTTGGTCACGACGTTGTTCGGGTTGGCGATGTAGATACCCTGCACGGTGTTGCAGCTGCCGATCATCGCGTAGCCGATGTTGCGGATCCGGTTGGCATTGATCAGGACGCCGCCCGAGCCGCCGTTGGTATCGATCGCCGCGCCGCCGCTGCCGTTGCAGCCGCCGCTGATGGTCAGGTCGTGGATGTTGTTATTGGTGATGGTCAGGTGGTTGCCGTCGGCCAGGATGCCATGGCGGCCGCTGCCGCTGATGTCGAAGCCGTCGATGTCGACGTAGCTGCCCTTCGAGTTCCAGGTGATGCCGGTACCGGACACGACGATCTTGGCGCCCCACTTGACGTCGGAGACGAAGCGGATGCGGGCGGTCGCGGTGCCGCTGCGGATGGTCCTGATACCGATGCTGCCGAGCGAAGGCGCCGACACTTTGTAGGTGCCCGGAGCCACGTGGATGGTGTAGCCGGGGCTGGCCAGCGCATCGGCGCGGGCAATGGTCAGCAGAGGTGCGGTCTGGGTGCCCGGGTTGGTGTCTTTGCCGGTCGGCGAAACATACAGGTTGCCGGTCGCAGCCGACGCCGGGCTTGCGGTGCAGACGCTCAGGATAGCGGGGATGACAGCGGACAGCAGGAACTTGGAATTGCGGAAGGACATGTAGGTACTCACAAACGAAGGAGTAACTTATGACCGGAGGAAATTTCCAAAGTTCAGTGTTTTTGCGGAAAAATTTTCGTGTGGCAAAATTGTTATTGCATGGTCCGCTTTAAAAACAAAGATTACCAACGCCAATACTAAAAAGAACAACATTTCAAACATGCACTATTTAGTGAATTCGAGAAATGCATCTTAATTGAACGGAAGGGCGGGCTGACGAAGCGGAATGCCGCTGGTCGAGCCAAGCAAGGGATGAGGGAGGGAAGAAGCTCGCCAGGCCGGGCTGGGCCGGAGGAGAGCCGGGCAATGCGCCCGGCCTGGCTTGCTGTGATGGCGATGCTGTCCGTACGGCGCAGCGTCGCATCGAAGGGAAAACGCTTTGGATTACTTGTAGGCGCCGACGCTGCGCGGCAGACCGATACGGGATGCGCCGTCGACGTCGGTGGTCAGTGGGTAGGTGGTCAAACCCTTGCCGATGGCCGGCGAGGTGCTCTGCAGGTGGTAATCGCCGCTGCCGTTGGTGAGGTAGCTGACGAACTTCGGATCGGCGACGATGGTGCCGCTGACCGCACCCTTCACCATCTTCACATTGGTGCCGCTCTTGTAAACCAGGTTGTTGACGTAGCGGTTGTTGGTGCCCACCACGCCGGCCTCGATGATGCCGTAGGCCGTGTTGTCGTACACGATGTTGTTGGCGACGTAGTTGTTGGCCGAGCCACCCGGCAAGGTGCCGGCGTCGCCCTGGCCGATCAGGATGCCTTCCTTGCTGTGGAAGATGGTGTTGTTGACGATGGTCGAGGCCGTCGCACCGTGCCATTGCTGGATCGCCACTGCGGCCACGCCCGATACGATGTTGTTGGTCACGACGTTGTTCGGGTTGGCGATGTAGATACCCTGCACGGTGTTGCAGCTGCCGATCATCGCGTAGCCGATGTTGCGGATCCGGTTGGCATCGATCAGGACGCCGCCCGAGCCGCCGTTGGTATCGATCGCCGCGCCGCCGCTGCCGTTGCAGCCGCCGCTGATGGTCAGGTCGTGGATGTTGTTATTGGTGATGGTCAGGTGGTTGCCGTCGGCCAGGATGCCATGGCGACCGCTGCCGCTGATGTCGAAGCCGTCGATGTCGACGTAGCTGCCCTTCGAGTTCCAGGTGATGCCGGTACCGGACACGACGATCTTGGCGCCCCACTTGACGTCGGAGACGAAGCGGATGCGGGCGGTCGCGGTGCCGCTGCGGATGGTCCTGATACCGATGCTGCCGAGCGAAGGCGCCGACACTTTGTAGGTGCCCGGAGCCACGTGGATGGTGTAGCCGGCGGTGGCCAGCGCATCGGCGCGGGCAATGGTCAGCAGCGGTGCGGTCTGGGTGCCCGGGTTGGTGTCTTTGCCGGTCGGCGAGACATACAGGTTGCCAGTCGCAGCCGACGCCGGGCTTGCGGCGCAGACGCTCAGGATAGCAGGGATGACAGCGGACAGCAGGAACTTGGAATTGTGGAAGGACATGAAGAAGCTCACAAAATTCAAACTAAGGAGCAACTTATGACCCGAGGAAATTTCCGAAGTTCAGTGTTTTTGGGAAAAAATTTTACGCATGGCAAAACTGTAAGGCTTCGATCGGCATGACCGGCATGTCTGCTATCTGCTGGAATATTTGCAGCCTTTTAAGATAATGCCGAAGGATGTGTCCGGTTAAGGAATCAAGAAACACCCATACCGTTCCAGGAATGCGTGGTGTTTTCGAGGTGCGCAAGGAATCGATGACTGGCGCAGGAGCCATGCCGTCAACTCGATGGAGGAGGGACCGGAGCGGCGTGGATGCACCGATTCGGGTTTTACTGGAAGCGGAAAAATCAGTTGAGGTCGGCTGAAAGGCGCTTGACGATGTTTGCCGCGGCATCTCCTGCACCATAAGGAGAAATCTCCGCTCCAATGCTGTTCAGACTCGCACGAAGAGACTGCAGTACGGCGCTCACATCGATGGGCGGCGCCAGGCGGTTCCATCCTGCCTTGACCAGTTCGACCCACTCCGTCTCGTCCCGCAAGGTGACGCAGGGGACCCGATGGAAGAAGGCTTCTTTCTGGACGCCGCCCGAGTCGGTGGCAATGACGGCGGCGTACTTTTCCAGCTGTACCATCGCCAGATAGCCCAATGGCTCGACCAGCACCACGGCCTTTTCCAGGGCATCGAGCCTGCCTTGCTGCGCCAGCATCGCGCGCGTGCGCGGGTGCAAGGGGAGCACCACCTGGATATCCCTCGAAAAGCGCGAAAGGGCATCGACGATCGTCGCCAGGCGGGCGGGATCGTCGGTGTTCTCCGCGCGGTGGATCGTGGCCAGGCAGTAGGCGCCGGGCTGGATGCCATGGCGTTCGCGCAGCATGCCCAGCACGCCGCCGCCGGGGCCGACCCGCTCGCCATGGCGCAGCGCCACATCGACCATGACGTCGCCCACCGGATGAATCCTGTCCGGCGCGGCCCCCTCGCGCAGGAGATGTGCGCCCGCTTCCTCGCTGGGAGTGAACAGCCAGCGCGATACACGGTCAGTCAACATGCGGTTGACTTCCTCCGGCGATTTCATATTGAAGGAGCGCAGACCCGCTTCGACGTGCGCGACCGGGATGTGCAACTTGATTGCCGCCAGGGAGCCGGCGAGCGTGGAGTTGGTATCGCCATAGACCATGACCGCATCCGGCTTTTCCGACAACAGGATCTTTTCGATCCCGATCAGCATCCGTCCCGTCATGTCGCCATGATTGCCGCCGTGGATGGCGCACTGGTAAGCAGGCGCCTGCAAGCCGAGTTCCGCAAAGAAGACGTCCGACATGTTCGCGTCGAAATGCTGGCCCGTATGCACCATGACCTCATGCAGCCCTTCGGATTCGGCAAGCAATGCCGATACCACGCTGGCTTTGATGAATTGCGGTCGAGCGCCGATTACCGTGACGATTTTTTTGGGATTCATGGACGGGTTCCTTGTTTTACCAGGTCACGGCTTCATAAAACCGGAAAAGATTGTCCTTCGTGTTTTCCTTCCAGTTCGTTTCGACCTGTCTCGGATGGGTTACCAGGCAAATCCGGTGGTGTATCCCGATCACGTTCAAGGGCGAAGTCGGCCAGTAGTATTGTGGGGGCGGTCGGTCGGCGATGTACATGTCGAAATGGTCGAGCAGGTCGCGGTCGTAGGCTTCGCATTCGATGCCGCAGTCCTCGCGCAACTGGCGGTCCGCGAGGATTTCGGTGTTGTTCAGTTTGAGCCGGCGGTTCGCGAAATCGCCATGGCCAGCCACGGTCCTGAACTTCGTGCCGAGCTGCTGCTCGAGCCAGTGGAAATTCTTGCGGAATGCCTCGCGGATCTCGGGGAGGCGATTTCGCACCAGGGCGGGATCTTTTATCTTGTTTCTCTTGGCAAAAGAGGCCAGTTCCTCATAGTGATAACTGGCTTCGCTGCCATAGGCTTCGATTTCACGCATGAGACCGAAGTCAAGCGTGGAGAGCCTGAAATAGTAGCTGGCCTTGATCCCATATTTCTTTTCGATCTCGAACAATTTTCTCGTCGTTCGCAGATCGGTGTCGATGTCATGCCTGTGCACGATGACCTTGGGATGCACAGCATGCCCATGACGCATGGAGTCGAAATACTCCCGGACCGAGGTCTGGGTGAAGCCAGCGTCCAGCGCAGCACGGATCAATTTCTCGTGCAGGCACAAGCGGGATGGCATCCCGTAGTCGCTGTAGAGTCGCCTGAGTAAGCCGATCATTGGAGTGAATATTTTGCGCGGTAGGGTTCAAAACCAAGCATCTTCTTGAATGCCTGCAGTCCAGGGCTGGCCCCGAAATAAGTGTCATACATGAGATAGGCGTACGCCCGGCTTTCGATCAACTGGCCGACGATTTCGGTGACCATCAGGTGCATCACACCGTCGTTGTTGCGCAGGCCCAGCAGGCGGTCGAAAGCGGCGAAATTGCCGTAAAAGCCCAGGTTGCTGTACGCCATCAGTTTTCCATCCGGATTCAACACGCCGTAATACTTGTAATTCCTTTCCGGGGAATAGTGGGTGACCTTTTCCCGGTATGCGGCGTCCATCGGCCTGCCCTGGCGCGCATCGAGCGAAATGTTGATCTCGTGGAGTTCGTCGACAAAATCGTTCCTGTCGATCTCGGCCACGACATAGCCGCGCGAGCGGGCTTTCCTGGCATGGTGTTCGCCCGAGTTGCGGCCTTTGATACTGTCCAGGTACTGGTCGCGGCTGCCGTAGCGCTTCAGGTCGACCAGTGCCGCGCCGAAGGATTTGTTCTGGACGATCTTGAGTTTGGGATGGCGCCTGGTGAAGTGGGCGTGCATGCGCCGAACCTCGTCGGGATTCAAGTCCAGGCGAAATTCGAGATGGGCGACCGGGAGCCTGCCGATATCGATGGCCAGATTAAGCAGTTGCGACAATTTGCTCGGCATGGGAAATCGCTCCGTAGAAATCGGTCAGCCTGCGTGCCTGCACGGTCCAGTTGTATTTCTCGAGCACGGCCCTGCGGCCGTTTTCACCCATGGCTTTCGCGGCGTCCGGATGGGTGACGAGGTAATCTATCGCAGCCGCGATCGCCCGGGAATCGAGCGGATCAACGCACAGGCCGCAGCGATTGCCTTCGATGATCTCGCGCCACAGTGGAAAATCCGAGGCAATCACCGGAATGCCGGACGACATGTACTCGAACATTTTCGTTGGAAGGGAATCCACATGGTTCGGCAGCGGATGGAAGGTCACGACGCCCGCCAGCGAACGTTTCAGCACCTCGCGCACGCCATCGCGGTCGAGGAAGCCGCAGGCGTTCACCCGGCGCCATCCGGGCCCTGCCTTCGCTTCCGCTTCGACTACGGGCTCCGAGAAGGTGCCGACCAGGTTCAGGCGCGCCGCCGACTGGAGGAATTCGCCCGCCTGGACCAGCTCGCGGATGCCGCGGATGCTGCCGATCCCGCCCACATAGCAGACTTCGGACAGTTTGTGTTCCCACGGCGCCGCGCTGTCGAGCTCACCGATCATCGGGAAATTGTTGACGTCGACGGTATGCGGATGGATCTTGAGGAAGTTATCCCGGATAAAAGGAGTCGCCGCGACGATGCCGTCGAAGCGCGCGCAGGCATACCGTTCGAACATCGAAAAAGTCCGCGACAGGATCCTGCGCGACACCGGACCGAGATAGGGTTTGCCCAGCAGCTGCCGCGGCACATCCTCGTGCGAATCGAAGATCACCTTCTTGCCGAGCCGCTTGAGCCTCAGGCCCGTGGGAATCAGCTCGGGATCATGCAGGTGATAGATATCGGCGTCCAGTGCCACCGCCTTGTCGGCGACGCGGCGCGTGGTCGTGAAGATGCGCTTGAACCGCCCGGGCAGGTGACCCACATCGGCGACCGCCACCCCGTCCCTGCAGTCGTCTCCCTTGCCGTCCGCCACGACCAGTATGACTTCATAGCCGTGCGCGGCCAGGGTCCGGCACTGCTTGATGAAAATGCGGGTATCGTTGCGGGGATGGGCCGAGGTGAGATGAGCAATTCTGGTCACAGCCATTACCCCAGTAGTTCCTCGGCCTGCGCGCGGCAGCTCCGTGTCGCGTCGACCGATTGCAGCAAGGTCGACGCGACCTGGTGCGCATCGGCGGCGGACAGGTAAGGACCCATTGGCAGGCTCAGCACCTTGCCGGCCATCTCGACGGCGACCGGGCAGGCATCCGGTGCGCCCAGCGAGGCATAGGCAGGCTGGCGGTGGATCGGCACCGGGTAATGGACCGCTGTCGGAATCCCGGCCGCGTGCAAGGCTGCGCGGATGCGCTCGCGTTCCTCGACCACGACCGTGTATTGCGCGTACACGCTGCTGTGCCCCGGCAGGAGGCCGACCAGGCCGACCCGGCCGGACAGCAGCGCGTTGTAGCGGGCCGCGGCTTCGGCGCGCAGCGCGACTTCCCGTTCGAACGTTTCGAGCTTGGCCAGCACGACCGCGCATTGCAGGGTGTCCATGCGGCCGCCGACGCCGATCCGGGTATGCACATAGCGCTGCGACTGGCCGTGCACGCGGATTTCGCGCGCCGCCGCCGCCAGCGCATCGTCGCTGGTGAACAGCGCCCCGCCATCGCCATAGCAGCCCAGCGGCTTGCTCGGGAAGAAGCTGGTGCAGCCGATGGTCGACAGGTTGCAGCTCTTCCTGCCATGGGCGGTGGCGCCGAAGCTCTGGGCCGCGTCTTCGATGACCGGCAGGGCGTGGCGCTGTGCGACCTGGTTGATGCGCTCCATGTCGGCCGGCTGGCCGTACAGCGAGACCGGCATGATCGCGCGGGTGCGGGGCGTGATGCGGGCCTCGATCAGCGCCGGGTCGATATTGCAGGTCACCGGATCGATGTCGACGAACACCGGCCTGGCGCCGGCCAGCACGATGGCCTCGGCCGTCGCGATGAAGGAGAAAGGCGTGGTGATGACTTCGTCGCCGGGGCCGATGCCGAGCGCCATCAGGGCGATCAGCAGCGCCTCGGTGCCGGACGACACCGTGACGCAATGGCGCGCACCGCTGGTCTCCGCGAGCCGCGCTTCGAGCTCCGCCACCTCCGGCCCCATGATGTACTGGCCGTGGTCGAGCACGGCCTGGATGCGCCCGTTGATCAGTTCACGGGATTGCTGGTATTGCGATTTGAGGTCGATGAATTCCATGTTCGCTTCACTCGGTCGGTTCGGAGAAAGTCCGGCGCGCCAGCAGGCACACGCCGTCCCGCAGTATGTAGATGTCGCCGGTGTGGGTGCAGCGCGCCTCGCCGTTGCCGCTCAGGGACAGCGGCAGGCGTTCGCCGAAACGGCTGATCCAGCCGATCTGGCGCGCCGGCACGCCGGCCACCAGCGCGAAGGCCGGCACGTCGCGCTTGACCACCGCGCCGGCGCCGACGAAGGCATGTTCGCCGACCGTCACCCCGCACACGATGGTGGCGTTGGCGCCAATGGTGGCGCCGCGCCGTACCAGCGTGCGCCGGTATTCGTGCTTGCGCGTCACCGCGGAACGCGGGTTGTAGACGTTGGTGAACACCATGCTCGGGCCGCAGAACACGTCGTCCTCCAGCGTCACGGCGTCGTAGACCGACACGTTGTTCTGGATCTTGACGTTATTCCCGATGACGACGTCGTCGCCGACGAACACGTTCTGGCCCAGGGAGCAGCCGGCGCCGATGCGCGCCCCGGCGCAGACGTGGGTGAAGTGCCAGACACGAGTGCCGTCGCCGAGCACGGCGCCGTCATCGACGATCGCGCTGGAATGGATGGTGGCGCCCATGTCAGTATTCCAGCGGCAGGGCGACGCGCTGGCCGTCGCGCGCGGACTTGTAGGCGGCGATCAGGACTTCCAGCGATTTCAGCCCCTCGCGTCCGTCGGTTTCCGGCTCGGCCTCGCCGCGCAGGACCTTGATCACGTTGTCGTAGTACAGCGGATGGCCGAAGCCGTAGACCGAGGTCGTCTCGTAGCTGGCGTCGCGCACCTTGTCGTCGTCCGGGTCGGGCGTGGCGAATTCCCATTGCTGGATCTCGTTCACCGCCACGCCGCCGATGCGCACCGTGCCGTGTTCGCCCAGCACCGTGATCGAGCCTTCCATGTTGCGCGGATAGGTGAGCATGGTGACGTTCATCGAGCCCAGCGCGCCGTTGCGCCAGCGCAGGCTGAGCACGCCGGTGTCCTCGACCTCGATGTCGCGCGCCAGGGTGGCGGTATAGGCCTGCAGGCTTTCGACCGGGCCGACGATCCAGTCGATCAGGTCGACGTAGTGGCTGGCCTGGTTCATGAAGGCGCCGCCGTCGAATTCCCAGGTGCCGCGCCATCTGGCGCTGTTGTAGTACTCGGGCGGCCGGGTCCAGAACACGTTCAGGTTGACCATGTAGATGCGGCCGAAGCGCTTCTTGTCGACGGCGCGCTTGAGCAGCTGCAGGGTGGCGTTGCGGCGGTTCTGCTTGACCACGAACAGGCGCACCCCGGCGGCATCGGCCGCGGCCACCATGCGCTTGCCGTCCTCCCAGCGCGTGGCCATCGGCTTTTCCGTCATCACGTGGCGGCCGCTTCGCGCGATCTGGATGGATTGCTCGGGATGCAGGCCGGACGGCGTGGTGACCACGACGATGTCGGCGTCGGCGCGGCCCAGCATCTCGTCCAGGCTGGCATAGCCCTCGGCCCCGGTCAGCCCGACCGCGCGGTCGAGGGCGCGCGGGTCGACGTCGCAGACGCCGACGAGCTGGGCACGCTCCTGGTGCTGGCGAAGGGCGTCGAAGTGGTTGTTGGCGATGCGGCCGCAGCCGACCAGCGCGAAGCGGATCTTGCGGTCCTGGATGGGGGCGGGATAGTGGCGCATGATGGCGGTCCTCAGGCTTTCACGACGTTCGGCAGCGGGTTGAGATAGACGCCGCGGGTGTCGACCACCAGGGCGGCGTACTGGCGGATCAGCTCATAGTCGAAGGCGCTGTGGGCGGTGGCCAGCAGCACCACGTCGTAGGAGGCGATGGTCTGCGGGTTCAGTTCCACGCTGCGCAGGTCGAAATAGTGCTCGCGCATGCGCGGGAAGACCGGCACGTGCGGATCCGAGTAGTCGACCATGGCGCCCTTGTGGCGCAGGATCTCCATCAGCTCGACCGAGGGCGACTCGCGCATGTCCTCGACGTCCTTCTTGTAGGCGATGCCCAGCACCAGCACGCGGCTGCCCATCACCGACTTGCCGCGCAGGTTCAGGGCGTCGGTCACCTTGCCGACCACCCAGTGCGGCATGTCGCTGTTGATTTCGCCGGCCAGTTCGATGAAGCGGGTGTGCAGGCCGTACTCGCGCGCCTTCCAGGTCAGGTAGAAGGGGTCGATCGGGATGCAGTGCCCGCCGAGGCCGGGACCCGGGTAGTAGGGCGTGAACCCGAAGGGCTTGGTGGCGGCCGCCCGGATCACCTCGTGGATGTCGATGTCCATGCGGTCGGCGATGATCTTCATCTCGTTGACCAGGCCGATGTTGACGGCGCGGTGGATGTTCTCCAGTAGCTTGGTCAGCTCGGCGGCACGGGTCGAGCTGACCGCCACCACCTTGTCGATCGCCGGGCCGTAGAGGGCGAGGCCAGCTTCCAGACAGGCCGGGGTGACGCCGCCGCAGACCTTCGGAATGGTGCGGGTATGGAAGTCGGGATTGCCCGGGTCTTCGCGCTCCGGGGAGAACACGAGGAAGGCGTCTTCCCCGACCACGAAGCCGCGCGACTCCAGGCGCGGCTTGAGTTCCTCGTCGGTGGTGCCGGGGTAGGTGGTGCTTTCCAGCGACAGCACCTGGCCGGGGCGCATGAAGGGAAGCAGGGCGTCGGCGGTGTCGAGCACGAAGGACAGGTCCGGCTCGCGGTAGGCGTTCAGCGGGGTCGGCACGCAGATGATGAGGGCATCCGGCTCGCCGGCGCGGGTGAAATCGCTGGTGGCTTCGAAACCGCGTTCGCGGGCTCGTGCGATGTCGGCAGACTTGATATGGTTGATGTAGCTTTCCCCGCGGTTCAGGCGTTCGATCTTGGCGCCGTCGATGTCGATGCCAAGGACGCGGAAGCCGGCCTCGGAATAACGCAGTGTCAGCGGCAGGCCAACGTAGCCGAGGCCGATGATGCCGATCACGGCCGTGCGCTTGTTCAAGCGTTCGGTCAGCTGTTCGAGATATGCCGGTTTGCTTTCATCACGCATGAGTGTCCTCGCCAAACGGGGTTGAAGTTAAATACGGAACGGCACGAATTTCCTGATCAGGCCCAGCCGCGGCGCTTCCGGCACCGGGGTGGGCACCGGTGCGGCCGGCGCCAGTTGCGGGGTGTATTCGGTGACGATGGCCTTGACCATCGACTCGATCATGGCGCGCTCGTGGGTCTCGCAGGCCATCATCAGGCAGGTGATGAAGGTCTCGAGCACGCTGGGGTGCAAGGCGTTTTCCTTCATGCGCATGATGCGCGGGTGGTCGCTGGGGAAGACGACGCCGTCGGTCAGCAGTTCCTCGTGCAGCTTCTCGCCAGGGAACAGGCCGACATAGCGGACCTCGATGTCGCCGCCCGGGTTCTGGGCGCTCTTCTCGGTCAGGCCGTGCAGGGCGATCATGGTGCGCGCCAGGTCGACGATGCGCACCGGTTCGCCCATGTCGAGCACGAACACGTCGCCGCCCTTGGCCATGGCGCCGGCCTGGATCACCAGCTGCGCGGCCTCGGGAATCAGCATGAAGTAGCGCGATACCTCGGGATGGGTGATGGTCAGCGGGCCGCCGCGCGCGATCTGGCGCTGGAACAGGGGGATCACCGAGCCGGATGAGCCCAGCACGTTGCCGAAGCGGACCATGCAGAAGGTCGTGTGCGCGCCATGCCGGACCGCCGCGGCCTGGAAGATCAGCTCGGCGATGCGCTTGCTGGCGCCCATGATGTTGGTCGGGCGCACCGCCTTGTCGCTGGAGATCAGGACGCAGGTCGCGACCCGGTGCTTGGCGGCCTGGGACGCGATCACCTGGGCGCCGACCACGTTGTTGCGCAGGCCTTCGACGATGTTGGTTTCGACCAGCGGCACGTGCTTGTAGGCGGCGGCGTGGTAGATCGTGTCGACCTGGCCGTCGCGCAGGATGCGCTCGACCAGGTCGGCGTTGCATACCGAGCCAAGGTGAGCCTCGATGGGGATGTCGGGGAAGCGCGTGCCCAGTTCCTGGCGAATCGTGTACAGGGCGAACTCGGAGTGGTCGAGCAGGTGCAGCCGGCTCGGCGCCACGGTGACGATCTGGCGGCACAGCTCGCTGCCGATGGAGCCGCCGGCGCCCGTGACGAGCACGGTCTTGCCGCGCACGCAGCGGGCGAACAGGTCGACGCGCGGCGGCACCGGCGGCCGGCCGAGCAGGTCTTCGAACTTCAGTTCGCGGATGGTTTCGCGCGGCGTCGCCTTGTCGTCGGCGAGATCGACCAGCCGGCTCAGGATCTTGGTGCTGACGCCGGCCTGGGCCAGGCGCTGCATGATGTCGCGCAGGCGCTCCGGGGACACGGACGGCAGGGCCAGCACGATCGAGCGGATCGACATCGCCTCCACGATCTCGGCCAGGCGGTCGGTATGGAAGACCCGCAGGCCGGCGACATTGCGTTCGCTGAGGACGTGCTTGTCGTCGAAGAAGCAGACCGGGCGGTATTCTTCGCCGTTGCGCATGGCCTGGGCCAGGCGGGCCCCGGCTTCGCCGGCGCCGTAGATGGCGACCACTTCGGCGGCGCAGCGCTGCCTGGCATTCTGGTTGCGCAGGAAATTGCGCATGCCTACACGGGAAGCGACGACATAAGAAAAGACGATAAACCAGTAAATCGCCAATGCGCTGCGCGGGAAACGTTCCTCGTTAATCGCGAACATCACGACATAGGCGCATAAAATGGCGACCGCCAGCGCCAGTCCGGTGACGCTCAATAGACGCTGATCAATAAACCGGATCACCGCGCGATAAAGATCGGAGACGGAAAATGCGGCAATCGTCACCACCGCGACCAATACATAGGAAGCGGGGCCGAAATGGGAAGCCAGTTTCAGGTCGCCGCCACGCAGCAGCATTGCGACAAGAAAGCAGAATGGCAGCGCGACCAGGTCAGCCACGATCATCAGGGCGATCTTGGTCCTGCGGTGCAGGGATACCAACCTGGAGCAAAACTGGCTGACAAAGCCTGGATTTAGCTTGGGCATAATCTCGAAAAGGCTGCGTGATTGCGGGTTGTCTTTTTCTCGGGGATATCGCCAGGGTGCGCGGTGTTTTATTTTTTTGTTGGCGGAAATATTTTGGATGGAAATAAAATACGTCGCTGTTTAGATTGCTTATTGCTGAGTAAGTTTATTATCTGATTCGCTAAGATTGATGGGCTTGACCATGCTCAACCGCGATAAGGGAATTAAATCTTTCCCCGTTTATTTGGAAATGGGAAATTAATTTCCTGAATTAATTTAATTCTTGTTTGCACAAAAAAATAAATGCGTGCGCGGCCGTCGTAAATCGCGTCGGCAACCGGAAAAGCGGGAATCGAAATGACGGCGGGCCGCATCGAGCGGCCCGCGGAGGGAGGGGAAGGGATCAGGCGCCGGCGCCGGGGCGCGGCTGCGGCGCCATCGGCGGCACCACGATGTTGTCGTTCAGGCGCAGGAACTTGAAGCCGGCCAGCTTCTGGCCGTTCTTGCCGGCCTGGCGGTTGCGTTCCTCGCGCGCGGCCGCCCGCGCAATGAAGGACTCGAAGGTCTCTTCGCGCACCTGCGGCTCGGACGAATGCAGGAAATGGCGCTCGCCGTCCGGGCCGAGCACCACCAGGCCGACGTGCGAGGCCCAGTACTCGCCGTCGCGGGTCGAGATCACGTTCACGAAATCGCCTTCGCGCAGCTGGCCGGCGATGGCCGCCACCTGGTCCTTGCTCACGTAAGCCTGGCGGCTGCTCTCGACCGGGATGGCGCGCTCGGTGTGATGGCGGGTCTTCAGGAAGCGTGCGCGGTCGACCGTCATCCGATACGACGGCCCCGCCGGCCCGGCCAGTTCGGCGCTGATGTCGGTGACCAGCCAGCGGTTGGCCACGTTCCAGTCCATCTCGGTGTAGTGGTTGCGCGTGGCGACCCCGATCACGCCGTCGCGGTAGCGGATCCGCTGCAGCATCCAGAAGAATTCTTCCCACGACTGCGACAGCGCCATTGCATAGGTGTGTTCCGCGAACACGACGCAGTCGCTGTGATCGAGACTGAACATCGGCAGGTCGTCGTGTACTTCAAACGGAAATTCGCCGAGCAGGTTCAGGCGGTAGGGCTGGCCGATGTTCTTGCGGCCGATCGCCGCGATGCGCTTGCGCAGGTCCGGTTCGGCCTGGTGCACCCAGGCCACATAGCGTCCCGCCTCGACCGGGCTCATCTGGTAGATCTGCTTCTGCAGGATGGTCTCGAGCGGCGCCGCGGCCTGGGGCCCGGCGGGCGGCGGCGAAGCGGGCGGGGCGGCGCAGCCGGCGAGGGCGGCGGCAAGCAGAAGGCAGGCGTAACGCATGGGGTCTCCGGGGCGGATGCAAAGCTTCACGCTACCTTGGCGGCGACGTGTTTGCAAAATGAAAATTGTATGGATGAGTATAACCGGCGGTGTTCGACAGCGACTGAACATTCCTTGAGGTTATGGTTTCTGTAACAGTAATCATTATCCAAAAGTTTCTCCGTGAACAATACTGCTCGCTCGGCAGGGAGACACCTGTCCTCGGATAACCAATCAGGAGAGTGAGAATGTTGAAACAGAAGCCGCTCGCGACCGCCGTATCGATGGCTGTGCTGGGCCTGGCAGCGATGCCCGCGCTGGCCCAGGATGCCGCCGGCGCCGCGACCATGCAGACGGTCGAGGTGACCGGTATCCGCGCCTCGATGGCAAAGTCGCTGGCCGTCAAGCGGGACTCCGCCGCCAACGTCGAGGTGATCACCGCCGAAGACGTCGGCAAGATGCCGGACAAGAACCTGGCGGATTCGCTGCAGCGCCTGCCCGGCGTGGCGGTGCGTACCGACTACGACGAGGCGGAAAAGGTGTCGATGCGCGGCACCAACCCCGACATGTCGCTCATCATTTTCAATGGCCATACCGTGTCCGGGGGCGACTGGTACGTTGCCGACCAGGCCTCGAGCAGCCGGTCGACCAGCCTCTCGCTGATGCCGTCCTCGGTGCTGAACCAGGCGGTGGTGTACAAGACCTCGCAGGCGAATATCGCCGACGGCGGCCTGGCCGGCACCATCAACGTCACCACCCGCAAGCCGCTGGCGCAGAAAGAGCGCTTCGGCGGCGTGATCAGCGGCGGCATGAGCTACGCCGACCTGCCGGGCAAGAGCGCGCCGGACCTGAACGCGATGTTCAACTGGAAGAACGAGGCCGGCACGATCGGCCTGATCGTCCAGGGCTTCGCCGAAAAGCGCTACGTGCGCCGCGATTCGGTCTCGCGCTTCGCCTACAGCGGCGGCAGCGGCTGGGATGTGATCAACACCGCGACCATGAAGGGCATTACCGACGAGTCGCTGGCCGGCACCGGCTACAAGGCGGCCGACCTGAACGGCGTCCGCATCCCGGGCTCGATGAGCATGGAGTTCGTCGAAGGCGTGCGCGACCGCAAGGGCGGCATGTTCTCGCTCGAGTTCAAGCCGAACCAGGACCTGGACGTGACCATGACCGGCTTCCACTCCGGCATGAATGCGAACAACTACGGCCGCCTGAACGCGGGCGCCATGTTCAGCATGCTGCTGGGCCGCGGCGGCCTGCAGGGCGGCGCCGCGCCGACCAGTTCGAACGGCCAGCGCGTCTACGCGATGATCAAGAACCCGGTGATCGTCAACGAGACCACGATGTACGGCGACCAGCTGAAAGTGCTGAAGGCGGCCGACATCGTGTATGCGCCCGGCACCACGCCGCAGTACATCGGCGAGACCGAGGGCGCCTACCGCGACGGCGCACGCGCCACCTCCTCCTTCCTCGACCTGGACGCCAAGTACCGCGTCAGCCAGGACCTGACCGTCAAGACCCTGCTGTCGACCACCAAGGGCGTCGGCAAGACCGGCCTCGACCAGGGCCTGACCTATTCGCGCTACGGCACCGGCGTGTCCTACCGCCTGGGCGCCGTCGACGAGGCGCCGTACGTGCAGTGGCTGGGCACCGGCCCCAACGTGCCGGGCCGGAACGCCGACGGCAGCGGCTTCGTGCTGAGCGGCCGCGCGGCCTCCGGCATCGTCACCAACGACAAGGAGCACAGCGGCCAGATCGACGCCGAGTACCGCGTGGAGAAGGGCTGGGTGCAGTCGCTCGAAGCCGGCGCCCGCTACTCGGACCACCACCGCGACAGCGCGCGCCGCTACCCGGCCTTCCGTACCCCGCTCGACACCAGCACGATGGGCGTGACTTCGTTCATCCCGTATCCGTCCGACTTCGGCAGCGGCCTCGGCGGCCCGGCCGGCTGGGACAACACCAGCTGGACCATGAGCCCGGAGACCATGAAGGCCTACTTCGAGGCCAACACCAAGGAGACCACGCCGCAGTGGGAGCGCCGCATCTCTTCGGAACTCGACATGCGCGAGCGCCAGACCGCGGCCTACCTGATGGCCAACCTGGAAGGCGAGCGCTGGTCGGGCAACGTCGGCCTGCGCTATGTCCGCACCCGCGTCAACGCCAACATCCCGATGCCGATCGGCGTCGGCATCTGCCAGCGTTCCGCGCCGGGCCAGCCGCCGATCCCGTGCCCGGGCTTCCCGGACGCGATCACGGACGTCGGCGAGGCCGTGTCCTACTTCGACGACCAGACCAATCCGGCGACCAAGTTCAACCCGCTGGCGGGCATCATCTACTACAAGCTGAAGTCGGACCGCACCTTCAACAACGTGCTGCCGAGCCTGAACCTGCGCTACGAGCTGAACAAGGACATGCTGGCCCGCTTCGGCGCCAGCAAGACCATCGGCCGCCAGAACTACAACCTGTACGGCGCCGGCTACGGTTCGCCCACCTGCAGCGACAACGGCTGCACGGTCACCGGCCCGAACCCGAACCTGAAGCCGATGACGGCAAAGAACCTGGATGCCTCGTGGTCGTGGTTCTTCGCCAAGCGTTCGCTGGTGGCGGTCGACGTGTTCTACTCGAAGATCGACGGCTATGCGAAGACCGGCGTCGGCACCGACAGCATCCAGCTGGTCGACCCGAAGGATTCGCAGGTCAAGACCTTCCAGGTGCAGACCTCGTCGCAGCAGGGCGCACGCATCGCCGGCCTCGAAATCTCGTATGAGCAACCGTTCGGCAATACCGGCTTCGGCTTCACCTCCAATGTGAGCCGCGCCAAGACCAAGGTCGACGACGGCCGTCCGATGGTCGGCGCTTCCGAGTGGGCCGGCAACCTGGGCGGCTATTTCGAGAACGACCGCCTGTCGGCGCGCCTGGTGGCGAACTACCGCAGCGAGTACGTCAACACCAGCACCGCGCCGGCCGCGAACGCCAACAGCCAGGGCCTGTCGAACATCAACGGCATCCTGATGCCGTCGGCCCCGACCATGGCGGCGCCGGTGACCACGCTGGCCTTCAACGCCAGCTACAACCTGACGCCGAACCTGGTCCTGACCTTCGATGCGACCAACCTGACCAACGTCCGCCGCGCGCAGTACCGTTACAGCGAGGAAGAACAGCAGAAGCTGGACGTCAGCGGCCGCCAGTACTACCTGAACCTGAAGTACAAGTTCTGAGGTTCCGGCCCGATGCCGCTGGCATGAAGAAGGGGAGCTGCGGCTCCCCTTTTTTTCGTGCAGGAGCAGGCTTCATGCGCAGTGTGCGTCACCTAACGGTGCGCGCCCGGAGCCTTCGATAAGATGGGGGCGTTGAGTGAGTACGCCAGCGATCAAGCGCAGGCCTCCAACCATCTCGACAGGTCAGCCGGTCGCCTCGAGGATCGGCACCAGATTCCACGCCCATTGGGAAGCGGAGGTTGCCCATGTCAACGCCAACGACGAGCCATCCACCAAAGCACCTCGTGCGCGAGTACCTCGAGCGCCGCACGAAGGAAAGCGCACCGCCGCCGACACCGGAGGAAATCCGGCGCCAGCTTGGTTGGGGCATGCTGATGCACTCGCCGGACGACGACAGGATGGGCGGTTCCCGCTCATGACGTCCGCTCCTGATTCCGGCATCAACCAACGTCACAGGAGAACGCCATGACCGCAAAAATCGGCAGCAAACACATCGCACAGCATCGCGGCAAGAAGGAACGCGCGGAAATCCGCAAGACCAACATCGCCCGCGAAGCGGTCAAGCAGGCCATTGCCAAAGCCAAGTACCGCAACCAGCAGAAGGGCCAGCCGACCATGGTCATGGCATCGCCGGCGCCCTGAGCCTGGCCTGAGCAGCACCTGCAAGCCCGCCCCGGCAACGCGGCGGGCTTTTTCACGTCCACGGTTCCCCGCAGTTCGCCGACCGCGGCGCCATTCACCGGCCAATCGCCGCCATTCGCCGAAAAGCGCTTCCGCCCTGCGCGCCTCCTCGTATATCTTGTCGTCATTCCAACAAGGAGGATTTATGAACAGCGAAGCATCCTATCACCTGCGGCGCCAGGTCTTGTGGGGCCTGCTGCTGGTCGGGCTCGGCGTGGCCTTCCTGCTCGACCAGCTCGATATCTACGAGGTCGACCGCCTGTGGCACTATGCGCCGCTGCTGCTGGTCGTGGCCGGCATCAACCAGACCATCGGCTATCCGAGCGCACGCGAGTTCATCAACGGCCTGTGGACCGTCTTCATCGGCCTGTGGCTGTTCGCCCTGTTCGAAGGCCTGTTCGGCCTGACCTGGTTCAACAGCTGGCCGCTGTTCATCATCGTCGGCGGCATCGGCATGGCGCTGCGCCCGATCGCCGAACGCCGCTTCAACCACAAAGGGGACCACCATGGACAATGAAAACACCCGTGCACGGACCAACGCCAGCAGCCAGGTCGTGATCGGCCTGCTGGTGGTGGCCTTCGGCGTGCTGTTCCTGCTCGATAACCTGAACATCATCTACCTGCGCCACGTGATCTTCTTCTGGCCGCTGGCCTTCGTCATCTCGGGCCTGGTGGCCCTGTGCAGCGACGGACCGCGCAGCGGGCGCATCACCGGCATCGTCCTGATCGCGATCGGCGTGGCGATGACCCTGAACCGCCTCGGCTACGTGTTCATCGGCTGGCGCACCTTCTGGCCGCTGGTGATGATCGGCCTGGGCGGATTGATCCTGTACCGCACGCTCGGCGGCGGCCGCGGCCGCAGCGCCGGTCCGTCGCTGGTCAAGGATGGGGTGAGCGCCGAGAACCTGGTCGACATTACCGCCATCCTCGGCGGCTTCGAGCGCCGCATCAGCGCGCCCGATTTCCGCGGCGGCGAGATTACCGCGATCATGGGCGGCTGTGCGCTCGACCTGCGCGACGCGGCCCTCACGAGCGAGGCCGTGATCAATGTCTTCGCGATCTGGGGCGGGATCACGATCAAGGTCCCGCCGGACTGGACCGTGATCCTGAACGGCACGCCGGTGATGGGCGGCTTCACCGAAAAGACGGCGCGCCCGCCCGACAACCGCAAGCGCCTGGTGGTCACCGGCTACGCCATCATGGGCGGAGTCGAGGTCCGCAACTGAGGGCGCGCAGCGAATGCAAGGGGTCTCGAGGTGGTACGCGGCGCTGCTCTACCTGCTCGCCTGGCTGATGCTGGGCCTGGCGACCGCCGCGCTGCTGGCGGCCGGCGGGGCGGGGTGGGGCGCCAGCCTGCTGTTCGCGGTGCCGCTGGCAATCGTGTACGCGAACGCGACGGCGTTCTCGGCCTATTACGTGTGCCGGGCCTATCCGATCGGCCAGAAGCATCCGGCCGCGATCGTCGGCGGGGTCGGCATCACGGCGGCCTGTGCGGCGGCGCTGTGGTGCGCGATCGGCTCGGCCTGGGCCAGCCTGCTGCGCGCGCTGGCGCCGGAAGGCGCGGCCTTCGAACTGGATGCGGCGCGGCTGGCGACCCTGTTCGCGCTGGGCGTGATCCTGTACGGCCTGGCGGCCGCGGTCAACTACCTGCTGATCGAAGCCGAGCGCGTGCGCCAGCTCGAGACCCGCGAACTCGAGACCCGGCTGATGGCCCAGGACGCGGAATTGCGCATGCTGCGCACCCAGGTCGATCCGCACTTCCTGTTCAACAGCCTGAACTCGATCAGCGCGCTGACCTCGATCGACCCCGGCGCGGCGCGTGCGATGACCCTGCGCCTGGCCGGCTTCTTCCGCCAGAGCCTGGCCCTGCATGCCGAGCGCAAGGTCACCCTCGGCAGGGAGCTGGACCTGGTGCGCGAGTTCCTCGCGATCGAGCAGGTGCGCTTCGGCGAGCGCCTGCGCTTCGAGGCCGAGGTGCCGCCTGACGCCGGCGCCTGCCTGGTGCCGCCGATGCTGCTGCAGCCGCTGGTCGAGAACGCCGTCAAGCACGGCATCGGCCAGATGATCGAGCCGGGCCGGATTTCCATCCATGCGGCGCGCGCCGGCTCGCTGCTGCGCATCGGCGTCGAGAACGACGTCGACCCGGACACGCCCTGTGTCAAAGGCACTGGCGTGGGCCTGGAAAATGTACGCCGGCGGCTGGCGGCGGCCTACGGGATCGAGGCCAGCACCCACTGGAGCCGGGATGGCGCGCGGTTCCGTGTCGAGCTGTCGCTGCCGGCAATGACCGAACAGGAGGAATGACAGCATGCGTGTGATCATCGTGGATGACGAACTGCTGGCGCGGGCGGTGCTGCGCGAGCACCTGGCGGCGTATGCGGACGTCGAGATCGTCGGCGAGTGCGCGAACGGCTTCGAGGCGGTGAAGGCGATCGCCGAGCTGGCGCCGGACCTGGTCTTCCTCGACATCCAGATGCCCAAGCTGGACGGGTTCGAAGTCGTCGAGCTGGCCGGCGCCGGCACGCAATACGTGTTCGTCACCGCCTACGACCAGTTCGCGCTGCGCGCCTTCGAGGTGCATGCGCTCGACTACCTGCTCAAGCCATTTTCTTCCGAGCGGCTCGGGCAGGCGCTGGCGCACGCGCGCAAGCGGCTCGGCAGCCCCGCCATGACGGCCGCCGGCTCGCAGGCGGTGGCGGCGGCGCTGGAAGCCGCGCAGCGCCGCACGCCGCTGAGCCGTATCCTGATCCGCGACGGCGCGCGCGTGCAGGTGATCCCGGCCGACAGCATCGACTACATCGAGGCCCAGGACGATTACGTGCAGGTGGTGGCCGCCGGCAAGGCCTGGCTGAAGAGCCAGCGCCTGTCGGAACTCGAGGAGCAGCTCGACCCCGGCGCCTTCCTGCGCGTGCACCGTTCCTATATCGTCAGCCTGGCCGCGATCGAACGCATCGACGCGGTCGGCAAGGACAGCCATTGCGCGGTGCTGCGCGGCGGCGCGCGGATTCCCGTCAGCCGCAGCGGCTACCAGAAGCTCAAGGAGCTGATGCGCTAGCGCGATCGCGCGCTTCGACATGCCACCAGCGCGGCAGCAGCTCCAGCACGTCGGGCCGTGCGAAGCGGTCGTCGATCAGCCACACCGTGCCGCGGTCCTGCTCGGTGCGGATCACGCGTCCGGCCGCCTGCACCACCTTTTGCAGGCCCGGATATAAATAGGCATAGTCGTAGCCGGCGCCGAACATCGCCTGCAGGCGTTCGCGCAACTGCTCGTTGACCGGGTTCACCTGCGGCAGGCCGAGGGTGGCGACGAAGGCGCCGATCAGGCGCGCACCCGGCAGGTCGATCCCTTCGCCGAAGGCCCCGCCCAGCACCGCGAAGCCGATGCCTCTACTTTCGGAGGTGAAACGGTCCAGAAACGCAGTACGTTCCCCTTCGCTCATGCGGCGCGCCTGGTGCCAGGCCGGGATCTCCGGATGGCGCCGGGCGATGGTGTCGGCTACCTTTTCCAGATAGTCGAAACTGCTGAAGAAGGCCAGGTAATTGCCGGGCATGCGCGCGTACTGCCCGGCCATCAGGTCGGCGATCGGCGCCAGCGATGCCTGGCGGTGCTGGTAGCGGGTCGAGATTCCGCGCGCCACCCGTACGTCCAACTGGCTGGCGACGAAGGGCGAATCGACGTCGATCCAGGCGGTGTCCTCGGGCATGCCGAGCAGGTCGGCGAAATAATGCCAGGGGCTGAGGGTGGCCGAGAACAGCGTGGTCGAACGCGCGAACTCGAAGCGCGGTTTCAGGAAGGGCGCCGGCACGACATTGCGGATCGCGAGGACGGTATCGCGTTCGTTGTCGCGCGTGAGGTCGAACAGCGAGTGGTCGCCGAAACTCTCGGCCAGGCGCAGGAAGTGCAGGGCGTCGAAATAGAACTCCTGCAGGGCCGGATCGAGCGCGCCTCCCGATTGTTCGGCAAGGTGCTCCGTAATCGCGCTGGTGGCATTCTGCAGGCTGTCCAGCAGCTTTTGCGGCAGAGTCTCCAATAACTGGTACGGCAGCGGCGCGGCTTTGCCTGCATCGGTCCAGGCGCGCCCGACCTTCTCCAGCGGCTTCTGCACGCCCGGGGGCGCCGCCGCGCGGGCCGCGCGCAGGCCGGCCCTGGCCAGGCTCGCGCTGTACATGCCGCGCGCGCGCGACACCAGGTTGTGGGCTTCGTCGGCCAGCACGCTGACTCTCCAGCCGCGATCCAGCGCCAGTGCGTACAGCATGGCGCCGCCATCGAACCAGTAGTTGTAGTCGCCCACCACCATGTCGCTCCAGCGCGCCATTTCGCTGCCCAGGTAGTAGGGGCAGACATCGTGGGCCAGCCCGATCGTGCGCAGGGTGTCGCGGTCCAGCCGCGGCGCGTCGAGGCTTGCCGCGCGCGCGGCCGGCAGGCGGTCGTAGAAGCCGCGCGCCAGCGGGCAGGCGTCGCCATGGCAGGCCTTGTCGGGATGCTCGCAGGCCTTGTCGCGCGCAGTCAGCTCCAGTACCCGCAAGGGAATCGTGCCGCCCGCCTTCAAGGTGGCGGCGGCGTCCAGCGCCAGTTGGCGGCCCGGGGTCTTGGCGGCCAGGAACAACAGCTTGTCGATGTTCTCTTTCGGCGCGGCCTTCAGCGCCGGGAACAGGGTGCCGAGGGTCTTGCCGATGCCGGTCGGGGCCTGGGCCAGCAGGCAGCGCTTGCCGGCGTTCGCGCGGAACACGGCTTCGGCGAGCTGGCGCTGGCCCGGGCGGAAATCCGCGTGCGGGAAGCGCATCCCGCCCAGCGCGGCGTTGCGCTGCTCGCGGTGGCGCATCTCCTGTTCGGCCCAGGCGATGAAGCGTCCGCAGTGGTCCTCGAAGATGGCCTTCAGTTCCGCGCGCGAACGGGTCTCGCGCAGCACCGTTTCCTGCTGGGTGCCGATGTCGAAGTAGACCAGGGCCAGGTTGACCTGTTCCATGCCGAGCTGTTCGCACATCAGGTGGCCGTAGATGCGCAGCTGGGCCCAGTGCAGGTGGCGGTGGTTGTCGGGGATGCTGGCGAACTGGCCGCGGAAGGTCTTCACTTCCTCGATCAGGTTCTGGTCCGGATCGTAGCCGTCGGCGCGCCCGCGCACGTGCAGCAGGCCGTAATCGCCTTCGAGCGTGACTTCGGCGCGGTAGTTGTCGCCGCGCCGCGACGCCACCACGGCATGGCCCGCGATGCCTTCGAGGGCCGTGGGCGAGGGCGTGAAGCGCAGGTCGAGGTCGCCCTGCTTGGCGGTAAACTCGCACAGGGCCCTCACGGCGACTGTGTAGCTCAAGCCGCCTCCTGCCACTGCAGGTAGCACACCGTGACCGGCATGCCGTGCTCGTTGCAGTAGTCGATCCAGCGCAGCTGGTTGTCCTGCAGGCGGTCCCCCGGGCCCTTCACTTCGATCATGTCGTAGCGCCGCTCGGCCGGGAAGAACTGGATCAGGTCGGGGAAGCCGGTGCGGTTGTCCTTCACGTCCTGCAGGATGCGCCGGCACCACAGCTTCAGGTGGGCGGCCGGGATGCAGTCCAGGGCCAGTTCGATGATGCCGCGGTCCAGCCAGTCCCAGGCCACGAAGGGCGACTGGATCCCGGCCTTTTCTTCCCAGGTGGCGAGGATGGCGCCGACATGGCTGCCATCGTCCAGGCGCGCCAGGCAGGCTTCGAACTCGCGCGCGCGGCGCTGGTGGAAGTCGGGGCTGTACAGGTCCGCCGGTCCGCGATGGAAGGGGTGGAAGAAGGCGCCGGGGATCGCGGCGAACACGGCCGGCCAGCACAGCAGGCCGAACAGGGTGTTGGCCAGCGTGTTTTCGACGTAGTAGACGGGGGCCTCGTCGCGGTGCAGGTGGTCCAGCACCACGCCTTCGACGCGCCATTCGCCGCCGGGGACCGGCAGGTTCAGGTCGAGCCGTGCGGCGGGGGTGATGCGCCGCGCCTTTGTCTTGCCGTGGCCGAGCTTCCGCGCCAGGCGCGGGCCGATGCGCAGCAGGTGCTGGCGCTCGGCTTCGCTTTCCGGCGCCTGTTCGGCGACGCAGAACAGGGCATAGGCCTGGTCGAATTTTTCGTCCTTTTCGAGCACGCGCATCGCGCGCGAGCGGGCGCCCGGGAAGCGGCATTCGGCGTAAACGGCATGCGCGGCTTCCCAGTCCTTGTCCTTCTCGAGCTGCTGGCCGATGCGGAAAAGGAGCTTTTCGCGGCGGCTGTCCAGCCAGTCGTTGCCGAAGCTGTGGCGCGGCACCTCACGCAGGATCTCGCGCAGCTCCGCGGACCCCGGCTCCAGCGCATCGAAGCGCTCGCGGCAGGCGTGCAGCTGCAGGTAGTGCTCGATGTCCTGGCGCGAGCGGAAGCCGCGCGAGGCGTCCGAAAATTCGACCTGCTCGTAGCGGAACAGGCCCAGGTCGGACAGCACGAATTCGGTCCAGTCCTGGTGCAGGTTGCCGAAGAAGAGCAGGCGCAGGCGGTCGCACAGCGGCTTCACGCCAATCGCGAACACCGTGTCGGGGCAGCCGGGATACCACTGCGAGAAGGGGCGCGGTTCGCCGTGCTGCTCGCGCAGCGCTTCCAGCTGCTCGGGCTTGCGCGCGGATTTCAGGGGCGCGGTCAGTGCAAAGGCGTCGAGGATCTCGGGCTTGACCAGCAAATCGAACAGCTCGTCGATATGCAATGTCGGGTCGAGCGCGATCCAGCCGGTCGGCAGCAGGTCTTGCGCGGCGGCGACCGGGCAGCCGATTTCCGGATAATGCATCTTGCTGGCGCGGAACAGGCTGCCCTTGCGCATCACCATGCGCACGAACAGGGCTTGCGAGGGGCGCGGCAGGCCGGCGAAGGCTGCGATGAAGGCCTGCTCCTCGTCGTCGAGGAGGTCGGCGTAGCGCTGGGCGATCCAGTCCAGGACGCGCTGGAAGTTGTCCAGATAATAAAACTCGTTTTCCAACACCCTCATCATGTCGCACCATACTGTGGCTTTGTACAGTATAGCGGCGCAATATCGCTTTACCCAGCAGTTCCGTCGCTTTTTTACAGCAGCGTGCCTTTTTGCTACGGCTTGGGCGCGACGTCCTCCGCTTCCTGGCGCTTGTTGGCGTGCTGGATGATGGCCGAGATCAGGGCGACGTCGGTATCGACCGGGGTCAAAGCCGTTTTCGGCAGCGAAGCCGGGCGCTTGTGGCGCGGCTCGGCATGGGACAGCGCAGCCGTACGGGCGCCGGCTGCCGGAGCTTTGCCCGCCGCTGCCCGCGCCGCGCCTTTTCCGGCGGCGGCGTGCGCGGCCAGGCGTTGCGGATCGCGCGCGAACTCCTGCGGCGCGATGCGGCCGGCATGCTGCTGCGGCGGGAGCGGATGCACCGGCTCGGCAGGCTCGTCCGGCTCGTCCGGCCCGGCCCCCGGCGCGGGTGCGGCCTCGACGATGGCCGCGCCGGCTGCCGGTACGGGATCGGGCGCGGGTTCGGGCACTGCATCCGCTGCGGCCCGGGAAGCCGGTTCAGGCGGCTCGGCGGCGATCGCTGCCGCTGGCTTGACCGTGACCGCGCCGGCCAGCGCGCTGTCGGCGGCGGGCGAATCGTCGTCATGCGCCAGCCAGGCCAGCGCGCCGACCAGGGCGCACACCAGCACGCCCGCGGCGCCGTACCACGCCGCGGCCGGCAAGCCCCGCATTCCGCGCAGGAGGCGCTGCGGCAGCCCTGCGGCTTCACGGCGGTCGAGCATGGCGAGGATATGGATCTCGTTCGCCGTCCGGCGCGTCGAGGACATCAAGTTCGGACGCCGCGAACTGGATTGATCTTCATCTGAAGGGCGCACCGTGTACCTCCTAAGATTGGACACTCGTTCCAATTAGAAACAAACCGGAGAAGCGCATGCTGATCTTCCTCGCCCTTTTGTACTTTTGCCTGGCTTGCGGCCTGATCTGGCTGGCCTGTTTCCCTGCCAGGCGGGCATCGGTGCTGCAGTTCCTGGGCGGCTTGCAGCGCCGCCTGCAGTCGCGCGCAGGGGACTGGCGGCACTCCGGTGCGTCGGGGTGGCGCGACGCCCGCCTTGGCGTGCGCTGGCGCTGGCGGGATGTGCGCGCCTGGCTGCGCAAGCGCCGCGCCTTCGTCGCCGTCGGCGTGCCGCTGGTGCTGGTGCCGCCGCTGGTCGCGCTGCTGCTGCGCCGGCCCGACATGCTGCCCGGCTACGAGCCGCTCGATACCGTGGTCGACGCCCAGGTCGCGGCCCTGCTCAAGGGCGAGCAGCTGGTGCCGCCGGCGGCCCTGCCTCCGGTCGCCTTCACCACCCGCGAAGTCGAACTGGTACGGCCGATGCTGGTCGACGCCAGCCGTAACTGGGGCCTGCTGCATCCGGACTTTTCCCAACGCCTCTTGCTGGCCTTCCGCATCATGAAGGAAAAGCATGGCTACGAGATGGCGCTGCTGGAGGGCTACCGCAGCCCGGCGCGCCAGGACATGCTGGCGAAGATGGGCGCGGCGGTGACGAATGCGCGCGCCTTCCAGAGCTGGCACCAGTACGGGCTGGCGGCCGATTGCGCGTTCTGGCGCGACGGCAAACTGGTGATCTCCGAAAAGGACCCGTGGGCGATGCGCGGCTACCAGTTATATGGGGAAGTCGCGGAATCGCTGGGCCTGACCTGGGGCGGGCGCTGGACCATGATGGATCTCGGCCATACCGAGCTGCGCCTGCGCGGCGTAATGCGGCGCTGATGCGTGGGCTCGCGCCATTGTTCCAGCGCAACAATCGGCGCGCAATTAGTGCCACCATTCCCTGTGGTTTTCATTCAGAGCGCCGAACAAAACCTCCATGGCATCGTTGCATCGTCTCGCCGTACTAGCGTACTGTCTTCGACGACGCGCCTTGCCCTGAAGGTTCTGTTCGACGCTCATAACCTTTCGAACAGAATCCACTATGGCCCGACTCTGGCAGTTTCTCACCAACAGCCGCGTATTGGCCGTGATCGGCATTGCCGCGCTCGCGGGCTTCCTTGTTCTCGGCGCGGAATCGCTCGAAGTGGCGGCCATCTGGGCCGTGCTGGCCGGCCTGCTTTTGCTGGCCGCCTGGGGCGCCTGGCGCCTGGTGCGAGGCTGGCTGCGCAAGCGCGCCGCCGCCCGCCTGAGCGAAGCCATCGTCGCCCAGGCCGGCGCGGAAGCAGGCGAAGGAAAAGCCCAGCGCAACGATGCCCAGGTGCTGCGCAAGGGCATGCTGGAGGCGATCAACACCATCAAGACCTCGAAGCTGGGGCTGACGCGCGGCGCCCAGGCCCTGTACGAACTGCCCTGGTACATGATCATCGGGAACCCGGCGGCGGGCAAGAGCAGCGCCATCAAGCATTCCGGCCTGACCTTTCCCATCCCCGGCAGCAAGGGGGTGCAGGGCGTGGGCGGCACCCGCAACTGCGACTGGTTCTTCACCACCGACGGCATCCTGCTCGACACGGCCGGCCGCTATTCCGTGTTCGAAGCCGACCGCGCCGAGTGGTTCAGCTTCCTCGACCTCCTGCGCCGCCACCGCCGGCGCGCGCCGATCAACGGCATCATCATCGCCGTCAGCGTTGCCGAGCTGGCCGGCGGTTCGCCGGAAGCCTCGATCGAGCTGGCCAAGAGCCTGCGCACCCGGGTCCAGGAACTGACGGAGCGCCTCGGCGTGCATGCGCCGGTGTACGTGGTGTTCACCAAGGCCGACCTGATCGCCGGCTTTTCCGACTTCTTCCACGACAGCGACCGCGCCGAGCGCGAGCGGGTCTGGGGTGCGACCCAGCGCTACAACCGGCGCTGCACCCCGCAGGACGTGCTGGCCTTCTTCGACCAGCATTTCGACGAACTGTACGACGGCCTGAAGGAGTTGAGCCTGGCCACCATGGCCGGCAACCGCAGCGCCGCGATGCGTCCCGGCGTATTCACCTTCCCGCTCGAATTCGCCTCCCTCAAGCCGCAACTGCGCGCCTTTCTCGCCACCCTGTTCGAAGAAAACACCTGGCAGTTCAAGCCGGTGATGCGCGGCTTTTACTTCACCAGCGCGCTGCAGGAGGGCGTGGTCGAGAACCTGTCGTCGCGCCGCGTCGCCAGCCGCTTCGACCTGGAACTGAAGGCTGGCGTGCAGAAGGGCGCCCAGCAGGAAGAGCAATCCGGCTTCTTCCTGCTCGACCTGTTCCGCAAGGTGATCTTCGCCGACAAGGACCTGGTCAAGCGCTACACCAGTCCCGCCGCGGCGCGCCTGAAGCATGCGGCCTTCTTCGCCGCCACCGTGCTGCTCGGCTGCGCGCTGGGCGGCTGGAGCTGGTCCTATATGGGCAACCGCCAGCTGGTCGCCAACGTCCAGGCCGATCTCGACAAGGTGATGAAGCTGCAGGCCAGGGGCGGCGGCCTGCAGTCGCGCCTGGAAGCGCTGGACATCCTGCAGGACCGCATCGAGCAGCTGGAAAAATACCGCGGCGACCAGCCGTGGGCCCTGTCCTTCGGCCTGTACCAGGGCGAGGCGCTGGAACGCAAGCTGCGCGACGAATACTTCGCCGGCGTGCGCGAGGTGATGGTGCAGCCGGTGGCCGGCGCGCTGGAGGCGCTGCTGGCCGAGATGAACGCCAACGCCTCGCAGCTCGACCCGAACGCGCAGGCGGCGCCCAGGGCCAGGCCGGGCCAGCCCTATCAGGACGTCTCGGCCACCAATGTCGGCGATGCCTACAACGCCCTGAAAACCTATCTGATGCTGGCCGATAAGAGCCACGCCGAGCCGGGACACCTGAACGACCAGCTCACCCGCTACTGGCGCGTGTGGCTGCAGGCGAACCGCGGCAGCATGCCGAAAGAGCAGATGATCCGCAGCGCCGAGCGCCTGATGACCTTCCACCTTTCACACATCCAGGATCCGGCCTGGCCGCAGATCACGCCCAAGCTCAGTCTATTGGATACCGCGCGCGAAAACCTGCGCCGCGTGGTGCGCGGCACGCCGGCGCGCGAGCGGGTCTACGCCGACATCCGCACCCGCGCGGCGACGCGGTACCCCGCGGTGACGGTGGCGCGCATCGTCGGCGAGCAGGACCAGGCGCTGGTGGTGGGCAGCCATGCGGTGTCCGGCGCCTTCACCCGCGAGGCCTGGGAAAAATTCGTGATCGGCGCCATCCGCGAAGCGTCGAACCGCGAACTGCAGAGCAGCGACTGGGTGCTGAAGTCCGTCGCGAAGGATGACCTGACCCTGGAAGGCAGCCCGGAACAGATCCAGAAGACCCTGATCGACCTATACAAAGCCGAGTATGCGAAGGAATGGGCCGGGTTCGTGCAGGGCGTGACGATCGCCGACCTGAATGGCTTCGAGGCGAGCGTGCAGGCGATGAACCGGCTCGGCGACCCGCAGACCTCGCCGCTGGCCAAGGTGCTCAAGACGGTCTACGACGAGACCTCCTGGGATGACCCTGGCCAGGCGAAGGTGAGCCAGGCCAAGCTCAAACGCGGCGTGATGGCCTGGTTCCGCGAAGTCGTGCTGCGCCAGGCCCCGGGCGATGCGCGCCAGCTGGCCGATGCGATCGGGCCGCTGCCGGCCGGGGTGGCCCCGGCGGCCGGTCCGGTCGGGCGCGAGTTCGCCGGCGTCGCGCGCCTGGTCGGGGTGAAGGAGAAGGACGCCTCGCTCATGACAGGTTACCTGGATGCGCTGTCGAAGCTGCGTTCGCGCCTGAACCAGTTGAAGAACCAGGGCGATCCCGGCCCCGGGGCCAAGCAGCTGATGCAGCAGACCCTGGAGGGCAATGGCTCGGAGCTGGCCGACGCCCTCAAGTACGTCGACGAGCAGATGCTGACCGGGATGACGGACGCCCAGAAGCAGATGCTGCGCCCGCTGCTGGTGCGTCCGCTGGTGCAGACCTTTGCGATGATCGTGCTGCCGTCCGAGTCCGAGATCAACAAGACCTGGCAGGCCCAGGTCGTCGAACCCTTCCAGAAGAACCTGGCCGGCAAGTACCCGTTTGCGCCCGGCGCGCAAATGCAGGCGACACCCGCGGAAATTGGCCAGGTGTTCGGTCCCGAAGGCGCGGTCGCCAAGTTCGTCGGCACGACCATGGGGCCATTGGTCGTGCGGCGCGGCGACGTGCTGTCCAGCCGCACCTGGGCCGACATCGGTGTGACCCTGGCGCCGCAGGTGGTGAGCGGCTTCCCCGGCTGGATCGCGCCGTTGTCGGCAAATGGCGTCGCGGCCGGCGGCGGCCCGCAGACCGTGTTCCAGCTGTTGCCGATGACGGCGCCCGGCGTCACCGAATATACGATCGAGATCGACGGGCAGCAGCTGCGCTACCGGAATACGCCGCCGGCCTGGGTGAACATGGTGCATCCGGGGCCGCAGGGGGCGAGCGGGGCGAAGGTGAGCGCTGTTACCTTTGACGGTCGCACCGTCGAACTGTTCAACGAGCCGGGGGAGCAGGGGCTGACCAAGCTGATCGCCACTGCCGTCAGGAAGAAACTGGAACCTGGCGTGGCCGAGCTGCGCTGGACCTCTGGCAGCACGACGGTGGGCGTCACGCTGAAACTGGTCAGCAGCGCCTCCAGCGGCTCCGACGGCCAGGCCAGCCGCGGCTTCAATGGCCTGCGCCTGCCGGACAGCGTGGTCGGCCGCCCGGCGGGCAGCGGCCAGCAACTGGCTGGAGCTGCACAATGAACCGCGCACTAGCCTCGAGCCGGATCGGCTACTTCGGCAAGATCCCCGCCCGCAGCGACTTCGTCAGGGTCGCCGAGGACCAGCCGGTACTGGGCATGCTGGACGACTGGCTGGCCCAGGTGATGACCCGGCTGCCGAACGACGCGCGCTGGAAGCTGTACTACGACGCCTCGCCGCCGGTCAGCTTCGCCTTCGTCGGCCCGCGCCGCCGCCATGCGATCGCCGGCCACCTGGTGGCGAGCCACGACCGCTCCGGGCGCCGCTTCCCCTTCCTGATGATGCGCACCGTCGAGGTGCCCGACCCGCAAGCCTTCGTCTCGCGCTGCCCGCTGGCCTTCGCGCCGCTGTGGGAGTTCCTGGGCGGGATGGCGCCGCGCGTGCTCGAGACCACGGACCCGGGCCCGCACCTGCATGCGATCGCCGATACGCTGGTCGGCCTCGGCGAATACGACGGCCAGCTCGACGATTTCCTGGCCGTCGCCACCGTCAGTTCCCTGTCGGCGGAGCTGGAGCTGGCGGCGAACCGCCTGGTCCTCGGCCTCGGCCTGCTGCTACAGCCGGTCATGCACAGCCGTCCGGCGGCGTTGCACAAAAGCCTGGTGCTGCCGCTGCCGCGCCAGGGCGATGCGGCGGCGCGCTGCCGGGTAGCGGCGTTCTGGCTGGAGCTGGTCACGCCCTTCATTCGCCGCACCGCCTTCGACCTGGTGCTGTTCGTGACCACGGTCGCCGAGCGGCCGGCGCTGGTGATCGGCTTCGGCGGCGCCGCCGCCGAGACCCTGCACGGGATCGTCGACCCGCTGGCCGGGTGCGAGCAGCAGGTGCAGCTGGTCGACGACGGCTGGATCGACGAGCAGCTCGGCATCGACATCGACGTGCGCGCGCTGGCCAGCTACCTGGAGCAGCCGATGCTGCCGCTGCGGATGGCGCGCGAACTGTTCCTCAAGACTTTCATCGGAGCCGCCACGTGAAGCTGACAACGACGATCTGCATTGCCGCCGCCTGCCTGGCCGCGGCGCCCGCCCTGGCCGACGGCAGCGCCAATCCTGCGGCGCCGATCGTAGTGTCCGGCACCGTCCCCGACGACGCCAGCAAGGCGGCCCTGCTGGCGCGCCTGCGTGCAGTGTATGGCGCCGAGCGCGTGGTCGACCAGCTCGCGGTGGGCAAGGTATCGGCGCCGGCGAACTGGAACGATCACGTCGCCCGCCTGATCGGACCGAACCTGAAACTGGTCACGCGCGGCCAGCTGCAGGTCGACGGCACCAGCGTCAGCCTGCGCGGCGACGTCGCCAGCGAAGCGCAGAAACAGCAGATCGCCGGCGAGCTGGCGCTGAACCTCGATCCCGGCTACACCGTCAATAATGGCCTGCGGGTGGCGGTGTCGGAGCAGGGAATGCTGGACGCCGCGCTGGCCGACCGCATCATCGAGTTCGAGTCGGGAAAGGCCACGCTGGCCGATTCCGGCAAGGCCATCCTCGACCAGATGAGCGTCGCGCTGCTGCGCCTGAAGGACAAGAAGGTCGAGGTGATCGGCCATACCGACAACGCCGGCTCGCGCGCCGGCAACCTCTCGCTCAGCCAGGCGCGCGCCGAGGCGGTGAAGGCTTATGTGGTGAGCCGTGGCGTGAATCCCGAGATGGTGGCAGTGTCCGGCGAGGGCCCGGACCGGCCGGTGGCGGACAACCGCACGCCGGAAGGGCGGGCGCGGAACCGGCGGATCGAGTTCAAGGTAGTTCAATAAACATCAAACCGGGGTCAGACTCCGTATTTTGGAAATATCCTGCTGGCTGTTTCCAATTTCGGGAGTCTGACCCCGGTTTGTTTTTGCGCAAGCGTCTACGGCAGCGTGATCGTCACATTCGCCGACTGCGGCGGCAGCTTCACCAGGTCGTTGTAGCCGGCCATCGCGACATCCGTTTCATGCGCCAGCGCCGTGCGGAAGCCCAGGTAGCCGCCCAGGGTCACCACGGCGAACACCATCGACAGCGCCCATAGCGACAGGTCGCTGCCCAGCTTGTGCGCGATCTGGTCGGGACGCTCGGCATGCGGCGCGAAGCCGCGGCTCTTTCCGCGCATGCGCGCGATCTCGTCGCCCAGGCGGGCGGTCAGGTAGTTCAGCTTGTCCCTGCCGTCCAGCGCGAAGCGTCCCTCGAAGCCGAGCAGCAGGCAGACGTGGAACACCTCGAGCGCCTGCAGATGCACCGCCCCCTTGGCGCGCAGGTCTTCGAGGCGCTGGAAGAAGTGCTCGCCGGCGAGCTGGTCGCCGAACAGGCGCAGCTGCAGCGGGCGGGTCTCCCAGGCTTCGCGGATGTCGTAGTCGGAGCGCAGGATGATCTCGTCGACCGCTGCGCAGAACGCATACTTGGCGGCGGTGACGTCGTCGGCGGGTACGCCCAGCGCCTTGGCGTTGCGGTCGATGTCGCCGAGGAAGCGCGTCATGTGGTCGGCGAACGCGGTCCTGTCGTGCGGACCGCAGCCGTTCTTCAGCAGGAACAGCGCGTAAAAGCCCTCGTACATCAGGTCGACGAGGGAGGCGGGGGTAGTGCCGGCGGCATTGCGATTGCCGGCCTGGGGCGCGGCGCGCCGTTCGACGTGTTGGCTCATGCTGCGATTCCGATGAGTTCGAGTTTGAGGTCGCGGATCCCGTTCGGCACATAGATCGAGATCGCCTGGGCCTTCAGCATGCTTTCGTACAGCACGCCGCGGTTCTCCAGCACAAAGTAATAGGTGTCGGGCCGCACCGGCACCGCGCTCGGCACCTGCGGCGCATGCACCAGGCGCACGCCGGGCATGGCCGACAGCACCAGCTTGTCGACGTCCTCGGGCGCGCCGATCTTGAAGCGCAGCGGCACGATCTCGACCAGCTGCAGGGCCGGCATGTCGGCCGACACGCCCAGGAACAGCGTGGTCTGGGCGTTGATCTTGCCGGAGTCGAGCACCCCCAGGTGATAGGACGGGCGCTCGTTCGACAGCGCGATCGCGAAGTACTTCGACGAGATCACGGTATCGAGCAGGTCGCGCAGGATCGCATCCAGGCGCGCGAAGGCCGGGCCCGGGTCCTGGTGCACGTAGGCCGGCAGGTCTTCGAGCTTGCTGCTCCGCGAAAAGGTCATCAGGCCGCCGGCAAGACCCAGCAGCTCCTGGAACAGGCGCTCGGGATGCAGGTCGCGGTGGGCCAGGAAGTGGGTCAGCGCCGCGTAGCCGCTGCTGACCGTGTGCAGCAGCCAGAACGAGGCGACGTCGCCGCCGCGCAGCTCGACCACGTTCTTGCTCGGCTCGCGGTAGTGGCCGTACAGGGCGTGCACCTTGGCCAGCAGCTTTTCCATCAGCCGGGCCAGCTGGCTGTGCAGGCCGGGCGCGCCCTCGATCGACAGGCTGGGCGGCACGAAGGCATGGTCGACCTCGAAACCGCCGGTAGCGACGCGGCGCAGGTGCACCAGGGGGATGGTCTCGAAGGCTTCCAGCGGTTCGAGTTCGGACACCAGCCGCAGGCTCCGGGTCAGGTAGGCGACCGGCGCGCTGGCGGCGTCGGTAAACAGGTCGAAGGTATCGTGCTCGTGCTGGCCGAACCGGGTGTCGGGCCGGGTCTCGCCGCGCGCGGCGCAGTTGTCGCCATGGTCCTTGAGCGCCGGCAGGGCGGCGTGGAAGGTGAGCGTCTGCACCGAAGAAGGCAGTTCTCCCAGCCGCACCTGGGCCGGCAGGGCATCACGGTCGGGGGCGTGCAGGATTTCGCCGTCGGGGAAGATCAGCGACAGTCCGGTGATGCGCAGGGTGTCGGCCTTCAGCGCATCCAGGTCGAGTTCGAGCTTGCGCACGCCCCATGCATAGGGATGCAGGGCGCTGGCGGTGTCGTTCAGGCGCGCCTCGTGGTAGCGGTCCTGCTGCTGGAAGTGCTGGGGACGCAGGAACAGCCCTTCGCCCCACAAGACCTTCGATGGTGGTTTCACGGATGCCTCGCGCAGATGTCACAAAACTCTAGCTTGGGGGAAACCACACCGCTTTCATTGACATCGGACAAGCGATAAGGGCTTGCCCGCACCGGCCGCGCTGCTGCTCATGGCGCAGGCATGCAGGCCGATCGTCACGCCGGTCCGTTCGGCTTCCGGCGCGGCGATGGCGAGCCGCCAGCCCTCCGGCGGCGGCGAATAAAACAGGGCGACCACGCCGAGCCAGCCGGCCTCGCGCGGCAGCTTTTCGTAGAGTTCGAGCTGCTGGCCGGGCACCAGCGTCAGTTCGCGCACTTCGACCAGGTCGGCGCCCAGCGCCTCGCGCTCGCTCTGCGGCGACAGGAAGGCGGAATAGGGCGCCTGATCGAAAGCGGTGCGCTGGCGCAGCTTGTAGATGCGCACCAGCAGGGCCAGCGACTGGCCGCGCGGGTCCACGTTAAGGCGTTTCGCGGCATGCAGGCGCAACGCCACGTTGCGTGGCGGTAGCTGCGCTTCGGGCACGGGCGGCGGCTTGCGCAAGCCGGCGGCTTCCAGCAGTCCGGCTGGCGAGGGCCCGGCGCCGGCGGCACAGCCGGCCAGCAGCAGGCAGCAGAGGAATCCGGTCAAGCGGGAAGGAAAAGGTGCGGTAGCCATCGCGTGATGCCTTTGGTAAATAAGCCGACAGCGACATTTAACGGGATCGCCATCGATGCACGCTGAGCATGCGCAAGCCCGGTTTCGACCGGGCGCAATTGCGAGGGGAACCTTAGTTGACGTCACACAATTCTCCCCAGAAATCGCGCGCCAATAATGGCGCTTGATTTCACCCAGGGAGAGCCAGATGAAGTTCCAACGCTTGTTGCCGAGTCTAATCTGTGTTGCGATGCTGTCGGCTTGCGCGAGCTCCGGCCAGGTGGCCAGCAGCGCCAGGCCGGCGCCCACCATGGCCGCCGCGATGGCCGATGTCGACGCCGCCGTGCTGGCCGGTCAGAACGACAAGGCCTATGCCTTGCTGAAGAGCGCAGGCAGTACTTTTCCCACCGACAAGACGCCGTGGGTAAGGATGGCCCAGATGCGCTTCGACAGTACCGATTACGGCGAAGCCATCGTCGACGCCCTGGAAGCGCTCGAGCGCGACCCGGACGACACGCTTGCCAACAGCATCGTCGCGGTCAGCGGCCTGCGCGTGACCACCAGGGCGCTGGCCGACCTGAGCGAAAAGAATAACCTGAGCGGCAACGTGCGCACCGAGGCCCAGGAGCTGGCCAAGCTGCTGCGCACCAGCCTGGGCGAGGAGGTGCTGGTGGCGAACGGCGCCCGGCCGGCCCCGGTGCGGCCCAAGGATGCGGCGGGCAGGAAGCCGGCTGCGACCCGGTCCGCCGCCCGTGCCGCCAGCAACGACCCGTTCGACGCGCTCAAGTAAGCCGTCCGGACACACATCCTTCCACCCAGCCTGGAGCCGCCATGCCCAAGAATGAAAGCGTGCAGAAACGCCTGCAGAAAGTGCGCGCCCCGCGCGTGCAGATGACCTACGACGTCGAGATCGGCGACGCCATCGAGAACAAGGAGCTGCCCTTCGTGGTCGGCGTGCTGGGCGACTTCGGGAGCGACCCGGACGCCGCCAAAAAGCGCCTGAAGGACCGCAACTTCGTCAATGTCGACGCCGACAACTTCGACGAAGTGATGAACGGGGTGGCGCCCAGCGCCAACTTCCGTGTCGAGAACCACCTGTCGCCGGAAGGCGGCGAGTTCGCGGTCAGCCTGCAGTTCCGCGAGATGGCCGATTTCCGCCCCGAGTCGGTGGTGCAGCAGGTCGCGCCTTTGAGGGGCTTGCTGGAAGCGCGCAGCAAGCTGGCCGACCTGCGCAACAAGCTGGCCGGGAACGACAAGCTGGAAGACATCCTGAACGACGTGCTGACCAACACCGAAAAGCTGGAAGGCCTGCGCAAGACGAAGGAGGAAACCCATGACGGCGATGCTTGAAACGGCGGCGAGCCCGGAGGCTGGCGGCGCGCTCGAACTGGACACCGGCCTGCTCGACCAGATCGTCGAGCAGAGCAGGGTGGCGAAGTCCAGCAGCGAACACGAACGGGCGCGCGACATCATCTCGGAACTGGTGACCCAGGTGATGGAAGGCACCATGGTCATCTCCAGCAACCTGTCGGCGACGATCGATGCGCGCCTGGCCGAGCTGGACCGCATGATCTCGGCCCAGCTGTCGAGCATCATGCATGCGCCCGAATTCCAGAAGCTCGAGCGCAGCTGGACCGGCCTGCACTATCTGGTGAAGAACACCGCGACTTCCACCAACCTGCAGATCCGCATGCTCAACGCCACCAAGCGCGAGCTGGTGAAGGACTTCCAGTCGGCGCTGGAATTCGACCAGAGCAGCCTGTTCAAGAAGATCTACGAAGAGGAGTTCGGCACCTTCGGCGGCGCCCCGTACGGCGCCCTGATCGGCGACTTCGAGATCAACCGCCAGCCCGAGGACATCTACTTCCTGGAGCAGATGTCGCACGTGGCCGCGGCCAGCCATGCGCCCTTCATCACATCCAGCGCGCCGGAACTGTTCGGGATCGAGAGCTTCGGCGACCTCGGCAAGCCGCGCGACCTGGCCAAGGTGTTCGACACCGTCGAATACGCCAAGTGGAAGGCGTTCCGCGAATCGGAAGACGCGCGCTACGTCGGCCTGACCCTGCCGCGCTTCCTCGGGCGCCTGCCGTACAACCCGATGGACGGCACGGCCACCGAGGGCTTCAATTTCGTCGAGGACGTCGACGGCAGCGACCATCAGAAGTACCTGTGGTGTAACGCCGCCTACGCCTTCGCGACCAAGTTGACGAAAGCTTTCGAGGACTACGGCTGGTGCGCGGCGATCCGCGGCGTCGAAGGCGGCGGCCTGGTCGAGAACCTGCCAACCCACACCTTCAAGACCGACGAGGGCGAAGTGGCGCTGAAGTGCCCGACCGAGCTGGCGATCACCGACCGCCGCGAAAAGGAGCTGTCGGACCTCGGCTTCATCTCCCTGGTGCACTGCAAGAACACCTCGTACGCGGCCTTCTTCGGCGCCCAGTCGGCGCAGAAGGCGCGCAAGTATGCCAACGATGCCGCCAACGCGAACGCGCTGCTGTCCTCTCAGCTGCAGTACATCTTCGCGGTTTCGCGCATCGCCCACTACATGAAGGCCATGATGCGCGACAAGATCGGCAGCTTCGCCGCCGCCTCGAATGTCGAGGATTACCTCAATCGCTGGTTAACCCAATATGTGCTGCTGGACGATAACGCCAGCCAGGAGCAGAAGGCCCAGTTCCCGCTGCGCGAAGCCAGCGTGCAGGTGGCGGAAGTGCCGGGCCGTCCCGGCGTCTACCGCGCGGTGTCCTTCCTGCGTCCCCATTTCCAGCTCGACGAGCTGTCCGTTTCGCTCCGACTGGTCGCGGAGTTGCCGCAATCGACCAAATCCTGATTCATTCACCAACCATTATTGGAGTAAGACATGGCAATAGACGTGTACCTGCAAATCGACGGCATCAAGGGCGAATCGATGGATGACAGGCACAAGGACTGGATCGAATGCAAATCGGTGGCATGGGGCGTGATCCAGCCGAAATCGGCCACTTCCTCGACCGGCGGCGGCCACACCGCCGAGCGCTGCGAGTATTCCGAAGTGGTGATCACCAAGCTGGCCGACCTGTCGTCGCCGGTGCTGCTCCAGACCTGCTCGTCCGGCAAGACCATCCCCAAGGCCAAGCTCGAGTTCATGCGCGCCGACGGCCAGGGCGAGCGGGTCAAGTACTTCGAGGTCGAGCTCGAGAATGTGCTGATCGGCTCGGTCCAGTCGGCGGTCTCGGAAGGCGATTTCATGTCCGAGAACGTCGGCCTGAAGTTCTCGAAGGTGAAGTTCAAGTACACCCAGCAGAAGATCGGCGGCGGCGCCGGCGGGAATACCTCCGGCGGCTGGGACCTGGCGTCCAACAAGGTGGCCTGAGCCGCCTGTCCGATCGGTTTGCCTGACGCGCTCCGTTGCCAGCGCGCTTGCCGCGGCCTCGTGCCGCGGTCTTTTTTGGAGGGAGGACCACGACGATGGACATCAACCTGAAGACCCTGATCGGCAAGTTGAACGACACGACCCGGGCGGCGGCCACGCGCGCGGCCGGGATCTGTGTCGGCTTCGGCCAGTACGAGGTCGACATCGAGCACCTGTTCCTGGCCCTGCTGGAGCAGCCGGCCAGCGACTTCGTGGTGGCCGCGCGCGCCGCCGGGATCAGCCTGACCGCCTTCGAGACCGACCTGCGCAAGGAAGTCGAGCGGCTGCCTGGCGGCAGCGGCCGCACGCCGGTGTTTTCGCGCCACCTGCCGGTGCTGTTCGAGCATGCCTGGCTGATCGCCTCGCTGGGGCAGGCCGCCCATGGCCGGCCGCAGCAGATCCGCAGCGGCCACCTGCTGCTGGCGCTCCTGGCCGAACCCGGGCTGGCCCAGCTGGCCCAGCGTGCCTCGCGCTGCTTCATGGAGTTCCCGCTGGACCGCCTGAAGCACGACTTCGACAAGCTTACCCGCGGCTCCTGCGAAGCGCCGGCGGCGACAGATGAGGCGCAGCCGCAGGCCAGCGCATCCGGCGATCCGGTCGGCGAACTGCAGGCCGCGGCGCCGGGCAGGACGCCCGCGCTCGACCAGTACACGACCTGCCTGACGGCGCGCGCCCGCGACGGCAAGGTCGACCCGGTGATCGGGCGGGACGCCGAGATCCGCCAGGTGATCGACATCCTGATGCGGCGGCGCCAGAACAACCCGATCCTGACCGGCGAGGCCGGGGTCGGCAAGACCGCCGTGGTCGAAGGGCTGGCGCTGCGCATCGCCGCCGGCGAGGTGCCGGACGTGCTGCGCGGGGTCGAGATCCACACGCTCGACATGGGCCTGCTGCAGGCCGGCGCCAGCGTCAAGGGCGAATTCGAGAACCGCCTGAAGAACGTGATCGAGGAGGTGAGCAAGAGCCTGCACCCGGTCATCCTGTTCATCGACGAGGCCCACACGATGATCGGCGCCGGCGGCGCGGCCGGCCAGAACGATGCGGCCAACCTGCTGAAGCCAGCGCTGGCGCGCGGCGAACTGCGCACCATCGCCGCCACCACCTGGGGCGAATATAAAAAGTATTTCGAGAAGGATGCCGCGCTGGCGCGCCGCTTCCAGGTGGTGAAGGTCGAGGAGCCGGACGAGGACACCGCCTGCGCCATGCTGCGCGCGATGGCGCCGCTGATGGAACGCCACTTCGGCGTGCGCATCTTCGACGAGGCGATCCGCGAGGCCGTGCGGCTGTCGCACCGGTATATCAGCGGACGCCAGCTGCCGGACAAGGCGGTCAGCGTGCTCGATACCGCCTGCGCCAAGGTGGCGCTCGGCCAGAGGGCGACGCCGGCGGCGCTGGAGGAAGCGACCCGCGCCGTGGAACGGCTCGATGCCCGCATCGGCGTGCTGGTGCGCGAGCAGAGCGGCGGCGCCGACCATGCGGCGACGCTGGCACGGCTGCACGCCGAGCGCGAAGCCGGCCTGAAGGAGCAGGCGCGCCTGCGCACGCAGTGGGAGCGCGAGCAGGCCATCTCGAGCGAGATCCACGCCATGCGCGCGCGCCTGGAAGCCGGCGATTCCGCGGACAGTCCGGCATTGCAGGCCCTGATCGGCGAGCTGCGCACGCTGCAGGGCGAGACGCCGCTGGTGCCGCTGCAGGTGGACGGGCATACGGTGGCCAGCATCGTCGCCGGCTGGACCGGCATCCCGCTGGGGCGCATGGTGAAGGACGAGATCCGCACCGTGATGAATTTGCAAGGGACGTTGGATGAACGCATTCTCGGCCAGAGCCACGCCAGCGGCATCGTCGCCCAGCGCGTGCGCACGGCGCGCGCCAACCTGGAAGACCCGGACAAGCCGAAGGGCGTGTTCCTGTTCGTCGGCACCTCCGGCGTCGGCAAGACCGAGACCGCGCTGGCCCTGGCCGACCTGCTGTATGGCGGCGAGCGCAAGCTGGTCGCCATCAATATGAGCGAATACCAGGAAGCGCACAGCGTGTCCGGCCTGAAGGGCTCGCCGCCGGGCTATGTCGGCTATGGCGAGGGGGGGGTGCTGACCGAGGCGGTGCGGCGCAATCCCTACAGCGTGGTGCTGCTCGACGAAATCGAAAAGGCGCACGGCGACGTGCTGGAGCTGTTCTACCAGGTGTTCGACAAGGGCGTGCTGGACGATGCCGAAGGCCGCCAGATCGACTTCCGCAACACCGTCATCATCCTGACCTCGAACGCGGCTTCGAGCCAGATCATGCAGGCCTGCCTGAACAAGCCGCCCGCCGAGCGGCCATCCCCGGACGAACTGGCGCAACTGATCCGCCCGACCCTGATGAAGCACTTCAAGCCGGCCTTCCTCGGACGCCTGACCGTGGTGCCGTTCTACCCGATCGACGACGAGGTGCTGGCCGACATCATCCGCCTCAAGCTCGAGCGCATCAAGGCGCGCGTCGCCGCCAACCACCATGCCGGCTTCGAGTACGACGATGCGCTGGTGAGCGCTGTGCTGGCGCGCTGCACCGAAGTCGATTCGGGCGCGCGCAGCGTCGACGCCATCCTGAACGGCACGCTGCTGCCGGAGATCGCCGACAACGTGCTGGCGGCGATGGCGGCCGGCGGAGGCATCAGGCGCATCAAGGTCGGCGCGACCAGGGGCGGCAAGATCAAGTACGCGGTCGAACCGTCATGAGGAGGGCGCCATGCTGAACCTGGAACGCTTGCTGGCGCCGGTCGGCGGCGCCCGGCCCTGCGGCGAGGACCTGTCCTTCACCGTCGAGATCGACGCGATCGTGCGTGCGCGCCAGGCCGACGATCCCTCGCTGGAGCAGGGCGCCTGGGTCACCGAGCTGAAGGAAGCCGACTGGAAGTTCGTCGCGAAGCAGTGCGCCCAGCTGATCGAACAGCGCAGCAAGGACTTGCAGCTGGCGGTCTGGCTGGTCGAGGCCGAGACCAGGACGGGCGGCCTGCGCGGCCTGGCCGACGGCCTGATGCTGGTGGCCGCGCTATGCGACCGCTGGTGGGACGGCCTGTATCCGCTGCCGGACGAGGATGGGCACGAGCGGCGCATCGGCAACCTGTCCTGGCTGGCCGCGCGCATCGCGCCGCTGCTGCGCGAGGTGCCGCTGACGGAAAGCCAGCCCGGCCAGCCTGCCTATGCGCTGCGCGACTTCGACGTCGCGCGCATGCATGGCGGCGACGAACTAACGAAGCTGGAGACGGCGAAGGCGCGCAGCTCGCCGGCCTTCTTTGCGGCCCTGCTGCGCGATTGCGAGCATTGCGCCGGCGCGCTCGAACGCATCGAGCGCAGCGTCGACGCGCGCCTTGGCGTGGACGGGCCGAGCTTCAGCGCCGCCAGGTCCGGCCTGCAAAGCGTGATGCTGTTCGTGAAGCCGATGGTGAAGGAGGGCGCGGCAGCGCCTGCGGCGGAGAAGCCGGCTGGCGCAACGGCTGCGGCAGCGGCGCCGGTATCGCAAGCTGCGCCGGTCGACGCGGCCGGCGCGGACGCGGGCGGGCCGCCGCAATCGCGCGCCCAGGCCCTGGCCCGGCTGCGCGAAGTCGCCGAGTTCTTCCGCCGCACCGAGCCGCACAGCCCGGTCGCCTACCTGGCGGAAAAAGCCGCGCACTGGGGCGAACAGCCCCTGCACGTGTGGCTGCGTTCGGTGGTCAAGGACGAGGCCTCGTTCGCCCACATCGAGGAGATGCTGGGCGTCGCGCCGCCAGCGGAAAGCTGAAGGCGGCGCGAACGGCGATCCGGCTGCGGACGGTCAGGCCTTCGGCGCCTGGCCGGACGCGGCCGCCAGCTGCGAGGTGGCGCGCGCCACCTGTTCCTCGACCCGGCGCATGGCCTCGCGGGTGGACTGGGTCACCTGTTCGTAGCCCTTGAAGGCATTGTCGATCGCGGCCTTGATGATCTCGACCGCGTTCTCCTGGCCCGGCTTGACGTTCTGGGTGACGTCGTAGATCAGGGCCGACAGGGTGTTCTTCGCTTCCACCAGGTGGGTGTCGGCGGCCTGCTGGAAGTCCTTCTGGATGTCGGCGACGATCCGGCGCAGTTCCTCGCCGTAGGCCTGGGCGTCCTGTACGCCCGGCTGCAGGCGCGCGGACAGGGTGTCCAGCGCCGCTTTCGGATCGCTCGCCTGGCTCATCTGGCGGCTGGCGGCCACCGCGCCTTCCATCGAATTCTTCGCGGTGGCCATGTTCAGCGCCACCACCTGCTCGACGCCCTGCACGGCCTTGCTGGCAAGGGCATTGAAGGTTTCGACCTGCAGCTCGAACAGGGTCTTGGTGGCGTTGGCAAATTGCTCGGGGTTGGTGAACATCGATGTCTCCTCGGTTGGTTTTCCTGCGACGGCACTCAATGTTTGTCTTTTTACATTATTTCTCGGACATGCGGAATTCGCAACGGGCGTCACGATAGGGACCGGCGAACCGGGTCCAGCCGGGACCGAGCGGGGTCTGGGAGCAGGCCAGGGCGCCGTCGGCCTTGCTGCGCCACTGGTACCAGGGCGCCGGCGCGGCGTTCAGGATGGCGGGACCGGCCAGGGCAAGGCCCAGCAGGATGGCGACGATCTTGTTCATGGGCCGAGCTTGCCCGCGGCGGCGCGCCAAGTCAAGCATGCGGACCTGGCTTGACCTTCCCGCGATGGGAAGGTGTATCCTGTGGCGGACAGATGAAGGAGGGACGATGTTGAATATCGGCGAAGCGGCGCAGGCATCCGGGGTGTCGGCCAAGATGATCCGGCATTACGAATCGATCGGTCTGCTGCCGGCGGCCCAGCGGACGGCGGCCGGCTACCGGGTCTACGGCGAGCAGGACGTGCGCCTGCTGCAGTTCATCCACCGCGGCCGCGCGCTCGGCTTCCCGCTGGAGAAGATCGCCGGGCTGCTGGCCCTGTGGCAGGACCAGGACCGGGCCAGCGCCGACGTGCGCCGGCTGGCCGAGCAGCACATCGCGGAACTGGAACGCAAGATCGAGGAACTGCAGGCGATGAAGCGCACCCTCGAGACCCTGGCCCGGTCCTGCCACGGCGACCAGCGCTCGGATTGCCCGATCCTCGATGACCTGGCGACCCACTGAGCGGCCGCCCATGCGCATCCAGACCCTGCTGCTGTCCCTGTTCACCCTGGTCCTGCTGGGCGCGGCCGCCACCTGGCTGGCCGGCTCCAGCCTGATCGCCGTGCGGGCGCAACGGATCGGACCCGCGCCCTGGCCGCAGGCGCAGGAGGTGTCCCTGCCGGTCGACGGCGGTATGCGGGTCGAAGGCTGGTACCTCGAAGGCAGCGGCGCGGTGCTGCTGCTGCACGGTATCGGCAGCGACCGTCGCGCGATGCTCGGGCGGGCGCGCTTCCTGCACGCGCGCGGCTACGCCGTGCTGCTGGTCGACCTGCCCGGCCAGGGCGAGAGCCTGGCGCCGGCGGTGACCTTCGGCCTGCACGAAGCGGCTGGGGTGCGCACGGCGCTGGCATGGCTGCGGCGGCAGGCGCCGGGCCAGCGCATCGGCGTGATCGGGACTTCGCTGGGCGCGGCGTCGCTGGTGCTGTGCCGGGACTGCCCGCCGGTGGACGCCGTGGTGCTCGAATCGATGTATCCGACGATCGAGGAAGCGGTCGAAGACAGGCTGCGCATGCGCGTGGGCGCGCTGGGCAAGCCGCTGTCGAATCTGCTGCTGTGGCAGCTGCCGCTGCGCCTGAAGATTGCGCCGTCCGAGCTGCATCCGATCGCGCGCCTGCCGGAGCTGGCGGCGCCGGTGCTGATCGCCGCCGGCAGCGCCGACCTTCATACGACCCTGCCCGAAACCCGGCGCCTGTTCGCCGCCGCGCGCGAGCCGAAATCGCTGTGGGTGGTCGAAGGCGCGGCGCACGTCGACCTGCATGCCTATGCGCCGGCCGAGTACGAGCGCCGCATCGGCGAATTCTTGGCGATGCACCTGGCAGGGCAGGCCGTCGCCAGGCCATGAAGCGGCAGCCGGAACGCAAAACGCCGCAATCCTTTTGCAAAGATTGCGGCGTTTTGCGCCGGGGATCATCTCGCGATGAGCCGGAGGCTTTCTGCAAGCCGGGTAGCATTTGGTGCCCACGGAGGGACTCGAACCCCCACACCTCGCGGCACATGGACCTGAACCATGCGCGTCTACC
>NZ_JBDGIN010000012.1:0-23381 GCF_057657395.1 Telluria sp. Soil_C_11 | reverse complement strand
CACGGAGGGACTCGAACCCCCACACCTCGCGGCACATGGACCTGAACCATGCGCGTCTACCAATTCCGCCACGTGGGCCGGGTTTTGCAATCATCGCTCGACGTTGCCGTCGAATTCCGCTACGATATCAGGCTTTGCCGATTTGCGCCAGACCAACTTTCAAGTCGTTCAAAACGCCGGCTGCACCTTCGCAGCAACTCCGCATTCGGCTGGGCCGTTTGCGAAGAGACCGAAAGTATAGCGGATGATTGGCAAATGTCAAAGGCCCTGAGACGCCCTCGTGACGGAGGGCGGCAGCACGCTTGCACGGACGGCGTTAGGCGAATACGCCGGTCCTCCGTTACACTACGCCTGTCAAGGTGTCAATCCAACCAACATTGCGTTGCCCGCAAACGTGCGAGAGCACGGAGTAGCGGCGCGCCACAGGCTCAACAAGAATAGAACACGATTTGAAGCACCCAACCTATACCATTCCAAGCCGCGAGGAGATTCTCGGCGTTTTCCGCGATGCCAAGGGGCCGCTCGACAGCGGTGCCCTGGCACGCGCCCTGCAAGTCGACCCGGAAGCGGAGGGCGTCCTCACGCGTCGCTTGAATGCGATGGAGCGTGACGGCCAGATCCGCGCGAATCCCGCCGGCCAGTATGCATTGACGGACCACTCGAGTTTCATCTCCGGCCGCGTCAGTGCGCACCGCGACGGCTTCGGCTTCGTGATCCCCGACGAACCCGGCGACGACCTGTTCCTGCCCGACAAGGAAATGCAGAAGGTCCTGCACGGCGACAAGGTGCTGGCGCGCGTGGTCGGCACCGACCGCCGCGGCCGTCCGGAAGGCACGATCGTCGAAGTCACCGAGCGCGCCAACACCCACATCATCGGCCGCCTGCTGCAGGAAAACGGCGTCTGGATCGTGGCTCCCGAAGACAAGCGCATCGCCCAGGACATCCTGGTGGAAGGCTCGCCGGGCAAGGCGAAATCGGGTCAGGTGGTCAGCGTCGAACTGCTCGAGCAGCCGTCGCGCTTCCGCCAGCCGATCGGCAAGGTGGTCGAGGTGCTGGGCGAGCTGGACGACCCCGGCATGGAGATCGAGATCGCGGTGCGCAAGTTCGGCGTGCCGCACGTGTTCTCGCAGGCCGCCCAGAAACAGGCCAGCAAGCTGCCGAACGAGGTGCGCGACGCCGACCTGGCCAACCGCGTCGACCTGCGCGACGTACCGCTGGTGACCATCGACGGCGAGGACGCGCGCGACTTCGACGATGCGGTGTATTGCGAACCGGTGAAGATCGGCCGCACCAAAGGCTACCGCCTGCTGGTGGCGATCGCCGACGTCAGCCATTACGTGAAGCCGGGCGACGGCCTCGATGGCGACGCGATCGAGCGCTCGACCTCGGTCTACTTCCCGCGCCGCGTGATCCCGATGCTGCCGGAGAAACTGTCGAACGGCCTGTGCTCGCTGAACCCGGCGGTCGACCGCCTGTGCCTGGTGTGCGACATGGTCGTGACGGGCAAGGGCGAAGTCACGGCCTACCAGTTCTACCCGGCCGTGATGCACTCGGCGGCGCGCCTGACCTACAACGAAGTGGCGGCCATCCTCGGCAATACGAGCGGACCGGAAGCGGGCCGCCGTCCCGGCATCGTGCCGCACCTGCTGAACCTGAACGAGGTGTTCCGCGCACTGCTGCAGCAACGCCAGGCGCGCGGCGCGATCGATTTCGAGACCACCGAGACCTACATCGTCTGCAACGCGATGGGCAAGATCGAGAAGATCATCCCGCGCACCCGTAACGACGCGCACCGCCTCATCGAAGAATGCATGCTGGCGGCGAACGTCTGCGCGGCCGACTTCCTGATCCGCCACGACCAGCCGAGCACCTTCCGCATCCACGCGGTGCCGACCGAAGAGAAGCTCAACCAGCTGCGCACCTTCCTGAAGCAGGTGGGCCTGAACCTGGGCGGCGGCAACAAGCCGGAAGCGCGCGACTACGCCGAGCTGATGCAGAAGATCAAGGAGCGCCCGGACGCGATCCTGCTGCAGACCATGCTGCTGCGCTCGATGCAGCAGGCGGTCTACAGCCCGGACAACGTCGGCCACTTCGGCCTGGCCTACGAACACTATGCCCACTTCACCAGCCCGATCCGCCGCTACCCCGACCTGCTGACCCACCGCGCGATCAAGGCGGTCCTGCTGGGCAAGAAGTACGAGCCGACCAACATCGACCTGTCGAAGCTGAACACCACGGTATCGAATGCGACCCGCAAGCAGCAGGCCAAGGACAAGGCGGCCGGCAAGCAGAAGGATCCGAAGGACCTGACGGTGTGGGATGCACTGGGCGTGCATTGCTCGGCCAACGAGCGCCGCGCCGACGAAGCCTCGCGCGACGTCGAGAACTGGCTCAAGTGCTACTACATGAAGGACCGCCTCGGCGAGGAATTCACCGGCGTGATCTCGGGTGTGACCCCGTTCGGCATCTTCGTGCAGCTCGACGAGCTGTTCGTCGAAGGCCTGGTGCACGTGACCGGCCTGGGACAGGATTATTTCGAGTACGACGAAGCGCGCCACGAGCTGCGCGGCAAGAACAGCGGCCAGGTCTACGGCCTGACCGGCCGCGTGACCGTGCAGGTGGCGCGCGTCGACCTCGAGGCGCGCAAGATCGACCTGGTGCTGGCCCAGCCGGACGAACGGCAAGCCGTGCCGGCGCCGCTGGAGCGCGCCCGTGCCGCCGCCCTCGATGCGATGGAGCCGAAGCCGCCGCGCCGCCGCAAGGCCAGGGCCGAAGCGTCCGGCATTCCGGCGGCCGGCGTCCCGGTGCCGGCTTCGCCGCAGCAGGTGCACGGCATGAAGGGCGAGCCGCCGGTTCCGCCCGACTTCAGCACCAGCGACGAGAGCGAGGACGACATCGTCTTCGTGCCGCCGACCCGTCGCCGCCGCAAGACCGGCAACGGTAACGGCAATGTCAACGGCAACGCCAAGGGTGCCGCGAACGGCGCCGCCGGCGGAAAAGCCGCCGCCAGGAAGGCAGCAGCAAAACAGAGCGCTCCCCGCAAGAGCGCCGCCAAGGCCCCCAGGGCCACGTCCAAAACCAGTAAAAAGAAGTAAGCATCAATGAAAAATAAAATGATTTTCGGCTTCCATGCGGTGACCTCGCGGCTGCGCCACGAGGCCCAATCGGTGGAAGAGATCTTCGTCGACGCCGGCCGCCAGGACCGCCGCATGCAGGACCTGATCGCCCATGCCAAGCAGGCCGGCGTGCGGGTCATGCCGGTCGATGCCGAGCGCCTCGACAAGATCGTCGGCACCCGCCGCCACCAGGGCGTGATCGCCTTCGCCAGCCAGCTGTCGCTGGCGCGCAACCTGGATGAGCTGCTGGATGCGGTGGACGGCCCGCCGCTGCTGCTGATCCTGGACGGCATCACCGACCCGCACAACCTGGGCGCCTGCCTGCGCGTGGCCGACGGCGTCGGCGCGCACGCCGTGATTGCGCCGAAGGACCGCTCGGTCGGCCTGAACGCCACCGCCGCCAAGGTCGCCAGCGGCGCCGCCGAGACCGTCCCCTACATCACCGTGACCAACCTGGCGCGCACCATGCGCGACCTGAAGGAACGCGGCGTCTGGCTGATCGGTACTTCCGACGATGCCGACAAGGGCCTGTACGAAGGCGACTTCACCGGTCCGACCGCGCTGGTGATGGGTTCGGAAGGCGAGGGCATGCGGCGCCTGACCAGGGAGACCTGCGACGTGCTGGTCAGCATTCCGATGTTCGGTTCGGTCGAGAGCCTGAACGTGTCCGTGGCCTCGGGCGTCTGCCTGTACGAGGCGCGCCGCCAGCGCATGGCGCGCGAGCCGCGGCAGTAAGCAGGTTGTAAAGGCATCGCAAGCGGGGAAGGCGCGGATAGGCTACCATGCTGTCTGTTCTGCCAACGCCTTACCCCTATGTTTTCCAAGCTGCGCGAAGATATCAAGAGCATCATCGAACGTGACCCGGCCGCCCGCAACGGCTGGGAGGTGCTCACCTGTTACCCGGGCCTGCACGCGGTCGTCATGCACGGCTGGGCGCACGCCTGCTGGCAGGCCGGCCTGAAGTGGCTCGGCCGCTTCATCTCCTACCTCGCCCGCATCATCACCGGCATCGAAATCCACCCCGGCGCGACCATCGGCCGCCGCGTCTTCATCGACCACGGTTTCGGCGTGGTGATCGGCGAAACCGCCGTGGTCGGCGACGACTGCACCATCTACCAGGGCGTGACCCTGGGCGGCACCACCCTGGTGGCCGGCACCAAGCGCCATCCGACGCTCGAGCGCGGCGTGATCGTCGGCGCCGGCGCCCAGGTGCTGGGCGCGTTCACGGTCGGCGAATACGCCAAGATCGGTTCGAACGCGGTGGTGGTCAAGCCGGTCCCGGCCGGCGCCACCGCGGTCGGCAACCCGGCCCACATCGTGCGCAAGGAAGACCAGGCGCGGAGCGCCCAGATGTTCGCCGCCTACGGCGTCACGCCGAACGGCGACGATCCGCTGTCGAAGGCCCTGCGCAACCTGATCAACCATGTGGCCCAGCAGGACGAGCAGATCGAGCGTCTGTGCTCGACCATCAAGGCGGCCGGCATCTCCTGCGCGGGCATCGCCGAGAACGACAAGCTCGACCAGGCGCAGTTGAATCGCCTGGTCGAATGAGCATTTTGATTAATCAAGTGAGCACATGAGCGATAACGACATCCCCGCCGGCTTCGATCCCGCCTCCGATCTCGACCCCAACGAGGTCCGCGTGCTGGCCGTGCTCGCCGAAAAAGAAGCCCTCACGCCCGACAATTACCCGATGTCGCTGAATGCGGTCATGAACGGCTGCAACCAGCTGTCCAGCCGCGATCCGGTGATGCAGCTGTCCGAGGACGTGGTCCACGACACCCTGCAGCGCCTCATGCAGCGCAAGCTGGTGGGCAGCATGTCGCAGGCCGGCGCGCGCGTGATCAAGTACGAGCACCGGATGCGCATCAAGTGGTCGCTGGAGCAGGACAAGCTGGCCGTGCTCACCGTGCTGATGCTGCGCGGCCTGCAGACCGCCGGCGAGATCCGCTCGCGCAGCGGGCGCCTGCACGAGTTCAGGTCGGTGGCCGAGGCGGAAAGCGCGCTGCAGTTCCTGATCGATAAATACCCGCCGCTGGTGGCGCGGCTGGAGCGCGCGCCCGGCACCAAGGAGCCGCGCTACGGCCATCTGCTGGGCGGCGAGATCGACGTCGCGCGCGCGGATGCCGCATCTTCCGCCGGTGCGTCGCCGGCGGGCGGGCGCACCGCCCAGCTGGAGCAGGAAGTGGCGGCCCTGCGCGCGGAAGTCGACGAACTCAAGGCGCAGTTCGCGGCCTTCCGCCAGCAGTTCGAATAAGCCCAGCCCGCGTTTTACAGCGCAGCGATCGGTGCGTCGTCCGCCCGGTCCCGGCGGCAGACGGCAGTGAATGCATGGCTGCCTTCATGGCGTGAGCCGCTCCATCAGGTCCATGGTGCCCGCCCGCGGAGCCACCTCCGGCTCGGCGGCGGGCGCGTATTCCAGCTCGACGATGGCATCGTCGCCCCAGCCGGTATCACCGATCGGCAGCTTGAACGAAGTTTCCTCGACCTCCAGCGCCAGGCTGCGCTCGCCATCGCGCAGGGTCGCCCCGCTCAGCTTCGCGCCCGCGCGGTGCGACCAGAACCGGCCGTCGCCCTTCGGTGTCTCGCCCTTGAACCACGAACACCAGTCCGTGGTGAGCAGGAGGCTGTTGACGAGGGCATTCGCCCAGAACGGCATCTCTTCCTTGGCGATGGCGATCTTTACCTGGCAGTCCAGCCGGACGTCGCCCATCCGGTACCGGTTGTCGGCCAGGCCCGGCGTGCGCACCCAGGTATCGAACCGGGCCTCTTGCTTCCTGCGGTTCAGGACCAGCTCGGCCCTGGCGTCGTAGGCGGCCTGGCTGCGCGGCACGGAAAAGCGCAGGTCCTGGTCGAGCGCGAGGGGAATCGAAAAGTCGTCGGCGGCAATCCGCGCCACCAGCGGCTCGGGACCCAGGGGCTTGCCGCGCCGCGCCTGGACCTGGAAGCGCAGCTGCGGCACGTTCGGCGCCAGCGCATGCATCTGGTCGAACTTGTCGAGCCCCGCCGCGACGGCCCGGTAGCTGTGCAGCTCCGGGTTCTTGACGGCGTTGATGTGGACCGTACCCGGATCCTTGTCCTGCGCAGCGGCGCCGGCGGCGCCACTCCACAAGGCAATGCCCAGCACCAAAGAGGGAGCGAGGACTCGCATGCTGCGCCTCAGCCTTCGTCGCGCCAGCGGCGCAGGCGGATCGCGCCGAAGATCATCGCGGCGCCGACCAGCGCGCCGATCCAGGCCTTGGCGGTGGCCAGGGTCATCCAGGAGGCCGCGAACAGGCCCTGCATGTCGACGCCGTCGTGGGTCGGGTGCAGCTCGGGCGGGACCCCGGTGAAGGAGAACCAGATGCCCGGGATCAGGCCGCCGAGGGCGCGGCCGACCACCTCGTTGCCCAGCCACTGCACGTCCAGCGCATCGCGTTCGAAACCGCCCAGCGCCATGCTGATCCACTTCGCCAGCAGCAGCGTCATCAAGGGCACGCCGACCGCCCACAGGAAGGGCTTGGTCTTCGCCCAGCTCGACACCAGCATCAGCCAGCCGATTGTCGGCAGGGCCCAGATCGCGTACACCGGCAGCAGCGCGGCCAGGCGCAGCGGCTGCAGGTACAGGTCCGGCGAGGCGAGGACGAGGCCGAACATGTTCACGCCGCCGGTCGCCATGATGGCGCAGCCGATCAGCAGCAGGGCCAGCGAGACGGCGAACGCGAAGGCCATCGTGATCAGCGGCGCCACGCAGGCCGCGGTGAGCACTTTCGACAGCACCGTCATGCCGTCGGAGACTGGCAGCGATTTCCAGAACAGGATGCTGCGGTCGCGGCGCTCGTCGTACAGCGCGCCCAGGCAGTAGAAGAACAGGGTCGCGGTCATCAGGAGCATCAACGGCGCGCCGGCGGCCAGGTACATGCCGCTGGCGATATTCGCCACTTTCGCCGCCATGAAGGGCGGCATCGCGGCGGCGAGGGTGCCGTGGCTGACGGTGCGGCCGTTGACGGTCATGTGTCCCGGCGCGCCGTGCATGGCCAGGCCGTAGACCAGCGAGCCGCCGACGAACAGCACCAATACCGCCCCCACCACCAGCTGGGCCCAGAACATCGATCCCTTGTGCTCCCAGAATTCGCGGCGGAGCAGCCATTTCATGGTGATGGCGTTCATGCGTAGGTTCCTTTCATGGTCGCCACGAACAGGTCGGCGACACTGGGGTTGCGGGTTTCGCCGAGGGCGGCGAGCTGCTGGCGCGAGGCGCTGCCCGGCGCGGCCGAGTCGAACAGCATCACGGCCTTGCCGAACACGGTGCGGCGGTCGATCGGCGACAGCGCGTTGGCGGCGCTGATCTTGTCGTGCGAGACCATCACCTCGACATAGCGTTCACCGATCTCTTCCATCGAGGCGGCCAGCACGATCTTGCCTTCGCGGATGAACATCAGGTCGGTCAGGATATGCTCGACTTCCTCGACCTGGTGGGTGGTGATGACGATGGTCTTGTGCTCGTCAAAATAGTCTTCCAGCAGGTTCTGGTAGAACTGCTTGCGGTAGATGATGTCCAGGCCCAGCGTCGGCTCGTCCAGCACCAGCAGCTTGGCGTCGATGGCCATCACCAGCGCCAGGTGCAGCTGCACGATCATGCCCTTGGACATCTCCTTGACCTTCATGGTCGGCCTGAGGGAGGTGGCGGCGATATAGCGCTCGGCCTTTTCGCGGTTGAAGCGCGGATGCACGCCCTGCACGAAGTCGATCGCATCCTTCACGCGCATCCAGCGCGGCAGGATGGCGACGTCGGCGATGAAGCAGACATCCTGCATCAGGTCGTCGCGCTGGGTGCGCGGGTCGAAGCCCAGCACCGACAGCTGGCCGTCGAAGGGAATCAGGCCCAGGGCGGCCTTCAGGGTGGTGGTCTTGCCCGAACCGTTCGGGCCGATCAGGCCGACGATGCGGCCGGCGGGGATGTCGAAGTCGATGCCGTCGACCGCGACGCGCTTGCCGTAGCGCTTGGACAGGCCCCTGGCGGAAACGACGGTGCTCATGCCTGGCCTCCATGTGCGCTGCCCAGCGGCTGGTCGCGCATCAACAGGTCGACATCCAGGCCAAGGCGGCGGATCCGTTCCAGCATCGCCGGCCATTCCTCGCGCAGGAAGCGTTCGCGTTCGCTTGCCAGCAGTTTTTCGCTGGCGCCTTCAGTGACATACATACCGATCCCCCTTCGTTTTTCTACTAAGTTGTCGTCGACCAGTTCCTGGTAAGCCTTCGAGACCGTGATCGGATTCAGCTGGTATTCGGCGGCCACCTGGCGCACCGAGGGCAGCGGATCGCCGGCCTTGAGCGCGCCGTCGAGCATCATGCCGATCACTTTCTCTTTCAATTGCCGATAGATCGGCGCGTTGTCGTTCCAGCCGATTGTCATTGCCGGCTCCTCTGTGTTGTGGTGCAGATGGGTGGAACCATGCCTGCCTCCTCGTTGGTGGGTGTTGCGTTGGTGCTGTATTGCTGTGGTGTTGTAGTGAAGTATAACACCTGTTCTAAAGGTGTCAACATGGAATTTGAACAAGGCTGTTCAAGGGAGGAAGGCTTACAGGACCTGGCCGTCGAGGCCGTGGCGGGTGATGCGGCCGTCCGCGTCGATGGCGATCCAGCCGCCGCGCGCCGGTTCGAGGTCGAGCTCCCAGTCGGGCAGCACGTAACGGCGGCGTCCGTTGGCAGGATCGTGGTGCAGGGCGGGGCGGTGGGTATGGCCGTGGATGATGACGTCCGCGCAGCTGGCCTCGTGCAGGGCCGCGACCGCGCTCGCTGTCACATCCATGATCTCGTAGGACTTCTCGCCATGCGCCTGGCGGCTGCCTTCGCGCAGCCCGGCGATGATGGCCTTGCGCTGCGCCAGCGGCATGGCCAGGAATTGCTGCTGCCAGGCCGGATCGCGCACCTGGGCGCGAAAGGCCATGTATGTCGTGTCGTCGGTACACTGGGCGTCGCCGTGCGCCAGGGCGACCCGTTGTCCGCCGATGGTGGCGACATGGGGATCGGGCAGCATGGTCAGCCCGGCGGCGCGGGCGAAATCCTCGCCGACCAGGAAGTCGCGGTTGCCGGCCATCCAGTACACGGCCACGCCTTGGTCGGCCAGCCCGCGCAGTGCCTGGATGATGCGCTGGTGGAAGGGCGAAGCGAGATCGTCGTCGCCGGCCCAGTATTCGAAGATGTCGCCGAGCAGGTACAGCGCCTCGGACCTGGATGCGCGCTCGGCCAGGAAGCGGAAGAAGGCATCGAGCGTGCGCGGATGCGATTCCTGCAGGTGCAGGTCGGAAATGAAGAGCGCAAGCGTGCGCGCGGGACTGTTCATATATTGCTGTGGACTGCCCACGCGCTACTTCTTGATAATTAGACGATCTCGGCTTTCTCGATGATCACCGCTTCGGTCGGCACGTCCGAGTGCATGCCCGAGCGGCCGGTCTTGACGGTATTGATCTGGTCGACCACGTCCTGGCCTTCGACGACCTTGCCGAACACGGCATAGCCCCAGCCGTCCTGGCCCGGGTAGTTCAGGAAGTCATTGTTCTTGGTGTTGATGAAGAACTGGGCCGAGGCCGAGTGCGGTGCCATGGTGCGGGCCATCGCGATCGTGTACTTGTCGTTCTTCAGGCCGTTCTTGGCTTCGTTCTCGACGGTCTTGTCGGCCGGTTTCTGCGACATGTTCGGCTCGAAACCGCCGCCCTGGATCATGAAGTCCTTGATCACGCGGTGGAAGATCGTGTTGGTGAAGTGACCCTTGTTGACGTATTCCACGAAGTTGGCAACGGTCTTCGGCGCTTTTGCGTCGTCGAGTTCGATCTTGATGTTGCCCTTGTTGGTGGTCATGAGTACGGTGGTCATGGTTTATCCTGTGCCTGTTATTGAAAATTCGGTTAAGAGTTCGGTATTTTACTTGGCTTTCTGGATAGTCGCGGACTTGATCACGACAGGCGTGACGGGCACGTTCTCCATGCCGCGCGCGTCGTCCACCAGCACGCCCTTGATCTTGTCGACCACTTCCTGGCCCTTCACGACCTTGCCGAACACCGTGTAGCCCGAACCGTTCATGTTCGGGAAGTCCAGGCCCGGGTTATCGACCACGTTGATGAAGAACTGCGAGGTGGCCGTGTCCGGCGCCGCCTCGCGCGCCATCGCGACGGTATAGGCAGCGTTCGACAAGCCGTTGTCCGATTCGTTCTTGATCGGCGGACGGGTCTTGCGGCCGTGCAGCTGGGCGTCCATGCCGCCGGCCTGGATCATGAAGCCGTCGATCACGCGGTGGAAGACCGTGCCCTTGTAGAATCCCGATTTGACGTACTGGAGGAAGTTCTCGACGGTCTTCGGCGCTTTTTCCTGGTTCAGTTCCAGCACGATCTCGCCCATCGAGGTTTTCAGCGAGACTTGCGGATCGGCGGCCCAGGCCGCGGTCGACAGCAGGATGGCGCCGGCGGCAGCGGCGGCGCGGGCCAGCAGGCGAGTGCGGGACGGTTTCATGATGTGCATCGTGGCTTCCTCTCTGTGAATACGCAAGGTGATGTCAAGGGCTTTGCAGAAAAATAAACCTGTGGCATATGCGGCCAGTCAGGATTTTATCAATGCTATACTTTGCGACGGACTGTTGATTTTATCAAACCAACACCATGGGCATCTTGAAACCGTCGCGAGCGGCGGCAATGTTGGCCGAGAAGCGGAGCTGTACGGATGTACAGCGAGCATCGGAGGCCGACAGTGCAACGCGCAGCAGGTTTCAAGGCGCCCATAGTCCTGACGGTCGCGACTGGGTCACTCCCTTGCACGCTGCCCCGCAGCAAGTGCGTCCGAGCGTCAAGCTCCAACCATCCAGAACACCATCCGATGAGCCAATTAAAGATCTACAACACGCTCGCGCGTGACAAGCAGGTATTCGTTCCCCTCCAACCCGGCAAGATCAACATGTATGTGTGCGGGATGACGGTCTACGATTACTGCCACGTCGGTCACGCCCGGATGATGATGGCATTCGACGTCATCTACCGCTGGTTCAAGGCTTCGGGCTACGAGGTCAAGTATGTCCGCAACATCACCGACATCGACGACAAGATCATCAGGCGCGCCGTCGAGAACGGCGAAACCATGTCCCAGCTGACCACCCGCTTCATCAAGGCGATGGACGAGGACACGGCCGCCCTGGGCATCCTGCCGCCGGATTTCGCGCCGCGCGCCACCGAGCACGTGCCGCACATGCTCTCGATTATCGAGAAGCTGGAGTCGAAAGGCCTGGCGTACCAGGGAGACGACGGCGACGTCAACTACGCCGTGCGCGAATTCCCGGGCTACGGCAAGCTGTCCGGCAAGTCGCTGGACGACCTGCGCGCCGGCGAGCGCGTCGACGTCAACACCGGCAAGCGCGACCCGCTCGACTTCGTGCTGTGGAAGGCCGGCAAGGAATCCGAACCGGCGGAAGCCAAATGGGACTCCAAGTGGGGCATCGGCCGCCCGGGCTGGCACATCGAATGCTCGGCCATGTCCTGCGCGCTGCTGGGCGAACATTTCGACATCCACGGCGGCGGCGCCGACCTGCAGTTCCCGCACCACGAGAACGAGATCGCCCAATCCGAGGGCGCGTTCGGCCCGCCGATGGCGAACTACTGGATTCACAACGGCTTCGTGCGCGTCGATAACGAGAAGATGTCCAAATCGCTGGGCAATTTCTTCACGATCCGCGACGTGCTGAAGAAATACGATGCCGAAGTGATCCGCTTCTTCATCCTGCGCGCCCACTACCGCAGCCCGCTGAATTACTCGGACGCCCACATCGACGATGCCAAGGGTGCGCTGACCCGCCTGTACACGGCGCTGGCCGACGTCGACCTGGGCATGGAAACACCGGCGGTCGACTGGAGCGAAGCGCATGCGGTCCGCTTCCGCGAAGCGATGGACGACGATTTCAATACGCCGCTGGCGGTGGCCGAACTGTTCGACCTGGCCAGCGAAGTCAATCGCACCAAGTCGCTCAAGGATGCGCGCCAGCTGAAGGCCCTGGCCGGCGTGCTGGGCCTGCTGGAGCGCTCGCCCCAGCAATTCCTGCGCACGGGCACGCCGGGCGAGGGCGGCATGGACGAAGCCGGCATCGACGACGCCATCGCCCGCCGCGCCGCCGCCAAGAAGACGCGCAACTTCGCCGAGGCCGACGCCATCCGCGCCGAGCTGACCGCTGCCGGCATCGTGCTCGAAGACAAGCCCGACGGCACGACCAACTGGCGCCGCGCCTGACGCGCATCGATCCGGCATGGCACTTTCCAAGGACAACATGGGCGTGGCCCCCGCATTGCCTGACGTTCCCCCGTACTGGGCGGAGGCGAAGGCCGAGCTCATGCGGCGGGACCGCATCATGAACAAGCTGATCCCGCAGTTCGACGAGATGCACCTGCGCGGCCATCCGGATCCGTTCACGACCCTGGCCCGCTCGATCGTCGGCCAGCAGGTCACGGTCAAGGCGGCGGAAGGCGCCTGGGGCAAGCTGCGCGAACTGTGCCCCAAGATGACGCCGTCCCAGGTGATCAAGGCCGGGCCCGAGCAGCTGTCCGCCTGCGGCCTGTCCAAGCGCAAGACCGAATACATCCTCGACCTGGCCGACCACTTCAAGGCCAAGCGCGTGCATGCCGACCAGTGGTCGGAAATGGATGACGAAGCCGTGATCGCCGAACTGGTGCGGATCCGCGGCATCACCCGCTGGACAGCGGAGATGTTTTTGATATTTAATCTGCTCAGGCCGAACGTCTTGCCCCTCGACGATGCCGGCCTGATCCAGGGCATCAGCCAGAACTATTTCTCGGGCGAACCCGTCTCGCGCAGCGATGCGCGCGAGGTGGCGGCGAACTGGGAACCCTGGCGAACGGTTGCCACATGGTATTTATGGCGTAGTCTGGACCCCATTCCGGGTTAGAATACGCCTTTGCTGCCGCAAGCGCCACCATTGCGGGGCCACAAGAATAACCGGAGTTACGATGAGTAAAACAACTTTCCTCAGTTTTGAACAGCCGATCGCCGAGCTCGATTCCAAAATTGAAGAGCTGCGTTTCGTGCAGGACGATTCCGCGGTCGACATCTCGGAAGAGATCGACCGCCTGGCCAAGAAGAGCCAGCAACTGACGAAAGACATCTATGCCAAGCTGACGCCATGGCAGGTCTCCCAGATCGCGCGCCACCCGCAGCGTCCGTACACGATGGACTACGTGAACGCGATCTTCACCGACTTCCACGAGCTGCACGGCGACCGCACCTTCGCGGACGACCAGTCGATCATTGGCGGCCTGGCGCGTTTCAACGGCCAGTCCTGCATGGTGATCGGCCACCAGAAAGGCCGCGACACCAAGGAACGCGCGATGCGCAACTTCGGCATGCCCAAGCCCGAAGGCTATCGCAAGGCGATGCGCCTGATGAAGCTGGCCGAGAAGTTCAACCTGCCGATCTTCACCTTCGTCGATACGCCGGGCGCCTTCCCGGGCATCGACGCCGAAGAGCGCGGCCAGTCGGAAGCGATCGGCCATAACCTGTACGTCATGGCCGAGCTGAAAGTGCCGCTGATCGCCACCATCATCGGTGAAGGCGGCTCGGGCGGCGCGCTGGCGATCGCCGTCGGCGACGCCGTGCTGATGCTGCAGTACGCGACCTACTCGGTGATCTCGCCGGAAGGCTGCGCATCGATCCTGTGGAAGACCTCGGAGCGCGCAGCCGAAGCCGCCGACGCACTGGGCCTGACCGCGCACCGCCTGAAGGCCATCGGCCTGATCGACAAGATCGTCAGCGAACCGCTGGGCGGCGCCCACCGCGACCCGGCCGCCATGGCCCAGGGCCTGAAGCGCGCGCTGGCCGACACCCTGCGCCAGTTCCAGGGCATGAAGACCAAGGATCTGCTCGAGGCCCGTCACGCCAAGCTGATGGCCTACGGCAAATTCAAGGAAATGACCCCGCGCGAAGAGTGAACCCTGGTAAGAACGGACCGGACACTTCCTCCGGTCCGGCCGCCTCCGCGGCGGCATCCTTCACGCAGGCCTTCAGTGCCCTGCGTTCAGCCTACTCCCCGTCCAGCATCGCGGTCGCCCTCAGCGGCGGCCTCGATTCCATGGTGCTGCTGCACCTGGCGCATCAAGCCGCCAGTGCCGCCGGCCTGCCGCTGTTCGCCTTCCACGTCCACCATGGCCTGAGCGCGAACGCTGATGCCTGGCGCGCGCATTGCGCCGCCGCGGCCGCTGCACTGGGCGTCGTGTTCGACCAGCGCGAAGTCACGGTCGAGAAGGGCAGGAGCGGCGTCGAAGCCGCGGCCCGCAAGCAGCGCTACGCGGCCCTCGGCGAGATGTGCCGCGCGCACGGCGTCGGCCTGCTGCTGACCGCCCACCACCTCGACGACCAGGCCGAGACCGTGCTGCTGCAGCTGCTGCGCGGCTCCGGCCCGGCCGGCCTGTCGGGCATGGATGCGTCCAACCGCGCGCGAACCTTGCTCGGCGACGACAAACTCGTGATGGCGCGTCCGCTGCTCGACGTCGCGCGCGCCGAGCTCGAAGCCTGGGCGGAGGAGCGCCGGATCGGCTGGGTCGAGGACGAATCGAACACCGACCCGCGCTATGCCCGCAACGCCTTGCGCCACCAGGTGATGCCGGTGCTGGCCCAGGGCTTCCCCGGCTTCCAGCGCCGCATCGCGCGCAGCAGCGCGCACGCGCAATCGGCCCAGCGCCTGCTGGACGAGCTGGCGGAGCAGGACCTGGCCGCCTGCCTGGTCGATGAGGCGATCGACCTCACCACGCTGCGCAAGCTGAGCGCGGACCGGATCAACAACCTGCTGCGCCACTGGTTCTCGCGCCGCGGGCTCGGCATGCCGTCCACCGCCTGGCTGGAACAGATGGTGGCGCAACTGATGTCGGCGCGCGAGGATGCGCAGCCGCTGGTCTCGCACCCCGAAGTGGACGTGCGGCGCCATCGCGACCGCCTGTACCTGGTGCCGAAGCAGCCGGAGCTCGCCGGCCTGCGCGATCCGGACGACGAAGGCATCATCGTCAAGCATGCCCAGTCTTTCCGCTGGAACGGAGAAGCCAGCATGGCCTTCCCGGACTATGGCGGCGTGCTGCATTTCGATGCCGCGCGCTACGGGCTCGACGCGGCATGGCTGACGGCCAGGGAACTGGAGATCGACTTCCGCAAGGGCGGCGAGCGCCTGAAACTGGCGCCGAACCGCCCGACCCGCGGCCTCAAGCAATTGTTCCAGGCGGCGAACGTGCCGGTCTGGGAGCGTCCGCGCCTGCCGATCGTCAGCAGCGGCTTCGAGCTGCTGTTCGCCGCCGGCCTGGGGATGGACTGCCGCCGGCTGTCCGAAGGGGAAGGGCGCATTGCCCTGCGCTGGCAAGCCGTGTAAAGACGCGCAGAAAAGGCGATAATATGCCCTTTCTGCATTACCATATTCCGATTTGGTATAGCTTTCGCCAGCCAACGGCTTGTGATTTTGCACCGCAGCATGTAGAGTTTAAGACCCCTTCTATTTTTTACAAGCGGAAACCCCCACTGCCATGGCTTTAATAGTCCACAAATACGGCGGCACGTCGATGGGATCGACGGACCGCATCAAGAATGTCGCGGCCCGCGTCGCCAAATGGCACGATGCCGGCCACAAGATCGTCGTCGTTCCGTCGGCAATGTCCGGCGAAACCAACCGCCTGATTGGCCTGGCCAAGGAAATCATGGCGCAGCCGGACCCGCGCGAACTGGACATGATCGCCTCGACCGGTGAGCAGGTTTCCGTCGGCCTGCTGGCTATGGCGCTGCTGGCGCGCGGCAAGGACGCCGTGTCCTACACCGGCTGGCAAGTGGGCATCCGCACCGACTCCGCCTTCACCAAGGCGCGCATCCAGTCGATCGACGACACGCGCGTGCGCGCCGACCTCGACGCGGGTAAGATCGTGATCATCACGGGCTTCCAGGGCGTGGACGAGGAAGGCAATATCTCGACCCTGGGCCGCGGCGGCTCGGACACCTCGGCGGTGGCGATCGCGGCGGCGATGAAGGCCGACGAATGCCTGATCTACACCGACGTCGACGGCGTCTACACGACCGACCCGCGCGTGGTGGACGAGGCGCGGCGCCTATCAAAGATTACTTTTGAAGAAATGCTGGAGCTGGCCTCGCTGGGCTCGAAGGTCCTGCAGACCCGCTCCGTGGAATTCGCCGGCAACTACCGCGTCCCGACGCGCGTGCTGTCGTCGCTGACCGACCCCCTGATGCCGCTCGAAGAAGAAGCCAACTCGGGCACCCTGATTTCGTTTGAGGAAGAAAGCAATATGGAACAAGCCGTCATCTCCGGCATCGCCTTCCACCGCGATGAAGCCAAAATCACCGTCCTGGGCGTGCCCGACAAGCCGGGCGTCGCGTTCCACATCCTCGGCCCGATCTCGGACGCCAACATCGAAGTCGACATGATCATACAGAACGTGTCGGTCGACGGCAAAACCGACTTCACGTTCACGGTGTCGCGCAACGACTACCAGCGCGCGATGACCGTGCTGGAAGAGAACAAGGAAAGCCTGGGCTTCACCCGCCTGCTGGGCGACGCCAAGGTGTCGAAGGTGTCGGCGGTCGGCGTCGGCATGCGCAGCCACGTCGGCGTGGCCTCGCAGATGTTCCGCACCCTGGCGGAAGAGGGCATCAACATCATGATGATCTCGACCTCCGAGATCAAGATTTCGGTCCTGATCGACGAAAAATACATGGAGCTGGCCGTACGCGCACTGCATAAAGCGTTTGACCTGGAGAAAGCTTAACTTTTTCAAAAATTTTGGCCGTGCTTCCTTGACCAAATGAAGTGTGGCCATTAATATGCGTGCACTCAGCGACAACGAGCAACACTGTTAAGAGCTGACTGGAGGCGTGGCCGAGTGGCCGAAGGCACTTCCCTGCTAAGGAAGCATACGGGCTTAAACCTGTATCGTGGGTTCGAATCCCACCGCCTCCGCCAGAATACTGTCCCTGAGTGTTCAGGGACATCAAGAAACCCGCTGTTCTCGTAGAGGCAGCGGGTTTTTTGTTGTCTATACTGTCCAGCGATGTCCTCGTAGCGCTGAGACGCCGCGGCGCGCTCGAAATCGCGAACCGGCTGACTGCCAATTGCTCGCGCGTGTTCAAGTATGCGGTCCGCTGCGGGCTGGAGGACCGCAACCCGGCCGAGTTCCTGCGCGAGGTGCTGGCGCCGCGCGAGAAAGGGCACTTCGCGGCGATCGGTGCCGACGGCCTGCCTGGGTTCCTGCGGGCGCTGTATGCGAACGAGGCCTGCATGGGTGTGCCGACGCGGATCGCGATGCGCTTGATGCTGCTGGTGTTCGTCCGGACCAGCGAGCTGATCGAGACGCCCTGGTCCGAGATCGACCTGGAAAAGGGCGAATGGATCATTCCCTGGAGGCGCATGAAGCGCGGCAAGCGCCGCATCAACCCGGACAAGAATGATCACCATGTTTGTTTGTGGCGGCAGGCGCTGGCGTTGCTGCGTGACCTGTACCGGCACACTGGAGGTGGCACCTGGCTGTTCCCGAACCTGCGCGACCCGCAGCGGCCCATGAGTAATAACGCTGCTGAAGGCGATCGAGCGCATGGGGTACAAGGGCGACATGACCGGTCACGGGTTCAGGGCGCTGGCGATGAGCACCCTAAAGGAGGTCCTGGGGTACCGGCACGAGGTGGTCGACCGCCAGCTGGCGCATGCGCAGAAGGACAAGCTGGAGAGTGCCTATGACCGCGCCAAGTACCTAGAGGAGCGGCGGGTCATGATGCAGCGTTGGGCGGACTATATCGACGAGGTGGCGATGGAGGCCTTGAAGGCCGCGTAGGGGACTTGGCCGCGACAAGGCTGCCTGCATGGTCGACATGTGAAAAATGGCCGTAGGGGCGGCCGTATATCGCCTATCGGTTGCATTTAGCATTCATTAGGATATCTTTGCTGCAGCACGATCTCAACAGGAGCAAGGATGGACACCAACGCAAGCACAAGCGACAGGATTGTCAAGATACGAGAAGTGATCACCATGACCGAATTGTCCCGTTCGAGCATCTATTTGCTGATCAAGAAGGGCACGTTCCTGGCGCAGGTAAAGCTGTCTACTCGGTCTTCGGGCTGGTTTTGGAGCGAAATAAATGGTTGGTTGATGTCCAGGCCAAGGGGAACATAATGCAAAAGGCGTTTCGCAGTATGCCGGAACCGGTGTAGGGCACTCAGCCCGCGCTGGCTCGGTGCGCGCCAATCAACTTGCACCCGCATTCAGTGACACAGTCTTCCACGGCTACCGCAATGCCACCCACGGACAGGGTGGGGTGGGCAGTGACGATCTTGTTGACCCCGTGTGGTTTGCCGCCCGGGTAGTGCTGCGGACACTCCACCTGGTCGCCAAGCCGCGCGATGGGCTTCCCATCTACATCGTGCAATGGCGAGCCGCTGATCACCTTGCCGCCGTGATCGGTAGAATCGCCCACGACGATGATTTTCCTTGACATGTTTCGTACTCTCCCCGCATCGGTTTCATCATTGCGACCACGCGCCAAGCTCAATTACGGAAGCGCAGGCCGCTAAGAAGTCTGTCCCAGAGAGCCACGACTTCGTCATCGGTTAGTGAACCTTTTGTTGCGTACTTTGTGTTTGCCGCTACACCGGTATCGAGATTGATATCGACACTTGCAGGATGACGCAAATCGCCGGTCTTTCCGATAGCCTCCCACATGAACTCGTGGATTATTGCGCCATCTTTTCCATTATGCCGCAATAAGACTTCTTCACCATTCCAGCCATTAACGATATGCTTGCCAATGCGCAAACGTGCCAGTTCGGAATCCGTCGGGAAAACAATGCCTTGATCCCGCATGGCAGCCTCGTGACGGGCGATGATGCCCACACCGTTAGGACCGTCGGTCCGGGCATTTTTATTTGACATCACCGAGAAAATAACATCAGGCAAGCTTGGAAAATGTACTCCAGCCGAGAATATCTCTTGGAATTGTCCGGTGGTTTCTGCAATGAAGCCTAGGTCAATGCAAACGCCCGGCCCTTTCGGTACTTCTGCATTATCACGGGCGCGCAGGTTGCGCGCAATGTCAGCCGATTTGCTTATGATTTGATCGGCACTCTCTTCATCTCCAGATCCCCAGCCGAATTCGAAAACATGATTACCTGCGGGGACGAAACTTATGATGCCCTCACCGCCGACCGACTTCAAATAAGGACTTGCGAAATAACGCTGTACCAAGCTGTTTGGAACTGGACCGGCTACGACGGAGGTGAATTCCGCAGCAGGTCGCTTGATAAGTTTCTCTTTACGAAATGCGTCTACTAGATCCTTCTCTTTCCCAGCCGCATTTTCATGCGTAATGATTTTCGCTGGCATTTCTTGATAACCCAAGATTAGCTGCGCTTCTTCAGGCACGTCGAGCACATACCGGCCGAAGCAGACAGCTTTTGTTCTTGCAAATAACTTTTTCAATCGTGGAGACATTTCGGTTTGAGTTGGCACGCCCGTGTCCTCGTAAGAATAAGCCTGATGATGAAGAAGGAGATAAAGTGCTGAAGCGGCAATGACGCCGACCAAGGTCGTGAAGGTCAGCCGCTTTTTTAAGCCTGATTTTGAATCGAGACTAGTCATTTTTGATAGGGTAGAAAGCTAATTAGGCCGCGATTTCTCGGCCCTTTTGGATTGCTGAGCCAGGTCTAGACGATAAAGTACGCCATGTTCGCATCAGGTCTTCCAGCCTGCGGCGGTATTGGCAATCTTTATCATTGCATATAGCATGGAGACACTTACCGCGTCCGCCTTGTAACTCCCCTGATGGTCATACCCTGCCTGGACGAAGTGCACAGTCGCTTTCACATTCGCTGCCGAGGAATCGGAAGGGACAGTACCATCTCCCGCGTCCTGCGGCGGCAGGAGTTTTAATTTGAACTTGCGCTGGTCTTTCAATGAAACGATCAGATCGCCTGTCCCGTCCTCGCTTACCAGTTTCCAAAGCAGTGGCGACTCTTTTGCAGCTGCAATTGCTGTGTTGATGTTCATATCCTCATGGGATAAAGGCTCGATTTTGTAAATCACGCTGCCATGTGTCGGATTTTTTACATCGGCTGCGTAACTGGCGTACGTATGGGCGTGAAACGTGTTTTTTATTTTGGCGTGAAATGCCTGGGCATCGCGGATTCTGTCATTAACTAACTTATTAGCTGATGAATCGTCGAATGTTTTCCCTGCCGGGTTTATCCACTCAGGATTAATCAAGCGCCACCAGTTTTCAGGCCTCTGGGTATAAATATCGTCCATTGGTGCTCCACTCATACCCACCGCTTTGGTTGCGTTGGAGGGGACTGCCGATACGCCTGGTGTTACTGGCCACTGCGCCAGGGTTTTCCCATCGCGGTCTCGGACCTTCAACCAGTTATGGCCATACTCTGGCGTTGGTAGAAGTTCAAGAGGGCCGGGGGCATTAGCAAATACCGCAGTGACGTCCTGCCCCGTATTTCCTATGACGGCCGCAGCAGGAGAATGGCCGTCTACTCCGCTACGAACGCGTTTGTATGCTGCTGCAGAACCATAAACCGGTTGTACGCTGTGATAGATGCCTAGAACGCAATCATTCAAGCCGCCCATTTCAGGATGAATTAGAGCGCGCGCCAGAATGCCGCCCATTGAATGGGTAACCAGAATCACTTTGTCGCACTTGTGGCCATGTGCTTGATATGTCTTGATGAGATCCCTGATACGGGCGGCGGTCTTCTTGGCGGACACAGCATTGCTTTGGAGCCAGTTATACCCCATTGCATGGACCGGATATAGACAATTGGCCACACGCAAAACTTCTTTCTCTTCCAGCACAGCCGCATTCGGCGCTCCCCATCGCTTCGGTGAAGCACCTGTCACGGATAGGAGCTGGCCGTTAGGATTCTCATTTGAGATCCAGAACATATCCAGCGGGTTATGGCCTGCCTTATCTTTATACTGAGCGTACCATAAGTCAATAATACGATTCAGCCTGCCCTCAAGAGTGGATAATGCTCCGCCGTAGTCACCAAACGAAAGTTCACTCCAGCCGCGCCAACGGGCTTTTTGTGCTGCTGTCGCCGCATTCGGGTGTTTTTTTGATTGATCCAGTCCTATGGTGGCATGGTCGCTCGTCAGCAAACCAACATCTCGAAGCGCGTCCGGTACATTGCTGTGTCGAGTATCAGATTGCCGACTGAGCGTCCCGCTTGGGTCAAACCTGCCCTGGTCTTCGGTATAGCGATAATAGTCCACTTCAGTTTCGTCAGGATCGAGCTTCATCTGACGTTCCCGAGGGCTTAAATAGGCGCTTGTTCGCACGTTGGTAAGTAACGTAGAGGCGCCTAAATTATCTGGTCGCCAAGCGATATCGTCTTTACTCTTGAGGTCTCCTTTTCTTGCCCTACTCATGCGCAGATTGCTGCCCATGACACCTGGCAAGAATATGACGGGGATGACCCTGTTAGGCGGCGCTATGAAAACCGTTTCCCGCTGTTCGCTATCCACTGGCGTGAGATGGAATTCCCCTTCCATGGCGCCGCCCACGCTTTGTGCCATCGTTTTAACGTTAAGAGTATCTTCGGCCATTTTATTCGCCCAATATTCTTAATTTGGCAGTCGCCATATCTATGCCTTTTTGTATCGGCATACGACCCTCGGCATCGGTGACGCCCCTGATGATCGTTCCATCTTCGCGCATCAGTTCGAACTTGCGATTTGCTAACGGCCCATCGAAATCGCGCAAGATCGGGGTCTGATCGAAGTGACCCTTTTCCATTTCGTTTGAGGCTAGTGCGAGGCTCTTTGGATCGGTGAAGCTATGGGAGGCGGCGTGGGCCACGAATGTGCCGGTTGTACCGTGTTCAATTCCGGCCTTACTGAATTTGACGTAGCTGCCACCGCCGTTGATGACGATGTCTTCCTTGGCATTGATAACAATTCGGTTTCCCGTTTGTGTAATGTTCAATTTGGCGAGCAAATTGATACTGTCGGAGAGGGCCTGCACGTCGATATCGCCTGCCGCAGCAATCAGCTTCATGCCAGCTCTTTGAACGAACAGGCGGAGCGTAGTGACGACACTCGCGAAGAAACCGTCATTGGCTGCAATCGCGACGCTTTTCCCGGTTGTGATCGCGGTGTCCCCTTCGCTAGCGATGTGCGTAGATTGAGCCGTGGTAGTAGCAATTCCAGCAGCGCTCGCCAGTATCAAATGGGACTCGGAGAGTTCCGGGAAGCTGCGTTTTGCGGAACTGGCGCCATTGCCCCGAGCCGCGTCGTTTTGCGCCTTGATCGACACTGCTACGCGTGATTGCTGGCCGCTTTCCTGCGCTCGATTTTTCTCCGCTACTTCCGCATGGTCCTTTTGTTTTTGCTGGGCGGAGGCGAGACGTTGAATGGTCTCGCCCATGTCCTTAACGTGGGAGCTGGCGTTGGGGCGCGCCTCCGTGGTGATCAGCATGCCTTTTCCGGCCCGGGCGACGCCCCAGGCATCGGTAGCGATTTCCCAGCCTTCGCCTCGTTCGTCCCGGCGCCCATGGTGATCTTCGATACGGGTGATATGCCCCAGCGACAGCTGGCTGCACTGATGATCGCTCTTCAGTTGCGCCTGTATCTTCCCGGGCGTATCGTCCAGCACCAGGTGATTCCCGCGCCCACTCGCTTCACCCGCCTGCAGCTCCCGGCTGCGCAGACCGCTCAGGGCCTGTTGCTCGGGCAACTGCCACGGCGGCGTGTGGGTGTGGTTGTACAGCACACCAAGAATCAGCGGATGGTCGATATTCCCGTTGACGAAGACCACCCCCACTTCCTCGCCAACCCGCGGCAGGCGGATGTTCCCGAATTCGACCCCGGCCCCCGGCGACATCACGCGCACCCAGGGCGAGCTGTTCTCGTCGTGTTTGCCCAGCCGGTCCCAGTGGAACTGGATCTTGACCCGCCCATAGCCGTCGGTATGGATCTCGGCGCCGGCTGGGCCGACCACGATGGCGGTCTGGATACCGTGATAGGTGCAGGGCTGGCTGTTGTAGTGGCGACCCGGGCGCCACTGGATGTCCTTGCGCACGCAGCGGAACGTGTTTTCGTAATGCGATGGCGCGCCCGGCCCGGCCTGGTAGTTGTTGCTGGCTTCGTGGTCGACGGAGAGGATCAGGTAGTCGCGGTCGCGGATGCTGGGCTGGGCCGGCTCGCCGCGCTTGGGTACGCGCAGTTCGGCGCTGAAGTGGTCAGCGAGCTTGAAGGACCG
>NZ_JBDGIN010000011.1:0-141992 GCF_057657395.1 Telluria sp. Soil_C_11 | reverse complement strand
TGGCGTACGGTTTTCGAGACGCATCTTATTTCTTCCTCAAAATCAAGGATGCATTCCCCGGCAAAGCGCGATGAACCAAAAAAAAGCCCGGATCGCTCCAGGCTTTTGCACGCGGGCAGGCCGATGGGTCAGTCCTGCTTCACGCAATCGACGAAATACCCCAGCTTGCCATCCACTTCGCGCTTGACCAGCCCGTGGACGTCGGTCTCGAAGCCCGGGAAGCGCTCGTTGAAGTCGCGCGCGAAGCGCAGGTAGTCGACGATGGTCTTGTTGAAGCGTTCGCCCGGGATCAAGAGCGGGATGCCCGGCGGGTACGGGGTCAGCAGGATCGCCGTGATGCGGCCTTCCAGGTCTTCGATCGCGACGCGCTCGATCTCGCGGTGCGCCATCTTGGCGAAGGCGTCCGACGGCTTCATCGCCGGGATCATGTCCGACAAATACATCTCGGTGGTCAGGCGCGCCACGTCGCGGGATTTATAGAAGTCGTGGATCGACTGGCACAGGTCGCGCAGGCCCCAGGATTCGTAGCGCGGGTTCGCCGCCGTGAACTCCGGCATGATGCGCCACATCGGCTGGTTGCGGTCGTAGTCGTCCTTGAACTGCTGCAGGGCGGTGACCAGGGTGTTCCAGCGGCCCTTGGTGATGCCGATCGTGAACAGGATGAAGAAGGAGTACAGGCCGCATTTCTCGATGATCACGCCGTGCTCGGCCAGGTACTTGGTCACGATCGAGGCCGGGATGCCGGAATCGTCGAAGGAGCCGTCCAGCGCCAGGCCCGGGGTCACCACGGTGGCCTTGATCGGGTCGAGCATGTTGAAGCCTTCGGCCAGCTTGCCGAAGCCGTGCCAGGTGTCCTCGGCATGGATCATCCAGTCGGCCTGGGTGCCGATGCCTTCCTCGCTGGTGACCTGCGGGCCCCAGACCTTGAACCACCAGTCGTCGCCGATTTCCTCGTCGACCTTCTGCATTGCGCGGCGGAAATCCAGCGACTCGTAGATCGACTCTTCGACCAGGGCGGTGCCGCCCGGCGCTTCCATCATCGCGGCGGCCACGTCGCACGAGGCGATGATCGAATACTGCGGCGAAGTCGAGGTGTGCATCAGGTAAGCCTCGTTGAAGGCGTCCTGGTCCAGCTTGACGGTCTCGGATTCGCGCACCAGCACCTGCGAGGCCTGCGACAGGCCGGCCAGCAGCTTGTGCGTGGACTGGGTCGAGAAGATCATCGATTCTTTGGCGCGCGGGCGGTCGCGGCCGATCGCGTGCATGTTCTTGTAGAAGTCGTGGAAGGTCGCGTGCGGGATCCAGGCTTCGTCGAAGTGCAGGGTGTCGATCTTGCCGTCCAGGAGTTCGCGCAGGGTCTCGACGTTGTACACCACGCCGTCGTAGGTCGACTGCGTGATGGTCAGGATGCGCGGCTTCTTGTTCTTGGCTTCGCGGGCGAACGGGTTCGCCTCGATCTTCCTGCGGATCGACTCCGGCGAGAATTCTTCCAGCGGGATCGGGCCGATGATGCCGAGGTTGTTCCGGGTCGGCATCAGGAACACGGGGATCGCGCCGCACATGATGATCGAGTGCAGGATCGACTTGTGGCAGTTACGGTCGACCACCACGATGTCGCCCGGCGCCACGGTCGAGTGCCAGACCATCTTGTTCGAGGTCGAGGTGCCGTTGGTGACGAAGTAGCAGTGGTCGGCGTTGTAGATGCGCGCGGCGTTGCGCTCGGACTTGGCGACCGGGCCGGTGTGGTCGAGCAGCTGGCCGAGTTCCTCGACCGCGTTGCAGACGTCGGCGCGCAGCATGTTCTCGCCGAAGAACTGGTGGAACATCTGGCCGATCGGCGACTTCAGGAAGGCGACGCCGCCCGAGTGGCCCGGGCAGTGCCAGGAATAGGAGCCGTCGTTGGCGTAGTTGACCAGCGCGCGGAAGAAGGGCGGCGCCAGGCTGTCCAGGTAGGCTTTCGCTTCGCGGATGATGTGGCGCGCGACGAATTCCGGCGTGTCCTCGAACATGTGGATGAAGCCGTGCAGCTCCTTCAGGATGTCGTTCGGGATGTGGCGGCTGGTGCGGGTCTCGCCGTAGATGTAGATCGGGATGTCCGAATTCTTGTGGCGGATCTCCTGCACGAAGGCGCGCAGCGCGCTGAGGGCGAAGTTGGTCTCTTCGAGCGTGCCGCCGCCGAACTCCTCGTCGTCGATCGACAGCACGAAGGCCGAGGCGCGCGACTGCTGCTGGGCGAACTGGGACAGGTCGCCATAGCTGGTCAGGCCCAGTACTTCCATGCCTTCTTTTTCCATGGCGGCGGCCAGCGCGCGAATGCCGAGTCCCGAGGTGTTCTCGGAACGGAAGTCCTCGTCGATGATGACGATAGGGAAACGAAATTTCATGGACAGCTCCAAAGCGAAGCGCCGTGCACCCCATCTTCCTGAGCGGTAGATGGCCGGGCACGGCACCGAAAAAAATAGAAGCGGATTTTCGCAGAATTTCCGCAAGTCGGCGCAATTTTTTTGCTAGGTTAGCCAGACTCAGCCGATCATGGCGCACCGTTGTTGCTCCGAAAGCAATCCTGACTTAATCCTCGGGCCAATCGATGGTAGAGTGCTGGCCGATTCATCCTTACCTCGGAGGGCATCATCAGCACCGTACGCATCCGGATCGAAAGCACGATCCCCGCTTCACCCGCCGAACTCTGGGACTGGAGCACTTCCGTGCGCGGCGTCCACGCCGAGATGCGGCCTATCCTGAAGCTCGCGTTCCCGAAGGGGATGACGCACATTCCGCGCGACGGCAGCGGCCTCGGCCAGCCGCTGGGCAACTGCACCTTCCTGCTGCTGGGCGTGCTGCCGGTCGACCTGTCGCGCCTGACCTTCGTCGAGGTCGAGCCGGGACGCCGCTTCGTCGAAGCTTCGCCGCTGCTGTCGATGAAGAGCTGGCGCCATGAACGCACGCTGACGCCGGCCGGGGAAGGCACGCAGGTGGTGGACAGCCTGGAGTTTACGCCGCGCTTCGCCGCCGGCATGACTGCCTGGTTCATCAAGAAGTTCTTCCAGCACCGGCATGCGATGCTGAGGAAGCATTACGGCTAGCGCCGCTCAGTGCGCGGCCGCGCCGCCGGCCAGCAGCGCCCCGATCGGATCCACGTGCAGCCAGGCGAAGGCGCCCAGCGCGAAGCCGACCGCGGCCACCACGTAGGTGACCGACAGCAGCCAGCGCCGGCGCGTCAGCAGCGTGATCGCCGCCAGCGAGATCGCGATCTGCTCGGCGGTGGTGGCCAGCGCCCACTGGTGGTGGGTGTGCATGGCCGCTTCCGACTTGTGGTTCCACTCGTCGGACTGGGCTTCGTACTTCTCGGCTTCCTTCCTGATGCCCGCCTTTTCGGATTCGTAGCGCGCCACGTCGGCCTTGTACTTCGCCTGGGCCTCGGGCGCCATGCCCGGCAGCGAAGAGGCCAGTTCGGCCAGGTTCTGCTTGCTCGACTTCGCCTGGTAGTAGTTCCAGGAATTGGCCGCCGTGGTCTTGGCGATCGCCGCGTTGTTCTTGAATAGCGCCGCGTCGTTCTGGGTCGCGCCGCCGAGGTAGCCGAACAGCGCGCCGACGGTGGCCAGCACCGCCGTCATGACGGCGATGTTGTTGGAAAAACCGTCGCTGCCGTGCTGGGCGACGTGTTCGACCGCGTGATCGTGCGGTCCATGCACATGGAAACCGTGTCCGGACATGGTATTGCCTCGCTTACTGCTTGCGTTCGTAGGTGACGAAGGAAAAGGCGACGCCGTCCGCCGAGCGGTGGTCTTCGCGCGCGGTTTCGACCCACTGCGCCGGATCGATCACGGGGAAGAAGGTGTCGCAGCGGTAGACGCCGTCGATGTGGGTGACGATCAGGCGGTCGGCGATCGCCATCGACTCGCCGAAGATCTGGGCGCCGCCGATGATGCTCGCAGGCCCGTCGCCCGCCAGCGCGACCGCCTCGTCGAGCGAGCCGGCCACTTCGACGCCTTCGTGCGACCAGTCCGCATTGCGGGTGACGACGATGTTGCGGCGCTTCGGCAGCGGGCGGCCGATCGAGTCGAAGGTCTTGCGGCCCATGATGATCGGGTGGCCAAGGGTGACCCGCTTGAAGTGGGCCAGGTCCTCGGGCAGGTGCCAGGGCAGCTGGTTGTCGACGCCGATGCCGCGCTGGGCGTCCATGGCGACGACGAGGGTCAGTTGTTTGCTCATCGCTTACACGGCCACCGGGGCCTTGATCGGGGGATGCGGATCGTAGCCGACCACTTCGAAGTCGTCGAACTGGTAGTCGAACAGCGAGTCCGGCTTGCGCTTGATGATGAGTTTCGGCAGCGGGCGCTCGTCGCGCGAGAGCTGCAGCTCGACCTGCTCCAGGTGGTTCGCGTACAGGTGGCAGTCGCCGCCGGTCCAGATGAAGTCGCCCACTTCCAGGCCGGCCTGCTGGGCCATCATGTGGGTCAGCAAGGCGTACGAGGCGATGTTGAAGGGCACGCCGAGGAAGATGTCGGCGCTGCGCTGGTAGAGCTGGCAGGACAGCTTGCCGTCGGCCACGTAGAACTGGAAGAAGGCATGGCAGGGCGGCAGCTTCATCCGCGGTACGTCGGCCACGTTCCAGGCCGAGACAATCATGCGGCGCGAGTCCGGATTGTGCTTGATCTGGTCGAGCACCTGGCTGATCTGGTCGACGTGGCCGCCGTCGGGCAGCGGCCAGCTGCGCCACTGGTAGCCGTAGATCGGGCCCAGCTCGCCGTTGGCGTCGGCCCACTCGTCCCAGATCGAGACCCCGTGTTCCCTCAGGTAGGCGATGTTGGTGGAGCCGGCCAGGAACCAGATCAGTTCATGGATGATGGACTTCAGGTGCACCTTCTTGGTCGTCACCAGCGGGAAGCCGTCCTGCAGGTTGAAGCGCATCTGGTAGCCGAACACGGAGCGCGTGCCGGTGCCGGTGCGGTCCGTCTTGACCGCGCCATGGTCGCGCACATGGCGCATCAGGTCTGAATATTGGCGCATCGGGTAAGTACAGGATGAAAAAATGCCATTTTACCCGATGGCCGCCCGGCTGGACATGAGCTCGGCGGCCAGCAGCGCCACCGATTCGCGCACCCGTCCGTCCGGCGTCTCCAGCAGGTTGTCGCCCACGTAGAGTTCGAAGTAGCTGCTGTCCGGCAGCGCGCCGTGGTTGATGCGGTTGAACAGCCACACCCCGTGCTCCGCCGCCAGCTTGCGCCGGATCTCGAGCGCGCGCTCGCGGCTCACCGGCAGGTGTATGTGCAGCATGTTCGCCTGGGGCGCGGCGGGGTTCACCTGGATCAGTGGATGGTCGCGCAGCACCTCGTACAGGAACTGGGTGCGGCGGAACAGCGCCGGCATGCTGGCCAGGCGCGCGTCGAACTGCATCGCCGCGGCGACCACGTAGGGTGAGCGGTGGATCACGTTGCCGCCCTGGCGCTTGAACCATTCCGCGGCGCGCGCCACGAAGTCCTTCGAGCCCAGCAGCATCGCGCCGCCCAGGCCGCCGATCCCCTTGTACAGCGAGACGTAGACGCTGTCGAAGCCGGCCGCGATCCCGGCCACCGGACGGCCGTAGCCGGCGGCGGCCTCCCATAGGCGGGCGCCGTCCATGTGCAGGTGGATGTTCTTCGCCTTGCAATGCGCCTTGATCGCGCCAAGTTCCTCCCAGGCGGAGAGCTGGCCGCCGATCTCGCGCATCGGGATCTCCAGGCCGACGGCCGACAGGCGGTCCGGCACCGAGGCGATGTCGGCGGCCGTCCACGGGCGGTGGCGGTCGCCGACCTGCAGGGCGTCGAAGTGGCCGAGCAGCTGGTAGTTGGAGCGCTCGTGGACGAAGATGTGGGAAGTCGGGTGCAGGGCGACCGGCGCATTCCCGCGCTCCATCGCGGCCAGGCGCAGCGCCGTCACCTGGGTCATGGTGCCGGAGATGCAGAAGACCGCCGCCTCGAAGCCGAGCAGTTCGGCGACCTTGCGCTCGAAGTCCTGCACCACGGCGCCTTCGCCGTAGATGTCATGGCTGGCGCCGTTGGCTTCGCACCAGGCGGCCATGGCCGAAAACATCTCGGCGGGCCGGCGCGCGCGGTGGCCGGGAAGGATGGTGGTGCAGCGGGCAAGCAGTTCGTTATCGTTCATTTCAGGCTCCCTGGTGTGCCACCTGGACGTTGTGGAACTGCAGTGCCGCCAGGTTGGCGTAGATGCCGCCCAGCGCCACCAGCGAAGCATGGTTGCCGGTCTCGACGATGCGGCCGTCTTCCATCACGATGATGCGGTCGGCGCGCTGCACGGTCGCCAGGCGGTGCGCGATGATCAGGGTGGTGCGGCCGACCATCGCCGCTTCCAGCGCGCTCTGCACCAGGCGCTCGGATTCGGCGTCCAGCGCGCTGGTGGCTTCGTCCAGCAGCAGCAGCGGCGGGTTCTTCAGCAGCGCGCGCGCGATCGCGATGCGCTGGCGCTGGCCGCCCGACAGGCGCACCCCGCGTTCGCCCAGGAAGGAGGCATAGCCCTCCGGCAGGCGCTCGATGAATTCGTGGGCGGCCGCCATCTTCGCCGCGGCGATCACTTCGGCATCGCTGGCCCCGGGGCGGCCGTAGCGGATGTTCTCCATGGCGTCGGCCGAGAAGATCACGGTGTCCTGCGGCACGATGCCGATCGCGCCGCGCAGCGCGTGCAGGTCGAGGTCGCGGATGTCGACCCCGTCCAGCAGGATGCTGCCGGATTGCGGATCGTAGAAACGCAGCAGCAGCTGGAACAGGGTGGTCTTGCCGGCGCCGGACGGCCCCACGACGGCGACCGTCTCGCCGGGCAGGATCGACAGGTTCAGGTGCGCCAGCGCCGCGTGGTCCGGACGCGAGGGATAGGAGAAGCCGACCTCGCTGAGTTCGAGCGAGGCGCCGCCCACCTTGCGCGCCGGCAGCGGCTTCGGGTGCAGCGGGCTCGCGATGCTGGAGCGCAGGGCCAGCAGTTCCAGCAGGCGTTCGGCGGCGCCGGCCGCGCGCTGGGCCTCGCCCATCACTTCGGACAGGGCGCCCACGGCGCCGGAGACGATCGAGGCGTACAGGATGAACTGGCCGAGGTCGCCGCCGGTCATGCTCCCCTCCAGCACCGCGTGCGCGCCCAGCCACAGCACGAACACGATCGCGCCGAACACCAGCACGATGGCCAGCATGGTCAGGATGGAACGGGCGCGGATGCGCCGCATCGCGGTCTGGAAGGCGTGTTCGACCGAGCTGCCGAAGCGCTGGGCTTCGCGCTGTTCGCCGGTGAAGGCCTGCACGGTCGGCATGGCGTTGAGGATCTCGCCGGCCAGCGCCGAGGCGTCGGCGATGCGGTCCTGGGAATCGCGCGAGAGCTTGCGCACGCGGCGTCCGAACAGCACGATCGGCACCACCACCAGCACCAGCAGGCCGAGGATGATCGAGGTGAGCCTGGCGCTGGTCACGAACAGCATCGCCAGGCCGCCCACGAACAGCAGGGTGTTGCGCAGCGCCAGCGAGATGCTGGTGCCGACCACGGACTGGATCAGGGTGGTGTCGGTGGTCAGGCGCGACAGCACTTCGCCGCTGCGGGTGGTCTCGAAGAATTCCGGGCTTTGCCGCACCACGTGGGAATACACGGCGCTGCGGATGTCGGCCGTGACGCGTTCGCCCAGCCAGGACACCATGTAGAAGCGCGCGGCGGTGGCCACGCCCAGCACCGCCGCCACGCCGAACAGGGCCAGGAAGGTGGCGTTGACGTTCTCGATGCTCCTGCCGCCGGCCGCGGCGCCGAAGCCATGGTCGATCATCTGCTTGAAGGCATACGGGATGGCCAGGGTGGCGCCGGCGGCGACCACCAGCGCGATCCCGGCCAGCACGAACTGGCGGCGGTAGGGGCGCAGGAAAGGCAGCAGCATGGCCAGGGCGGCCAGCGTGCCTTTGCGGCCAGGGTTGTCGGCGGTGTCGGCGGTGTCGGAGGTGGAGCTGGTACGCATGTGTCCTTGTTTTCTTCTTTTCTGGTAATGATAATTCAGAGTTGCATCGGATCGACGTAGCCGGTCAACTCGAGGTAGCCGCGGCCCAGCGGGCGGCCGTCGCGGCCCACGCTCACCGCGCCCTCCCAGTACACCGCGCCGGTCGAACGGCGCGAGTCGAGTTCCTGGTCCTGCTGCAGGGGCGTGAGCTGCCAGCGCAGCGGCCCGGTCGCGATGGTGGTCGCCACCGGGTAGCTGGCCCCGGTGCGCGGCGACTTCCAGTGCGCCTGCGGGGTAAACGATACCTGATCCGCGCCGTATTGGGTGAGGCGCCCGGCCGCGTCGCGCAGGGTGGCGTGGGCCCACAGCTTGCCGCCATCCTTCGCGCGGATCTGGAAAGCCATCAGGGCGCCGCCGTCGTCGAGATTGATCCCGGCCCAGTCCCAGCCGGCCGCATTCGTTTCCAGCACCTGGCTGGACCACTCGTGGTCGAGCCAGGCCGTGCCTTTCACGCCCACCGCCTTGCCGGCGCGGGTGACGGTACCGGATACCTGCAGCTGCGGCTCGCTGTAATAATAACTGGCGTGTCCGGGCTTCGGGCCCTTGCGCGAAAAACCGGCTTCGCCCTGCAGCAGCAGCGGCTGGGTCGGCGCCAGCGCAAGTTCGAAGGCCAGCGTGCCGCCGCGCACCTCGACCCGGTAACGGCCGTCGGCGCCGCGCCGCATGCGCCAGTCGTCCAGCCTGACGTCGGTGTCGCCGGTTCGCGCCCAGGCCAGGCCGAAGCCTTCGCGCGCGCTGCGCTGGTCGTGCTCGAGGTGGCCGGTAGCCGGGTCGGACAGCGCCGCGTGGCCGATGATCAGCTGCTTCGGCGCGAACGCGCTCGGGTTGGCCGGATCGTGTTCGGTACGGCTGCGGAAGAAGGTCACCTGGAAGCCGAGCGGCTTGCCGTCGGCGGTAGCCAGCCAGCCCGTCACGTACCACCATTCCGTGCGGTGCCCGGGATGGGCACCGAAGTCCTGCGGGAAGACGAGCGTGCGGCCGGGCGTGACCGGCGCGAAGGTGGGCGGGGCGGCGTTCGCCAGGCCGGCCAGCGCCAGCAGCAGGATGAACAGCCGGCGCAGCATCACCAGTCCTCCCGCACGGCCCGCACCGGCCCCCCGGACAGGGCATAGCGGCCCGACACCAGCGCCGTCGCCACCGAGGCCAGCACCAGCACCGCGGCCACGCTGCCCAGCAGCGGCCAGGGCAGGTGCAGCTGCATGGTCCAGTGGAAGGATTGCGGGTTGACCACGTACACCAGGATCAGGCTGATCAGGAGGCCGAGGGCGAAGCCGGTGGCCACGCCGAGCACCGTCAGCGAGCCGCCTTCCAGCGCCAGGATGCGCAGCACCTGGCCGCGCGACACGCCGACATGGCGCAGCATCCCGAACTCGCGCGCCCGCGCCAGGGTCTGGGCCGAGAAGGTGGCGGCCACGCCGGACAGGCCGATCGCGATCGCGATCGCTTCCAGCAGATAGGTGACGGCGAAGCTGCGGTCGAAGATGCGCAGGCTGGCGGCGCGGATCTCGCCGGGGCTGGCCAGTTGCAGCGTCGCGCCGAAGGGCAGGGCGCGCAGGCGCGCGGCGATCGCGTCCGGGCGCACGCCGTTGGCGGCCCACAGCGCCGCGTCGGTGACGGTCGTATCGCCGGTCAGGCGCCGGTAGTCGTCGCGGCGGATCACCACCGAGCCGGACTGGTTGGCGTAATCGCGCCAGACCCCGGCCACGACGAAGCGCTGCCGGCGCCCGCCCAGCGGCAGCGCGATCCGCTGGCCGACATGCATGGCGTACAGGTCGGTCATGGCTTCCGAGACCCACACCGGCAGTTCTCCCGCGGGCGCCGGGACGCTGTTTCCGACCAGGGCCAGCAGCCGGCCGGGATCGGCGGCATCGATGTCGCGCGCGATCAGGGTGACGGCCGGGCGGGCCGGATCGAGCGTCAGCGGGCGGGTGCGCAGGAAGGCGGCCTGCGCGATGCCGGGCAGGCCGACGATGGCGGCTTGCTCGCCCGGGCCCAGGCCGCCGGTATTGCCGCCGCTGGCGGTGCGCACGTACAGGTCGGCCGGCAGGATGTGCAGCATCCAGTCGTCCACCGAGACGCGGAAGCTGGCCACCATGATGCCCATCGCGACCATCAGGGAAAAGCTGGCCAGCACGCCGCCCAGCGCGATCGAGGCCTGGCCCGGCGCATTCGCCAGCCGCGCCAGCGCCAGGCTCGGGACCGGCGACGGCGCGCCGTGCCTGCGCATGTAAAGCTGGTTCAGCAGCCGGAAACTGGCGGCCGCCAGGCGCGGCATCAGGGTGATTCCGCCGATCAGCAGCAGGGCGACGGCGAAGTAGCCGAACAGGGGCAGCCCGGCCACGGGCGGCGCGAAGGCGCAGGCCGCGGCCGCCGCGAGGCATAGCAGCGAGGGCCAGACGCGCGCCAGGCGCTCCAGCGCGACTTCGTCGTTGCCCGACTTGAGGGCGACCGCGGGGCGGGCGCGCGCCGCTTCCCAGGCCGGCGCCGCGCAGCCCAGCAGCGCCACGCCCAGGCCGAGCAGGAAGAACACGCCGGCCGCCACCGGCGTAAAGATCACGGTCGGTTTCACGCCAGGGAAGTAGCCGGCGCCGAGGTCGCCGCCGAAGAAGGCCAGCGCGGCCGCCGCCAGCGCGTAACCGGCGCCGATCCCCAGCAGGGCGCCGAGCACGCCCAGGCTGGCCCCTTCGACCAGCACCTGGCGCAGCAGGAGCCGGCGCGGCAGGCCCAGCACGCGCAGCAGCGCGAACTGGCTGCGCCGGCGCAGCACCGACAGGGCCTGGGTCGAGAACACCAGGAAGGCGCCGGTGAACAGCGCCACCAGGGCCAGCACGGTCAGGTTGACGCGGTAGGCGCGGCTCAGGTTATTGTTGCGGCTCTCCTGGCTGGCGTCGTTCGGCGCCGCCACCGTGAAGCGTCCGGGGAAGTCGCGTTCCAGTTCGGCCGCCAGGCCGCGTTCGAAGGAAGCGCGGTCGACGCCGTCGCGCAGCTTCAGGTCGACCCGCGACAGCTTGCCCAGCTGCCGGAAGCGCCACTGCAGGGCGCCGATGTCCATCACGCCGAGGCGCTGGCCGCTGCGCGCGCGCAGGATCGGGCCGGCCACGCGCAGCGGCACGTCCTGCGTGCCGGCGCGCAGCACCAGGGTCGCGCCGCTGCGCACGCCCAGCCAGCCCTGCGCCGCCGGCGACAGGAAGATGGTGTCGTCGGCCAGCACGTCGGCGCCGCGGCCTTTGTCCGGCACGCCCATCAGGTCGGGCGACACCTGGCCGGCGCGCAGCGCGTCCAGGCCGACGATCTTCAGGGCGCCCGGCCTGCCGGCCAGGGCGGCGTCCACTTCCAGCACCGGCGAGGCGAGCGCCACCCCTTCATGCCGGGCCAGGCGCGGGTAGATGGCCTCGTCGAACTGGGCTTCGCGGCCCGTCACCTGCAGATCGGCCTGGCCGGCCAGGCTCTGGATCGCGGCGGAGAATTCGTTGAAGGCGGCGGCGTTGATCAAATGGATGGCAAAGCCCATGGCGACGCCGACCGCGATCGCCACCACCGCCAGCACGGCGCGCATCGGATGTGCGCGCCATTCGCCGATCAGCAGCCAGCGCGACAGCAGCCCTAGGCCGGACATTCCACCGCCAGCGCCTCGAGCTGGCGCCGCAGCCGGATGCGCGCGGCCTCCTGCTTCGGGCCATGCGCGGTGCGCGCCAGGTCTTCCTCGGCCCACTTGCGGCGCAGGCGCAGCTTGTCGCACTTCTTGCGCTGGGCCTGGGCCGCGCGCGCCTGGCGGACTTCGACCTTGCCCTGCCTTTCCGCCGCCTTCTCGCGGGCGATCCGGGCCTTCTCGAGTTCCAGCAGGGTGCGAGCATCGCCGCCCTGCGGTCCCATCGTGTCGGCCGGCGAGATCCCGGCCTGCGGAGGCGGCAGGGTCCTGGAAGCACCCTCGGTACAGGGGCGGTCGCTATAGCTGGTCTTGCCGCCGGCGCTGCATTTATAGACGTCCTGGGCATGCAGGCCGGCCGAGCACAGGCAGGCGGCGAGGAAGAAAAGGATGCGCATCATGTAGTCTCCTGGTCAAAGAATTTTGCCAGGGTTCATGATGCCCAGCGGGTCGAGCGCGGCCTTGATGGCACGCATCAGGTCGAGTTCGACTTGCGCCTTGTAGCGCGGCAGCTCGTCGCGCTTGAGGGCGCCGATGCCGTGTTCGGCCGAGATCGAGCCGGCGAAGGCGGCCACGCTGTCGTGCACGATGCGGTTGACGTCGCCCTGGTAGGCCAGGAAGGCGTCGTGCGGGGTGCCGGCCGGGGGCGCGATGTTGTAGTGCAGGTTGCCGTCGCCGAGGTGGCCGAAGCAGACCACCTGCACGCCCGGCCAGGCGTGCGCCAGCAGGGCGTCGGTGGCTTCCACGAAATCGGCGATGCGCGAAATCGGCACCGAGATGTCGTGCTTGATGTTCTTGCCGTCGGCGGCCTGGGCCAGCGGGATGTGCTCGCGGATCGCCCACAGCGCGCGCGACTGCGCGATCGAGGTCGCGACCACGGCGTCCTGCGCCAGGCCAGCCTCCAGCGCGTTCTCGATGGTCTGTTCCAGCAGGCGCACCGCATGCTGTTCCGACTCGTGGCTGGACAGTTCCAGCAGGGCGTACTGCGGATGGGTGTCGGGGAAGGGATGCGGCAGGCCGGGGAAGTGCTTGCCGACCAGGCGCAGGCAGACGTCGCTCATCAGCTCATAGCCGGTCAGGGTCGGGCCGGCCGTGTCCTGGGCCAGCTTCAGCAGCGCCAGCGCATCGCGGCAGCTACTGAGGGCCACGAGGGCGGTGATGCCGGCTTTCGGCTGCGGGTACAGTTTCAGCACCGCGCCGGTGATCACGCCCAGCGTGCCTTCGGCGCCGATGTAGAGGTCGCGCAGGTCGTAGCCGGTATTGTCCTTGCGCAGTCCGCGCAGGCCGTTCCACAGCTCGCCCTGGGCGGTGACGACTTCCAGCCCGAGGCAGAGTTCGCGCGTGTTCCCGTAGCGCAGCACGCCGGTGCCGCCGGCATTCGTCGCCAGGTTGCCGCCGATGGTGCAGCTGCCTTCGGCCGCCAGCGACAGCGGGAACAGCATGCCGGCGCGCGCCGCCGCGTGCTGGATGTCGTGCAGGATGCAGCCGGCGTCCACCGTCATGGTGCGGTTGATCGGATCGACGGCGCGGATCCGGTTCAGGCGGCGCAGCGACAGCACCACCGCATGCCCGGATTCGTCCGGCACGCTGCCGATCACCAGCCCGGTGCGCCCGCCCTGCGGCACCACCGGCACCCGGTGCGCGGCGCACAGGCGCACCAGGCCGGCCACCTGGGCCGCATCCAGGGGACGCAGCACGGCCCGCGCGCGCCCGGTGAAGCGGCCGCGCCAGTCGGTCAGGTAGGGGGCGACGTCGTGCTCGTCGACCAGTACGTGTTCATGGCCGATCAGCTCGCGGCAATGGGCCAGGAACAGATCGGATGCGGGATCAGTCATGCGGCACTTTGACCTTGTCGAGCAGCTCCTTGGCCAGCTTCTTCGCCTGCTTCTTGTACGGGCGCAGGTAGAGCAGGGCGAACACGAAGTAGCAGCAGACCAGCAGCACCTCGCCCAGCGCCATGATGCGCGACAGTTCGATCCGGTCGCTCCAGGCCCGCACCGCGCCTTCGACGAAATAGATCAGGATGACCATCGACGACCACTGCAGCGTGTACAGGTCGCGCTTGATCACGCCGCGCAGCGGCAGCAGCAGCGGTAGTGCCTTCAGCGCCAGCAGCGAGCCGCCCGGATGCAGCGGGGCGACCGCGATCTCCCAGGCGAGCAGCCAGACGCACAGGATGACCAGGCTGGTCACCGCCCCCGTATGAAATACCCTATGGACTTGCATTGCCTATTCCATCCCCTGCAGGTTGCGGCTGGCCAGCGCCAGGCGCCGGCCCAGCGCGATCGCCAGCCGCTTCTCGTCGTCCGTGATCGGGCGGTTGCCGTCCACGCCGGACCAGTGGGTCGCGCCGTAGGGGCTGCCGCCGCTTTCGGTGGTCATCAGTTCCGGCATGGTGTAGGGCAGGCCCATCACCATCATGCCGTGGTGCAGCAGCGGAATCATCATCGACAGCAGGGTCGACTCCTGGCCGCCGTGCAGGCTGCCGGTGGAGGTGAACACGGCGGCCGGCTTGCCCGACAGGGTGCCGGACAGCCACTGCGCCGACGTGCCGTCGAGGAAGTACTTCATTGCCGCCGCCATGTTGCCGAACCGGGTGGGCGAACCCAGCGCCAGGCCGGCGCATTCCGCCAGGTCCTCGAGCTCCACGTAAGGCGCGCCGCTGCGCGGGATGTCCGGCTCGGTCGCCTCGGCCACGGTCGATACGGCGGGCACGGTGCGCAGGCGCGCTTCAAGGCCGGGGACGCTCTCCACCCCCTGGGCAATGAGTTCGGCCAGCTTGCGTGTCTTGCCATGGCGTGAGTAGTAGAGGACGAGGATGATCAGATTGGTTGGGTTCATCGTTGGTATTATAGGGCGCTTTATAATATGACACGAAGCGCGACACGACCGCGCGCCACCCAATTTCACCGATGCTCTCGAAAACCGTCTCCTCCCTGTCCCGTTCCACCAGCGAGATGATCAACGTCAGCGTCGACATGGTGCGCGGACTCACCTGGGCGGACGTGCGCCACCTGGTGCGTTTCGCGCGGCGCCGCCTGACCGAGGAAAAGCTGCCGCAGGTGGCGGGCAGCCTGACTTTCACCACCACGCTGGCGCTGGTGCCCCTGCTGACCATCGTGCTGGCGATCTTCACCACCTTCCCGATCTTCGGCCAACTGCGCTCGGCGCTCGACCATTATTTCGTCCAGATGGTGATGCCGAAGGCGATCGCGAACACGATCACCTCGAACCTGACCCAGTTCGCCAGCAAGGCCACCCGGCTGTCGGCGGTGGGCGCGGTGGCCCTGGTGCTGACCACGGCGGCGATGATCAACATGATCGAGCGCGCCTTCAACCAGATCTGGCGCGTGAAACGTCCCCGGCCGCTGGTGCAGCGGGTGCTGATCTACTGGGCCCTGGTGACCCTCGGGCCGCTGCTGTTCGGCCTCTCGCTGACCCTGACCTCGCAGCTGTTCAGCGCCACCACCGGCCTGATGAGTGCCTTGCCCTTCTTCGGCGCGCTGGTGTATTCCGTGATGTCGGTGGCGCTGACCACCGGCGCCTATGCGCTGCTGTACATGACGGTGCCGAACCGCTGGGTCGACTGGCGCGACGCCCTGTGGGGCGGGCTGGTGGCGGCGATCGCCTTCGAGATCGCCAAGCGCGTGTTCGCGATCTTCATCCGCCAGTTCCCGACCTACGCCATCATCTACGGCGCGCTGGCGGCGCTGCCCCTGTTCCTGCTGTGGATGTACCTGTCCTGGCTGATCACCCTGGTGGGTGCGCTGCTGACGGCCGCGCTGCCGGTGGTGAAATACGAGCGCTGGTGGTACGAGCCGGTGCCCGGCGGCGCCTTCGTCGACGCGATGGCGGTGCTGAAGGTGCTGCACGGCGGCTCGGCCTTGAGCGGATCGGCGCTGGTGACCGGCGCCCAGATCCGCGCCCACACCCGCATCGGCTACGACGAGATGACCCAGCTGCTGGAGCAGATGGTGGCGGTGGGCTGGGTCGGCCGCGTCCACGCCGAGGAATCCATGCAGGCGATCCTGGGCCGCGGCGCGCGCGAAGGCGGCGACGGCTGGGTGCTGCTGGTCGACCCTGCGCTGATCCGCCTGTCCGACGTCTACCGGCTGTTCGTGTTCGGCGGCGCCGGCAGCGATGCGACGCCCGCACCCGGCGCCGGGGCTGCAGCGGCGGCGGGGGAGACGGTCACGGTCTCGCCGCTGGCGCTGGACACGGCCGCATTGGCGCGCAGGGTAGAGGCGGCGGTCGAGCGTGGGCTCGACCAGACACTCGCGGACCACTTCAAGAGTTAACGAACTGTTAAATTTCAGTGCCCCGCACGCACTGTTCTGTTTCCGTACGGACACGATTGAGTGTTGAATTGTGGAATCTAACGTTTCCTGATGTTACTATTGTCGGGAGACGTTTGGAGATCACATGGTCGTGCACCGCTTCCTTTTTGGCCTGCTGTTCCTGTGCTGGACGGCGCTGGCCCATGCCGGCCCGGGCGAGGAGGCGTTCGTGCGCGCACTCGCGGTGGCGCGCGAGGAAGCCTATGTGGCGCCGGCCCAGGCGCTCACGACCCTCGACCGGCTGAAGGAAGGGCGCAGCGGCGCCGAGCAGGCCCGGATCCTGATCGAGACCAGCCGCGCCTGGTACTGGCTCGGCGACCGGCACAAGGCCGTGGATGCCGCGCTGCAGGCCGAAAAACTCGGCCGCGCGCTGCGCGACGATGGCCTGCTGGCCGGCGCCATGCTGAGCCATGGCGCGGCGCTGTCCCGGCTCCTGCACGACCAGGAAGCGGCGCGCCGGGTGGTCGCAGAGGCGGCGCGCCTCGCGGAGCCCTCCGGCGACATCTATCTCAAGACCCGCGCGCTGGTCGCCCAGGGCTTGCTGGCCGAGCAGGATGGCCGCAGCGCCGACGCCCTCGACCTGACCGGCCGCGCCCTGGCGCTGGCCAGGACCGGCGATGACCCGGACGCCCTGGCGATGGCCCTGCGCGAACAGGCCCGCCTGCTGGCCGGGGTCGGCAGCCACGACGAGGCCCTGGCCCTGACCGACGAACTGGTGGCGATCGCCGGGAAAAGAGGCATTCCGGCCCTGCTGGCCCATGCGCGGCTGGCCGAGTATGCGGTCGCCGCCCGCGCCGGCCGCGCCAGGCGCGCCGAAACGGCGCTGCAGGCCGCCATCGACATCCTCGAACAGCTGAAGGCGCGCGAGCGGCTGGCGACGCCGCTGGCGAACCTGGCCGAACTGTATATCCAGGCGCGGCGCTTCGGCGAAGCCGCCCGGACCAGCGAAGCGGCGCTGCGCATCGCGCGCGAGTTCGGCGACGACACCGGCCGCAAGCTCGCTTCCTTCCAGCTGGGCATCGCCAGCATCTATTTCCGCGACATCCGCAACGGCAGGGCCACCGTCGAGGCGGCGCTGGCCGGCCTGCAGGACGACGAGCGCTACGTGCGCATGCTGCTGGAGTACGGTCACGCCCTGAACCAGGTGGGCGAGGGCGGCGTGGCCCTGACGGTCTATGAAAAGGCGGGCCAGGTGTCGCTGGCAGCGTGGCGCAAGGAAAAGCAGCTGTCTTACCAGGCGCTGCAGCGGGTCGTCGCGGACCAGAAGAAGCAGGCCGAACTCGCCAGGCTGCACCACGAGAGCGCGATGAAAGCGGCCGAGCTGGATACGGTCAAGCGAGTGCGCAGCCTGTGGGTGCTGCTCAGCGTGACGACCCTGGTTGCGGCGGTCCTGATCGCCCTGCTGTACCGGCGGGTGGCGAAGGCGAACGCCTCGCTGCAAACCAAGAACGAGCAGTTGTTCCGCCAATCCACGCGCGATTCATTGACCGGCCTGTTCAACCGCCATTATTTTTACGAGCAGGTGGTGCCGCGCTTCGAGGGGGAATCGGACCGTCCGGGCTGGAGCGCCGGCGTATTCCTGCTGCTCGATATCGACCACTTCAAGTCGATCAACGACCGCTTCGGCCACGGCGCCGGCGACGTGGTCCTGAAGGACGTGGCTGCGCGGCTGGCCGGCAGCCTGCGCGAACAGGACGTGCTGATCCGCTGGGGCGGCGAGGAATTCCTGGCCTACCTGCCGGGCGTGGCCGCCGAGGAGGCGCGCCAGGTCTGCGCGCGCCTGCTGGCCGCGGTGTCGGGCACGCCGATCGAAGCCGACGGGCGCGAACTCACCGTCACGGTCTCGCTCGGCTTCTGCCCGAAGCCGGCGGACGGGCAGGGCGCGCCGGACTGGCAGCAGCTGGTCCACCTCGCCGACCTGTGCCTGTACCTGGCCAAGACGGCGGGCCGCAACCAGGCCTTCGGCGTGCAGGACGCCACTGTCCTGACCAGGGAGGCGATCGCGGCCGCCGACGCCGACCTCAGGCAGGCGTCCGACGTCGGGCTGGTCGGGCTCGTCAACGTGAAGACGTTTACCAGCTGATCTTTCCTGTCAGCATCTGCCAGTACATCACCCAGTCCGCCCGGAACGACCACCACGGATTGCCGAAGCTCGCCGGCCTGTTCTTCTCGTAGACGAAGTGTCCGATCCAGGCGCCGCCATAGCCGCTGACCACCGCGAACAGCAGCCACCACGGATTCAGGCTGTCGATGTACTGGGCGATCGCGGCGATGGCCGAGGAGGTCCCGATGAAATGGGCGCGCCGGCACAGCCGGTTGTCGTGCTGGCTCAGGTACCAGGGGTAGAACTCGGAAAAGCTGTTGTAGCGCACCGCCGCCATCCTGGCCTCCATCGTCTTCTAGTTGCGCACGCAGTCGCCGGCGAACGCGCGCAGGGCGTCGAGCACGGCGTCGGGCTGTTCGGCCATCATGGCATGGCCGGCATCCACGGTGACGATTTTGCCATGCCTGAGCGCCGCCGTCAGCGCCTGCGCGGAACGTGGCGGGGTCATCACGTCGCGCGAGCCCAGCACGAACAGCACCGGGCAGGCGACGGCGGCGGCGGCCTCGCCGCCGTTGGCATAGGCATTGCAGGCGGCGAAGTCGGTGTAGAACAGCTGGGCCGGATTGCGCTCGGCCATGCGCTGCATCAGGCGGCGCGACAGGCCCATCGCCGACATTCCCGGCGCCGGGCTCGCGGGCCGCGGCAAGGGACCCGAGTGCGACCAGATGTTGACCATGTCGATCGCGGCCTGCAGCTCGTCCTTCGAGGCCGCCAGCAGCGCATCGGAGACCTTCATCGGCCAGGTCGTGCCGAGCAGGGCCAGGCCCGTCACCCGTTCCGGCGCGCGGTGTGCCGCTTCCAGTGCGACCAGCGAACCCATGCTGTGGCCCACCAGCAGGGCCTGGCGCGCGCCGGCCGCGTCCAGCAGGGCCAGCAGCCAGACGGCCATCGCCTCGACGGTGGCCAGCGCGTCGCCGCCGCTGCGGCCGTGGCCGGGCAGGTCGACCGCCAGCACGTTGTGGCCGTGGTGGGCAAGGTAGCGGCTCTGCAGGGCCCACACCGAATGGTCGTTCTGGGCGCCGTGCACGAACACGATGGTGGGCTGGGCGGCATCGAAGGCCTTGCCGCCGGTGTAGCAATAGACCGGGGCGTTCTGGACGTCGAGCATCATCTCAGGCTCCCTTCTGGGCCAGCTTCAGGCCGCGCGCCAGGTCTTCGATCAGGTCGTCCGCATCCTCCAGCCCCACCGACAGGCGGATCATGCCCTCGCCGACGCCGGCGGCCGCGAGCTGGCCGGCCGGCACCCGGAAGTGGGTGGTCGAGGCCGGGTGGATGGCCAGCGACTTGGCGTCGCCGACGTTGGCCAGGTGCGAGAACAGTTTCAGGCCGTCGATGAAGCGCTTGCCGGCCGCGCGGCCGCCCCGCAGGTGGAAGGAGAACACGCCGCCGCAGCCGCGCGGCAGCAGGCTCCTGGCCAGGGCATGGTCCGGATGGGTTTCCAGCTCCGGCCAGACCACGGACTCCACCGCCGGATGGCTGACCAGGAATTCGACCAGCTTGCGCGCGTTCGCCACATGGCGCTCCATGCGCAGGCCCAGGGTCTCGATGCCCTGCAGGATGGCGAAGGCGTTGTGCGGGCTCATCGCGGCGCCGAAGTCGCGCAGGCCCTCGCGGCGCGCGCGCAGGGCGAAGGCGCCGACGGTGGATTCCTCGGCGAACACCATGCCGTGGAAGCCGTCGTAGGGTTCGCACAGCTCGGCGAAGCGGCCGGTGCGCTCGTGCGCGCGCTGCCAGTCGAAGCCGCCGCCGTCCACCAGCAGGCCGCCGATCGCGGTGCCGTGACCGCACAGGTATTTGGTGGCCGAGTGGAACACCAGGTCGGCGCCGTGATCGAAGGGCTTCACCAGGTACGGCGTGGTGAGGGTCGAATCGACCATCAGCGGCAGGTCGTGTTCGTGGGCGATCCCGGCCACGCGCGGGATGTCGAGCACGTCCAGGCCCGGGTTGCCGACGGTCTCGGCGAACAGGACCTTGGTCTCGGGCCGGATCGCGGCGCGCCAGGCGTCGTGGTCGCGCGGGTCGACGAAGGTGGTGGCGATCCCGAAGCGCTTCAGGGTATAGGCCAGCAGGTTGTGCGAGCCGCCGTACAGGGCGCGCGAGGCGACGATGTGGCTGCCGGCCCCGGCGATGGTCGCCAGGCCCAGGTGCAGCGCGGCCTGGCCGCTGGCCGTGGCGATGCCTCCCACGCCGCCTTCGAGCGCGGCGATGCGTTCCTCGAGCACCGCATTGGTGGGGTTGGACAGGCGCGAATAGACGTGGCCGGCGCGTTCCATGTTGAACAGCGAGGCTGCGTGGTCGGCGTCGCGGAAGGCGAACGAGGACGTGAAATAGACGGGCGTGGCGCGCGCGCCGGTGGCCGGGTCGGGGCTGGCGCCGGCGTGCAGCGAGAGGGTGTCGAAGCCGGGATACCTGGGACCGCTCATGATCGGTTCATCCATAGTTGTGTAGACAAGCCGGCATCCTACCATCACGCTAGTGGCTTTTCATCATCATCCGCACGAGTTTGTTAGCGCGCAAGTCTGGCTTTTTTGAGAGGCATAGGCTAGAGTCGGCGTTATGTGTTGAACAAGGTCTCCGTACCTCTTGAATCCAGTGTCCAGTTCTCTCGTTCCCAGCGCTCCCGTACCACGTACTCACGACATGGTGACCACTATGAAAGTATCTGAAATCCTGCAGGTGAAGGGCGATATCCTCTACACGGTGTCTCCGGACACGCCGCTGGGCGACGCGGCCGCGACGATGGCGGAACGCGATATCGGTTCGCTGGTGGTGATGGAATACGGCGACCTGGTCGGCATGCTGACCTTCCGCGAAGTGATCAAGGCCGTCAACACCTACGGCAGCGTGACCGCCGCCGGCAACGTACGCAAGCACATGGACGACAGCCCGATCACGGTCACCCCGGACACCGAAGTCAACGAGGTGCGCCGGATCATGCTGGAAAAGCATGCGCGCTACCTGCCGGTGATGAACGCCCGCACCCTGCTGGGCGTGATCTCTTTCTACGACGTGGCGAAGGCGGTGCTGGAGGCGCAGAGCTTCGAGAACCGGATGCTGAAGGCGTATATCCGGGACTGGCCGGCGGAGCAGGCGGCAGAAGATTAAGCGTCAACGATTGAACCGTCGTTCCCGCGAAGGCGGGAACCCAAGTTCGTTGCTGACTGCCGGCGCTTGCTCGATCTACTCGGGCAAACTTGGATTCCCGCCTGCGCGGGAATGACGATTCAGGCTGCGCGGGTCAGGGCATCCTCGCCCAACCACTCCCTCAAAGCCTCCGGCGCCAGCGGCCGCGAGAACAGGAAGCCCTGCGCCAGCGGGCAGCCGAGCGCCTGCAGGATCTGCGCCTGGCGCTCATCCTCCACGCCCTCGGCGATGATCGACAGGCCCAGGTTGCGTCCCAGTTCGATCACCATTTCCGCGATGCTGCTGCCGCGCGCCGAGCCGGTGATCTCGGTGACGAAGGCGCGGTCGATCTTCAGGCGGTCGACCTGCAGGCGCTGCAGGTAGGACAGCGACGAGAAGCCGGTGCCGAAGTCGTCGATCGCGATCGAGACGCCGGTGCGCTTGATCGCCGCCAGGCGCTCGATCAGCAGGTCCGGCTCTTCCATCGCCATCGATTCCGTGATCTCGAGTTCGATCCGTTCCGGCGGCGCACCGGTATCCGCGAGGGCGCGCCGCAGCATGTCGAGGAAGCCCGGGTGGCGGAACTGCACCTGCGAGACGTTGACCGACATCGTGAAGTCGAGATGGCCCGCCTCGCGCAGGCGCATCAATTCGGCGCAGGCCCGGCGCAGCACCCATTCGCCGATCTCGATGATCAGGCCCGAGTATTCCGCGATCGGGATGAAGCGGTCCGGGGCTACCTGCCGGCCATCCTCGGTACGCCAGCGCAGCAGGGCTTCGGCGCCGAAGGGGCGGTGGGTGGCCAGCTCGACCTGGGGCTGGTAGGCCAGGAACAGTTCGCCGCGCGCGAAGCCGCTGCGCAGCGCGTGCATCAGGCGCACGCGTTCGCGGATCTCGACCCCCATCCCGCGCGAGAAATAGAAATGCCCGCCGCGCTGGCGGCTCTTGGCGCGCTTCAGGGCGATGTCGGCATCCTTCAGGGCATCGGCGCCGCTGCCGTCGTGTTCGCGCAGGCGCACCAGGCCGAGGGTGCTGGAGACCTGCACGTCCTGGCCTTCGATCGAGAAGGGCGCGGCGAACAGGCCGCGCAGCGCCTCCGGATCGACCTCGGCGGATTCGCCCAGCACGCAGAAGATGTCGCTGCCGATGCGCGCCAGCTGCAGGCGCGGATGGAGCAGGGCGCGCAGGCGCTGCGCGACCGCGACCAGCAGGGCGTCGCCGAACTGGTGGCCAAGGGCGTCGTTGATCTCGGAAAAATGGTCGATGTCGACCAGGCACAGCACCTCGTCGGCCATGTCCGCCGCGGTTTCACGTTTATGGGTCAGGCCGTCGTCGATCAGTTCGACCAGGCGGGTACGGTTCGGCAGGCCGGTCAGCGGGTCGTAGAACGCGGCGCGCTGCAGGTCGGTCAGCAGGGCCACGTTGTCGAGGCCGACCGCGATGTTCGAGGCGAACAGTTCCAGCAGGCCGCGCCGCAGCGGGTCGAGCGGCCGCTCCAATCCGATCCAGGCCGCGAAGTCGCAACGGGCCTTGCCGCCGAAGTAGAGCGTGAGGTGGCGCTCGCCGAACAGGTGGCGCTGCTCGCACAGGGTTTGGCGGATCGCGGCCGCGGGGCCGTCGCCAGTCGCGGCCAGCATGCCGGCCGGCGCCAGCGCGTCAGCATCGCCGCTGGTGGCCAGCACCTGCCAGGCCGCGGCCTGCATGCCGCCCAGGCAGGAGCACATCAGGCCCGGCGCCGGCTGGCCGATCAGGCGCGCCGCTTCGCGCAGGATGCCTTCCGCCATGCCGGACATCGAGCGCAGGGCCATCAGCTCGGCGTTCGCGCGCACCACGTCGGCCAGGCCCCGGCGGCTGGCTTCCAGCGCGCGGATCTGCTCGTAGGCGCGGATCGCCGAGGCCACCGCGGTGTACAGCTTGGTGCGCGTGAGTTCGGACTTGGTGCGGTAATCGTTGATGTCGTAGCCGCGGATGGCGTCCATCTCGGGCGTGTAGCCGGGCTGGCCGGTGCGCAGGATGATCCGCGCGTCGCGCAGCTGCAGGGTTTCACGGATGTGGCGCACCAGGTGCAGGCCGGCATCCGCTTCTTCCATCACGACGTCGAGCAGGATGACGGCGATGTCCCCTTCGCGTTCCAGCAGTGCGCGCGCCTGCGCGGCCGAGTGGGCGTGCAGGAAGTCGAGCCTGCGGCCGTGCACTTCCAGGCTGCCGAGCGCGAACGTGGTCGTCGAGTGGACGTCGGCGTCGTCGTCGACGATCATCACCCGCCACATGTTGCCGGGCAGGCCGGCTGCTACGTCCGTGGCGCCGCTGGGGGCTGCCGGCGCTTCGTCGACGAATACCAGCTCGTCGTCCTGCGCGGGGCCCGGGGGCGTCGTCGGTGCGGGCATTGCTGGGTCTCCAGTTGGCTTGGATCAATGAAATCTAGTATATCTGACTTGCTGACTCGACAGGAAAAAATTCTCCACGGCAACATTGCCGGCGTTGTTCCGATGCCGCTACCCACCGCAGATACCCACGTGCTGGTAAAATCGACCATTCCGTTTACTCAACATGCACGCATCCATGTCTGGCAATACATTTGGTAAGCTGTTTTCCGTCACCACTTTCGGCGAGTCCCATGGCCCGGCCATCGGCTGCGTCATCGATGGCTGCCCTCCCGGCCTGGCCCTGTCCGAGGCCGACATCCAGCCCGATCTCGACCGCCGCAAGCCCGGTACCTCGCGCCACGTGACCCAGCGCCAGGAAGGCGACAAGGTGCAGATCCTGTCCGGCGTCTACCAGGGCGTCACCACCGGCACCCCGATCGCGCTGCTGATTCCGAACGAAGACCAGCGCAGCAAGGACTACGGCAACATCGCCGAGACCTTCCGCCCCGGCCATGCCGACTACACCTACTGGCACAAGTACGGCGTGCGCGATCCGCGCGGCGGCGGCCGTTCCTCGGCGCGCCTGACCGCCCCGGTGGTCGGCGCCGGTGCGATCGCCAAGAAGTGGCTGCGCGAGCACTACGGCACCGAATTCATGGGCTGCATGTCCCAGCTCGGCGACATCGCCGTGCCGTTCCAGTCGTTCGAGCACGTGCACGCGAATCCCTTCTTCGCCGCGACCGCGGATGCGGACCTGATCGCGCGCATGGAAACCGCGATGGACGAGCTGCGCCGCGCCGGCGATTCGATCGGCGCGCGCATCGAGGTGGTGGCGAAGAACGTCCCGGTGGGCCTGGGCCAGCCGATCTACGACAAGCTCGACGCCGACATCGCCTACGCCATGATGGGGATTAACGCGGTGAAGGGCGTGGAGATCGGCGCCGGTTTCCATTCGGTGGTGCAGAAGGGTTCCGAGCACGGCGACGAACTGACGCCCGAAGGCTTCGTCGGCAACAACGCCGGCGGCGTGCTGGGCGGGATCTCGACCGGCCAGGACATCACGGTCTCGATCGCGATCAAGCCGACGTCCTCGATCCGCACCCCGCGCCGTTCGATCGACAAGGACGGCAATCCAGTGATGGTCGAGACCTTCGGTCGCCACGACCCCTGCGTCGGCATCCGCGCGACGCCGATCGCCGAATCGATGCTGGCGCTGGTCCTGATCGACCATGCGCTGATGCATCGGGCGCAGTGCGGGGATGTGCGGGTGAGTACGCCGCGTATATAACGTCGTTCGCGCGTTCCGCCGTCGTTCCCGCGAAAGCGGGAACCCATGCCGAGGCTCCGAAGCCGTTGTCTCGATGCCGTCGAGGTGCTTCGGATTGACGGATTCCTGGAACCCCGTATGGATTCCCGCTTTCGCGGGAATGACGTTCGTGTGCGCGACGAATCAGGCGCGCGTCGCCACCGCTTCCAGCTGCTGCCGCCGCTCGACCGAGCGCACCACCAGCGCCCGCATGTCGTTCAGCAGCGAAAACTCGGTCTGGCTCAGGAATACCGACGGGAAGCGGTCGTCCCAGTCGCCGTAGATGAAGCCGACCGGCTCGCCGTGCGTGCACAGCGGGATGATCACGAAGCAGCGCGCCGAACCGAGCGCGCCTTTCCACCAGCCGGGCAGCTTGCTGGCGAATTTGGGGTCGCGCGCGTTCTCGATGAAGATCACGCGGTCGCTGCCGAGGGCGGCGAAGAAGACGTTCGGTTCGTAGGCATCGTCGAACACCAGGTCCGGCTGCAGGTTCCTGGCGCCGTCGCCGAGGCCGATCTTGGCGCTGTACTTGCCGTCGCGGCGGCTGCGCAGGAAGCCGAAGGCGCGCGTGAACGACAGGCCGTGGTAGGCGGTCTCGATCGCCATCGACATCATCTGGCCCGGCGTCGCGCTGGCGGCGGCGTCGCGCATCTCGGCCACGCCGCTGACCAGGATCTTGTTGCCGGCGTCGCGCATGCGCACCGCGGCGGCGGCGCGCGCACGCTTCTCGGGCGGGTTCGCCAGCGGCGCGATCGACAGGTCGGCGGCCGCTTCGACCTTGGCCTGCTCGATGGCGCCGACGATGTTGTCCGGCTCGATGCCCAGCATCGGCGCGAAGCTCGACGCCAGTTGCGCGACCTGGTCGCTCGCGCGTTCGTCGCCGTGCCACAGCGAGTCCGCGCACTGCGAGGACATCGTGCCCAGCGCCGCCAGCCAGTCGTCGTGGCCGAAGGTCTCGCCGCGTTCGCCCGGCTCGACCCGGCGCATGCCGGCGATCAGGTTGCGCGGCAGGCCCCAGTGTTCGGCGGTGGCGCGCCCGACCTGTTCCAGGGTCAGTCCGAGCTGGTCGAGCGCGGCGGCGTCCTCGGCGCCTTCGCTGGCGGCCTGCTGGAGCAGGGTCCAGCGTTCCGGCAGGTAGAAGGTGATCATCATCCGGCCCAGCGAATGCAGGATCGAGCAGACCACCGCTTCTTCGGGGTCGCGCAGGTCGGCCTTCGCCGCCACCTGCTGGGCCACCATCCCGGCCAGCACCGCTTTTTCCATCTCGATGTGGGCCTGCAGCGAATCCGGGGTCGACTTGCCCAGCTCTTCGATCAGCTTCAGGCCCAGGGCCAGGTGGCCGATCGCCTCGGTGCCGAGCACCAGCACGGCTTTCGACACCGTGTTGATGCGCTGGCCGAAGGCCGAGTACATGCCGCTGTTGGCCAGCCGCAGCACCTTCTGGGTCAGGACCGGGTCGGACAGCACGGTCTGGGTCATCGAAAAGTCGCGCTCGTCCTCGCCGCGCATCGAGGCCAGGATGGCGTTGATGGCGCGCGTGAAGCCGGGCATGTCGCCGCGCCGGCGGATGCGTTCCCACAACAGGGCAAGGGTCGCGTCGGCCTTCGGCGAACGCTCGGTCTGGAGTGTCTGGATCATGATGTGCCCGCCCGCAGGTCGTCCGGCAGCAGCTCGGTGTACAGGTCTTCTTTCAGTGCGGCCATCGCGACGTGCGCCGACATCGGCTTGCCGGTCAGGTAGCCCTGCACGTAGTCGCAGCCGCGCGATTCCACGTAGGTGAGTTGTTCTTCGGTCTCGACGCCTTCCGCGACCACCGACAGGTCGAGGTGCTTGGCCAGGTCGAGCACGGCGTTGCAGATCGCCGCGTCCTTGGCGGAGGCGGGCAGGTCCTTGATGAAGGCGCGGTCGATCTTCAGTACCGAGATGGGGAAACGCTTCAGGTAGGCGAGCGAGGAATAGCCGGTGCCGAAATCGTCGATCGCGATGCGGGCGCGGCGCTCGGCCATCTTGCCGAGGATGCTTTCGGCATGCGCCGGATCGACCATCAGCGTGCCCTCGGTGATCTCGAGCACCAGCTTGTCGCCGGCGCTGCCGGAAAAGGCCAGGGCATCGTCCAGCACGGCCAGGAAGCGGTCGTTGCGGAACTGGCGCGGGCTGATGTTCACCGAGATGTACAGGTCGCGCCGGGCGACTTCCTCGAACTGGCGCAGCTGCACCAGCGCCGATTTCAGCGCCCAGGCGCCCAGCATGTTGATCAGGCCATTGGTCTCGGCGATCGGGATGAAGCGCACCGGCGGCACCATCCCGAGGGTCGGATGCTTCCAGCGCATCAGGGTCTCGAAGCCTTCGATGCGGCGCGTGCGGCTGCTGACGATCGGCTGGTAATACAGCAGGAACTCGCCTTCGCGCACCGCCTGGAACATCGCCGCTTCGAGCGAGATGTCGTGCTGGGCCGGGCCGGCCAGCGGTCCCGGCGCGCGGGTGCTGTAGACCATCGCGCGGGCGCCGCCGGTTTCCTTGGCGCGGCCCATCGCGCTGTCGGCCAGGGCCAGCAGGCGCACTTCGTCCTCGGCGTGCTCGGGATAGACCGAGACCCCGATCGAGGCGCCCAGGTAGACCGTGTGGCTGTCGATCTCGAACGGCGATTGCAGGGCCGCCAGCAGGCGCCCGGTGACCAGCTTGATCTGGGCTTCGTTGAAGGTGCCCGGCAGGACCGCGACGAATTCGTCGCCGCCGACGCGGGCCAGGGTGTCGCTGTCGCGCAGGGTCTTGCGCAGGCGGCCCGCGGCCATGCGCAGCACGGCGTCGCCGACCGGGTGGCCGAGGCCGTCGTTGACCTTCTTGAAGCCGTCCAGGCCGATGGTCGCGACCGAGAAGCCCTGGCCGGAGCGGCGCGCGTTGGCGATCACCATGCGGATGCGGTCGGACAGCAGCAGCCGGTTCGGCAGCTCGGTGAGGGCATCGTGGGTCGCCATGTGGCGCAGGCGCTGCTCCGTGGCGCGCTGGGCCGACATGTCGCGGCCTACCGCCAGCAGCTCCGGGCCGCCGTCGAGCAGGCTGACGCGCAGCTCGAACCAGGTCTCCTGGCCAGTGGCGGCCATGTCGCCGACGCGCAGGCGCGCTTCGACCAGCACCGGTTCGGCGCGCGCGGTGGCGTCGACGATGGCATTGCGCAGTGCGGGTTGGTCGATGTCGAGGGCAAGGGCGGGCAGCGGGCTGCCGTGCAGTTCTTCGTCCTTGCCGAGGAGCTTGCGGGCGCGCTGGCTGGCGTGGCGGATCAGGCCGGACGGATCGATCCGGAATGCGATGTCGCCAGCCGCTTCCATGAGCGCATCCAGCCCGTAGGCTGGCGGCGCATGACGCGGATCCTCGTTCGCTGCTGCTGGTGAACCGGGGCGCATTGTTGAAATATCTGCTTTCTTATCTTGGCCGGAACCAGGGATTCCGATGGAACCGCACGAGTGTACCAAATCCACCGGCAATGTATCACTGAAAGATTCTCGGAAGCATTAAAAAACACAAGCCCGCCTTGCGTTCCTTCTTCCTTGACGCCCCGCAGCTGTCGCTTGAAACAGGTCCTGCTTGCCCGGCATGGTGCTTTACGCTAGCCTTGTTGTCTTGTCGATAACTCGATCGCGCTGCCGAGCCGTTGCATTGTCGCCGATATAGTGCAATTAGGAAACTTTTCCTTCTCAGGCGCGATGCTTATGTGCAACAAACGGCCAACCAACCAGGAGGCGGGGACATGAACCGATTCGATACGCACGAGGTATTCAACCAGGCCGCGCCGTTCGGCGACGTGAACCTGTTCCGCTGCGATCCCGCCCTGCGCGAGGGGCTGGCGCGCGAAGGCGCCGGCTGGGCCGCCGGCATGCTGGACACGCTCGGCGCCCAGCTCGGCAGCAGGGAGGTGCTGGACCTGGCGCGGCTGGCCAACGAGTTCACGCCGCGCCTGGTCAACTTCGACCGCAACGGCAACCGCGTCGACGAGGTCGAATTCCATCCGGCCTGGCATCGCCTGATGACCCTGCTGATCGAGAACGGCGCCCACTCGCTGCCGTGGGAACGCAGCGAGGGCCAGCCGCGCCCGGGCGCCCAGGTCGCGCGGGCGGCGGCCTACCTGATGTTCGGCCAGGTGGAGAACGGCTCGCAGTGTCCGGTCACGATGACCTATGCCGCGGTGCCGGCGCTGCGCCAGAACGCCGCGATCGCCGCGCGCTGGCTGCCGAAGATCCTGTCGCGCGAGTACGACCCGCGTTCGCTGCCGGTGGCGGAAAAGCGCGGCGCCCTGGTCGGCATGGGCATGACGGAAAAGCAGGGCGGCACCGACGTGCGCGCCAACACCACGCGCGCCGCGCCGCTCGATCCGGCCGAGGCCAGGCTGCGTTTTGGCGAGCAGGGCGAGGGCGCATTCGTGATCGTGGGTCACAAATGGTTCTTCTCGGCGCCGCAGTGCGACGCCCACCTGGTGCTGGCCCAGTGCGACGCCGGCAGCAGCGCGGGCCTCAGCTGCTTTTTCGTGCCGCGCTACCTGCCGGACGGCAGCCGCAACGCGATCCGCGTGCAGCGCCTGAAGAACAAGCTCGGCAACCGTTCGAACGCCTCGTCCGAGGTCGAGTTCTGCGACGCCATCGGCTGGATGATCGGCAAGGAGGGCCGCGGCATCCCGACCATCCTCGAAATGGGCAGCCATACCCGGCTCGACTGCGTGACCGGCACCGCCGGCATCATGCGCGCGGCGCTCTGCCACGCCCTGCACCACGCGCGCGGGCGCAGCGCCTTCGGCCGGCCGCTGGCCGGACAGCCGCTGATGCAGAACGTGCTGGCCGACCTGGCGCTGGAATCGGAAGCCGCGATCGCGTTCGCGCTGCGCCTCGCGCGTTGCTACGACCAGCAGGACGATCCGGCGCAGGTGCTGCTGGGCCGCGTCCTGACCCCGGCCGGCAAGTACTGGCTGTGCAAGCGCGGCCCGGCCTTCGGCGGCGAGGCCATGGAAGTCATGGGCGGCAACGGCTATGTCGAGGACGGCCCGCTGGCGCGCCTGTACCGGGAGTTCCCGGTGAATTCGATCTGGGAAGGGTCGGGCAACGTGATGTGCCTGGACGTGCTGCGGGCCTTCGGCAAGACGCCCGACGCGCGCGCCGCGCTCGAGCAGGAACTGGGCCTGGCGGCCGGGCTCGACGCCCGCTACGACGCCTGGAGTGCGCAACTGCTGGACGAGATCGATGCCATGGCGGCGTCCGAATTCGGCGCGCGGCGCCTGGCCGAGCGGCTGGTGGTCGGGGTCCAGGCCGGCCTGCTGCTGCGCCATGCGCCGGGCTGCGTGGCCGATGCCTTCGTGGCGTCGCGCATCGCCCAGGACGTCGGCGGCGCGTTCGGGCGCCTGCCGGACGGGGTCGATTGTCCGGCGATCCTGGCGCGCGCTCTGGAAATTTCTTCAACAAGGTAGGGACAAATAGGTCCGCGGCTGGGATAATGCTCGTTTTTCAGCCACGGCTGGCCGCATTTATATAGAGTACCGATAATGAAACAAGATCCGCGTTTCCCTAGCCTGTTCATCCTGAACCATCCGCTCATCCAGCACAAGCTGTCGCACATGCGCGACCGCGGCACCTCGACGCGGACCTTCCGCGAGCTGCTCAGGGAGATCACCTTGCTGATGGGTTACGAGATCACCCGCGACCTGCCGCTGACCACCCGCGAGATCGAAACCCCGCTGATGACGATCGACGCTCCCGTCATCGCCGGCAAGAAGCTGGCCATCGTCCCGATCCTGCGCGCCGGCGTCGGCATGAGCGACGGCCTGCTGGAGCTGGTGCCGTCGGCCCGCGTCGGCCACATCGGCGTGTTCCGCGATCCGGAAACCCACCAGCCGGTCGAATACCTGGTGCGCCTGCCGGACACCAACGAGCGCACCTTCATCCTGTGCGACCCGATGGTCGCGACCGGCAACTCCGCGGTCTATGCCGTCGACGTGCTGAAGAAGCGCGGCGTGCCGGACGACCAGATCATCTTCCTGGCCCTGGTGGCGGCGCCGGAAGGCGTGGAGGTGTTCCACAAGGCCCACCCGAACGTCAAGCTGTACGTGGCCTCGCTGGACAGCCACCTGAACGACCACGCCTACATCATCCCGGGCCTGGGCGATGCCGGCGACCGCATCTTCGGCACGAAATAAAGCGATGTCGGCGGGTAACGAGCAGAAAATGAACGACGCGGTGGACGCCGGGTTTTTCGAACGCCTCGCGGAATTCAACGACAAGTTCGCGACGGCGCTGCCGCAAACGCTGGGACGGGTGTCGGTGGCGCGCAACGCTTTCGACACGCGCCAGCCGCAGCCGGAACTGATCCGGGAATTGCACGCGGTGCTGCACACGCTGGCAGGATCGGCCGCGACCTTCGGTTTCCGCATCCTCGGCCAGCAGGCGCGCAATATCGAGCAGCGCCTGCGGGTGCTGATGACTTTCGACGCCGTCGCTCCGGAAGAGTGGAACGCCTGGCTGGCCGAGCTCGACGTGTTCGTGGCCTGGGCCCTGCGCGACCCGAAGGGCGCCTATCCTAATGACGAGTCCGTTACCTAGATCCCGGACAAAAAAGCTGTCCAGGAGTCGTTTGATTTAGGACAAACTTGCCAATTGTCGATGACCTATATTCTGCGTACTGCCGACGCAAATACGGCGTCGTAAAAGTTGGCATTTGGAACGATTACGATTGCCGCGTTTTTATTTCGTGAAAACCGTGTCTTTTCTGGTTTATTCGGTATAATTAGGGATCGTTGGATTCGAGGTAGCAGTGCAGTTAGTCTGTCATTTGTTTCTTGCTTCTTCAAACGATCGTAAACGGACGCAAGTCCACTTCAACTGAAATAGGAAATAGTATGGCAACTGGCATCGTAAAATGGTTCAATGACTCCAAGGGTTTCGGCTTCATCACCCCGGATGAGGGCGGCGAAGATCTGTTCGCTCACTTCTCGGCGATCCAATCCCAAGGCTTCAAGTCGCTGCAAGAGAATCAGCGTGTTTCGTTCGACGTGACCTCGGGTCCGAAGGGCAAGCAAGCATCGAACATCCAGCCGCTGTAATCCTCGTGATACAACGCTGAATGTCAGCAAAAAATCCTCGGCATGTCCGGGGATTTTTTTTGCCCATCGATTTCTGTCACTTGTTCCGCCAATAATCTGGCTGCGAATAAGTGTGGCGCAGGAAATCGACGAAAGCGCGGATCCGCAGCGGCAGGTGGCGGCGCTGCGCGAATACCGCATAGATGTCGTTGCCGGGCGCCGCAAACTGCTCCAGCACCGGCACCAGCCGGCCCGCCGCGATTTCCGGTCCCACTTCCCACATCGAGCGCCAGGCCAGGCCCCGTCCCGCCAGCGCCCATTCGTGCAGCACGGCGCCGTCGTTGCAGACCATATTACCGCTCACCTTCAGGGTCACGATCCTGCCGTTCTCCTGGAAGGCCCAGCCGCGCTGGCTGCCCTCGCTGCTGATCGCCAGGCAGTTGTGGCGCGCCAGTTCATCGAGCGCCTGCGGCGTGCCATGGCGCTTCAGGTAGCTCGGGGCCGCCACCACGACGCGGTGGTTGTCGGCCAGCTTGACCCCGACCAGGCTCGAATCCGAGAGGGCGGCGATGCGGATCGCCACATCGACGCCTTCGCCGATCACGTCCACCACCCGGTCGTTCAGGTTCAGGTTGACGGTGACGTCGCGGTGTTCGAGCACGAAGGAGGGCACCAGCGGGGCTACGTGCTGGCGCCCGAAGCCGGCTGGCGCCGACACCAGCAGGTGGCCGGTGGCCCGCGCACTGCGCTCGGACACCGCCGCCTCCGCCTCTTCCAGTTCGGCCAGGATGCGCTGGCAATCTTCGAGAAAGGCCGCGCCCTCGTCGGTGAGGACCAGCTTGCGGGTGGTCCGCTGCAGCAGCTTGACGCCGAGGCGGCTCTCGAGGGCGTCGAGGCGGCGCCCGATCATGGCGGGCGCGATGCCCTCGGCGCGCGCCGCGGCGGACAGGCTGCCGCGGGCGACGACTTCGACGAAGGTGGAAATCTGGCGGAAATGGCCCATAAGTGCTTGCTTGGCTCCTCATCTGTGAGACTCATTTGTGACTTATACGCACAGATGAATATATTTTTTGTCTCGTTTAGTTTGGCAGAAGTGAATATACTTGACGAGATAGCAAACGCCAAGCCGCGTTGCATAAGATTTATATACTAAGAGGAGCATGCCATGACCATCGCCACCCCGTCCGGAATGGAGATCCGCGCCGAGATCAAACCCGGCTACGAACAGATCCTGACTCCCGAGGCCCTTGCCCTCGTCGCCAAGCTCAGCCGCGCATTCGAACCGCGCCGCCAGGAACTGCTGGCCGCCCGCGTCGAGCGCGCCAAGCGCCTGGATGCCGGCGAGCGCCCGGACTTCCTGCCGCAAACCGCCGACATCCGCAACGGCGACTGGAAGATCGCCCCGATCCCGAAGGCGCTGGAATGCCGCCGCGTCGAAATCACCGGCCCGGTCGAGCGCAAGATGGTCATCAACGCCTTGAACTCGGGCGCGGATAGCTACATGACCGACTTCGAGGATTCGAACACCCCGAACTGGGACAACCAGATCACCGGCCAGCTGAACATGCGCGACGCCGTGCGCCGCACCATTTCGCTGGAGCAGAACGGCAAGCAGTACAAGCTGAACGACAAGATCGCGACCCTGGTCGTGCGTCCGCGCGGCTGGCACCTGGACGAGAAGCACGTGCTGGTGGACGGCAAGCGCATCTCCGGCGGCATCTTCGACTTCGCCCTGTTCATGTTCCACAACGCGAAGGAACAGATCGCGCGCGGCGCCGGCCCGTACTTCTACCTGCCGAAGATGGAATCGCACCTCGAGGCGCGCCTGTGGAACGACATCTTCAAGATGACCCAGGACGAGCTGGGCCTGCCGCAGGGCACGATCAAGGCCACCGTGCTGATCGAGACCATCGTCGCCGCCTTCGAGATGGACGAGATCCTGTACGAACTGCGCGAGCACAGCGCCGGCCTGAACGCGGGCCGCTGGGACTACATCTTCTCGTGCATCAAGAAATTCAAGCTGGACAAGGACTTCTGCCTGGCCGACCGTCCGAAAGTGACGATGACCGCGCCCTTCATGCGCGCCTACGCCTTGCTGCTGCTGAAGACCTGCCACAAGCGCGGCGCGCCGGCGATCGGCGGCATGTCGGCCCTGATCCCGATCAAGAACGATCCGGAAAAGAACGCCGTGGCGATGGCTGGCGTGATCGGCGATAAGTCGCGCGACGCCACCGACGGCTACGACGGCGGCTGGGTCGCCCACCCGGGCCTGGTCGAGGCTTCGATGGCGGAATTCAAGAAGGTGCTGGGCGACCGCCCGAACCAGATCGACAAGCAGCGTCCGGACGTCGAAGTCACGGCCAAGGACCTGCTCGACTTCCGCCCGGAGACCCCGATCACCGAGGCCGGCCTGCGCTACAACATCAACGTCGGCATCCATTACCTGGGCGCCTGGCTCGCCGGCAATGGCTGCGTGCCGATCCACAACCTGATGGAAGACGCGGCGACCGCCGAGATCAGCCGCTCGCAAGTGTGGCAGTGGATCCGCTCGCCGAAGGGTGTGCTGGACGACGGCCGCAAGGTCACGGCCGGGATGGTGCGCGCCATGATCCCGGAAGAGCTGGCCAAGGTGAAGCAGGCGGCGCCGAACGGCGACAACCCGACCTATGTGCGCGCGGCCGAGATCTTCGAGAAGATGTCGACCTCGGAGGAGTTTGCCGAGTTCCTCACGCTGCCGCTGTACGAAGAAATCTGAGGTAGGGTGGGCCAATGTGCCCACGCGTGACGTTCGCGTGACGCCTGCTTCGGCGTGGGCACGTGGTGCCCACCCTACCGGCTGCGCTGCGCGAGCGCGGGCCGCTCTAAAAATTTCCTCAGCTGGTCTTCGTCGACCGCACCCCCATCGAGGCGCCACAACAGCGTCTCGATGCGGTCTCCACCCCAGAACAATTCCCCATCCAGCCGGAAGGTCGGCACGCCGAAGATGCCGTCGGCGATCGCCGCATCCGTGGCCGCCGCCAGCGCCTGCTTCACTGCCGGCGTGGCGGCGCGCTCCAGCAATGCGTTTCCGTCGAAGCCGGCCGCATCGGCCAGGCGCACGAGCACGGCCGCGTCCGAGATGTCTTCCCCGCGTTCCCAGCAGGCCTTGATCAGGGTCAGCGCCAGCGTGCGCCGTTCGGCGTCCTCGGGCAGGGCCGTGCACATGCGCAGCGCCGTCAGCGGATTGAAGGGATGGCCGGGCGGGCCGGCGAACGGCATGCCGCGCCGCGCCGCTTCGCGCATCACGTCGCGGAACAGGTAAGTGCGCTTGGCCGGCACCTCGGCCGGCCCCAGGTTGCCGTGCGCCTTCAGCAGGCCGGCGAACAGCACCGGCATGAAGCGCACCCGCAGGCCGGCGCCTTCGAGCCTGGCCAGCGAATCCGTCGCCAGCCAGGCATAGGGGCTGATCGGATCGAACCAGAACTCGACCTGCCTGGTCGGGGACGCGGCGCCCATCAGAACACGTTCTTCCATTCGCGCAGCGCGGCGAAGACCGCCACCGGCGTGGCGCCCGGCGGCAGCCGCCCGGCCGCGGCCAGGCTGGCGGCGATGGCGGGCTCGGTCGTGCGCAGGAAGGGATTGGTGGCCTTTTCGATGGCGATGTTCGAGGGGATGGTCGGCAGGTTGGTGCCGCGCGCCTTGCTGTCGGCCTCGAGCCGCATCCGCAGCGCCCGGTTGTCCGGCTCGACCGCTTCGGCGAAGCGCAGATTCGACAGCGTATATTCGTGGGCGCAATACACGAGGGTGTCGTCGGGCAGGGCGGCCAGCTTGGCGAGCGAGGCCGCCATCTGCTCGGGCGTGCCTTCGAACAGGCGGCCGCAGCCGGCGCCGAACAGGGTGTCGCCGCAGAACAGCCAGTGCGTGCCCGAGGGGTCGCCCGCCTCGTCGCGGAAGTAGGCGATGTGGCCGCGCGTGTGGCCCGGCACGTCCAGTACCGCCAGGTCCAGCGCCAGTCCCGGCACCTGTACGCGGTCGCCTTCGCCGAGGGGATGCGTCACCGCGGCGATGCCATCGTTGCGCGGTCCGAACACGGGTACGTTATATTCTGCAAGCAATTGAGGCACGCCACCAATGTGGTCAGCGTGATGATGGGTGAGTAGAATGGCGGTAAGGGTCAATCCATACGCCCGCAAGGCATCGAGGATGGGCTGACCGTCGCCCGGGTCGACCGCCGCCGCGTGGACGCCGTCATGGATAAGCCAGAGATAATTGTCCTTGAAGGCAGGGACGGTCAGGACTGACAGGTTGCTCGGCGAATTCGTCATAGGCTTGATAGATGCGTAAGCAAAAAGGGGTGGCATGGATAGCGCTGCATCGGAAAAATCCATTATAGCCCTCGACCGGTGGCTGCAATCGCCGGCCGGGGCCTATGTGCGCGCCTGGGAACAGGCTTGCCTGGACGAACTCACCGCCGATATCTTCGGCTTCAACGCCGTGCAGATCGGCGTGCCGCAGATCGACGCGCTGGCGGCCAACCGGATGCCGAACAAGTGGCAGGCCGCGACCCGCACCTCGACCGCCGACGAACTGGCGATCGCCGCCGGCGGCAAGCAGATCGCCGTCGCGCTCGACTTCGCCGACCTGCCGTTCGCCTCGCAGAGCCTGGACCTGGTGGTGCTGCCGCACGTGCTCGAGTTCGCGGCCGAGCCGCACCAGGTGCTGCGCGAGGTCGAGCGGGTGCTGATCCCGGAGGGGCAGCTGATCATCTGCGGCTTCAATCCGGCCAGCATGTGGGGCGTGCGCCAGGGCATGGGACGCATCACCAGCAGCGCCTACCTGCCGACGGCGGGCGAGTTCATCTCTATGCCCCGGCTGAAAGACTGGTTAAAATTGTTGAATCTCGGCGCCACGCGCAGCCACTTCGGCTGCTATGCGCCGCCTTTCCGCACTTCCCAGTGGCTGCACCGCTTCGCCTTCGTCGAAGGGGCGGGGCAGCGCTGGTGGCCGTATCTCGGGGCCGTGTACATCGTGCATGCGATCAAGCGCGTCAAGGGAATGAACATCATCGGGCCGGCCTGGAACAAGAAGCCGGGCAAGGCGCCGCAGGCGGTGCCGGCGACCAACCGCAACGAACGCAACAAGCAGTCCTAGAACGAGAGGAATACAAGGCAGCATGACGACCAAAGTAGAGATTTTTACCGACGGGGCCTGCAAGGGAAATCCGGGCACCGGCGGCTGGGGCGCGCTGCTCGTGGCCGATGGCGGCCACCAGAAGGAGATCTTCGGCGGCGAGCCGAACACCACCAACAACCGCATGGAACTGCGCGCCGTGATCGAGGCGCTGACCGTGCTGAACCGTCCCTGCCACGTGGTGCTGCATACCGACAGCCAGTACGTCCAGAAGGGGATCTCGGAATGGATCCACGGCTGGAAGGCGCGCGGCTGGAAGACCTCGACCAGGGAGCCGGTCAAGAACGACGACCTGTGGAAGGCCCTCGACGCCGCCCAGCAGCAGCACGCGGTCGAATGGCGCTGGGTGCGCGGCCATAATGGCCATCCCGGCAACGAGCGCGCCGACGTGCTGGCAAACATGGGCGCGGCCTCCGTCAAACGCTGAAGGCCGGCGCCGCGTCTGGTAAAATAAGCCTTTGATTTTCAACGAATTCACCCTGATAAGCGCATGCGCCAGATCGTCCTCGATACCGAAACCACCGGCCTGAATCCCCGCACGGGCGACCGCGTCATTGAAATCGGCTGCGTCGAAATTTTCAACCGCAAGCTGACCGGCAATAACTTCCACCGCTACATCAATCCCGAGCGCGACTCGGGCGAAGCGGCGCTGGCGGTGCACGGCCTGACCACCGAATTCCTGAGCGACAAACCGAAGTTCCACGAGATCGTCGAGGAACTGCGCGAGTTCGTGAAGGATGCCGAGATCATCATCCACAACGCGCCCTTCGACCTGGGCTTCCTGAACCACGAATTCGAGCGCCTCGGCCTGCCGCCCTTCGTCGACCACTGCAGCAATGTGATCGATACCCTGGTGCACGCGAAGGAACTGCATCCGGGCAAGCGCAACTCGCTGGACGCGCTGTGCGACCGCTACGGCATCTCGAACGCCCACCGCAAGCTGCACGGCGCACTGCTCGACTCGGAGCTGCTGGCCGACGTCTACCTGGCGATGACCCGCGGCCAGAACACGCTGTCGATGGACATGGAAGCCGACGATGCCGCCGGCGGCGCGCAACTGCTGGAAGCCGGTCCGCTGGGCGAGATCATCGTGCTGCCGGCAGCCCCCGATGAGCTTGCGGAGCACGACAATGTGCTGGCCGCACTCGACAAGGGCGTGAAGGGAGAATGTGTTTGGAGAAAATATTCTCTGCAGGGGTGACAAAACGCAAAACTCCCCCTATAATGCTCGTCATTGCAGCGACGCAATCGCAGCAAAGCAGTAGAAAGTAGGGCGGTTAGCTCAGGGGTAGAGCACAGCATTCACACTGCTGGGGTCGCAAGTTCGAAACTTGCACCGCCCACCAGGATTCGTCGAAAAGGCCAGCATGCGTGCTGGCCTTTTTGCTTTGCGTGTATCTCAAAGCAGGAGGGTTCGATGGACGACATCGGTGTCGTGAGACTGATCAGGGGTGGTACATCCAGATAGCGTCGCCGGCCATGCCTCAACTGCAAATCGGCATGATCCGCCGCGATCACGCCTTCACGCCGAAGGAATTCCAGCGCCCGGCACAGGGCGTCATCATTTCCGTACAGGTGGCGGACGTCGACCGTAGCTACGCGATGGTGCTGGAGCGCGGCCTTCGTATCGCGGAAGAATTGCGTGATGAAAGCTTCGGCATGCGGCGCTTCATGGTCGCCGACCCGAATGGGCTGCCGGTCAATATCTTCTCCTTCCCCTGAGCTCGCACCTGCCACGCAAGCCGATGCTCCCGCGCTGAACTCTCGCTGCCCGCCGCGGTCCAGCGCATAAGGGTTTCGCCCGGGAGGCATCATGCAAAGGACTGCGGTGGTAACGGGAGGCACGCGTGGCCTGGGCAGGGCGATTGCGCTTGCCCTGCGCGACAGCGGCTGCCGCGTGGCGGCCAGCTATCACAACGACGACGAGGCGGCGCGGCGCATGCGGGACGACACCGGCATCGCCGTGTTCCGCTGGGACGTGGGCGATTACGACGCCTGCACGGCCGGCCTGGCCCAGGTGGCGCAGGCGCTCGGTCCGGTCGACATCCTGGTCAATAACGCCGGCGTGACGGCCGATGCCATGTTCCACAAGATGAGCAAGGCATGGTGGCCTTCCTGGCGGACGATGCCGCCGGCTTCTTCACCGGGGCGACCTTCGACGTCAACGGCGGGCAGTACCTGGCCTGAGCGGTCGGTGGCGCCGGGGCGCCGTCACGGCTGCAGCACGTAGGTGCCGGGCGCGTCGCCCAGGCTCTCCACCGGGCCCGGGGGCGCCGTCAGCGGGCCGGCGCGCGCGGCCAGCCAGGCTTCCCAGGCCGGCCACCAGCTGCCCTCGTGTTGTTCGTTGGCGGCCTGCCAGCGGTCCGGCGCGATGTACGGGGCGTCGTGGTGATGGGTGGAGACCTGGTAGCTGCGCTTCGGCGTGCCCGGCGGCGACACCACCCCCGCGTTGTGCCCGCCGGTCGTCAGCAGGAAGGTGACCTCGGTGTCGGTGAGGGGAACGATCTTGTAGACCGAATGCCAGGGCGCGACGTGATCGGTCATGGTGCCGACCGCAAAGATCGGGATATGGATGTCGGTGAGCGCCACCGCGTGGCCGTCCACGATGTAGCGCGCGCTGGCCAGGCTGTTTTTCAGGAACAGCCTGTGCAGGTATTCCGAATGCATGCGGTAGGGCATGCGGGTGGCGTCGGCGTTCCACGAGGCGAGGTCGTTGTCCTTGTCGGGGATGTCGAGCAGGTAGTGGCGCAGCCGCCGCGACCAGATCAGGTCGTGCGAGCGCAGCAGCTGGAAGGCGCCCGCCATCTGGCGCGTGTCGAGGTAGCCCTGCTGCCACATGACGGCCTCGAGGAAGGCGACCTGGTTGTCGTCGATGAACAGGGACAGCTCGCCCGGTTCGGTAAAGTCGACCTGGGCCGCGAGCAGGGTCATGCTGGCGAGGCGTTCGTCGCCGTCGCGGGCCATCGCCGCCGCCACGATCGACAGCAGGGTCCCGCCGAGGCAGTAACCGAGCGCGTTGACCTTGCGCGCGCCGGTCTGGGCGACGACGGCATCGAGCGCGGCCATCACGCCCAGGCGCCGGTAATCCTCGAGCGACAGGTCGCGGTCCTCGGCTTCCGGATTGCGCCACGAGATCATGTAGACCGTGTGGCCATGCTCGACCAGGTAGCGCACCAGCGAATTCTCGGGCGACAGGTCGAGGATGTAGTACTTCATGATCCAGGCCGGCACCACCAGCAGCGGCAGCGCGTGGACTTGCGGGGTCTGCGGTTCGTAGCGGATCAGTTCGATGAGGTGGTTGGCCATCACCACCTTGCCCGGCGTGACCGCGACGTCGCGGCCCGGTCGGAAAGCGACCGCGGCGGCGCCGCCGGACAGTGCGCGCCGCAGGTCGCCGGCCGCGCGCAATGCCCCGTGCAGCAGGTTTTCGCCGCCGCTGGCGAGCGTGGCCTGCTGCGCCACCGGGTTGGTGGCGATGAAATTCGAGGGCGCGAGGCCGTCCAGCAGCTGGCGCGCGACGAAGGTGACGACGTCGCGGTGGTGCGGCGAGACGCCGCGCACCCCGCTGGTGGCGCGGTGCCACCATTTCTGGCTCAGCAGGAAGCCCTGGCTGATCCCGTTGTAGGGCCAGGTATGCCAGGGCGGGTCGCTGAAGCGCTTGTCCTGGGCCAGCGGCCGCACCGGCTCCGCGGCATTGCCGAACATGGCCGTCGCGCAGTAGCGCAGCCATTCCTTCATGCCGGTGAGCGCCTGGATCCCGAGCTCCATCTGCTTGGCCGGCGACAGCAGCAGGTGGAAGGCCCAGTCCTGCCACGCCGCGGCCAGGGCGGCCGGCGACACATAGCCGGTCATGCGGCCCAGCCAGGCGTTCAGTGCAAGGTCGATATGGGCGTGTTCGACGCTGGTCTCGGGGTAGCGTGGCGCCGCGCCTCCTTGCCAGGCGCTGGCTTCGCGCAGCTGCTCGCTGGGCGGGATGTCGGGACGGGCGTTCATGAGGCCTCCTTTGTGATTTCGACCCGACTTCGGCAGTTTGGTGCCGCAACAAAGGTAGGCCGGGATCAAATTTTCGTGCCCGGCCCACGCTTGCTGCGTTGCCAATTAAACACGAGCTATGCAGTCAATATAAGTTTGTGTCATGGAATGTGTATAAGTTACAATGTCGCAAAGAAATCATCCGCCCTCATCGTGACGCCGCTTCTTCCTCGAACGTTCTACCCGCGCCTGCCAGGCGCTGTCGATCAAGTGCGCCTCCTTCCCCTGGTCCGCTGCCTCGCCCTGGTCCTGATCGCCACGCACGCCCGTGCGGACGCGCTCGCGCCCGGCGCCAGGGATCTCGGCGACCTGAGCCTGGAAGAGCTGGCCAATATCCAGGTGACCTCGGTATCGCGCCGTCCGGAAGCGCTGTCGGACGCCGCATCGTCGATCTTCGTGATCACCGGCACCGACATCCACCGCGCCGGCGCCACCACCTTGCCGGAAGCCTTGCGCTTGGCGCCGAACCTGCAGGTGGCGCGCGTCGATGCCCGCAACTATGCCGTCACGGCGCGCGGTTTCAACAGCGCGTTCGAGAACAAGCTGCTGGTGCTGATCGACGGGCGGACCGTTTATTCGCCCCTGTTTTCCGGCGTATTCTGGGATGTCCAGGACGTGGTGCTGGAAGACGTCGAGCGCATCGAAGTCATCAGCGGACCGGGCGCCACGCTGTGGGGCGCAAATGCCGTCAACGGCGTCATCAACATCATCACCAGATCGGCCGCGAGCACCCAGGGAACCCTGCTCAGCGCGGCCGGCGGCAAGGACGAGCGCAGCGGCGCGGTGCGCCACGGCGGCGCGCTCGCGGGCGGCGGCCACTACCGGGTGTACGGCAAGTACGCCGCCAGCGACGACCTGCGCGCAGAAAGCGGCGCCACCGTGCCCACCGGCTGGCAGCGCCGGCAGGCCGGCTTCCGCGCCGACTGGGACGGCAAGGCCCGCAACGCCACGGTCCAGGGCGACCTCTACGACGCCAGCCTGCACCAGAAGGGCACGGCGGACATCCGCGTGCGCGGCGCCAACCTGCTCGGGCGCGTCAACCACGGCTTCGCTAGCGGGTCCACCGCGACCGTGCAGATGTACTGGGACCATACCGAACGCGACCAGCCGCTGGCCTTCGTCGAGCACCTCGACACCCTCGACCTGCAGCTGCAGCATGCGGTGAACCTGGGCCAGGGCCATCGCCTGGTCTGGGGCGGCGGTTACCGCTGGGGACATGACCGCGTGCGCAACGGCGCCGCCTTCGGCTTCCTGCCGGGCACCATGAACCTGCACTGGGCCAACCTGTTCGCCCAGGACGAGATGGCGCTGCGCGACGACCTGCGCCTGACCGCCGGCCTGAAGTTCGAAGACAACAACTACACCGGCGTCGAAGTCCTGCCGACCCTGCGCCTGGCCTGGAATCCGCACCCGGCGGCGCTGGTCTGGGGTTCGCTCTCGCGTTCCGTGCGCGCGCCCTCGCGGATCGACCGCGACTTCTATTCGCCGACCGCACCGGCCGTGGTCAACGGCGTCCCGCGCTATGCGGTGGCGGGCGGCCCGGACTTCCAGTCCGAAGTGGCGGACGTGTTCGAACTCGGCTACCGCGCGCAACCGACGCCGTCGCTGTCGTACTCGGCCACGGCTTTCCATGGCCGCTACGACAGGCTGCGCACCCTCGAGCCCAACCCGCACGGCAGCGGCTCGGTCTTCCTCAACATGGCCGACGGGCGCACGCGCGGCATCGAAACCTGGGCCACCTGGCAGGCCGGCAAGGCCTGGCGCCTGTCCGGCGGCGGCGTGGTGCAGCGCGTCGATACGGCGCTGGACGCCGGCAGCAAGGACGCCTCCGGCACGACCGGCCTGGCCACCAGCGACCCGAGCCACTACTGGATGCTGCGCTCCACGCACGACCTCGCGGACGGGCAGGAGCTGGACCTGACCCTGCGCCATGTCGGCGCGCTCCAGAAGCCGGCGGTGCCGGCCTACACGGCGGTCGACCTGCGCTACGGCTGGCATCTGCGCGAGGGACTCGAACTGTCCCTGATCGGGCGCAACCTGTTCGATCCGCACCATGCCGAATTCGGCGCCGCCGGCGCGCGCCACGATTACGAGCGCGCCGTTCTCCTCAAGCTGGTCTGGAACCTGTAACGCCGTGCGAGACTTGCGACTCTTTATCAGGCGCGCCGTCATCCCGCTGTGGCTCGGCGCGGCCGTCCTGCATCTCGCCGCTCCCGCGGCGGCGGCCGGCGCCGGCATGGTCGCCAGCGAGGAGCGGGTGGAAGCGGCCTACCTGCACAAGTTCCTGAATTATGCGGAATGGCCGCCGGCCGGCTTCCCGCAGGCCGACACGCCGTACGTGATCGGCGTCGCCGGCGACGACACGGTCGCCGACGAGCTGGCGCGCATCGCCGCCGGGCGCAGCGTCAACAACCGCGGCGTGATCGTCAAGCGCCTGCTGCCGGGCGATACGGTGAATGGCCTGCACATGCTGTACGTCGGCCGCGCCGAGCGTGCGCACCTGGCCCAGTGGCTGCGTCTCGCCAGGGGGCGGCCGATCCTGACCGTGAGCGCCTTTGACGGCGCGCTGGAGCAGGGCAGCATCATCAATTTCCGGATCGTCGACGACCGGGTCCGCTTCGAAGTCTCGATCGATGCGGCCGAGCAGAGCGGCATCCACCTGAATTCCCGTCTCTTTAGTGTTGCCACGAACGTGGTGAAAGGAAGCCGTTGACCATGTTTGGCGCCGTTCGACAATCCATCTCGCGCAAGCTGGTGCTCGGGGTGCTGGTGACCACGCTGACCGCGCTGCTGGTGGCCTGCGCCTCGATGCTGGTGCTCGACATCCGCAACTACCAGACCGGCTGGGCCGACGACCTGCGCGCCCAGGCCGACATCCTCGCCGAAGTCACCAAGCCGGCCCTCGAATTCAACGACGTCAAGGTGGCCCAGGAGAACCTGCTGCAGCTGCGCGCCAGGCCGCTGATCGTCAACGCCGCCATCTACCGCGCCGACGGCTCGGTGTTCGCCAGCTACGGCAAGACCGCGCAGGACATGCAGCGCCTGCCGAAGCGCATGCCGCGCGCCGGCAACACGATCGACGGCGGGCAGATCGCCGTCGCCACCACCATGCAGCGCAACGGCGACCTGATCGGCACCATCTACGTCGCGGCCGAATATCCGCTGATGGCCCAGGTGCGGCGCTACCTGTCCATCCTCGGCGCAGTCCTGCTGGGCAGCCTGCTGGTCGCAGTGCTGATGTCGAGCTGGCTGCAGGCCGCCATCATCAAGCCGGTGCTGGCGCTGACCGATGCCGTGGACCAGGCCGTCCGCCGCCGCGACTTCTCGATGCGCGTGCAGAAGACCACCGAGGACGAGGTCGGGGTGCTGGTCGACGCCTTCAACGGCATGCTCGACGAGGTCGGCGAGCGCGCCACGGCCCTGGAGCAGTCGCACGCGCAGATGCAGCACGAGATGGCGGTGCGTATCGAGGCCGAGGAGGCCGTGCGCCAGCTGAACAATTCGCTGGAAGAGCGCATCCGCGAACGCACCACCGAACTGGAAAAGACCCACGCCCAGCTGCGCCAGTCGCAGAAGCTGGAAGCGATCGGCCAGCTCACCGGCGGCGTCGCGCACGACTTCAACAACGTCCTGCAAGTCATCGCCGGCAACCTGCAGCTGCTGCAGATGTCCCTGGCGGGCAACGCGGAAGCGCAACGCCGGCTGGAAGCCGCGGCCTTCGCGGCCGACCGCGGCGCCAAGCTGTCGTCGCAGCTGCTCGCCTTCGCGCGCCGCCATCCGCTGCAGCCGGTGGCGACCAACATCGGCCGCGTCCTGCGCGGCATGGACGACCTGCTGCGCCGCGCGCTGGGCGAATCGGTGCAGATCGAGACCGTGGTCGCCGGCGGCCTGTGGACCACCCTGGCCGACCCGCACCAGCTCGAGAACGTGATCCTGAACCTGGCCATCAATGCGCGCGATGCGATGAAGGGCGACGGCCGGCTCACGCTGGAACTGAATAACGCCATGCTGGACGATCACTACGTGCTGCACGAGCCGGAAGTGTCTCCGGGCCAGTACGTGATGCTGGCGATCTCGGACACCGGCTGCGGCATGCCGCCGGAAGTCATCGCGCGCGCCTTCGAACCCTTCTTCACGACCAAGCGCGAAGGCGAGGGCACCGGCCTGGGGCTGTCGATGGCATATGGCTTCGTCAAGCAGAGCAATGGCCACATCCGCATCTACAGCGAAGTCGGCAGCGGCACCACCATCAAGATCTACCTGCCGCGCTCGATGCAGCCGGAAGTCGAGTTGCCGAACCTGCGCAACGCGCCGGTGGTCGGCGGTAGCGAGACCGTGCTGGTGGTCGAGGACGACCTGGCGGTGCAGGCGACCGTGGTCGACATGCTGCAGGGACTGGGCTACCGCGTGCTGAAGGCCAGCGACGGCCAGGGCGCGCTGACCATCCTGCAGAGCGGGATCCCGATCGACCTGCTGTTCACCGACGTCGTGATGCCGGGTCCGGTGCGCAGCATCGAAGTGGCGCGCCAGGCCAAGCAGATGTTCCCGGCCATCGAAGTCCTGTTCACCTCGGGCTATACGCAGAACGCCATCGTCCACGGCGGCCGCCTGGACCCGGGCGTGGAGCTGATCAGCAAACCCTATCGCCGCGACGAACTGGCGCGCAAGATCCGCCAGCTGTTCGCCGCGCGCAAGGAAAGCGGTGCGCTGCCCGCGCCTTCGGCCGTTGCGCCGGCGCCGATGCCGGCGTCCGAAAGCGAGGAAGCCGGCCAGGCCGTCGCGGCGGCGCCGAAGTCGATCCTGGTGGTCGAGGACAACCCGGACGCCCGCGCCATGCTCGGCGAACTGCTGCTGCTTCTCGGCCATGCGGTCGAAGCGGTCGGCAGCGCCGAGCAGGCGCTCGAGCTGCTGGCGGAGCGCCGCTTCGACATCCTCCTGACCGACCACTCCCTGCCGGGCATGACCGGGCTCGAACTGGCGCGCACGGTGCTGGCGCACGGCTACCGGATGCGGATCATCTTCTCGTCCGGCTACGGCGCCCAGGCGACCCCGGGCCTCGAGGTCGAGCCTTCCTTCCTGCCCAAGCCCTTCACCCTGGCCGCGCTGCAGAAGGTGCTGGACGAGGCGACCTGCGCGGACGGCGCCCGCGGCTGATGCGGGCGGGCTTCAGGCCCGTTCCCAGTAGCCCGGCGTGTGGTAGATCCCCTTCAGGTAATCGATGAAGTGCCGGATCTTCGCCGGCAGGTAGCGCTGCTGGGGATAGACGGCCTGGATCGGGTAGTCGTTCACCGCGAACCCGTCGAGCACCGTGACCAGTTCGCCGCGCTTCAGTTCGGCCTGGATCTCCCAGGTCGAACGCCAGCCGATCCCCAATCCCTGTTTCACCCAGTCGTACAGCAGCTCGCCGTCGTTGCAGGCAAGGTCGCCGTCGACCCGTACCGCGAACGGCCTGCCGTCGCGCTGGAAGGTCCAGCCGCGCTGCTGGCCGCCCTGCAGGTTGAAGGCCAGGCAGTTGTGGCGCGCCAGGTCTTCCGGCTCCGCCGGCGTGCCGTGGCGCTCGAAGTAGGCCGGCGTGCCGCACACCACGCGGCGGTTCGGGAACAGCGGAACCGCCACGTAGTTGGGGTCGAGCACCTGGCCGATCCGGATCGACATGTCATAGCCCTCGCGCACCAGGTCGACCACGCTGTCCGTGAAATTGAAGGACATCTTCAGTTCCGGGTGGATGGCGCGGAACGGCGGCGCGTGCGGTGCGATGTGCGAGCGGCCGAAGGCGGCCGGGGCCGACACCACCAGGTGGCCGCGCACCGTGCTGCGGCCGGCGCTGATGCTGTTCTCGGTGATGTCGAAGTCGCGCAGCAGCTGGCGGCAGGGCTCGAGGAACTGCTCGCCCAGCGCGGTGAGCGAGAGCCCGCGCGTCGAGCGGTGCATCAGGCGCACCCCGAGCCGGCGTTCCAGCGCATCCAGGCGCCTGCCCATCACCACCGGGGTCACACCTTCGACCATGGCGGCGGCCGCGAAGCTCCCTTTTTCCGTGACCAGCACGAAGCTGCGGATTTCCGTGTAGCGGTCCATTCCCCTCCATTCAATACTTGAAGTATCGACAGAGAGAATAGTAGCAGCAATTCAACAGCGTGCCCCATGCCGCTATCCTGACTTCATCGATCCGATTCACACCAACCCGATGGAGGCGACCATGGCCCGTATGAGGGCAATCGACGCGGCGGCGGCAGTACTGCGCAAGGAAGGCGTCAGCAGAGTGTTCGGCGTGCCAGGCGCCGCAATCAACCCGTTCTATTCGGCCATGAAGCGCAACGGCGGCTTCGGGCACGTGCTGGCGCGCCACGTCGAGGGCGCCTCCCACATGGCCGAGGGCTATACCCGGGCGCGCGCCGGCAATATCGGCGTGTGCATCGGCACCTCGGGCCCGGCCGGCACCGACATGATCACCGGCCTGTACTCCGCCTGGGCCGATTCGATACCCATCCTATGTATTACCGGCCAGGCACCGCGCGCCCGCCTGCACAAGGAAGACTTCCAGGCGGTCGACATCGAAGCCATCGCCAAGCCGGTCACCAAGTGGGCGGTCACGGTGCGCGAGCCGGCGCTGGTACCGCGCGTGTTCCAGCAAGCCTTCCACATCATGCGCTCCGGACGTCCCGGCCCGGTGCTGATCGACCTGCCGTTCGACGTGCAGATGGCCGAGATCGAATTCGACGTCGAGACCTATGTCGCGCTGCCGGTGTACAAGCCGTCCGCCACCCGCGCCCAGGCCGAGAAGGCGCTGGCCATGCTGAACGAGGCCGAGCGGCCCGTGATCGTGTGCGGCGGCGGCGTGATCAACGCGGATGCCGCCGCGCGCCTGCAGGAATTCGCCGAGATCGTCGGCGTGCCGGTGATCCCGACCCTGATGGGCTGGGGCTCGGTCCCCGACGACCATCCGCTGATGGCGGGCATGGCCGGCCTGCAGACTTCGCACCGCTACGGCAACGCCACCCTGCTGGCCTCGGACTTCGTGATCGGCATCGGCAACCGCTGGGCGAACCGCCACACCGGCTCGGTCGAGGTGTATACCAAAGGCCGCAAGTTCGTCCACATCGATATCGAGCCGACCCAGATCGGGCGCGTGTTCGGGCCGGACTACGGGATCGTCTCGGATGCCGGCGCCGCACTCGACCTGCTGATCGAGGTGGCGCGTGGGATCGATTCGATCGGCGGCCTGCCGCGCCGCGAGGCCTGGCTCGCCGAATGCCAGGAGCGCAAGCGCACCATGCTGCGCAAGACCCACTTCGAGAGCGCGCCGATCAAGCCGCAGCGCGTGTACGAAGAGATGAACCGCGCCTTCGGCCGCGACACCTGCTACGTCAGCACGATCGGCCTGTCGCAGATCGCCGCGGCCCAGTTCCTGCACGTGTACAAGCCGCGCCACTGGATCAACTGCGGCCAGGCCGGCCCGCTCGGCTGGACCGTCCCGGCGGCGCTGGGCGTGTGCGCGGCCGACCCGCAGCGCGAGGTGGTGGCCATTTCCGGCGACTATGATTTCCAGTTCATGATCGAGGAGCTGGCGGTGGGCGCGCAATTCCGCCTGCCTTACCTGCACGTGGTGGTCAACAACGCCTACCTCGGCCTGATCCGCCAGTCGCAGCGCGGCTTCGACATGGACTACTGCGTGCAGCTGGCGTTCGAGAACATCAACGCGCCGGAGCTGGGCAGCTACGGGGTCGACCACATCGCCGTGGCCGAAGGCCTGGGCTGCAAGGCGATCCGGGTGCGCGACGCCGACGACATCCAGCCGGCCTTCGCCCAGGCGCGCGCCTGGATGCGCGAGCACCGCGTGCCGGTGGTGGTCGAGATCATCCTCGAACGGGTCACCAACATCGCGATGGGGACCGAGATCGACGCCATCAACGAGTTCGAGCCGCTGGCCGATCGTCCCGCCGATGCGCCGACCGCGATCGCCCACGCCACCGCCTTTGCCTGACCGGAGAAACGCCATGCCAAGATTCGCAGCCAACCTGACGATGCTGTTCAACGAACTGCCTTTCCTCGAACGCTTCAAGGCGGCCTCCGAGGCCGGCTTCCGCGGCGTCGAATACCTGTTCCCGTATGCCTTCGAGGCCGGCGCGCTGGTCGAGCGGCTCGACCGCCACGGCCTGCTGCAGGTCCTGCACAACCTGCCGGCCGGCGACTGGGAGAAGGGCGAGCGCGGCATCGCCTGCCATCCTGGCCGCACGGGCGAGTTCCAGGACGGCGTCGGGCGCGCCATCGACTACGCGCGCCAGCTCGGCTGCCGCCAGCTCAACTGCCTGGCCGGCATCGCGCCCGCCGGGGCCGATCCGGAAACCGTGCACCGCACCGTGGTCGAGAACCTGCGCTTCGCCGCATCGAAGCTGAAGGACGCGGGCATCCGGCTGCTGGTCGAGCCGGTGAACACCTTCGACATCCCCGGCTTCTGGCTGAACCGCACCGCGCAGGCGATCGCCCTCATCGACGAGGTCGGGTCCGACAACCTCTACCTGCAGTACGACATCTACCACGCCCAGCGCATGGAAGGCGAGATCGGCAAGACGATCGCCACCCACCTGGGCCGCATCGCGCACATCCAGCTGGCCGACAACCCCGGCCGCAACGAGCCGGGCACGGGCGAAATCAACTTCCCGTGGCTGTTCCGGCATATCGACCGGCTCGGCTACGACGGCTGGATCGGCTGCGAATACAAGCCGGCCGCGGGCACGCTGGCCGGGCTGGGATGGCGCCAGGCGCTGGCCGGCTGAACACCACACTCGACAACCTGGAGGAGCAAACATGGCAAACATCGGATTCATTGGCCTGGGCATCATGGGCACCCCGATGGCGGGACATCTCGTCAAGAACGGGCACCGCCTGTTCACCTACACCCGCGGCGAGACGCCGGCCGCGCTGCTCGACGCCGGCGCGCGGCCATGCGCCAGCAGCGCCGAAGTGGCGAAGCAGGCCGACGTGATCATCGTCATGGTGCCGGACACGCCGCAGGTGGAGGAAGTGCTGTTCGCACCGGACGGCGTGGCGGCGGGACTCAGCGCGGGCAAGATCGTGGTCGACATGAGCTCGATCTCGCCGGTCGCCACCAAGGACTTCGCGCGCCGCATCAATGCGCTGGGCTGCGACTACCTGGACGCCCCGGTGTCGGGCGGCGACGTCGGCGCCCGGGCGGCCAGCCTGACCATCATGGTGGGCGGCGGCGAGGCGGCCTTCGACCGCGTGCGGCCGCTGTTCCAGCTGATGGGCAAGAACGTCACCCTGGTCGGCGGCAATGGCGACGGCCAGATCACCAAGGTCGCCAACCAGATCATCGTCGCGCTGACCATCGAAGCGGTCGGCGAGGCCCTGCTGCTGGCGGCCAAGGCCGGCGCCGATCCGGCGCGGGTGCGGGAAGCGCTGATGGGCGGCTTCGCCTCCTCGCGCATCCTGGAAGTGCACGGCGAGCGCATGATCAGGCGCACTTTCGCGCCGGGCTTCCGCATCGACCTGCACCGCAAGGACCTGAACCTGGCCTTGACCACCGCGCGCCAGCTCGGCGTGGCGCTGCCGAACACCGCCACCGCCCAGGAGCTGTTCAACACCTGCGCCGCCCACGACGGCGGCGGCTGGGACCACTCTGCGATGGTGCGGGCGCTGGAGGTCATGGCCAATTTCTCGATCGGGCAGGAAGGCCGATGAACGCGGGGCCGCGCGGGCTGCTGGCCCGCATGTTCGACGCCGCCGTCGCCGCGGCCCAGCCGGCGCTGCGGATCCCGGCCTGCCTGCCGGCCCGGCCCAGGGGCCGCACCGTGGTGATCGGCGCCGGCAAGGCGTCAAGCGCGATGGCGCAGGCGCTCGAACGCCACTGGAGCGGGCCGCTGACCGGGTTGGTGGTCACGCGCTACGGCTACGCCGTGCCCTGCGAGCGCATCCGCATCGTCGAGGCGGCCCATCCGGTGCCGGATGCCGCCGGTTTGGAAGCGGCGCGCCAGATCCTGCTGGCGGTGAAGGGCCTGGGTGAGGACGACCTGGTGATCTGCCTGGTCTCGGGCGGCGGATCGGCGCTGCTGCCGTTGCCGGGCGAGGGCGTGAGCCTCGAAGACAAGCAGCTGGTGAACCGCGCGCTGCTGGCGTCCGGCGCCAGCATCGGCGAAATGAATTGCGTGCGGCGGCACCTGTCGGCCATCAAGGGCGGGCGCCTGGCGGCGGCCTGCCATCCGGCCCGGGTGGTCAACCTCCTGATTTCCGATGTGCCCGGCGACGACCCGGCCGACATCGCTTCCGGGCCGACGGTGGCGGACCCCGGCACCTGCGCCGACGCGCTCGGGATCGTGCGCCGCTACGGCATCGAACTGCCGGCCGGCGCGCGGCGCCTGCTGGAGAGCGGCGCCGGCGAGACCGTCAAGCCCGGCGATCCGCGGCTGGCCAGGGTGACTACCCGGATCGTCGCCTCGCCGCAGATGGCGCTCGAAGCGGCGGCGCAGGTGGCGCGCGCGGCCGGCGTCACCCCGCTGATCCTCGGCGACAGCATCGAGGGCGAGGCGCGCGAAGTGGCCAGGGTCATGGCCGGCATCGCGCTGCAGGCGCGCCGCCATGCCCAGCCAGTGGGCGCGCCGTGCGTGCTGCTGTCCGGCGGCGAGACCACGGTGACGGTGCGCGGCCAGGGACGCGGCGGGCGCAACGTCGAATTCCTGCTGGCGCTCGAACTGGCGCTGGGCGGCGCGCCCGGCATTCACGCGCTGGCCGCCGACACCGACGGCGTCGACGGCGCCGCGGAGGTGGCCGGCGCCTTCCTCGCGCCCGACACGCTGGCGCGCGCCCGCGCGCAAGGCCTGGACCCGCGTGCGAGCCTGGACGACAACGACGGGCACGGCTTCTTCGGCGCGCTGGGCGACGCCCTGGTGACCGGGCCGACGCTCACCAATGTCAACGATTTCCGGGCGATTTTGCTGACCTGATCGGGCGAGCTCGATGGCGCTTGTCGTGCCGTCGTCCCCGCGGAGGCGGGGACCCAAGTTTGTTTGCGTGTCGACTGCGCCGGCAGAACTTGGGTCCCCGCCTGCGCGGGGACGACGTTCATGGGGCTTGGGTCCCCGCCTGCGCGGGGACGACGTTCATGGGGCTTGGGGCCCCGCCTTCGCGGGCACGGCGTTTGCGGGTCTCAGTCCAGCAGGTCGAACAGCGTACGGGCAATCACCTTCGTCGCCCGGCGCAGGTCTTCCAGGTCGATATGCTCGTCCGCGCGCTTGGCATTGCTCTCGCCGACCGTGCGCGGACCCGCCCCGTACAGCACCGCCGGAATGCCATGTTCGCCGAACAGGCGCGCATCGGTGTACAACGGGGTGCCGGCCGCTTCGATCGGCTCGTCGAACACGGCGCTGGCGTGGCGCGCCAGGGCGTCGACCATCGGGCGGTTGCCGTCCAGCGGTTGCAGGGCATTCGCCAGCAACAGGCGCTTGATCTCGATGCTGATGCCCGGGCAGCCGGCCACCGACTCCTGGATCAGGCGGCGCAGGCCGGCTTCGACTTCGGCCGGGTTCTCTTCGGGGATCATGCGGCGGTCCAGCTTCAGCACGACCTTGCCCGGGACCACATTGGTGTTGGTGCCGCCCTCGATCAGGCCGACGTTCAGGTAAGGGTGGTTGATGCCCTTGACCTGGCTGCGGGTCTGCTTGTACAGGGTGTTCTGCTGGTACAGCGCGACCAGGATGCGGGTCGCGGCCTGCAGCGCGTCGACGCCGGTTTCCGGCACGGCCGCGTGGCCCATCTTGCCGTTCACCGTCACTTCCATCTGCAGGCAGCCGTTGTGCGCGGTGATGACCTGGTAGCTGAAGCCGGCCGCGATCAGCAGGTCGGGCTTGACCAGGCCCCGTTCCAGCAGCCAGCCCGGCCCGAGCTCGCCGCCGAATTCCTCGTCGTAGGTGAAGTAGAGCTCGACGCCGCCCTTTAGCGGCGCGCCCAGCGCTTCGAGGGCGCGGGTGGCGAAGGTGAAGGTCGCGAAGTCGCACTTGCTGACCGCGGCGGCGCGGCCGTACAGCTTGCCGTCGGCGATCTCGGCGCCGTAGGGCGGATGGCTCCAGCCTTCGCCCGGCGGCACCACGTCGCCATGGGCGTTCAGGGCCACGGTGCGGCCGGCGCCGTACTGGCGGCGCACCACCAGGTTGGTGATGCTCTCGAGCCCGGCGCCGCGCACAGTCTCGGCCGGCACCGCATGCTGCTCGGCCTCGAAGCCGAAGTCCTTCAGCAGCTCGGCGGTGCGCTCGGCGTGCGGCGCGTTGTTCCCCGGCGGGGTGTCGGTGGGAACGCGCACCAGCTCCTGCAGGAAGCGCACCTCCTCGTCGAAGTGGGCGTCGATCCAGGCGTCGAGGGTCTCGTAGGGCGTAGTCATGGTCATGTCGGGTCCGTGGCAAGTTGGTCAAGGAGGGCTTGGAAGGCACGCACGCACAGTTCGGCGTCGTCGTTGGTGATGGATTCGAGCGGGTTGTGGCTGATGCCGGCGTTCTGGCCGCGCAGGAACAGCATCGCCTGCGGCATCACCTGGTGCAGCATCATGGCGTCGTGGCCGGCGCCGCTGGGCAGATGGAATACCGGCAGGCCAAGGGATGCGACGGCGCGCTCCCACCGGCGGCGCAGCCCTTCGTCGCAGGGCGCGGCGGCGGCGCGCATGGTTTCCTCGAGCGTGAACGACAGTCCGCGCCGTTCGCAGATCGCGCGCAGCGCGTCCTGGATGTCGCGCGCGCAGGCATCGCGCACGTCGTCCGTGGTGGCGCGCACGTCGAGGCTGAAGCGGCAGCGTCCCGGCACCACGTTGATCGAGCCGTTCGGCACTTCCAGCATGCCGACCGTGGCGACCAGGTCGGGCACGGCGGCGGCGCGCTTCTCGGCGAACAGGACCAGTTCGGCGGCGCCGGCGGCGGCGTCGCGCCGCATCGCCATCGGCGTGGTGCCGGCGTGGCTGGCCATGCCCGCGATCTCGCCCAGGAAGCGCACGCTGCCATTGATCGAGGTGACCACGCCCAGCGGCAGGTCGGCGTCGTCCAGCACCGGACCCTGTTCGATATGGGCCTCGACGAAGCCGAGGTAGCGGGCAGGGTCGCGCTTGAGGGTGGCGATCGCCTCGGGATCCAGGCCGGCGTCGCACATCGCTTCGCGCATGCTGATGCCGTCGGCGTCCTGCTGCTCGAGCCAGGCCCGGTCGAACTGGCCGGTGAGGGCGCCCGAACCGAGGAACACGGCCTTGTAGCGCTGCCCTTCCTCTTCCGAGAAGGCGACCACCTCGATGCCGTAGGGCAGGCGGCGGTCCTGGCGGCGCAGTTCGCGCACGCAGGCCATCGGCACCAGGATGCCCAGCCGGCCGTCGTACTTGCCGCCGTTGCGCACGGTGTCGTAGTGCGAGCCGGTCAGCAGGCGTCTGGCCTGCGGATCGGCGCCGTGGTAGACGCCGACCACGTTGCCGACCGCGTCGATGCGGGCTTCGTCGAAGCCGCAGTCGTCGATCATCCAGCGCGCCAGCTGGCTGGCGCAGGCGCGGTGGGCGTCGGTCAGGTAAGTGACGCACAGCTCGCCGCGCTCGTCGTAGCCGGGGTCGCTGTGCGCGGCCAGCTGCTCGGCCCAGTCCCACACGCGGTTGCCGAGCACCGGCTCGTGGCCGAACTTGTCGTCCAGGCGGATCTCTGCGATGCGGTGGATGTTGCGCAGCGCCTCGGCGAATTCGAAGCCGGGTTGGTTGCCCAGGCGTCGCGCGAAGGTCGCGATGATCTCGTGCTTGCCCAGGCCAAGGCCGCGCGGGCCGCGTACCGCCAGGATGAAGGGGAAGCCGAACCTGGCGTTGTAGTCGGCATTCAGGCGCTGGATGGTGGCGAATTCCTCCGGCGTGCAGGCGGTCAGGCCGGCCTTGTTCTGCTCGTTGGTCGATTCGGCCGTCAGCGTGTTCGACACCATCGCCTTGCCGGCCAGTTCCGGGTGGGCGCGGATCAGGCCCAGCTGGTCTGCATGCGGCGCATTGCGCACCGCCTCGGCCAGCGCGCGCTTCAGGTGGGCCAGGCTGGCGAAGGGCCGCTGGCGCCAGGCCCGCACCGCGATCCACGGCGAGTGTTCGTAGACGCCGTCCAGCAGCGCGGTGAATTCGGCCTCGTCGGCGGCATTGAGACGTTCCAGGGTCAGCATCTTCACTCCCATGCGAAGGCGGTGTCGGGGTTGTAGGGATGCACGCGCTTCCAGTGGCGCGCGATGTCGATGCGGCGCGCGACCCAGACCCGGTCGTGCTGTTCGATGTAGTCGAGGAAGCGCTGCAGCGCACGGAAGCGGCCCGGACGCCCCAGCAGGCGGCAGTGCAGGCCGATGCTCATCATCGAGGGACGGTCCGCGCCTTCCGCGTAGTGCACGTCGAAGGCGTCGCGCAGGTAGGACAGGAAGGGATCGCCGTGCGAAAAGCCCTGGGGCAGGGCGAAGCGCATGTCGTTGCAGTCCAGCGTATAGGGCACGACCAGCTGCGGCGCCTGGCTGCCGTCGGTCTTGCGCACCGTCAGCCAGAACGGCAGGTCGTCGCCGTAGTAGTCGCTGTCGTATTCGAAGCCGCCGTAGTCGGCCACCAGGCGGCGCGTGTTGGGGCTGTCGCGGCCGGTGTACCAGCCGAGCGGGCGTTCACCTAGCAGGCGCTCGATCGCCGCCATGCCGCGCGCCATGTGTTCGCGCTCGGTGGCTTCGTCGACGTTCTGGTAGCTGATCCAGCGCCAGCCGTGGCAGGCGACCTCGTGGCCCAGTTCCTTGAAGGCCGCGGCGATGTCGGGGCAGCGCTCGAGCGCCATGCCGACCCCGAAGATCGTCAGGGGCAGGCCGCGCTTCTCGAATTCGCGCAGGATGCGCCAGACCCCGACCCGCGAGCCGTATTCGTAGATCCCTTCCATGCTCAGGTGGCGGTTAGGGAAAGCGGCCGGGTTGAACATCTCGGACAGGAACTGCTCGCTGCCGGGGTCGCCGTGCAGCACGCTGTTTTCGCCGCCTTCCTCGAAATTCAGGACGAACTGCACGGCGACGCGGGCCTGGTCCGGCCATGCTGCATGCGGCGGCCGCCGGCCGTAGCCGTGCAGGTCGCGTGGATAGCTTGGGGTCATGGAGCGCCTCTTGTTCAGGTTGAAGGTGGGTTCAGTGGTTCAGGATGTCGGCCAGGTCGATGCGCTGCTGGTCCATGTCCAGGTTGCGCTGCACATTGCCGAGGTGCCTGTCGACCAGGCGCACGGCGGCCTTCACGTCGCGCCGCTCGAAGGCGTCGACGATGGCGACGTGCTCTTCGTGCGATTCTTCGGCGGACTGGGTGGACTGGCGCATCAGCGCGATCAGGGATGAACGGGTCAGCAGTTCGCTCAGCATCTGCACCAGCACCTGGTTGCCCAGCATGCGCGCCAGCACCAGGTGGAAGTCGCCCAGCAGGCGGGTCCGGCCCGGGATCTCGTCATTCTTCAGCGCCGCCTGTTCCTGCGCGAGGTGGTCGCGCAGCTGGCGGACCTGGGCGTCGGTGATCACCGCGCACAACTGCCGGGTGACGGCGGTCTCGAGGATGCTGCGTACTTCGAACACGTCGCGCGCTTCCTCGGCCGTCGGCTTCGCGACGAAGGCGCCGCGGGCCGGCTCCAGCACCACCAGCCTGTCGCGGCTGAGCTGGTTGAAGGCCTGGCGCACGACGGTGCGCGAGACGGCGAAGATGTCGCCGATCTTCTGCTCGGACAGTTTGGTGCCCGGCATCAGGCGGCGGTCCGCGATGGCATTCGTGATCGAGTCGACGATGCGCTGGGTCGCGTTGCCGGCCGGGGCCGGGGCCTCGATCTGCGACGGGACGACTTTCAGCGGCGGGCGGGAGCGGGTCATGGTTCGCTTGAAGGTTCGGTGATGTCGTGTGGTTGACTTCCTGGATAAAGTGTATACACTTTTTTTGTAAATGAAAACATAAAGTGTATGCAATCCGTCCGATCTACCCACCCCGTACCCACCAAGGAGAATCATGGGACACCTCAGCACCCACGTGCTCGACACGATGAACGGCTGCCCGGCCGCCGGCATGAAAGTCACCCTGCAGGCGCTCGACGGCGCCGGAGCGCGGACCATCAGGACCCTGACCCTGAATGCCGACGGCCGCAACGACGGCGGTCCGCTGCTCGACGCCGGCGCCATGGCCGCCGGCCGCTATCGCCTGGTGTTCGCGGTCGCGGCCTATTTCCGCGGACGCGGCGTCGGGCTGCCTGAGCCGGCGTTCCTCGACGAAGTGCCGATCGAGTTCGGCATCGCGGATGCTGCCGGCCACTACCATGTGCCGCTGCTGGTCAGCCCCTGGGCCTACTCGACCTACCGCGGTTCCTAGTCCGGCAAGGAACACGATAAAATTTTTATATCCACCGATAAAAAAATCGTATACAGTTATTTTCGTCGCCGCGGAGCGCATCGACGGGCCGGTCCGGCCGGTCCACGATGGTTGCGATGATTTGCCCCTCACAGAGCCCGCTGTGGTGAAGGGAACGGTTGGTCTCACGACCTGCCTTTCTTTTCGCCGGAGGCTCCATGGAAACCTATCTGCTCGACTGGGCCAACCTGTTGCTGCGCTGGACCCACGTGATCACGGCGATCGCGTGGATCGGCGCATCCTTCTACTTCGTCTTCCTCGATAACTCGCTGCACAAGCCGACCGCCCCCGACCTGGTCGACAAGGGCGTGGACGGCGAACTCTGGGCCGTGCATGGCGGCGGCTTCTACCACCCTCAAAAATACCTGGTGGCGCCCAAGGCCATGCCCGAGAACCTGCACTGGTTCTACTGGGAGAGCTACGCCACCTGGCTGTCCGGCTTCGGCCTGTTCACGGTGCTCTACCTGTTCAATGCCGGCACTTTCATGGTCGACAGGAGCGTGCATGACTGGTCGTCCGGCGCCGCCGTCGGCACCGCGCTCGCCTTCCTGGCCGGGTTCTGGTTCGTCTACGACATCATCTGCCGCACCTTCGGCCGCAGGAAGCACGGCGACCTGATCGTCGGCGCCTGCGTGTTCGCGTTCGTGGTCGCAGCAAGCTGGCTGGCCTGCCAGCTGTACGCCGGCCGCGCCGCCTTCCTGCTGGTGGGCGCGATGCTCGCCACCTCGATGAGCGCCAACGTGTTCTTCTGGATCATCCCGGGCCAGCGCAAGGTCGTGGCCCAGCTCAAGGCCGGCCAGCCGGTCGACCCGATCCACGGCTGGCGCGCCAAGCAGCGCAGCGTGCACAACACCTACTTCACGCTGCCGGTGCTGGTGGCCATGCTGTCGAACCACTACGGCTGGCTGTATTCCGGCGCGAACAACTGGGCCGTGCTGGTCCTGCTGATGCTGGCCGGCGCCCTGATCCGCCACAGCTTCGTCGCGCGCCACAAGGCCCTGGTACTGGGCAAGCGCGTGCCGTGGGAGCATGCGGTGGCCGGCGCGGTCGCCCTGATGGCCATGATGGCCTGGCTGGTGCCGGCGCCGGAATCCGGGTCGGCGGCGCCGGTGCTGGCCGCCGCGCCTTCCGCCGCCGCTCCTGCCGCGGCCGGCGCAGCCACCGCCCACGACGTCAGCTTCCAGCAAGTGAAGGGCGTGATCGACCAGCGCTGCGTGATGTGCCACTCGGCCCAGATCCAGAGCAAGGGCCTGGCCTTCGACAACCCGGCCTCGATCAAGCGCCATGCGCAACAGATGTACCAGCAGGCGGTCGTCCTCAAGCTGATGCCGCTGAATAACGCCACCCAGATCACCGCCGCAGAGCGGGACTTGCTGAAGCGTTGGTACGAAGAGGGCGCGCCGGTCGAGTAAGCGCGGCCGCCGCCCGACGGGCAGCATGCATTCTTTGGTTTCAAGACAGACGTCAACAATAATCAGGAGACAAGCATGAACCAACACAGCCGCCATCCGGTGGATGAAAGACTGCCCCTCGGGCGCCTGGCCGCACTCGGCTTGCAGCACGTCCTCGTGATGTACGCGGGCGCCATCGCCGTGCCCCTGATCGTCGGCAGGGCGCTGCACCTGTCGCCGGAGCAGGTCACGCTGCTGATCTCGGCGGACCTGTTCTGCTGCGGCCTGGTCACCCTGATCCAGTCCTTCGGCCTGTCCTCGTGGTTCGGCATCAAGCTGCCGGTGATGATGGGCGTGACCTTCGCCGCGGTGGGGCCGATGGTGGCGATCGCGAATGCCGTTCCCGGCGCCGACGGCGCCCGCGCCATCTTCGGCGCCGGCATCGGCGCGGGCGTGCTGGCGATCTTGATCGCGCCGTTGATGAGCCGCATGCTGCGCTTCTTCCCGCCGGTGGTCACCGGCACCATCATCCTGATCATCGGCGTCAGCCTGATGCGGGTCGGGGTGGGCTGGGCCATGGGCGGCCCGGACTCGGCGGCGCAGAGCGTCGACGTGGCGCGCCTGGCCACCATGGTCGACAGCGCGCGCGCCAGCCTGCCCGCGGGCGCAGATGCGGCGGCGATGAAGCTGGCCGGCCCGGTCCCGATGACGCCGAATGCCTCCTACGGCGCGCTGGACAACCTGGCGATCGCCGGCTTCGTGCTGCTGGTGGTGCTGGGCCTGGTGAAATATGCGCGCGGCTTCATCTGCAATATCTCGGTCCTGCTCGGCATCGTCGCGGGCTGCGGCGTGGCCTGCGCGGCCGGCAAGATGCACTTCGATAAGGTCGGCAAGGCCCCCTGGTTCGAGGTGGTGACGCCGTTCGCCTTCGGCATGCCGACCTTCGACATCGTCATGATCCTGACCCTGACGGTGGTGATGGTGGTCGTGATGATCGAGTCGGCCGGCATGTTCCTGGCGCTGTCCGACATGACCGGCAAGGAGATCGGCCAGCAGCAGCTGGCGGCCGGCCTGCGCACCGACGCGCTGGGCACCTTGCTGGGCGGCGTCCTGAACACCTTCCCGCACACCAGCTTTTCGCAAAACGTCGGCCTGGTGGCCGTCACCGGCGTGACGAGCCGCTGGGTCTGCGTGGCCGGCGGCATCATCATGATCGTGCTGGGGATGCTGCCGAAGATGGCGGCGCTGGTCGAGTCGATCCCGCAGTTCGTGCTGGGCGGCGCCGGGCTGGTCATGTTCGGCATGGTCGCGGCGGCCGGCATCCGCATCCTGACCCGGGTCGACTTCAGGGGCAACCGCTTCAACCTCTACATCGTCGCGCTGTCGATCGGCTTCGGCATGATCCCGCTGGTCGCCCCGCGCTGGGCCCAGCAGATGTCGCATAGCCTGCACCCGCTGCTGGAGTCCGGCATCCTGCTGACCGCCCTGGCCGCGGTCACCCTGAACATCTTCTTCAACGGTACGCGCGACATCCCGGCCGGGAGCCATGCGGACGCGGACCATATCGACCATCCGATCGCACAAGGGAGCAAGGCATGAAGCGTCGCCGCAGCCGCAACATCGTCCTGGCCAGCATGTTCGCCGCGATGGCCTTGCCGGCCCTGGCCGCCGACTGGAGCGATACGTCGATCGCGTACCGCACCGGCGGCCGCTTCGCCGAGCCCTTCAACCCCAACGACATCCACAAGGATATCGTGCAGTTCACCCATGCGAGCGGCTACAGGTACGGCGGGAACTTCTTCAACCTGGACATCCTGCTGTCCAACAAGACCGACCCCTCGTCGAAGGGCGCGAGCAGCGGCGCGCAGGAGTTCTACGTGGTTTACCGTCACACGCTCGAATGGGGCAAGGTGGCGGGCGGCGCGCCGCTGCGCTTCGGCCCCGTGAAGGACGCCGGCCTGACCCTCGGCTTCGACGCCAACACCAAGGACGATGCCGGCTACAACTCGAAGAAGCGCATGCTGGTGGCCGGCCCGACCTTCATGGTCGACGCCAAGGGCCTGCTGAACGTCGGCGTGTACGCGCTATGGGAAAGCAACGCGCCCTACAGCACCTTCACCCAGGTCGGCACGCCGCGCTACCATTACGACACCCACCCGATGCTGGGCGCGGTGTGGGCCTTCCCGCTGGGCGCCAGCGGGCTGTCCTTCGAGGGCTATGCGAACTTCATCGGCGCCAAGGGCAAGAACGAGTTCGGCCGCGATACCAGGCCCGAGACCAACATCGACATGCAGCTGATGCTGGACGTGGGCGGCCTGTTCGACGTGAAGCCGAAGCGCTTCCGCGCCGGAGTGGCCTACCAGTACTGGCGCAACAAGTTCGGCAACGATGCCCGCACCATCCCCGGCGCCACGGCCAGCACGCCGATGGTGAAGGCCCAGTACCACTTCTGAGCCGGCAGGCTAGGCCACCAGGGCCTGGATCTCCTCGAGCCGGCGCCCGCGCGTGTCGATGCCGGACCTGGCCAGCAGCAGCGCGGCGGCCAGCATCGGCACGGCGATGGCGAGGGCGGACAGCGGCAGGTCCGCGAACAGTCCCGCCACGCCCAGGCCGGCGCCGAGGATGCCGCCCAGCTTCGAACTGGCGGCGATCACGCCCGATCCGGTGGCCCGCAGGTGCACCGGGTAGATCTCCGAGGCGTACGGGATCAGCGAGGCGATCACGCCGCTGGCCGCGACCAGCAGCGCGCAGGTGGCGATGGCCAGCGCCGACTCGGACGCGATGCCCAGCCAGCCGAGGGCGAAGAAGCCGAGCAGGCTGGCGGCGCTGAGGGCGATGAAGGCGACCAGCGTGCCGACCGAACTCCAGCGGTGGTAGAGCCAGATCACCAGCAGGGTGCCGGGCAGGGCCAGGAAGGCGGCGCGCGCCAGCAGCGCGGTCGCACCGGCGGCGTCCATGCCCATCGCGCGCAGGTTCATCGGCAGCCACAGCAGGAAACCGAAATTCGCCAGGCCCCAGGCCACGCCCGCGACGCTCATGCCGATCGTCAGCGGCGCATAGCCGCCGCGCAGCAGTTCGCGCAGGCTGGACGAGGCCGGCGCCGGTGCGTTGGCCGGCGCCGGACGCTGGTCCGCATCGCGCACCGTGCCGGCAAAGCGCGCCAGCACGGCGCGCGCTTCGTCGTGCAGGCCGCTGGCCGCCAGGAAGCGCGGCGATTCCGGCAGCATGCGGCTGAGCAGGATGATCACGGCGCCGGTCGGCAGGCCCAGCAGCCATAGCACGCGCCAGCTGAAGGACGGCTCGAGCAGGCTGGCCGCGCCGGCCGCCACCAGGTAGCCGGCCGAGTTGCCGATGCCGCCCAGCGCCACCAGCAGCCAGCCGCGGTGCGCCGCCGGGATCATCTCGGCCATCAGGGTGAAGGTGATCGGCAGCAGGCCGCCGGCCGAGGCGCCCATCAGGAAGCACATCGCCAGGTTCCAGTAGAAGGAGGGCATCGCGCCGCAGATGGCGGTGCCGATGAACATCAGCGCCGACAGCAAGATCGTGGCGCGGCGGCCGAAGCGGTCCGCCACCATGCCCCAGACGACGGAGCCGACGGTGGTCCCGGTCAACGCCACCAGCGCCAGGAAGCCGGCGTTCTGCTTCGACAGCCCGTATTCGCTGGTCATCCCCGGCATGACGAAGCCGAGCGTGGCCGGCTTCATCACGTCGATCGTCAGCGCGACCACCAGCACCAGCACCAGGCTCCAGTGGCGCGCATTCAGCGGGATGCCGTCCGCGGCTTCGAACAGCAGGGCGCCGTCGCCGCTGCCGCGCGCACGCAAGGTGTCGATGCGCGGCATCAGGCCGTAGGCCGCCAGCAGCAGGCCCAGCGGAATCAGCGCCATCCCGGCCAGCATCGGCCCGTCCATCTCCATCCCGGCCATCCGGTAGCCCATGTGGGAAGCGCAGACGAACATCGGGATGTGCGCCAGCACGCCGGCGACGAGGGCCAGGGTGCCGCACCAGAAGGCGATGGGGTGATGGAAGGTCAGGCCGTTCGATTTCATGGGCGTCGGGAGGCTGTATTGACGGGCGAAGCCAACGATTATACCGACGTGTAACTTCCTTTCGGCAATCCGTGCGCCATGATTTTCATGCATTAGTTATATTTATGCTAACAGTATTGCCTCGGAATGGACATGAACGCACTAAAAAACCACAGCGCGCCCGCTAAACGCGCCCATCTCCTCTTGCTGGCCCTGGCCGCCGGCGCCGTCCATGCGGCGCCCGACCAATCCGCGGGGCCGGTCGCCACGGCGCGGGCCGGATGGGAAGCGGAGCAGCACCCGAAGGCCGCGCCCGATACGCCATCGGCGCCGCCAGCCCGGCCGGCCTTCGACCAGCCGGCACGGCCGTGGAAGAGCTACGGCGCCACAGCGCTCGAGATCGCCGGCTTCCAGTTCGTGCTGAACCGGGTCGACCATGCATTCGTGAAGCCCGACGACTACGGCGTGAGCGTGGGTTCGTGGCGCCGCAACCTGCGCAGCAGCTGGGTCGAAGACCGCGACCCGTTCGAGATCAACCAGATGGGCCACCCTTACCAGGGCTCGGTGTACTACGGCATCGCGCGCAGCAACGGCCTGGATTTCTGGGAATCGATGGGCGCCGCCTTCGCCGGCAGCGCGGTGTGGGAAATCGCCGGCGAGACCACGCCGCCCTCGCGCAACGACCAGATCACCACCAGTTTCGGCGGCTCCTTCCTGGGCGAGTCGCTGTACCGGATGGCCAACCTGGTGCTGGAGCGAGGCTACGGGTTGTCGCCGCGCTGGCGCGAGGCGGCGGCGGCCGGCATCTCGCCCGCGCTCGGCTTCAACCGCTACGCGCGCCCGGGACGGCACGCGCCGATCTGGGACAGCCACGATCCGGCCGTGTTCGGGCGGGTGCAGCTGGGCGCCACGGTGCGCGCGCGCGGCAACGCCGGCATCTCGCTGGCCACGCTGCGCAACGAACTGGCGGCCGACTTCGCGCTGGATTACGGCCTGCCGGGCAAGGCCGGCTATACCTATCGCCGGCCCTTCGATTACTTCACGTTCCGCCTGCGGATGTCGACCGCGCAGGGCGTCGAGAGCCTGACCTCGCGCGGCCTGCTGTTCGGCGCGCCCTACCAGGCCGGCGACCGGCTGAGCGGCATCGCCGGCCTGTACGGCGGCTACGATTACCTGTCGCCGCAGCTGTTCCGCATCGCCAGCACCGGCCTGACCCTGGGCAGCAACCTGCAATGGCGCCTGGCGCCGGCCCTGACCCTGCAGGCGCATGGCTCGGGCGGCATCGGCTATACCTCGACCGGCACCGTGCGCGCCAGCGCCGCCGGCCAGTACACCTACGGCTTCGCGCCGCAGGCCATGCTGTCGCTGCGCCTGATCGGCGGCGACAAGCTGGCGCTCGACCTCGGCGAGCGCGCCTTCTTCGATGGCAAACTGGCCACGCCCCAGGGCGACGGCAGCGACCGCGTGCTGCGCAGCGAGGCCGCGCTGACCTACCGGGTGCGCGGCCTCCATGGGCTGACGCTCAAGTACCTGAGCTCGCGCCGCAGCTATACCTTCGCCAACACGCCCGGGCGCGAACAGCGCCACGACACGGTCGGCCTGTATTACACCTGGCTGCCGGCGCGCGGGCTGGGCGTCGTGAACTGACGCGCGGTTCGGAATCAGGCGGCGTCCGGGCTGTCGAACAGTTCGCTGGCCATGCGCGCCAGGTCGTTCATGCCGCCGCCGGCTTCCAGGTGGGCGCGCAGCCAGCGCGCCTGGCCGCCGTCTTTCATCAACTGTTCGATGACCGCGCAGGCCTTGCCGAAGCCCGGGTCGCGCGAGCGCTTGCGCAGGCGCGCGAGGTCGGCATGGACCGCATCGAGGATCGGCATCGCGACCCCGGTCTCCGGATCGATCCAGCTGCCTTCGACGCCGTCGCGCGCCGCGTTGAAGCGGTTCCAGGTGTACAGCTCGCGGCTGGCGCTGGACGGCCAGCGGCCGGCCTGGTCGGCGAAGTCGAGGCACAGCTCGCGCGCGTAGCAGGCCAGCGCGGCGGCGTAGACCGGCTTCAGCGGCGTGTCCAGCACGCGCAGCTCGATCGTGCCGTACTCGGGTTTCGGCCGCACGTCCCAATAAAAGTCCTTGATGCTGTTGACGATGCCGTATTGCGCGAGCTGGTCGAAGTGGACGCGGAAGTCGTCCCAGGTGCGGATCTCGTAGGGTAGGATGCCGCTCATCGGGAACGCCCCGACCACGTTGCTGCGCGAGCTGCAGAAGCCCGACACCTCGCCCTGCCAGCACGGCGAATTGGCCGACAGTGCGATGAACAGCGGCGCGCGCTGGGTCAGCCAGGAGCACAGGCGCATCGCCTCGTCGGGCGAGCCGGCGCCGATGTGCACGTGCATGCCGAACACGGTGAACAGCTTGGCCAGGTAGCCGAACTTGCGCTCGGAGGCGAAGTAGCGTTCCTTCGGGTAGATGCGCTGCTCGGCCCACTTCTGGAACGGGTGGGCGCCGCCGCCGGAGATCGAGGCCCCGACCTCGAAGGCGGCGCGCTGCACCGTGCCGCGGATGTGCTCGAGCTGCTCGGCGGCTTCGTCGTAGGAGCTGAGGATCGAGGTCGCCACTTCCAGCATCGAGGTGGTGATCTCGGGCGTGTGCACCCAGGGTTTCTCGTGCCGGTCGAGCAGGGCCAGGATGTCCGGCGCGGCGGGGAACAGGTCGTAGGTGAGGCGGTCGAGCACCATCAGTTCGAGCTCGATGCCCATGGTGCCGAGGGTCGATTCCCGGAAGTCCGGCAGGAAGGCGGCGCCTTGCCCGGAAACGGCCAGCGCCTGCTGGTCGACGGATGCTTGATCGCTCATTGCGAACCTCCTCGGTAAGTTTCGCCGGCCAGGCGCAGGCCCAGCCAGGTCAGGCCCGGCGCCAGCAGCACGTTCAGGGCCAGCAGGGCGCTCATCAGCATGGTCGAATGCTGGTCCAGGCCGGTGTAGGCATTCAGGGTGTTGTCGACCACCAGGCCGCCGAAGCTGACCAGGGAGCACATCGACAGCGCCATCGCATGCTTCTTGCGCTCGCTCCACGCGGTGGCCGGCCACAAGGCCAGGCGGGTGGCGGCGATACGCGCCGCGAACACGGCGATGGCGGCCAGCACCACCCAGCCCTGCATCAGCTCATGGATGTCGACCACCGCGGCCGACATCAGGAACAGCAGCATGTAGCCGATGTCCTGGGCGGTCGCCAGCTGGGCCTGGAACACGTTGTCGCGCTTTTCCGCGTTGCGCAGCAGGACCCCCATCAGCAGCAGCGACAGCAGCGCGCTCGATGCCGTCACCGAGCACAGGCCGAGGTCGATCAGCAGGGCCGCCAGCAGCACGCCGGGACGCATGGTGGCCGGGATCTTGCACAGGCGCGTGGCGAGCGCATAGGCGCCGTAGGAAAACACGGCGAACAGGGCGCCCAGCAGCAGCTTGCCGCCCTGGCGGACCATTTCCGCGCCAAAGGTGCCGGCCGCATCGGCGCCGTGGCTGCGGGTCCAGGCCAGCGTCACGCCCAGCGCCAGCAGGGCCACCAGGTTGCTGATCCCGACCATGTTGGCGGTGGCGAAGGTGCTGGTACCGCTGGCGTTTTCGTCCGCCACCATCGAGGCCAGGATGACCGGGTTCACCGCGATCAGGATCGAGCCGATGAAGATCGCTGCGCCCCACGGCAGGCCGAAGGCGGCCAGCACCAGGGTGGCGGCGGCGCCGCGGGTGAGCGTGGCCAGCAGCAGGCTCTTGCCCTGGCGCCCGCTGCGCAGGAGCCAGGCCAGGTCCATCTTGCGGCCGACATCGAACAGCACCAGCGCGGCGGCGCCGTTCAGCAGTTCCTGGAACTGGGTCAGCAGCGGACGGTCGATCAGGCCGGCGCCGCTGGCGCCCAGCAGCAGTCCGGCGATCACGGCGCCGTACAGTTTCGGGACCTGGAAACGCTGCAGGGTGAAACCGAGCACCAGCGCCAGCATCAGGCCGGCGCCCAGCAGGGCCAGTGGCGACAGCAGCAGGAGCGGCGTCGACAGTTCGTCATTCATGGCGCGCCTCCCAGGCATGGGCGAGCGTCTTCAGCTCGCGTTCGACCAGGGCCGCGCGCCGGGCCGTGACTTCCTCGGCACGCGGGCCGCGCGGCGGCGCGTCGGTGCCGATCCGGGCCCGCACCATGCCGCCGTTGTCGCGCAGCGGGATCCAGAGCTGCCCCTGGATCGCCGCACCTTCGCGCCACACCGCGTAGAACTTGGCGCCGCTGCGGGTGCCCGGCACGGCCGGTTCCAGCAGGGCGAAAGGCTGCAGCCACTCGGCGGTCGGGAAGCGGCGCGCCAGCTGCACCTGCATCGCGGTGCGCTGCTCCAGGCGCGCATCGTCGCGCGAATACGGCAGGTGCAGCTGGCCCTGGCCGATCCCGGCCGTGCGCATCACCAGGCAGGTCTTGTCGGAGACCCAGCGCCAGGTCTCGCCTTCGAGGATGCGCGGCTTGCCGTTCGAACCGGCCAGCCATGCCTCCAGCAGCGGGGACGGGCGCGGCGCCGTATTGCCGGCGTTGACCGCCTGCGCCGTCTCGGCGACCTTGCTCCAGTGCCCGGCCTGCCAGGCGCGGGTGTCGGCCTTTTCGGACGGACGCCAGCGCCAGGCGACCGCCGACCAGCTGCCGTCGCCGGCCTGCCAGACCGCGACGGCCTGTTGCAGCGCATCGGTGCCGGCGACCCGGGCCTGGCCGGTCCAGTCCTTGTTCCAGGGTGGCGCGCCGGTCTGCACGCTGGCCATCAGGCGGTGCCAGGCGATCGCCGCCGGCGGCAGGCAGGTGCCGGCGGGTGCGGGTATGTTCTTCCAGTACAGCATTTCCAGGCGCTGGCTCCAGGCGCACTGGCGCAGCGCTGGCTGGCCCATGCCGGCGTAGGCTGGATCGAGCGGTGCGGCGCAGGCGCCGGGATGGGTGCCGGTAAGGGCGTCGAAATCGGCCAGCGTGGGCGGCGCGTCTTTCCTGGCGTCCTTGCGTGCGGCCGCCTGGCTTGCCGGCGCGGCAAGCGCGAGCAGGGCCAGGGCGGCGAGCGAGTGTGGAAGGAATCTGAGTGGCATCATATTGACGAGCGGGCAAGTGGAACGGACCGGCGCGATCGGCGCCAGGCAGCGGACGGCGCGGGCCGTGATCAACCGCGCAAAGGGCAGGCGGTATTGAACTGGAGCGAGCGTAACACTTGACGCACCTCAACGAGGCGCATCGTGCCTCAAGTGTACGCTAAAACACCTTATTTGGACAAATGTAGTTGCAATTGGTGTATTTATTGCAAAGTGGAAGTGCCCAGCACCGTCTTGCGGAGCCGCTCCCAGTTGGCGAGGAAGGCGTCGACTTCGGCCGCCTCGCTTTGCTTGCGCTGGAGCATCCCGGCCATGGCGCGCGTGGTGCCGCCGTTCAGGAACCAGCTCAGCGGCGGCTGGCGTCCCTCGGCCGTCCACGGGTAGCGCAGTTCGATCACGCGGCCGGCGCCGCAGCCGCCCAGCAGGCGCGTGGTTTCCTCCTCGGCGGCCTGGGCGCGCGCGTTGCGGGTCTGGTAGAGGGCGTAGAAGGGCAGCGACAGTTCCGGCACCGGCGGCACCACCTTGTCGCCGGGACGCGGGCGCGGCTCCCAGGGCCAGCGCAGCCCGACCGTCAATGGGCGCGGCGCCGGGCCGACCGCGGCGTCGGCCAGCTGGGCGCGGGTCGGGCAGATCCATTGCGACTGCGACGCCGGCTCGTTCTCGATCACCAGCACCACCAGCTGCCCGGGCCGGACCACACCGGTTTTCAGGATCTCGGGGATCATCGCGTTGAGGGTGGCCGCGCCGGAGTTCTCGAAGTAGCCGCCATCGACCAGGTAATCCCAGCGCTCGCCGCCCGTGGTCAACACCAGCCCGGCCGGGCTGATGTAGGGGAAGCGGGCGCTGTTGTGGACCGCCTGGGCCAAGGTGAGGCGGCTGGTGTCGAGCGGCGCCTCGCCCGGCGCCTGGCCGAACAGGTCGTAGGCCTGGGGCAGCCTGAAGGCCAGCCGGGACTGCACCACGCGCCGGCCCTCGCTGGCGGAGGTGGCGTTGAAGAGCAGGCGCGGCAGGCCGGCCGCCTCCGGGCCGGGGGCCAGCAGCGGGCGCCTGAACCAGTCGTGCGCCGGCGACAGGGGGAAGCGCTGGTCCCAGCCGCGCTCCCAGGCGCCTTCCAGCGCCAGCGAACGGTCGCAGGAAGGACAGGGAACGGGCCAGAAGCGCGCCAGCAGGTCGGGGTAGAGCAGGGCGCCGACCAGCGGCGCCAGGTAGTCCTGGCCGAGGAAGGCGCCGACCTCGGCGGCGGTGCGTTCGTAGTCCGGGTCGCGCACCGCCAGCGCGCCGGCGAAGGCGGCCAGGCCCAGGCTGCCGCCGGAGACCCCGCTCATCGCATAGATGTTGGGCGCGAAGCGCTTGCCCTGGCGGCGCGCCTGGCGCTCCAGTTCGAGCAGCAGGGTGCCGGCCCAGAACGCCGCGCGCGACGCCCCGCCGGCCGCCGCCACCAGGTAGACCGGTTCGCCGCCGTGCGCGCCGCGCGCCTGCTGCCAGGCCCTGAAATCCTGTTCCAGCGTGGGCCGCGCGACGGCGAGCGGCGGGCCGCCGTTGCGGGCCACGACATGGTTTTCGTTCGAGATCGAGGCCAGCAGGGCGGCGAACAGCGGCAGCAGGGCCAGCGAGGGCCAGCCGGCGCTTTTCGGCAGGTAGACCAGCACGATGCTGCCGAACACGGTCCAGGAACCGAAGGCGAACAGCAGCAGTGCCGGGGCGCCCAGGGCCCGCGCGGCGGCCTCCTGGCCGAACCGGACCGCCGCCAGCACCATGCCGGATACGGCGAACATCAGCAGCACCGCGGCGATGCTGGCGCGCGGCGTGCGGCGCGAGCGCGCCCACGCCTGCGGCGCCACCGCCTGCCGTCCGAGCCAGCGGTTGACCAGGCGCCGGCGCAGCACCGCCAGCACCAGGAAGGCGCCGCTGTACAGGGCCGGCGCCAGCCAGGCCCCGGGCGGCGCGCCGGGCAGGGCGAACCAGAGCGTGATCGGCACGCAGGACAGCAGGCCCAGCGCGCGCGGCAGCCAGGTGTTGGTGGCGGCGGCGAAGCCATGGTGCACGCACTGGCCGACGTTGTCGACGGCGAAGCGCCTGGCCAGCAGCAGCCGTGCGCAGTACCAGGCGGTCAGCGACCAGTAGGCCAGGGCGGCGATGAAGATCCAGTAGCCGGGGTTGGCCCACAGGCTGTCACGGGCCTCGCCGAAGTTGCGGAAGGCGCCCAGCGCTTCGCGCGCCTGCGGCACGCCGAGCAGGATCGCGTTGCCGGCGGCCACCGTCAGCACCGGATAGAACAGCAGCAGCAGGGTGCGGCGCAGGAAGGTGAAGCGGGTGAGCCGGCTGGATGGGCGCGGGATCGGCGGCGTGCGCGTTCCGCCTTCGATGGCGCGCTCCTCGACCCCGGTCCGTTCCGGCATGCCCGCTCCCTGTTTTCATCCACGCCCTGCGATCATAAGGGCAAGCCGGGCGCTGCGGAGCAGGCCGCGTGCAATGCCTTGGCTGCGGATCAAGCCGCCGCTGCGTTGCTGACGGCCGGAAACGCGGTGCGCCGCCGCCTTCCTCAGGGACGCGGCGCGCGCTCCGGGTCGACGAAGGCCAGCGCTTCCTCGAAGGAACGCAGCACCATGTCGACCTGGTTTTCCACCAGCGCCGGCTCCGGCACCGGATCGACCAGCGGCAGGCGGATCGTCACCAGCATCGCTTCCGGCAGGCCGGCGCGCAGCCTGGCGACGGTGCTCATCCACTGGTCGAGCATGGCTTCGACCGGATAGTTGATGAACACGGTCGAGACCAGGTCGGCCTTGTCCGGGCCCGGATTCTCGCTCTCGCCGATGACCGAGAAGCTGCGCGCGTCCACGCCGGCTTCGCGCAGGGCGCGCACCAGCAGTTCGCTGAGCAGGTCGTCGCGCATCGTGGCGAGCCCCACGCACAGCACCACCGAATGGGCCGGCACGTCGAGCGCGCCCTGCCAGCGGCCCAGGCGCGCCTCGCGCATCTGGCGCAGGTGGGCGCCGACGTTGGCGTCGAGCAGGGAGACGTCGCGCCGGCGCCGGTGCCGGGGCTCGCCGCCCGATTCCGGCGTCAGGGTCACGGCGACGTCGGCGATGGCGTTGCGCACGCGCTCTTCCTGGTTCTTGGCCATCATCCCCGCCCGCGTGTCGGCGGCGGCCATCACGATGCCGGGCAGCAGGATGTGGTCGCAGTAGCGCGCGAAGCTGGAGCGCTCCAGGAAGGCATGGGCGTCGTGGATGATGGCGGCGATGTCGCCGGCCAGGATGCGCTGGTAGAAGCGCTGGGCGCCGGTCACCGCGGGGGCGTCGCCGAGCAGGATCGCGACCGGCTCCAGGGTCCGCACGTGGCGGCCGGCCACCACCAGGCACAGGGTCAGCGGGGTCGACAGCAGCAGCCCGACCGGGCCCCACATCGCGCCCCAGAACAGGGCCGAGATGATCACCGCCAGCGGCGACAGGCCGGAACTCTGGCCGTACACCTTGGGCTCGACGATGTTCGCCACCAGCAGTTCGAGCGCGACGAACAGCACCATGCAGGACAGGGCCAGGGTCCAGCCCGGATCGATGGCGGCGACGAACAGGGCGATGACGGCGCCGGCCGCCATGATGCCGAGGTAGGGCACGAAGCGCAGCAGGCCGCTGAGCGCGCCCCACAGCACCGCGTGCGGCACGCTGGCCGCCCACAGCACGACGCCAATCAGGGCGCCGAAGGTGGCGTTGACGACGAATTGCGAGAAGAAGAAGCGCGACACGCCCTGGGCCGCGTCGGCCAGCGCCTGGATCGTGCGGCTGGTCTCGGTTTGTCCGCCGAGCCGGATCAGGCGGTCGCGCAGCGATTCATGTTCCAGCGACATGAAGATCAGCAGCACCAGCACCAGGCCGGCCTCGCCGATCGGGCCCCAGGCCAGCGCGAACAGGCGCGTCAGCGCGGCGGTGGTGGTCAGGCGCGGCGCGCGGATCTCGACCGGGATCGGCTGGCTCGGGCTGATGGTGATCGTGGTCATGCCGCGCTTGCCGGTGGCCGGCGCGCTGCCGGCCGGCGCCACCGCGCTCAGTTCGGCCTCGATGCGCGCGAACGGCCGCTCGGCGATCTCGCGCACGGTCGCGACCTTGGTGCGCATCGCGGCCCGGTATTTCGGCAGGTCGCCGGTGACGGCCACCAGCTGGAACGCCAGCACGATGCCGACCCCGACCAGGCAGGTGGTGGCCAGCAGCACCGACAGCAGGGTGGCCGGCAGCTGCGGCAGGCCGGCGCGGCGCATGCTGCGGATCAGCGGCGCGATCACCAGGCTGAGGATCGAGGCGAGGGCGATCGGCTCGAGGACGTCGCGGCCGACGTAAAGCAGGCCGAGCCCGCAGGTGACGGTGACCAGCGTGCCGGCATTCAGGTGCTTGAACAGGGGAAGATCGCGCATTCGCGTGCTGCGGGCGGGATAGCTGCCTATCCCGTGAAAACGTAAAACCAGCAATGTATCGCAAAAACGTGAATACGATCAATTTTTCAGCTTTCCTGGCCAAGCCTGGCGGCTTGCAGCGGCGCCAGCGCCGGACCTTCCAGCACCTGCCCGTCCGGGGCGAAGCGGCTGCCGTGGCATTCGCAGTCCCAGCTGGTTTCGGCGCCGTTCCACTTGATCGCGCAGCCCATGTGCGAACATTTCCCGGCCACCGCCTGCAACTGGCCGTCCTGGGCGCGGAATACCGCCACCGGCTGGCCGTCGATCTCGATCCTGCGGCCCTGGCAGGGCGGCAGGTCGGCCAGCTGGCGCAGCTGTTCCGCATCCAGCGCCGGCGCCTCGTCCGGCTGGGCGGGGCCGCTGCGCTCGTGCTCGAAACCCTTCGGCCGCCTGGCCTGGTCGAGGCGGTCGACCGCATACAGGTCGCGCCAGGGCGTGCCGCGCCCGAGGATCTCGTCGGCCAGCATCATCCCGGCCAGGGTGCCGTAGGTCAGGCCGTCGCCCGAGAAGCCGGTCGCGATATAGGTGTTCTCCGCATCGACATTGCGGCCGATGTAGGGCAGCTTGTCCTTGGCGCGGTAGCGCTGCGCCGACCAGCGGTATTCGACCGGCCCGATCGGGAAGTGGTCGCGCGCGAAGGCCTCCAGTTTCTGGAAGCGCTCCGGCCCGACTTCCTTCTCGCCCAGCGAATGGGCGCTGCCCACCACCACCAGCCAGGTGCGGCCATGTTCGGTGTAGCTCCGCACCGACCAGCGGTCCTGGCCGATGCACCAGTACACGCCGGGCTGGGGAACCGCGTCGTGCAGGGGAGCGGCGATCCCGTACTCGCGCACGACCTCGAGCTGCGACTGCACCAGGTGGATGCCGATGGGCGTATGGGTGGCGATCACGACCTGCTGGCACTGGACCTTGCCGCGGGTGGTGTGGACCACGGCCGGCGCGTCCTCGATCGCGGTGACGCGGGTGTTTTCGAAGATCAGGCAATTCTCGCTGCCGATGCTCTGGGCCAGCTGGCGCACGTAGGCCAGCGGCTGGAACTGGGCCTGGTCCTCGACCACCAGGGTCTTCAGGGCGGCGTCGAGGGGCAGCGGGGCGTCGTCGCGCAGGTCGGCGTGCAGGCGCGCGCGCATCGCCGCCAGGGCTTCCTTCTCGACCTCGCCGACGCGCTCCGCATCGAGGGCGATCAGGTGCCAGGGCAGGCGCTGGAAGCCGCATTCGAGGTTCAGGCGCGCCACGGTGGCCTCGATCAGGTCGACCGCGGCGGAACGCGACTCCACCACGCGGCGCATGACTTCCAGGCCGTGCCGCTCTTCGAGGGTGTGCAGGCCCAGGTCGACGGTGGCGTACAGGTTGCCGGTCGAGTTGCCGGTGCTGGCGTCGCCGGCCTTGTGGGCGTCGAGGACGGCGACCCGCTTGCCGGCCTGGACCAGCAGCATGGCCGCGGTCAGCCCGGTGATGCCGGCGCCGACGATGGCGACGTCGACGTGCAGGTCGGTTTGCAGGGTCGGCAGGCAGGCGGTCTTGGCCGCCGTGCCTTTCCAGAGCGAAGAGGTGTCCATGGGCGCGGGCCTTTCATTGATTGTTCGGCTCGATGATCCCAAGATCCGGCTTGCGGCGGCGCAGCGTTGACTGATGTAAAGACAGGTGGCGCGGCGCGCCGGGCGGAAGGCGCGAACCCGGGTTCAGGCGCCCAGCCGGTCCGCCAGCGCCGACAGGTCCCGCACCGTCAGGTCCGGCTCCCCGGCCAGCGGGAAGGGCCGCTGGCGCCCGCGACAGACGAAGGCCGTGCGCAGCCCGGCCCAGCCGGCGCCGGCGGTGTCCCAGCCATGCGCCGCCACCAGCATCGCCTGCCCGGGCGCGACCCGCATCCGCGCCACTGCGCCCAGATACACGCCGGGATGCGGCTTGTAGACGCCGAAGTCCTGCACGCTGAACTGGGCGTCGAACAGCGGCGCCAGGCCGGCGTGCGCCAGCTGGGCGCGCAGGCCGGCCGTGGTCGAATTCGACAGCGCGGCCAGTTTCAGGCCCCGCGCGCGCAGGCGCGCCAGCGCGGGCGCGACGTCCGGATGCGCGGGCAGGCGCGTGATCGGCGCGATCGCCAGCTGCGCCTGGCGCGGCGACAGGGCGATCCCGCGCCCTTCGGCCAGCATGCGCAGCGTCGCGGCGCCGACTTCGGGGAAGGGGGCGAAGCGGCCGGCCAGGCTCATCGCCGTCGCATGGTGCAGCATGGTGGTGAACCACAGCTCGGCGCCGCCGGGCAGGATGCGTTCGATGCTGGCGCGCAGCGGCGACAGGTCGAGCAGGGTTTCATTGATGTCGAACAGCAGCAGGGCGGGGCGGTCCGGGGTCGGGGGCATGTCGGCGTCTCCATGGAGTGGGATGCCATCATCGCGCGAACCCGCCGGGCCGGGCGCACGGCCGCGCCGGCCGCCTCAGCGCGCCACGATCAGGCGCAGCCCCAGCGCGATGAAGATGGCGCCGGCGATGCGGTCCATCCACAGGCCGGCGCGCGGGCGGCGGTTCAGCCAGGCGCCGACCGCGCCGGAAAAGAAGCCGAGCAGGCCGAACAGGATGGCCGCCTGGGCGGTGAAGGCCAGGCCGAGCAGGCCGGTCTGCAGGTTGGCGTCGCCGCGCTGGGCCACCACGAACTGCGGCAGGAAGGACAGGAAGAACAGCGCCACCTTGGGATTGATGGCGTTGGCGACCACGCCGCGCAGGAACAGCGTGCGCGCCGATTCCGTGACGGCCTCGGCGCGGCTGGCGGCGGCCCCGCCGGTGCTGCGGATGGCCTTGAAGCCCATCCAGGCCAGGTACAGGCCGCCGCACACTTTCAGGGTCGTGAACGCCAGCGGCGAGGCCGCGATCAGGGCGCTTACGCCGATCACCGCCAGCACCGTATGGCTGAGGCAGCCGAGTGCGCAGCCGAGGCCGAAGGCCATGCCGCGCGCCCGTCCCTTGGCCATGCCGATCCCCAGCACCATCATGTTGTCGGGGCCGGGGGACAGGGTCAGCAGGATGGCGGCGGCCAGGAACGCGAGCAATTGTTCAGGTGTCAGCATGGGCGCAATCTTACACTTCGTTGATTTAGAGCACTAGTGCCGCCGCCAACCCTGCGCCGGTCGGAAGCGGTGCTGGTGTACAGTGGCAATTTTGCAACATTTGCTCCCATTTGCTGTATAGTCCGCGCCCTATGAAACCAAGCAAGCGTCACCGGCCGATCCGCCATGCCACCGAGCGGGTATTGAACACCCTGCTGATGAATGGCTGGCTGGCCGGCCTGAGCTACCGGCTGGGCGGCCACGGCACGCTGGGCGTGAGCCGCCACGAGGTCGTGCTGGAGCCGGAACGGCGGCTGCCGCGTCCGCTGACCATCGCCTTCGCCTCGGATTTCCACGCCGGCCCGACCACCCATCCGGCCCTGTTCGACGCCCTGCTGGAGCAGCTGGCGCGCGAACGTCCCGACGTGCTGCTGCTGGGCGGCGACTATATTTCCTTCGACGCCGCCAACATCCGCGCGCTGCAGGGCTTCCTGCGGGCCGCGCGGGCGCCGCTCGGCACCTATGCCGTGCTGGGCAACCACGATGTCTGGAACGGCAGCGCCGAAATCGCCGCGGCGCTGGCCGACAGCGGGGCCGAGGTGCTGGTCAACCGCAACGTCGCGCTGCCGGCGCCGTTCGGGGCGGTCAGCATCTGCGGGATCGACGACCCCTGGACCGGCGCGCCCTCGGCCGGCGCCACTTTCCGCGATGCCGGGGCGGTGCGGATCTACCTGATGCATTCGCCGGACGGGCTGTGGTGCCTGGACGGCCAGCGCTTCGACCTCGGCTTTGCCGGCCACACCCACGGCGGCCAGGTGGTGCGCAGCAACGGCGCGCCGCTCAAGCGGCCCAGCGGTCCGTATTCGCGCGATTACTGGCACGGCCGCTTCGAGATCGACGGCAACGGTCCCCTGTTCGTCAGCCGCGGCATCGGCTGCGCCGGCATCCCCCTGCGCGTGCGGGCCGATCCCGAGCTGGTCATCTGTACGCTGCGGTAAAAAATTCTCCCTGTTTTGCGCTTGAAATTTGGGTAATAATGGCGTGCCGCTTATGCTGCCGTCCGGAATCCCTTTTACACGAAGGGAAATGCCGGGCTTACCACGCCCGCAGAGGAGACATCCAATATAACAGGGCCTGGGGACTATCTACTATCGATTGGAGAACGCAGTGAGTCTTTTTAGAACCAAGAATCTCGACACCATGGTCGCCTCCGCCGGCAAGCCCGGCGGGCTGAAAAAGGTGCTCGGGCCCTTCGACCTGATCCTGATGGGCATCGGGGCCATCGTCGGCACCGGTATCTTCGTCCTGACCGGCACCGGCGCGCTGACCGCCGGCCCGGCCCTGACGCTGTCGTTCATCGTTGCCGCCATCGCCTGCGGCTTCGCCGCCATGTGCTATGCCGAGTTCGCGTCCACCGTGCCGATCGCCGGCTCGATCTATACCTACAGCTATGCCGTGCTGGGCGAGCTGGTGGCCTGGATGATCGGCTGGGACTTGCTGCTCGAGTATGGTCTTGCGACGTCGACCGTGGCGGTCGGCTGGTCCGGCTATTTCCAGTCGCTGCTGCACGGCGTCGGCATCGACCTGCCGGCAGCCCTGACCGCGGCGCCGGGCGCGCGCCCCGGCGTGGAAACGGTCATGAACCTGCCGGCGCTGCTGATCATGCTGTTCCTGACCTGGATGCTGTCGCTGGGCGTGCGCGAATCGGCGCGCGTCAACAACATCATGGTGGTCATCAAGATTTCGGTGGTGCTGCTGTTCATCCTGTTCGGCTTCAGCCATGTGAACACTGACAACTGGGCCCCGTACGCACCGTTCGGCGCATCCGGCATCATGAGCGCCGCCGCGCTGGTGTTCTTCGCCTTCATCGGCTTCGACGCCGTGACCTCGGCCGCGGAAGAAGTCAAGAATCCGAAGCGCGACCTGCCGATCGGCATCATCGGTTCGCTGGCGATCTGCACCATCCTGTACGTGATCGTGTCGGCCATCATGACCGGCATCGTGCCGTTCAAGCTGTTCGAAGGCGTCGACCACCCGGTCTCGCTGGCCCTGCAGCACGCCGGCGTCAACTGGCTGGCCCGCTGGACCGACCTCGGCGCGATTCTCGGCATGACCACCGTGATGCTGGTGATGGCCTACGGCCAGACCCGCATCCTGTACGCCATGTCGCGCGATGGCCTGCTGCCGGCCAAGCTGTCGACCGTGCATGCGAAATACGGCACGCCTTACTTCGCCACCTGGCTGGTCGGGATAGTGTTCGGCGTGATCGCCGCGTTCGTGCCGCTGAACGTGCTGGCCGAACTGGTCAACATCGGTACCCTGGCGGCCTTCTGCCTGGTCTCGGTCGCCGTGATCGTGCTGCGCAAGAAGCGTCCGGACCTGAAGCGCGCCTTCCGCTGCCCGGGCGTGCCGGTCGTGCCGATGATCGCCGTGGTGTTCTGCCTGGCCCTGATGAGCTTCCTGAGCGCCATCACCTGGATCGCCTTCCTGATCTGGCTGGCGATCGGCCTGCTGGTCTACTTCGGCTACGCGCGCAGCCGTTCGCTGCTGCACGGCGTGACCCAGTAATCCCCATCCTTCCTGGCGGCCGCCTGCGCCGCCAGCCCGTTTCGGGGCGCCCCGGCACTGTCCGGCGCGCCCCGATGCCTTTCCAGAAAACATTCCATTTTTGTAAGCCCTGTCCGACAGTCAGGGAAGCCGCGAACCGATTTCGTGCGCCAGGACGAGTACGCATAATCTTGGTAGAACATTTACCAAAAGATTGATGATGACTACTCTGTTTGCCGTCGATGCGCCCGACGTCCGTACCGCGCCTGCCGCGCGTGCTGGCCAGGCCGCCCGAAGCGCGAAAGCACTCTATTTCTCCCTGCTCGACCATCCCCAGGACGCTGGAACGGCCGCGCGCGAGTTCCTGCTGGCCCAGATCGAAGCGGCGCGCCAGGAACCCTGCGACCTGCCGGAGGCCGTGTGGCAGCTGCCGGCCTGGATCCAGGGCCGCGCCGAGGCGGTCGGCATCGCCTACCGCGAATACCTGGCCGCGCGCAAGAACGGCGCCGCGCGCCGCTATTTCGGCAGCAAGGCGCACGCGCTGTACTTCCTGAAGGGCGTGGCCCCGACCAAGCTGGTCGACGGCGCCTGGCTGTACGGCACCCTGCCGCGCTGGGAGAACCCGGATTTCCATCCGCTGATCAAGACCTACCTCGAAGAGCTGGGCGACGGCGTGCCGGACAAGAACCACGTGACCCTGTACCGCCGGCTGCTGGCCGCGCACGGCTGCGAGCACTGGGAAAACCTGCCCGAGGACCACTTCGTGCAGGGCGCGATCCAGCTGGCGCTGGCGTATCACGCCGACCAGTTCCTGCCCGAGGTGGTCGGCTACAACCTCGGCTACGAGCAGCTGCCGCTGCACCTGCTGATCACGTCCTACGAACTGAACGAACTGGGCATCGACCCGTATTACTTCACCCTCCACGTCACGGTCGACAATGCCGGCAGCGGCCACGCGCACAAGGCGGTGCAGGCGCTGCGCAACCTGATGGCGCAGTCGGCCGACCCGGCCGCCTTCTTCCGCCGCGTGCTGGACGGCTACCGCCTGAACGAGCTTGGCGCCTGCACCACGTCCGTGATCGCCGCGTTCGACCTGGAGGCGGAACTGGTCGAGATCTTCACGGCCAAGGCTGCGGTCGGCCGCAACATGCATTCGGATTACTGCCGCGTCGCCGGCCGCTCGATCAACGACTGGCTGGGCGAACCGAAGCAGATTCCGGACTTCCTGGCGGCGCTGGAGAGCGCGGGCTGGATCAAGCGCGGCGAAGATGTCGAGAACAGCCGCTTCTGGCGCCTGATCCAGGGCGAGCGCGCCGAGATGTTCGGGGTGTTCTCCAGCTACGAGCAGCAGGTGCTGCGCGACTGGATCGCGACTCCGCGCGAGGCAGGCGCCAGTTCGCGCACCACGCGCGTGCTGAGCCACCGGGCGCGCCAGCGCACCCTCGAGACGCTGAACCAGCACGCGGGACGCGGCGGCCACGCCGAGCGCGGCCTGATCCGCCGCCATGCGCCCGGCGCGCTGGCCGGCGACAGCGAATTGCGCGAGCTGGAAGAAAAGGTCGCGGCGAGCGCCGGCAAGCCGGAAGCGATGGCGATGCTGGCGCGCCTGATGTCGCCGTCGGTGCACCATACGGCGATCGGGCTGATGGCGACCAGGATGTATTCGCAACTGCTCGACGCCTGAGCGGCGGCAGCGCAGCAAGCTTCAGCGGCGCGGGCAGGGCGATCCCTGTTCCGCGCCGTTTTTCACGATCAAGGACCCATACGTGCAAATTCTCGAACAACGATTCCTGCGTGGCCCGAACATTCACGCGGATACCCCCTGCCTGCTGTCCGTGCTCGACCTGGGCGACCTGTACGGCGTCTCGACCCGCGAACTCCCGCAGTTCAGCGAAGCCCTCCTGGCGCTGCTGCCGTCGCTGGCCGACTACCTGGTGCCGTCCGGCCAGCCCGGCGGCTTCGCCCAGCGCCTGCGCGAAGGCACCTACCTCGCGCGCGTGGTCGAACACGTGACCCTGGGCCTGCAATGCCTGGCCGGCGCCCCGGCCAGTTTCGGCCGCACCCGCCCGGTGACCGGCACCCCCGGCCAGTACCGCATCGTGTGCGCCTACCAGATCGAGAAGGTGGCGCAGCCGGCGTTCCAGCTGGCGGTGGAGATCGTCGATGCGCTGGCGCATGGCGGCCGCTTCGACGATCTGCCGGCGCGCCTGGAAGAGCTGCGCGAGCTGGCCGACCACTACGCGATCGGCACCTCTACCGCCGCGGTGCTGGCGGCGGCCCACGAGCGCGGGATCCCGGTCCAGCGCATCACCGAGGACGCCAACCTGTTCCAGCTCGGCTGGGGCGTGAAGCAGAAGCGCATCCAGGCCACCATCACCGGAGAGACCAGCAATATCGCGGTGCGGATCGCCAGCGACAAGCAGCTCACCAAGCAGCTGCTGCTGGAAGCGGGCGTGCCGGTACCGGAAGGCGAGACCGTCACCACCATCGAGGACGCCCTGCGGGTGGCGCGCAGGCTGGCGGTGCCGGTCACGCTCAAGCCGCTCGACGGCAACCAGGGCAAGGGCGTGACGGTCGATTGCCGCACCCCGGAAGAAGTCGAGCAGGCCTACGCCTTCGCCCGCAAGCACGGGCGCCGGATCATCGTCGAGCGCAGCATCCAGGGCCGCGACTACCGCGTGTTCGTGGCTGCCGGCCGGGTCGCCGCGGCGTCCTGCCGCCGCCCGGCCCACGTGGTCGGCGACGGCCGCCATACCATCGCCGAGCTGGTCGCGATCGAGAACCGCAACCCGGCGCGCGGGGCGGGCCACACCAACATCCTGACCCAGATCGCGCTCGACGCCCACGCCGAGGACATCCTGCGCAGGCAGGGCTATGCGCCGGATTCGGTCCCGGCCGAGGGCGTGCCGGTCGAACTGCGCGGCAATGCCAACCTGTCCACCGGCGGCACCGCCGAGGACGTGACCGACCTGCTGCCCGAATCGACGCGGCAGATCTGCGTGCGCGCCGCCGGCAAGATCGGCCTGGACGTGGCCGGCATCGACATCGTCTGCCGCGACATCAACGTGCCGCTGGCGGCCCAGGGCGGCGCCGTGATCGAAGTGAATGCCGCGCCGGGCATCCGCATGCACCAGTACCCGAGCAGCGGCGCGCCGCGCGACGCCGGCGACGCCATCGTCGAAGGCCTGATGGGCAACTCGGACGGGCGCATCCCGATCATCGCCTGCACCGGCACCAACGGCAAGACCACCACCACGCTGCTGATCGCGCACACCACGCGCCTGGCCGGCCGCGTGACCGGCGCCACCACCACCCATGGCGTCTACATCGACGGCAAGCAGATCACGAAGGGCGACTGCACCGGCTACTGGTCGGCGCGCACCGTGCTGGCCGCGCCGGAAGTCGAGATCGCGGTGCTGGAGACGGCGCGCGGCGGCATCCTCAAGCGCGGCCTGGCCTTCGACCACTGCGACGTCGGCATCGTGCTGAACGTCTCGCCCGACCACCTGGGGCTGGACGGCATCGACACCATCGAGGACCTGGCCCAGGTCAAGGCCGTGGTGCCGCTGTCGGCCACCCGCGCGGCGGTGCTGAACGCCGAGGATCCGCTGTGCGTGGCGATGGCGCGCCGCGTGCGCCCGGACGTCGAACTGGTCTACTTCTCGATGGAAGCCGACAACCCGGTCCTGCTGCGCCACCTGGAAGAGGGCGGCCGCGCGGCCTACCTGCAGGACAATGCGATCGTCCTCGCCGACGGCAACGTGCACCAGCAGCTGCTGCGGGTGGAGAGCATGCCGATCTCGATGGGCGGCCGGGCGCGCTACAACATCGCCAACGGCCTCGCCGCCGCGGCCGGCCTGATGGCGGCCGGCTTTTCCAACCTGCAGATCGCGACCGGACTCTCCACTTTCGTCAGCGACGGCAAGACCAACCCGCTGCGCACCAATGTGTTCGAGGTGCGCGGCGTGACCGTCATCGTCGACTACGCCCACAACCCGGCCGCCTATGCGGCGCTGGCCGAGATGGCGCGCGCGCTGCTGCCGGGCCAGCTGGTCGGCATCGTCACCGCACCGGGCGACCGGCGCGACGCCGACCTGCTGGAAGTCGGCCGCGTTTGCGCCGCCCGCTTCGACGAACTGGTGGTGTACGAATCTTCCAGCCGCGGGCGCGCGTATGGCGGCGCGGTGGACCTGATCCTGCAGGGCGCCGAAGAGGTGGTCGGCAAGACCGATACCCTGCACCGCGAGCTGGACGTGGGCGAGGCGATCCGCCTGGGACTGTCGCTGTGCGGGCGCGGGGATGTGCTGGTGTTTGCCTGCGGCTCGTCGCTGGAAGTGTTCGTGGAGGCGGTCCGGCTGATGGATCCGGAGAGTGCGGCGAAGATTGCCGCGCAGGCGGGGTGACCCGGCGGGGCTTCCGCTACGCCGCGCCTGCGGCAATCTCGCGCTGCAGCTTCCTGGTCAGCCTGGCGAACACCAGCTCGTAGGACCGGCGCAGCAACTGCGCCGCTTCCTCGTCCGACAGATCCGCGTCCTGGCTGACATGCACCCACCTGGCGCGTGCCAGGTAGGGGGCCGGAACGATCCCGGGACGATCGGTGAGTTCCAAAAAGCGCTCGTCGTCCACCTTGAAGCTCATGCCCTCGGCGGGCGTGGCGGCGCCCGTCACCGCGAACATTTTTTCGCCGACCGAAAATACCATGTCGGCGCCCCATTTGATGTCCTCGGTACAGCCCGCGAAACTGCGGCACAGCACCTTGGCGGCTTCGAAATCCATCGCCCGCTCTCCCTGTCCTGTCAAACAAGCGCCAATGGTAGCGCGGCGGCAGGCTGCGTGGCAAAAAAACAGCGTGCCCGTCGCACGCTGCCTTTGTCATAACGTTTCAAAAAATGACATTTTATGAAATTTTATTTCATGCGTGTCAAGCCGCCTCGGTCTCGATCCGCTTCGCCACTTCCGGCGACTGCGGCCGGATCGCCTCCAGCAGCTCGCTGATATCCGAACCGCAGCCGAACACCAGCACGTCACCCTTGTCGCAGCGCGCCAGGCCGGCGCGGATCGCCTGGTGCACGTCCAGTTCGACCTGCAGGTGGTCTTCCTCGAACCTGGCCAGGCGGATGCCTTCGACGAGTTTCGACGCCACCGTACCGGCGGCCCGGCCGCGGTTCTCGGTCTCGTAGACCACCAGTTCGTCGAAGCCGGCGGCGCAGGTCGTGCCGATGTCGACCAGGTCGGCGTCGCGGCGGTCGCCCGGCGCGGCCACCACGCCGACCAGGCGGCCCGGCGTCATCGCGCGCGCGGTCTCGGCCAGGGCGGCGTAGGCGGCACTGTTGTGGGCGTAGTCCACGATCACGGTCACGCCGTCGACGTCGAACAGGTTCGAGCGCAGCGGATTGCTCTTCCAGTCGGAGACGAAGCTGCGCAGGCCGTCCGCGATTTCCGGATTGCCGAAGCCGCTGGCCGCCAGGGCGGCGGCGGCGGCCAGGCTGTTGGCGATGTTGTAGCGCGCCGCGCCCTTCAGCGTCACCGGCATGGCGCGCACATCGGCGAGCGCTTCGTGGCGCGCCCCGTTGGCCAGCACGATCGTATTGTCTTCGAGGTAGACGGCGCGGCCGCCGTTCTCGAGATGGCGCAGCAGGACCGGATTGTCGGCGTCCAGCGAGAAGTACAGCACCTCGACGCCGGCGGCCAATCCGGACGCCATCGCCACGCAGTGGTCGTCCTCGGCGTTCAGCACCACCGCGCGCGCGGCGCGCTGCGCAACCACCGCCTTCACTTTCGCCAGTTCCTCGACCGAGTCGACGCCGTCCAGGCCGAGGTGGTCGGCGGACACGTTCAGCACCACCGCCACGTCGCAGCGGTCGTAGGCCAGGCCGCGCTTGAGGATGCCGCCGCGCGCCGTCTCCAGCACCGCGAAGTCGACGTCCGGCGAGGTCAGCACGCTGCGCGCCGAGCGGTAGCCGGTGCAGTCGCCTTTCGCGGTCTGCTGGCCGTCGATGAACACGCCCTCGGTGGTGGTGACGCCGGTGCGCAGGCCGGCCATGCGGGCGGCGTGGGCGATCAGCAGCGTGGTCGTGGTCTTGCCGTTGGTGCCGGTCACGCCGATCAGCGGGATGCGGCCGTCGTCCTCGCCGAACAGGGCGTCGACGATGGCGGCGCCGGCGTCGCGCGGGGTGCCGCGGCTCGGATACTGGTGCATGCGGATCCCCGGCGCCGCGTTGACCTCGATGATGCCGCCGCGCTGTTCGCGCAGCGGCCGGGCGATGTCCTGGCACACGATGTCGATGCCGGCCACGTCCAGGCCGATGGTGCGGGCGGCGCGGATGCAGATGTCGCGGGTCTCTTCCGGCAGCAGGTCGGTCACGTCCTCGGCGGTGCCGCCGGTGGACAGGTTCGCGTTGCCGCGCAGTTCGACGCACACGCCTTCGGCCGGCACCTCGTCCAGCGTGGTGCCCTGTTGCGCCAGCACCTGCAGCGCCAGTTCGTCGAGCGGGATCTTGGTGAGGATGTTGGTGTGGCCCTCGCCGCGCGCCGGGTTCGCATTTTCGATCTCGACCAGTTCACGGATGGTGTGGACGCCGTCCCCGGTCACATGCGGCGGGCGGCGCCAGGACGCGGCGGCGATCCTGCGGCCGGTGACCAGCACGCGGTAGTCGCGCCCGCGCAGGAAGTCCTCGACGATCACCTGGCGCCCGTACTTGCGCGCGAACTCGAAGGCGCGCTCGACTTCCTCGGGCGTCGAGCACGCGGTGGTCACTCCCTTGCCCTGGTTGGCGTCGAGGGGCTTGATGGTGACCGCGCCGCCGTTCGACGTCAGGCGGCGCGCCACGCGCTGCGCCTGGGCCAGCGTGGTGACGGTCTCGCCGGACGGGACCGGGCAGCCGGCCTGGTCGAGCAGGGTCTTGGTCAGCTGCTTGTCGCTGGCGATGCCGACCGCGATGTTGTTGGTGGCGCCGGTGATGGTCGCCTGCAGGCGCTTCTGCTTGCTGCCCCAGCCGAGCTGGAACAGGTTCGCTTCGTCGGTCAGGCGCAGGCTCGGGATGCCGCGCTTGTGGGCGGCGGCGATGACCGCGCCGGTGCTGGTGCCGATCGCGTGGCGCCGGGCGGTGTCGCGCAGCTCCTCGAGGGCGGCATCGAGATCGAAGGCTTGATGGGCGAGCAGGGCGCCGATCAGGTCGCGCGCCGTGCGCAGGGCCGCGCCGGCCACCTGTTCGAGCGCGTAGCCGCAGACCACGCGCAGCCGTTCCGGGCTGGCCGGATCGACGATGGTCTGGCTGAAGGCGCCGGGCGCGCCGGCCAGGCGCTGCAGTTCCATGGTGACGGCTTCCAGCGCTTCGGCCGGCGAGGCGCAGTCGGACAGGCGGGCCGCGGCTTCGGGCGGCATGCCGGGCAGCCGGGCCAGCAGGCGCGCGCCGAGGCCCGCGAGGTGTTCGGCAGGGTTGTCCCGGGCGGTGTCGGCAACGGCCAGCAGGCAGGGCGTGGCGGCGTACAGGTTGGGGCCGCGCAGGAAGCGTTGTTCGATGATTCTCATGAGAGCGGATTCCGTTTCGTTACATTTTCCAGAAATTCGAGCAGCGATTGCGGGATGCGGGGATCCTCGCCGTTGGGGTCTTGCTGCGGCAGGCGGTACTTGCTGCCGGCCGGGAGCAGGTGCAGGCGCACGTCGATCAGTTCGGGGGTCGCGCGGTCGGAGATCTCGGCGATGTTGGTGCTCATGTGGCGGCCGTCGACGATGGTGACGGCGCCTTCGCCCAGCACCTCGATGCCGACCCCGCGCTCGATCACCAGCGCGGTGTCTTCGTCGATGCCGATCCCCTGCAGATACGGGTTCTGCGCGACCACCGACAGCAGGCGCGAGAGGCGCTGGCGCTCCGAGAAATGCTGGTCGACGACGACCCGGTGCAGGAAGCCGAGGCCGGCGCCGAGGCTGACCGAGCCCTTTTCAGGGTGCAGCTCGGCGCGGCCCTGGGCCAGCATGTGGCCCGACATGGCGGACGCGCCCGCGCTGGTGCCGCCGATGCAGGCGCCGCGCAGCTTGAGGGCGGCGTGCATCTCGCTGTCCAGCAGGGTGCCGCCGATGATGGCCAGCAGGCGCTTCTGGTCGCCGCCGGTCATGAAGATGCCGGTGGCGTCGCGCACATCCTTGATATGTTCCGCGTCGTTGGCGCACTGGCGGCTCTGCAGGTGCAGGTGCACGCGGTTGTTCACGCCGAGCTCGCCAAAGGCCTTGTCATAGATCTCCCACATCTCGTCCGCGACCGAGCTGGCGGCCGAGATCACGACGATCTTCGCGTCCTTGCCGCCGGAGAGTTCGACGAAGCGGCTGAGGATCTCCATCTCGTGCTTGCGGTCTTCGTGTCCGCCGATGATGACCAGGTGGCCGTGGCTTTCGCGCAGCTGGCGCTCCTGCTGTCGTTGTTGTTCCGGTAGTTCTCGTGGGGTCATGGCGGTCGTGTCGATGGTTGCGGATTCAGTTCCGGGTCAGCCTTGCCAGCGGCATGTCGCTGTTGCTCAAGGCGCCGGCCTCGGTGCGGCTGACCGCGATCAGGCCGACGCTGATGTCCTTGTCGAACAGCCCGATGCCGCGCTGCAGGGCCTGCTCGAGCGGCATGCCGTCCTCGATCCAGCTGTACACCCGGTGGGCCAGCAGGTGGCGCACGATGTGCTCGCCGATGCCGGTGGCCGCCACCGCGCCCACCGGACCGGCATAGAAGCCGCTGCCGATGATGGGGGTGTCGCCGACGCGCCCCATCAGGCAGGGCGCGGAACCGCCGGTCGAGGCGGCCACGCCGAAGTGGCCGTCCGGCGCGCGCACCACGGCGCCGACCGTGTCGCAGGCGGCGCTGGCGGACAGGCCCAGCGGCTTTTCATAGTTCCAGAAGCGCAGGAAGGCCTGGTTGTCGACGCGCGGCATGGCCGGGGTCGGACCGGTGAGCTCCTTCAATACCTTGCGGTGCTGTGCGCGCTGGTGTTCGGAAATCCTGTCCCAGGTCGGGTGGCCGATCGCATGCGCGAAGCGGTTGGCGCCGTCGCCGGCCAGGAACCAGTGCGGGGTATCGGCCACCGCGCGCGCCAGCAGCACCGGGTTCTCGATGCCCTGCACGCAGGCGACCGCGCCCAGGCGGCCGCGCGTGTCCATCACGGAAGCGTCCATCTCGACCGTGGCGCCGTCGAGGCCGAGCGCTGCGCCGCGGCCGGCGTTGAAACGGCCGTCGTCTTCGAGGGCGGCGACGGCCGCGATGGCGGCTTCCAGCGCGTCGCCGCTGATGCCCAGCTCTTCCACGGCGCGGCGCGCGGCGAGCTCGCAGCCATCCTGGTAATCGCATGGACTGCCGGCGCCGCCATGGACGACGATCGCGTATCCCCCCTGGGTCATGCTCATGTTTTTCTTCTCCAAAAAGATGCAATGCCGCGCAAGGCATCAGCGCGGCATTCGTATGGAGGGATTATGCAAACGATATATAAATTGAAACATCGGTGCCCTTGCCGTGTGTGTGTAAGAAGGCGCTGACACGGATCAGAGCGCAAGCGGAGGGCTGGGCGGGGGAAGGGTGACTCAGGGGATCACGGAGATCTGGCGCAGGGCCTGGCGCAGTTCGCACGCGACCTGGCGGCGCTTCGCTTCGTTCACGAAACGCCCTACCTCGATGCGCACGCCGCGCGACTCCAGCGTGACCAGGCCGCGTCTGGGGCCGGCGGCAAACATGCCCTCGGCAGGCGGCAGGACCCGGGTCCACAGCGGATCGAGCCGCGCCTGGCTGCGCACCTCGGCCTGCACGCATTCGACCAGCAGGCAGCTGGCAGTCAGGGCGATGCGTTCGCGGTCGAGCGCGTGCCGGGCATGGAACAGCAGGGCCAGGCCGACGCAGGCCAGTTCCAGCAGGGAAAAGGCGAGCACGATCCAGACGCCGTGCACGAAGAAGGCGAGGGCGACTCCCAGCGACACCGTACACAGCACGGCATAGGCCCGCGCCACCTGGCGTGGCGTCAGCGAGCAATTGCGTTGCAGTGTGCATTCGTACAGCATCGTCATTTCACCATGGGCGGGGTCTCGAAGGTGTGGAAAGGGGCCGGGCTGGGAATCGTCCATTCCAGGCCTTCCGCGCCTTCCCAGGGACAGGGCGGCGCCGGCGGCCCGCCGCGGATGTTCGGGATGACGATGAACAGCAGCCAGTAGACCTGGGTCAGGCCGAACAGCCAGGCGCCGGTCGAGGTAATCATGTGGAAGTCGGTGAACTGCACCGCGTAATCGGCGTAGCGGCGCGGCATGCCGGCCAGTCCCAGGAAATGCATCGGGAAGAAGGTGACGTTCACCCAGATCAGCGAATTCCAGAAGTGAAACCTGGCGCGCCGGTCGTTGACCATGTGCCCGGTCCATTTCGGTACCCAGAAATAATAGCCGGAGAACAGGCAGAACAGCGAACCGGCCACCAGCACGTAGTGGAAGTGGCCAACCACGTAATAGGTGTCCTGGAGCTGGATGTCGACCGGCGCCAGCGACAGGATCAGGCCGGAAAAGCCGCCGATCGTGAACACCCACAGGAAGCCGACCGCGAACAGCATCGCCGGTTCGAAGGTCAGCGAACCCTTCCACATCGTCGCCACCCAGTTGAAGACCTTGACCCCGGTCGGCACGGCGACCAGCATGGTGGCGTACATGAAGAACAGCTGGGCGGTGATCGGCATGCCGGTGGTGAACATGTGATGGGCCCAGACGATGAAGGAAATGATGGCGATCGATGCCGTCGCATAGACCATCGACGCATAGCCGAACAGCGGCTTGCGCGAGAAGGCCGGAATGACCTCGGAGATGATCCCGAAGCCGGGCAGGATCATGATGTAGACCTCGGGATGGCCGAAGAACCAGAACACGTGCTGGAACATGACCGGGTCGCCGCCGCCGGCCGCGTTGAAGAAGGTGGTGCCGAAGTGCCGGTCGGTGAGCAGCATGGTGACGGCGGTGGCCAGCACCGGCATCACGGCGATCAGCAGGTAGGCCGTGATCAGCCAGGTCCAGCAGAACATGGGCATCTTCATCAGGGTCATGCCGGGCGCGCGCATATTGAGGATGGTGGTGATGATGTTAATCGAACCCATGATCGACGAGGCGCCCATCAGGTGGATCGCGAAGATCGCCATGTCCATCCCGACGCCCATCTGCAGCGACAGCGGCGGATACATGGTCCAGCCGGAGCCGGTGGCGCCCCCCGGCACGAAGAAGGAGGCGGTCAGCAGCAGGGCGGCGGGCGGCAGCAGCCAGAACGAGAAGTTGTTCATGCGCGCGAACGCCATGTCCGACGCGCCGACCTGCAGCGGGACCATCCAGTTGGCGAAGCCGACGAAGGCCGGCATGATGGCGCCGAACACCATGACCAGGCCGTGCAGGGACACGAACTCGTTGTACAGCTCGGGCCGGAAGAATTGCAGGCCGGGCCGGAACAGTTCCAGCCGGATCAGCATCGCCAGCACGCCGCCTTCCATCAGCATCAGCGCCGAAAACCAAAGATACAGGGTGCCGATGTCCTTGTGGCTGGTGGCGTACAGCCAGCGCCGCCAGCCGTGCGGATGGCCGTGGACATGGCCTTCGCCATGCACGAAGTCGGGGCTGCCTGCCGTGGTGCTCATGGTCTCTCCGTGGCCGGGCTGGATCGGACGATACGCTCAATATAAGACCGGACGGCGGCGCGCACGATTGAGAGTGGCGTTCGAGGTGTCGCGGCCTTGAGACAGGATAGGCGCCAGCGCTGCGCAGGGAACTTCCACGGCCGGGCCCGGCTCGCCTGCAAGCCCGACTTCTGGTAACATCTCGCCCCTTCCCCCGCTCCTCTTCCAGATAGGCTTCCATGGCGAACGCTTGCGGCGTCGATTTCGGCACCTCCAATTCCACCGTCGGCTGGGTCCGCCCCGGCCATCCCAGCCTGCTGGCGCTCGAAGACGGCAAGGCGACCCTGCCGTCGGTCGTGTTCTTCAACGCGGACGACGAACAGGTGCGCTATGGCCGCGCGGCGCTGGCGGACTACCTGGAGGGCTATGAAGGGCGCCTGATGCGTTCGCTGAAAAGCCTGCTCGGCACCAGCCTGATGGATGGCCAGACCGAGGTCGCCGGCCGCGCCCTGCCGTTCCGCCAGCTGTTGTCCCACTTCATCGGCGAACTGCGCCGCCGCGCCCAGCAGCAGGCCGGGCGCGAGTTCACCAGCGCCGTGTTCGGCCGCCCCGTGTTCTTCGTCGACGAGGACCCGGCGGCCGACCGCCTGGCCGAGGATACCCTGGCCGAGATCGCCCGCGCGGCCGGCTTCCGCGAGATCGGCTTCCAGTACGAGCCGATCGCCGCCGCCTTCGACTACGAATCGCGCATCGAAAGGGAAGAACTGGTGCTGATCGCCGACATCGGCGGCGGCACCTCCGACTTTTCGCTGGTGCGCCTCGGGCCGGACCGCGCCGGGCGCGTCGAGCGCCGCGAAGACATCCTCGCCACGGGCGGCGTGCACATCGGCGGCACCGACTTCGACAAATACCTGAGCCTGGCCTCCGTGATGCCGCTGCTCGGCTACGGCAGCGCGCTGGTCTCGGGCGCCCCGGTGCCATCGAGCTATTATTTCAACCTGGCGACCTGGCATACGATCAACCAGGCCTATACCCGCAAGAGCATCGCCCAGCTCGAGGACCTGGCGCGCGACGCCGCCGAGCCCGCCAAGCTGGGGCGCCTGCGCAGGCTGATCGACGAACGGGCCGGCCACTGGCTGGCGATGCGGGTCGAGGAAGCCAAGATCGGCCTGTCCGGCGCGCCGCTGGTCGAGCTCGACCTCGACCGGCTGTCGCCGCCGGAACGCGTGCAGGTCGAACGCGCCGTGTTCGAGACGGCGATCGCGGGCATGATCGACCAGGTCGGCGCCACCGTGCAGCGCCTGCTGGGCGAGGCCGGGGTCGCCCCGGAGCGGGTGGACACCGTGTTCTTCACCGGCGGCTCGAGCGGGGTCGCGGCCCTGCGCGAGCGGATCGCCGCCATCGTCCCGCAGGCGCGCCGCGTCGAGGGCGACCTGTTCGGCAGCATCGGCGCGGGTCTCGCCATCGATGCCGCCCGCAAGTTCGGTTAATTAAAGGACCACCATGTTTGAACGCCCGATCGTCATGCTCGACTTCGAGACCACCGGCCTGTCTCCGGAGTCCGGCGACCGCATCACCGAAGTCGCCGCGCTGCGCATCGCCGGTGGCGAGATCGTCGACCGCTATGTGTCGCTGGTAAATTGCGGCGTGCGTATCCCGCCTTTCATCACCTCGCTGACCGGCATTACCCAGCAGATGGTGGACAGCGCGCCGCCGGCCACCGAGGTGGTGCCGGAGCTGATCGAATTCATCGGCGCCGACACCCTGGCCGCGCACAATGCCAGCTTCGACGAGAAATTCCTGAAGGCGGAAGGAACACGCCTGGGCCATGCCTGCCGCCACGCCGGCCTGGTCTGCTCGGTCAAGCTGTCGCGCCGCGTGCTGCCCGGCATGTCCAGCTACAAGCTCGGCGAACTCGCGCGCTCGCTCGGCATCGCCTTCCGCGGCACCGCCCACCGCGCCGAGGCCGATGCCGAGGTCGCGGCCCATTTGCTGATGCATATCGGACGACACCTCGACCGTTCCTACGGCCTGGGGCCGGTCGCGCCCGAACTGCTGGTCGAGATCAACCGGCTGTCCGCGGCGCGGGTGCACGGCTATATCGGCGACTATGCCGCACTGCGCAAACGCGCGCGCTGAAGCCTGGTTCCGGGTTCGCGCTAGCCCGTGTGCAAACCCGACAGTTTGTCTGGTCACAACGGTGGCGTAGGATGGCCAGCGTGATTTCCGCAACAGTTGCGCTGGCTCCGCCTGGCCGCGGATTACTCAAGATTTTTTTCCGCTTCGAACGGTTGCCCGCCTGCGGCAAATCAAGCCCGTCAAGCTTCTCCTAGTTAAACTTTTGGCAATTCTTGCGGCGCCGCCATGAGGCTGTGTGCCCCATCGACTGTCCGATTTTTCCTGGAGCGACTATGCAGCACTCTGACGTGTCACCGGAGAATTCTGTGCTGGCCTGGTTCGTCCGTGCGGCCGAGCGCGGCGACCCCTACGCGCAGTTCAACCTCGGGCTGCTGTACAAGGATGGCAAAGGCGTGCCGCGCGACGATGCCCGCGCCGTCGAGTGGCTGCGCCGGGCCGCCGAGCAGCGCCTGGCCTTCGCCCAGAACCACCTGGGCTCGATGTACTACCAGGGGCGCGGCGTGACGCAATCCGATGTGCAGGCGGTCGTCTGGTTCGGGCTGGCGGCCGACCAGGGCGATCCGTCCGCCCAGCAGAACCTGGGCGACATGCTGCGCTGGGGGCGGGGCGTGGTGCGCAGCCCCGAACTGGCGCTGGTCTGGTACCAGCGCGCGGCGGCCCAGGACCTGCCCAGCGCCCAGCACCTGCTCGGCGAATGCTATTTGCGCGGCGAGGGCGCGCCGGTCGACTTTCCGCTGGCCGCGGCCTGGCTGCGCAAGGCGGCGCTGGGCAGGTACGCGGCGGCCGAGGTGGCCCTGGGACTGATGCTGCGGCGCGGCCAGGGCATGGCCGCGAACGAACTCGAGGCCGCCTACTGGTTCCGGCGCGCAGCGGGGCGCGGCGATCCGGCGGCCCAGCGGCTGCTGGGCCTGTGCTATCTGGAAGGGGTGGGGGTGCCGCGCGACGCCAAGGCGGCCCTGCCGTGGCTGCACTGCGCCGCCGGCCAGGGCGATGCCGAAGCCCAGTTCAGCCTGGCCCTGCTGCTGGCCAGCGGCAGGGGAGGCCGGCGCGACGACGCCGAGGCGCTGGCCTGGACTACCCGCGCGGCAAAGCGCGGCCATGTGCTGGCCCAGTACAACCTCGGGAACATGTACGCGCATGGGCGCGGCGTGCCGGCCGACGTGCGCCAGGCCGTCTACTGGTATCGCCAGGCCGCCGCGCAGGGCGCCGCGAATGCCCAGTTCACGCTGGGCGTGATGTACGCGACCGGCCAGGGCGTGCCGCGCGACGAGGAGACCGCCGTCGAATGGTACCGGCGCGCCGCCGAACAGGGCGATGCCAGCGCCCAGAACAACCTCGGGGTGATGTACGCGACCGGGCAGGGCGTCGGACAGGACGATGCGGAAGCGGTGCGCTGGTACGGCCTGGCTGCCGAGCAGGGCCACGCCCTGGCCCAGTACAACCTGGGCGGCATGTACAACAGCGGCCGCGGCGTGCCGCGCGACAGCGTGCGCTCCTATATGTGGATGCTGCTGGCCGCCGATGCCGGCGACCCGGCGGCCAGTACCAACAAGGCCATCGTCGCGCGTCGCCTGTCGGCCCGCGAGATCGAGGACGCCGAAGACCTCAGCCGCCAGTGGCGCGCGCGCACCCAGGCGCGCGAGGAGCGGCGGGTGGCGTGAGGAAGGCGCATGCTGCTGTAAAGATTTGTCGGTTCGACAATTCGCGCTATCATGCCCATCGGCATGAGCCTTTCCTCCACCGACAACGATCATCAGAATGCACATGAGACAAGCCACCCTCGCCGCCGCCCTCGCGGCCGCCTTCCTCTCGTTCGGGGTGTCCCCGGCGATGGCCCAGAGCTGCGCCGCCGGCGGCACACCGCTGAGCTACCCGGTCGCGAAGAAGGTCGACCAGACCGACGATTACCACGGCACCAAGGTTGCCGACCCATACCGCTGGCTGGAAGACGCGAACAGCGCCGAAACCAAGGCCTGGGTCGAGGCCGAGAACAAGGTGACCCAGGCTTACCTTGCGCAGATCCCGCAGCGTGAAGCGATCCGCGAGCGCCTGACCCAGCTGTGGAACTACGAGCGCTACAGCGTGCCGTTCAAGGAAGGCGGCCGATATTTCTTCAGCCGCAACGACGGCCTGCAGAACCAGGCGGTGCTGTACACCATGACATCGCTGTCGGACACGCCGCGCCTGCTGCTCGATCCGAACACGCTGGCGGCGGACGGCACGGTGGCCCTGGCCGGCATGGCGGTGAGCCCGGACGGCAGGCTGCTGGCCTACTCGACCGCCGCCTCCGGCTCGGACTGGAACGAGATCCGGGTGCGCGACGTCGACAGCGGCAAGGACCTCGACGACCACATCCAGTGGGTGAAATTCTCCAGCACCGCCTGGACCCGCGACGGCAAGGGCTTCTTCTACAGCCGCTACGACGAACCGAAGGAAGCGACCAAGCTGGCCGACGTCAACTACTTCCAGAAGCTCTACTATCACAAGCTGGGCACGCCCCAGGCAGCGGACGTGCTGGTCTACGACCGTCCGGACGAGAAGGAGTGGGGCTTCGGCGCCACCACCACCGACGACGGCCGCTACCTGCTGATCACGGCCACCAGGGGAACCGCCCCGAAATACCGCATCTTCTACAAGGACCTGGGCAACCCGGACAGCAAGGTCCTGCCGCTGATCGACAACTTCGAGGCCGGCTACGACTTCATCGACAACGTCGGCAGCGTGTTCTACTTCGCCACCGACCGTAAGGCGCCGCGCAAGCGCATCGTCGCGATCGACGTCAACAAGCCGCAGGAAGCCAACTGGAAGACGGTGGTGCCGGAAAGCCAGCAGACCCTGGTGTCCAGCCACATGGTCAACAGGCAGCTGATCAACGAATACCTGGCCGATGCGCGGAGCGTCGTCAAGGTTACTGACCTCAAGGGCAGGCAGGTGCGCGAGATCGCCCTGCCGGGCATCGGTTCCGTGTCCGGCTTCGGCGGCAAGCAGGGCGACAGCGAGACCTTCTTCTCGTTCACCGGCTTCACCACCCCGACCACGATCTACCGGCTCGACATGAAGAGCGGCGCCAGTACCGTATTCCGCCAGCCGAAGGTGGCCTTCGATCCGGCCGGCTACGAGACCCGCCAGCAGTTCTACACCAGCCGCGACGGTACGAAGGTGCCGATGTTCATCGTCTCGAAGAAGGGCCTGAAGCTGGACGGCAGCAATCCGACCTACCTGTACGGTTACGGCGGCTTCAACATCTCGATGACCCCGGGCTTCTCGCCGGCCAACCTGGCCTGGATGGAGATGGGCGGCGTCTACGTGGTCGCCAACCTGCGCGGCGGCGGCGAATACGGCGAAGCCTGGCACGAGGCCGGCACCAAGCTGAACAAGCAGAACGTGTTCGACGACTTCATCGGCGCGGCCGAGTGGCTGGTGAACAACAAGGTGACGTCGCCGGCCAAGCTGGCGATCGGCGGCGGCAGCAACGGCGGCCTGCTGGTGGGCGCGGCGATGACCCAGCGTCCGGACCTGTTCGGCGCGGCGATCCCGATGGTGGGCGTGATGGACATGCTGCGCTTCCACAAGTTCACGATCGGCTGGGCCTGGACCTCGGACTACGGCTCGTCGGAGAACCCGGACGAGTTCAAGGCGCTGGTGAAGTACTCGCCGCTGCACAACCTGAAGCCGGGCACCTGCTATCCGGCTACCATGATCACCACGGCCGACCACGACGACCGCGTGGTGCCGGCGCACAGCTTCAAGTTCGCCGCCACCGCCCAGGCGGCGCAGGCGGGCGGCAACCCGGTCATCATCCGAATCGATACCAAGGCGGGCCATGGCGCGGGCAAGCCGACCAGCAAGCAGATCGAGGAAGTGGCGGACCGCTGGGGCTTCCTGAGCAAGGCGCTGAAGATGAACGAGGCGCCGGCGGTGGCTGGCGGCTCGCAGTAAAGGAGTGCGGCAGGGCGGCGCCGCAATGGTGCCGCCGCCTGCGCCGATCGGATGAAAACCGTATTTGCCATCATTGCCGCAGCCGGATTGGCCGCCTGCGCCGGACCGGAAACGACGCCCGCATCCGCGCCGTTCGCCAGGCAGCTGTCGCCGCCCTGGAGGCCGGCGATGCCGGCATCACCCTATCCGCCGCCGCAACGCGATCGATCCAGACTGCCCTTGACGGGAGATACCGGCTTTGCCTGGGATAAGCTGAATCATCGGGGCCAGGTACGCTGGGAGTGCCGCGCGACGCCGAGCGGCCAGTTTGTCAGGCAGTCGTTCTGTGCGGATCTGCCGCAGGACGTCCGTTACAGGCCGGAGGCCTTCCGGTCCCTGGAGGGATGGGACGGCGTGGTGCACGCCGACTGAGGAAGCGGCCGTGGCGCCGGCTCAGCGGTGCACCACCACCATCAAGGCCTTCGCCTCGGTCTTGCCGGTATTGCGGATCGTGTGCGCCACATCCGCCGGATAGCGCGCCGTCGCGCCGTGCTTGACGCGCTTTTTTTCCGCGCCGACTTCCAGTTCGACCGCGCCGGTCAGCACGGTCAGGTGCTCGCTGGTGCCCGGATCGTGGGCCTGCGACGCCAGTTCGCCGCCCGGCTGGATCGTCAGTTCATACCATTCGTATTTGCCGGCCAGTTCCATCGGGCCGAGGATGCGCAGCGAGTAGCCGGCGTGGGCGCCGGGCAGGGTGGGGATCTCGTGGGCGTCGACCACGCGGATCATGTCGCTGCTGCGCACTTCCGATGACAGCAGTTCGCCGATCTGCACGCCCAGGGCGTTCGCCAGGCGCCAGGTGATGGCGATGGTCGGATTCGCCTTCTCGCGCTCGATCTGCGACAGCATCGACTTCGACACCCCGGCGATGCGCGACAAATCCTCGAGCGTCAGCCCGCGCGCCAGGCGCAGGCGCTGCAGGGTCGCGCCGACTTCGGGCGGGGCGCCGGCGGGCGCGGCGGGGGCGAGTGCTGTTACAACTTTATTCATCTAGACTTATTTGGTGAATGCTTGCCAACGCACTTGTCAACGTCGATGGCCGGGGGTAATATTCAATATATTGAATTTCCGTTCGAGATAAAGAACTCGGTTCAATACAGCGAACGAACGGATCAACGGTACAACATCCGCCAACAAATGACAAGGACGAGGAAGACAAATGAGCGACCAGGCATTCTATAGCGCCCTCCAGACCAAACTCGACACGCTCCGGACCGAGGGCCTGTTCAAGCCCGAACGCGTGCTCGCGTCGCGCCAGGGCGCGGAGGTGGTCGCCGAAGACGGCCGCACGCTGATCAATATGTGCGCCAACAACTACCTCGGCCTGTCCGGCGATCCGGAAACCCAGAAAGCGGCCGAAGCGGCGCTGCAGAAGTACGGCTACGGCCTGTCGTCGGTGCGCTTCATCTGCGGCACCCAGACCGTGCACAAGGAACTGGAGCGCAAGCTGTCGGAATTCCTCGGTACCGAAGACACCATCCTGTACGCGGCGGCCTTCGACGCCAACGGCGGCGTGTTCGAGCCGCTGTTCGACGAAAACGACGCGATCATCTCGGACGCCCTGAACCACGCTTCGATCATCGACGGCATCCGCCTGTGCAAGGCTGCGCGCTACCGCTATGCCAACAACGACATGGCCGACCTGGAAAAGCAGCTGCAGGCCGCCACCGAAGCCGGCAAGCGCCACAAGATCATCGTCACCGACGGCGCGTTCTCGATGGACGGCACCATCGCCCAGCTGGACAGGATCGTCGAGCTGGCCGAGAAGTACGGTGCCCTGACCATGATCGACGAGTCGCACGCTTCCGGCTTCATGGGCAAGACCGGCCGCGGCACCCACGAGCATTTCAATGTCATGGGCAAGATCGACATCATCACCGGCACCTTGGGCAAGGCCTTGGGCGGCGCAATGGGCGGCTTCACCTCGGGCCGCAAGGAAGTCATCGAGACCCTGCGCCAGAAGTCGCGTCCCTACCTGTTCTCGAACAGCCTGGCGCCGATGATCGCCGGCGCCTCGCTGGCGGTGCTGGACCGCATCAGCAAGTCCACCGAGCTGCGCGACCGCCTGCACGAGAACACCGCCTACTTCCGCCGCGAGATCGAGCGCATCGGCTTCACCATCAAGCCGGGCACCCACCCGGTGGTGCCGGTGATGCTGTTCGACGCGCCGGTGGCGCAGAAATTCGCGGCCCGCATGTTCGAACTGGGCGTGCTGCTGTCGGGCTTCTTCTACCCGGTGGTGCCGATGGGCCAGGCGCGCGTGCGCGTCCAGCTGTCGGCGGCGCATACCCGCGAACAGCTCGACACCGTGCTGAAAGCCTTCGAACAAGCCGGCCGCGAGCTGGGCATCATCAAGAACTAAGACAGGGTAGGTAAAGAATGGAACGCATCCTCATCATCGGCGCCAACGGCCAGATCGGCAGCGAACTCGTGACCGCGCTCGCGGAAAAGCACGGCGCGCAAAACGTCATCGCTTCCGACATCAGCGAAACCAATGTCTACGGCGCGGAACGCTATACCCGCCTGGACGTGATGGACCGCGACGCGGTGGCCCGCCTGATCGCCGACGAAGGCGTCACCCAGGTCTACCAGCTGGCCGCACTGCTGTCGGCCACCGGCGAGAAGGCGCCGCTGAAGGCCTGGACCCTGAACATGGACGGCCTGCTGAACATCCTCGAAATCGCCCGCGAAAGCGTCGAAGCCGGCAAGCCGCTGAAGGTGTTCTGGCCCTCGTCGATCGCCGCCTTCGGCCCCAACACCCCGGCCGAGAACACCCCGCAATACACGGTGATGGACCCGACCTCGATCTACGGCATCAGCAAGCTGGCCGGCGAGCGCCTGTGCGAGTACTACCACGCCAAGTACGGCGTCGACGTGCGCAGCATCCGCTACCCGGGCATCATCAGCTTCAAGTCGCCTCCGGGCGGCGGCACCACCGACTACGCGATCGCGATCTTCCACGCGGCGCTGAAGAACGAAACCTACGAGTGCTTCCTCGGCGCGGAAACCACGCTGCCGATGATCTACATGCCGGACGCGATCCGCGCCACCATCGAGCTGATGGAAGCCCCGGCCGGGAAAGTCGTGATCCGCTCCTCGTACAACGTGGCCGGCGTCTCGTTCAACCCGCGCGAACTGGCCGCCGCCATCCAACGCAAGTTGCCGGACTTCCGGATCGCCTACAAGCCGGACAGCCGCCAGCAGATCGCCGATTCCTGGCCGAAGAGCCTGGACGATGCGCGCGCGGCTGCCGATTGGGGCTGGAAGGCGAAGATCGGGGTCGAAGAGATGGTGGCCGATATGCTGGAAAACGTGGACGTTGGCCAGGCTGCCTAAAGCATTTCCGTCGTTCCCGCGCAGGCGGGAACGACGCATTGGCGGGTTGCCACTTGTCGCTACCGGCCAAGCCCACACAGACAAAAAGAATTCACCAGGAGACAGCTCATGGACATGAGCGTATTTGACTTATTCAAGATCGGCATCGGCCCGTCGAGTTCCCACACGGTCGGCCCGATGGTCGCCGCGCGGCGCTTCCTGCTGGAGTGCGGCGACCTGTCGCAGGCGGTGGACGTCGAGGCCCACCTCTACGGCTCGCTGGCGCTGACCGGCGTCGGCCACGCCACCGACAAGGCGGTGATCCTGGGCCTGATGGGCGAGACTCCGCAGGGCGTGGATCCGGACAGCGTCGAGGACAGGCTGGCCGAGGCTGAGCTGGATGGCGTGCTGAAGCTGCTGGGTACGAAGGAGGTGCCGTTCTCGAGCAGGAAAAACCTGGTCTGGCACAAGCAGGAGAGCCTGCCGGAGCACCCGAACGGCATGCGCTTCGTGCTGAAGCTGGCCGACGGCAGCACGATCGAGCGCAGCTATTATTCGATCGGCGGCGGCTTCATCACGGCCGCCGGAGAGACCGAGGCGCCGCCCAGGGAAACCGGGCAGGCGCCCCTGCCGTATCCCTTCGATACCATGCGCGAGCTGCTCGAACACGGCAAGCGTGCAGGCCTGTCGATCCCCGCCATGCTGCGCGCGAACGAGCTGGCGCGCATGGGCGAGGCGGAGCTGGACGCGGGCCTGGACCGCATCTGGCAGGTGATGCGCGACTGCATCGCCCATGGCCTGGTCACCGAGGGCCAGCTACCGGGCGGCCTGAACGTCAAGCGCCGCGCGGCCAAGCTGTGGAAGCAGGCGCACTGCGACGCCGGCAACCGCCGCAACGAATTGCCGCATGACGCGACCCACCATGTAACGCTGTACGCGATGGCCGTCAACGAGGAAAACGCGGCCGGCGGCCGGGTCGTGACGGCGCCGACCAACGGCGCGGCCGGCATCATCCCGGCGGTGCTGCGCTACTACGCCGAGGACTGCCGCCCGAGCGATCCGGCGAAGGGCATCCGCGACTTCCTCCTGACCTCGGCGGCGATCGGCATGCTGTGCAAGAAAAACGCCTCGATCTCGGGCGCCGAGATCGGCTGCCAGGGCGAGGTCGGGGTCGCCTGCGCGATGGCGGCGGCGGGCCTGGTGGCGGCGCTGGGCGGGTCCAACGAACGCATCGAGAACGCGGCGGAGATCGGCATCGAGCACCACCTGGGCATGACCTGCGATCCGATCGGCGGCCTGGTGCAGATCCCCTGCATCGAGCGCAACGGCATGGGCGCGATCAAGGCCATCACCGCGGCCTCGCTGTCGCTGAAGGGCGACGGCAGCCACTTCGTCAGCCTCGACGACGTGATCGAGACCATGCGCCAGACCGGCTACGACATGCAGGCCAAGTACAAGGAAACCTCGCTGGGCGGGCTGGCGATCCACGTGGTGACCGTGAACCACGCCGCTTGCTGATGCAGGGGCGTGGCGCCCGTGCCCACGCCCGTATCTGAACAAAATTCGGTAAAAAGACAAGTTTGCTGCGGGCGCACTATAATAAATAGCCAACGCCCGCCAACTTCGACCCTGCTTATCGTATGCACTATGTGTCCACCCGCGCCACCGGCGCGTCCGCAGCACGCAATCCCCAACGTTTTTCCGACATCCTGCTGGGCGGCCTCGCGCCGGACGGCGGCCTGTACCTGCCGGAACACTACCCGCAGGTGACGGGCGCCGAGCTCGACGCCTGGCGCTCTCTCTCGTACGCCGACCTGGCGTTCGAAATCCTGCGCAAGTTCGCGACCGACATTCCGGAAGCGGACCTGAAAGCCCTGGCCGCCAGGACCTACACCCCGGAGGTGTACCGCAACGCGCGCGCCGACGAAAGCGCCGCCGAGATCACGCCGCTGCGCGTGCTGCAGCAGGGCACCGACGTCACCCTGATCCTGCAGGGCCTGTCGAACGGGCCGACCCTGGCCTTCAAGGACATGGCCATGCAACTGCTCGGCAACCTGTTCGAGTACGCGCTGGCGAAGAACAACGATGAGCTGAACATCTTCGGCGCAACCTCGGGCGACACCGGCAGCGCCGCGGAATACGCGATGCGCGGCAAGCGCGGGATCCGCGTCTTCATGCTGTCGCCGCACAAGAAGATGAGCGCCTTCCAGACCGCGCAGATGTTCAGCCTGCAGGACCCGAACATCTTCAACATCGCGGTGGAAGGCGTGTTCGACGACTGCCAGGACATGGTGAAGGCGGTCTCGAACGACCTCGAATTCAAGGCCCGCCACAAGATCGGCACCGTCAACTCGATCAACTGGGCGCGGGTGGTGGCGCAGGTGGTCTACTACTTCCGCGGCTACCTGAAGGCGACCACCTCGAACGAGCAGAAGGTCTCGTTCACAGTCCCGTCGGGGAACTTCGGGAATATCTGCGCCGGCCACATCGCCCGCATGATGGGCCTGCCGATCGCCAGGCTGGTGGTGGCGACCAACGAGAACAACGTGCTGGACGAATTCTTCCGCACCGGCGTCTACCGCGTGCGCAAGTCGTCCGAAACCTTCCATACCAGCAGCCCGTCGATGGACATCTCGAAGGCCTCGAACTTCGAGCGCTTCGTCTACGAGCTGGTGGGCCGCGACGCCGAGCGCACGCATGCGCTGTTCCGCAAGGTCGAGACGCACGGCGGCTTCGACCTGTCCGGCGCGCCGGGCAGCGACGGCGACGAATTCAGGCGCGTGGCCGATTACGGTTTCCAGTCCGGCAGCTCGAACCACGAAGACCGCCTGGCGACCATCCGCGAAGTGTTCGACGACTACGGCATCACCATCGACACCCACACCGCCGACGGCATCAAGGTCGCACGCGAACACGTCGAGCCGGGCATTCCGATGATCGTGCTGGAGACCGCGCTGGCCGCCAAGTTCAACGAGACCATCCTGGAAGCGCTGGGCCTAGACGCCGAGCGTCCGGCCGGTTTCGAGAACATCGAGGCGCTGCCGCAGCGCTTCGTGGTCATGGACACCGACGTCGCCCGGATGAAAGCGTATATCGCCGAGCACACGGGGCTCGACCGATGAATGCCCCGACCGCGCGCAAACCGCTGATGCCCGTGCGCGAAGCGCTCGACTTCCTGCTGGCGGCGGCCCGCGCCGTGGCCGAAGTGGAGCAGGTGGACACGCTGGAAGCCAACGGCCGGGTGCTGGCCGAGGACCAGGCTTCGCAGCTTGACGTTCCGGCCGCCGACAACACCCAGATGGACGGCTACGCCGTGCGCGCGGCCGACTGTGCGAACGGCGCGGCAAGGCTGAAGGTGGCGCAGCGCATCCCGGCCGGCCATGTCGGGAGCTTCCTGGCGCCCGGCACCGCGGCGCGCATCTTCACCGGCGCACTGATCCCGGAAGGGGCGGACGCCGTGGTGATGCAGGAGCAGTGCGAACTCGATGGCGACATCGTGACCGTCAAGCATGCGCCGCGGCCGGGCGAATGGATCCGCCGCGCCGGCGAGGACGTGCGTGCCGGCTCCATCATCCTGCCGGCCGGCACCCGCCTGCGCAGCCAGGAACTGGGGCTGGCGGCGTCCGTCGGCCTGGCCAGGCTGCCGGTGCGGCGCCGTGTGCGGGTGGCCGTGTTCTTCACCGGCGACGAACTGGCGATGCCGGGCGAGGCCCTGAAACCCGGCGCGATCTACAACTCGAACCGCTTCACCCTGCGCGGCCTGCTGGAGAACTTCGGCTGCGAGTTCACCGACTACGGCATCGTGCCGGACTCCCTGCAGGCGACCCGCGACACCCTGCGCGCGGCGGCCCGCCAGCACGACCTGATCATCACCTCGGGCGGCGTCTCGGTCGGCGAGGAAGACCACATCAAGCCGGCGGTCGAGGCAGAGGGACAGCTGAACATGTGGCAGATCGCCGTCAAGCCGGGCAAGCCGCTGGCCTTCGGCGAGGTGCGCCGCGGCGAAGGTGGCGACGGCTCTTGCGTAAGCAGCGCCACTGGCTCTTGCGTAAGCAGCGCCACTGGCGCTGCTTACTTCCTGGGCCTGCCGGGCAACCCGGTGTCGAGCTTCGTCACCTTCCTGCTGTTCGTGCGGCCCTTCCTGCTGCGCCTGCAGGGCGTGAGCGGGGACGTCGAGCCGCGCGCGCTCCCCATGCGCGCCGACTTCGACTGGCCGAAAGCGGACCGCCGCAACGAATTCCTGCGCGCCCGCATCAACGGCCACGGCCGGCTGGAGCTGTTCCCGAACCAGGGTTCGGGCGTGCTGACCTCGACCGTGTGGGGCGATGGCCTGATCGACTGCCCGCCGGGCCAGGCGATCGCGCGCGGCGACACCGTGCGCTTCATTCCGTTCGCGTTTTTACAGCATTGAGTTTTACATGAAGATCAATCTGCGATTTTTTGCCAGCGTCCGCGAGGCGGTCGGCACCTCCGGTGAAGCGGTCATGCTGCCCGAGGGCGTGGCGACGGTCGGCGCGGTGCGCGAATTCCTGATCGCCCGCGGCGGCGCCTGGGCCGAGTCCCTGGGACGCGAGCGTGCGCTGCGCATGGCTTTCGACCATGTGATGTGCGAGCCGGAGACGCCGCTGCGCGAGGGTGGGGAGGTGGCTTTCTTTCCGCCGGTGACGGGCGGTTGAACGTCGCCCCCGCGCAGGCGGGGACCCAAGTTCCTTGCTCAGCCTCTAACGTCAAGCATCGCCACAACTCATCCAGACTTGGGTTCCCGCCTTCACGGGAACGACGGTGCAAATGCTCACGAACGGGTCAGGCGACGACCGTCTTCTCCGCCAGCGCCAGCAAGCGCGCACAATTTTCGTTACGCGACCCGTAATCCTTCCACGCCGTATTGCGCGCGATCTCCTGCCACTTGCGCAGCGAATCGCCGGTCAGGTCGATCGTGCGGCCGCCCTTGCCCTGGAACAGGGCGGCGACCTGCATGTCGTCGGTCTGGGCCGACTTGCGGGCGAAGGATTCCAGTTCGGCGCCCACCGCCATCAGGATCGCCTGCTGGTCCTTCGGCAGGCGGTCGAAGGCGGTCTTCGAGATCAGCAGCGGCTCCAGCATGAACCAGTAGGCGCCACCGCGCGCGGTCGTCACGTATTTCGACACTTCGTCCAGGCGGAACGAGATCAGCGAGGACGAGGAGGTCATGGCCGCATCCAGCGTCCCTTTTTCCATGGCGCCGCGGATCTCGTTCGAAGGCATGTCGACCACGCTGGCGCCGGCTTCCTTCAGGATCATGTCCATCTCGTGCGAGCCGCCGCGCACCTTCATTCCGGCCGCGTCTTCCGGGTCGACGATCGGCTTGCCGCGCGAGGCGACGCCGCCGGCCTGCCAGATCCAGCTCAGGATCACGATGCCCCTGTCGGCCAGCAGGCGGTTGAATTCCTGGCCGATCTCGGCGTTCTTCCAGGCGTAACCCTGTTCGTAGGAGGTCACCAGGCCGGGCAGCAGGCCGATGTTCACTTCCGGCAGTTCGGCGCCTGCATAGGTGAGCGGCACCAGCGACATGTCCAGCTGGCCCTTGGCCAGGGCCGGGATCTGCGCTTCGCTCTTCATGAGCGCGTTGCGCGGGTAGATCGAGAACTTGACCTTGCCCCTGGTGCGGCGTTCCACCTCGGTGGCGAACATGCGGCACAGGCGATCGCGGAAATCGCCCTCGGCGACGCTGCCGCCGGGGAACTGATGGGAGATCTTGAGATTCGTGGGCTGGGCCCATGCTGCTTGAAGCCAGAGCGGGCTGGTCGCGATCGCGCCCAGCAGTGTCCTACGAGTGACTGCCGACATATACATCCTCCAAGATGGTATTACGGACTACTCGACGAATCGTGGACCCCTCCTGAAGACCGCTGCAGAGGCGCACATCGTTCGTTCCAGATCTTTCAAGATCTTGTTGTACGCGTAAGAATATGCTCAGCAGCATACAAGTCAAGCAAATTGTTGTGCTTCTGCTAAACGAAAAATGCTGCACTGCATAGTGGCGAAGCACGATGCGCTGTGAGTATTACCCATGTGTCTGGGGATTCCTTGCGCTGGCGCTAGGACGCGCGCGAAGGGCCGGCAGGTGAAATGGAAACGCCGCGGCATGCTGCACCGCGGCGTTGGGCGTCGGGCGTCGGCGCGCCGGCGGCGGCGTCAGCGCATCGGCAGCGGATAGGTCGCCGGGCTGACGTTGCCGTCCTTGTCCACGGCCTGCACGCCATACAGCACGTTATCCTTCGACATGTCGATGCGCGCGGTGGTCACGTTGCCGACGAAGCGCGCACCCTGCCACAGCGGCGAGGTGGTGTCGCGCCAGACCACGCGGTAGCCGGCCAGGTCGGGCTCGGCGTTGGCCTTCCATACCAGGTCGGTGCCGTTGTCCAGGGCCGCGGTCTTGACCTTGACTTCCTGCGGCGCGGCCGGGGCCAGCGCCAGCGAGGCCAGCGAAGCCGCGTTCACGCGCGCCACCTGGGCCACGTAGTCCGGGTCGACGTATTCCGGCAGGTCGCCGATCTTCACGCCTTTCTCGGTGCGCAGGTCCTGGTGCTGGTGGTTGAAGTCCTCGTTCGGTTCGGTGAAGCGGACCGCCGCGTAGCCGGCGTCCAGGAAGGGGCTGTGGTCGCCGCCGCGCAGGTAGCGGTCGCGCCGGTAGATGATGTCGACCTTGAAGCCGGGGACATAGCGCTCGCCGGTTTCCTTGACGTGGCGCGCCAGCTGTCGCGTGATCGAATCGTTTTCGCCGCCGGTGACCAGCAGGGTGCGCAGCTCGGGCGACGGCGCTTCCTTCAGCGGCGGCACGCCTTCGGCGAACAGGCGCACGTGGCCGTTGTCCAGCCTGCCCTTTTCGTCGTGCGAGCTGCCGATGATGTCGTTGTTCAGCATGCCGGCGATGTTCAGCTTGTTCGCCCTGGCCTTCTTCGCGAAGTCGCCGGAGCCGTACAGGCCCTGTTCCTCGGCCGCCACGGTCATGAAGACCAGGGTCGCGTCGAACTTGTGGCGCGCCATCACGCAGGCCATCTCGATCACGGCCGCGGTGCCGGAGGCGTCGTCGTTGGCGCCCGGCGCGTCGGCCGTGGCGTTCATCACGTCGGTCACGCGCGAGTCGTAGTGGCCGCTGACCACGTACAGGCGGTCCTTCGAGGCCGCCTGGGTGCCCGGCAGGGTGGCCACCACGTTGACGATCTCGGTCGGGCGGTCGATGCGGTTGTCGACCGGATGCAGGTGGCCATCGAAGCGCACCTCGAGGCGGCCGGCGCCGCAGCGCTCCATCTCGGACTTGATCCAGCGCCGCGCGGCGCCGATGCCGCGCGTGTCGGAGGTGGTGTCCGACATCGTGTGGCGGGTGCCGAAGCTCACCAGTTTGTTGACGTAGGCCTGGATGCGCTGCGGCGAGATTTCCTTGACGATGGCGTCGATCTCGGCCTGGCGTGCGGGCAGGGGACGGTCGGCCGCGCTGTCAGCGGCCGGGGCGATGGTCGGTGCGGACGCTGCCCCGGCGAACAGCAGCGCCAGGGTGAGCTTGGTAAGGCGGGGCATAACACTCCTTGAGGAAACGGGAAACGCGTGGCGGCCGTCGGCCGCGCCGTCGAGCATATATCAACCAGGGCCGATTGTCTCGTCGCCGAAAGACCGACGGCCGCTCACAAGCTCCCGAGGTACTTGCGGATCGCCTCGTTGACCTGCTCCGGCTGGTCGATCATGGCGAAGTGGCGGGCCGGCGCCACCGTCGTCACCTCCACCTTCGGCGCGCCCTGCATCAGGGCGCGGTAGTAGTCCGCCTTGGCGTCCGCGCCCAGGCCCTGCTGGGCGGCGTCGGCGTCGAAGTAGGGTGCGATCACCAGCACCGGCGCCTGGATGTTCTTCAGGCCGGGGCGCAGGTCGAGTTCCACCACGTCGGCCGCGTACTGCCCGACCGACGCTGGATCGCTGCGCCCGGTGAGCAGGGCGATGTCGTCGGCCTTGCCCATGTCGAGCACGCCGACGGTGCGCATATAGCTTTGCTGCTGGGCGGCGAACACCGTCGGATTCATGCCGGCCATGCGCGCCTTCATGCCCTGGGCGTAGCGGCCGCGCTCGGCCGGCGGCAGCGCTTCGGTGCCGGGCATGACCGGCAGGCCGTCGATCGCCACCACGCCGCCGACCTGGGCCGGCCTGTCCTCCGCCAGCGCCAGCGCCAGGGTCGCGCCGAGGCTGTGGCCGACGATCACCGGCTTGTCCAGGCGGCGCTGCCCGATCAGTCTTTCAACCGCTGCGCGGGCCGAGGCGAAGGCGTTCGCCGGCGCCGCCGGGCGGCCGTCGAAGCCGGGCAGGGTCAGCACGTACACGGCGTGATCGGGGCTGAAGGCGCGCACGGTCTCCTGCCACACCCAGCCGCCGCTGGCCAGGCCCGGGATCAGCACCAGCGGCCGGCCGCGGCTGCCCGCTTCCTTTCCAAACCGCTCGACCAGCACGCCGTCGACCTCGAAGCGCTCGGCGGGAGCGATGGTGGCGGCAAAGCGGTTCGTTGGCGGCGGACTGGCCTGCGCCGCCTGGGTCGGATCGGACGACAGCAGGGCGACGAGGACGCCAACGGCGACGGGGAAGAGTGCGAACGGTTTTTTGCAGGCGAAGCGTTTCATGCTGGCTCCTGGTCAGGGAAGAAGATGGATTCGATGGGTTGTTCGAACAGTTTGGAAATCGTGAAAGCCAATGGCAGGCTGGGGTCGTAGCGCCCGGTCTCGATGGCGATCACGGTCTGGCGCGAGACGCTCAGCAGGTCGGCCAGGTGGGCCTGGCTCCAGCCGCGCGCGCCGCGCAGGTCGCGGATCAGGTTCTTCATCGGTCGGCCACCCGGCGGTACAGGGTCACGGCGGCCATGCTGGCGCCCATCATGATCCATACCGAGAACATCGACAGCTTCTCGAAGCCGGCGGTTTCCATGAAGCCGTAGGTGAAGGTGGCGGCCAGGGTGATCGCGGCCGCGACCGCGATGTTTTCCAGCAGGCGGATGCGCTGGTATTCGTCGATCCGTGCGAGATGGCGGACGATGGTCCGGATCATCAGGCCGAATCCGACCATCGGTGTCGCCAGCACCAGGGTGCGCAGCCAGCCGTCGGCCATCGGCCGGCCAAAGCGGATTGCGGCGAACAGCAATACGGTGTACACCAGGAGCGCCGTCATCAGTTCGACGAAGTAGGCGCGTGCGACTCGCTTCTCATGCATTTGGACTTCTCCTTTTGATGTAAAGTTTGCTTGTCATGTAAAGCATGCTTGACATCGTAGGCCGCAAAAAAGCGTATGTCAAGCTCCCTTTACATATATTTCCGGACCCCACTTCGACTACAATGCCGGCCCATGAGCGCCAACCTTGAATCCAGCCCTGAACCACGCCATCGCGCGATCGTGATCGGCGGCGGCCCCGCCGGCCTGATGGCGGCCGAAGTCCTGTCCGCCGGCGGCGTGCGGGTCGACCTGTACGACGCCATGCCCTCTGTCGGCCGCAAGTTCCTGCTGGCCGGGAAAGGCGGCATGAACATCACCCATTCCGAAGAGATGGACGCTTTCGCCGGCCGCTACGGCAAGCGCCGCGCCGAGGTCGGGCACTGGCTGGATGGGTTCACGCCGCAGCAGGTGCGCGAATGGATCCATGGCCTGGGCATCGATACCTTCGTCGGCACCTCGGGCCGGGTGTTCCCGGCCGATATGAAGGCCGCGCCGCTGCTGCGCGCCTGGCTGCACCGCCTGCGCGACGCGGGGGTGCGCTTCCACATGCGGCACCGCTGGCTGGGCTGGCGCGACGGGGCGCTGCTGTTCGCGACGCCGGAAGGCGAACGGTCGGAAACAGCCGATGCCGTCGTGCTTGCCCTGGGCGGGGCGAGCTGGGCGCGCCTGGGTTCGAATGGCGCCTGGGTGCCGCTGCTGGGCGAACAAGGCGTGGAGGTGGCGCCGCTGGTGCCGATGAACTGCGGCTTCGATGCCGCCTGGAGCGAGCATTTCAGCAGCCGCCACGCCGGCGCGCCGCTCACCACCGTGGCCCTGGCCGTGGACGACGTCGACGGCAGGCGCCACTACCGCAAGGGCCAGTTCGTGGTCACCGCGAGCGGCATCGAGGGCAGCCTCGTGTATGCCTTGTCGGGCGCGATCCGCGACCGCATCCTGCGCGACGGCCGGGCCACCGTCTGGATCGACCTGCTGCCCGACCACGATGCCGAGCGCGTCGCGGAAGAAGTGATGCGCCCGCGCGGCACGCGTTCGATGTCCAGCCACCTGCAAAGCCGGCTCGGCATCAGGGGCGTGAAATCCGGCCTGCTGCATGAAGCCCTGGGCAAGGAAGACTATGCCGACCCGGCCCGCCTGGCGCGCGCGATCAAGGCGCTGCCGGTGACGCTGCTGCGCCCGCGCCCGATCGATGAAGCGATCAGCAGCGGCGGCGGGGTGCGGTTCGAGGCGCTGGCGTCGCCCGCGGGCATGCTGCGCGCGCTGCCGGGCGTGTTCGCGGCCGGGGAGATGGTGGACTGGGAGGCGCCGACCGGCGGCTACCTGCTGACCGCCTGCTTCGGCAGCGGCCGCGCCGCCGGGCAGGGTGCGCTGGACTGGCTGCGGCGCGCCGGCTGAGGCCTTGCGTCAGTCCTGGAAGGACACGCTGCCGCTGCCGTTGCGGCTGACCTCGCGGTTGTTCGGATTGCCGTAGACGCTGACATCGCCGCTGCCCGTCATGTCCACGTTCACGTGCTTGCTGGCGTACACCGCGCTGGTGCCCGAGCCGTGGTGGATCAGGTGGACGTCCTCGGCGCGCAGGTGGCGGCCATCGAGTTCTCCGGCCCCGGCGATCTCGGCATGCAGTTCGCGGGCGCCGCCCACCAGGGTCATGTGGCCGGTCCCCTTGACGTCGGCGACGACGCGCTCGGCATTGCCGCAGGTGATGTCGGCGTCGCCGCTGCCGTGCAGGCCGGCCTCGATCTCGCGGTAGCGGCCATTGAAGCGCAGTCCGGCGGAGCCGTCGACATTCATTTCGATGCGCTCGCCCGAAAAGCCGCTGACATTGTGCTGGCCGCTGCCGCTGATGCTCAGGTGCTCCAGCGTCGGCAGGACCAGGGTGACTTCGATCGGCTGGCGGTGGCGCAGCAGGATGCCGCGCGGGCCGATGTGCAGGGTGCCGCCATCGACCGTGGTGTCGACGTTGGCCAGCAGGCGCTGCTCGCCCCGTACTTCGAGCGTGGCCGCGGTGCCCTGGCGCAGGGTCAGGTTGATCGGGCCGCTCACCTCGACTTCGGCGACGCTGGCGCCGAGCGGGCGCTTTTCGGTGGCCACCAGGCGGCTGCCCGGGCTGGCGCCGCCGCCCGTGTCCTGGGCCCGCAGGATGCTGTACGAGGCGCCGATCAGCAGCAGCGCCAGCAGCAGGAGGCCGAAGCCGACTTTCATCAGTGCGCGCATGGTTCCCTCAGTGGCCCTTGAGCAGGGAAAAATTCATCTGGATGTAGCGCTTGATGCCGACCGCCGTGTAGCGCGTGACGACCAGCGACAGCAGGAACAGCGCGATCCCGCCCAGCACCATGCCGAAGCCGACCAGGGTCTGGGTGGTGCGCGAATCGGCATCCATGTCGGTGGTGATGTGCAGGCTGTTGCCGGCCACGACTTCGGCGCCGCGGCGCAGGCGCGAGCCACGCGGGCCGCGGTCGTCGTCCGCGTCCGCGCCTTCCTCGTGCACGTGGATGCCGGTGTCGTCGATCTGCACCCGCACCTGGCGCCGGGCGTCCGGGTCGTCCGCATCGATCTGCACGTAGCGGGTCGGCAGGTCGAGCAGCAGGTCGCTGTTGCCGGCCAGGCCGCTGGCGGTGATCGCGATGCCGCTCAGGTAGAAGGCCAGCGCGCACACGTACAGCGCGAACAGCAGGGCCGAATACACCATCGCCGGCACGATCATGAACAGGTTGAAGATCGCCAGGCCGGCGCCCGAGACCAGCACCCGCAGCATCCTGGCCGGGCTGGACTTTTCCGGCATGGCGAACTGGGGTCCGCCCGCGGCGGCGGCCTGCATGGCCGGCTGGGGGTGCATTTGCTGACCGAGTTGCGCGCTGTAGCTGTTGGCGCGCAGCGTCATCGCGATCTTTTTTGGATCGTCGAGTTCCTGCGCGACGTCCTGTTCGCTGCGTCCGGTATTCACGCCGTCAACGAAACGCTGCTCGTAGTAGCCCAGGGTCTTGGCCTGCACCTCGGGCGGCAGGCCCAGCATGGCGCGTTTCAGCAGTTCGAGATATTCCAGTTTGCCCATCGCGTGCTCCGCCTTAGTTGCGCGCCACCATCAGCATGGCGTGGACGGCCTGATCGCCGGCGCCGCCGAGACCGGGTTGCACCAGCACCACCGTCGCGGCGGCGACGAGCGCGAGCAGGAGCAGGGTACGCAGGGCCAGTGGGCTGTTCATGTGCATTTCCGATAACACTTGTTTCGATGCTGCTACTGTACCCATGCCTGCCGTGCCCCGCCACGCGCTTGCGACGGGCTGCAGTTTTCGCGGGGCAGGCTGCGCCTGGGGCCGATGGCCGAGCCTCACGCCTTGCCCGCCAGTAGCAGCCGGGCGGCTGCGCGGCCGCTGCGCACCGCCGTTTCCAGGGTTGCCGGGTAGTCGCCCGCGGTATAGTCGCCGGCCAGCGCCAGCCCGGCCAGGCCGGTGGCGTTGGCCGGGCGCGCCAATCCGGGCGTGCAGGCGAAGGTGGCGCGCTTTTCCGTCAAGACGCGGCTCCAGCGCGGCTGCGCCAGCGCCGGCTGGCCGAATGCCGCCGCCAGCTGGGCGGCGACGCCCTCCGCCAGCGCATCCTGGCCGGCGTCGGCCGCCTGGCGCGCGGCGCTGACGACCACCGCCAGCAGGCCGTCCTGGCCAAGGTCCAGTTGCCCGCGGTCGAACACGAACTGGCCCCAGGCCCCGGTAGCCGGGTCGTCGAGCAGGGCGTAGAACGGGAGCGGCAGGCGCAGGCCGGCGTCGTATCGCAGGTAGACCGTCGAAATCGGCTCGTAGTCGAAGGCGTCCAGCTGGGCGGCCAGCGCTTCCATCCCGGGCAACGGGCGCAGCAAGGCCGCGCTCTGCCAGGCCGGGGTGGCCAGCACGACGGCGTCGAAGGCGGTGGCGTCGTCGCCCACGCCCACCCGCCAGCGCGCGCCGTGCGATGCGAGAAAGTCGACGCGGGAACCGCACAGCACCCGCCCGCCGCGTTCCTCGAGGTAGCGCAGGGCGGCCTGCGGGAACAGGGCGTCGAGGTAGACGCGCGGCAGCAGCATGTCGGAAGCCTTGCGTTTCGCGCCCAGGCTGTCGCGCAGCACGGCCAGGAAGACCCGGGCGGACGCGCGTTCGACCGGCGTGTTCAGGGCCGCCAGGCACAGCGGGCGCCACATCAGGCGGACCAGGCGCGGGGTCTGGTCGAAACGTTCCAGCAGCTCGGCCACGCTGCAGTCGCTGTCCAGCCCCCACTGCATCCAGCGCGCGCTGGTATGGAAGCGCGCCAGCGCCAGCTTGTCCTCGCGCCCGAGCCCGCGCGCGCGCAGGAGCCCGGCCAGCATGTGCCACGGGGCCGGCAGGCGCGGGGCGACGAAATCCATCGCTGGCGTGCCGTCGGGCGCGCCGGCGGGCGGATAGCGCATCTGCAGCGGCAGGCGCAGCATCGCCTCGCGCTCGTCCGCGCCGACGCGGCGCAGCAGCGCCAGCGTGTCCTGGTAGGCGCCCAGCAGGATGTGCTGGCCGTTGTCGAGCAGGGCTTCCCTGGCCTGCACCGCGCGGGCGCGGCCGCCGAGCGTGCGTGCGGCTTCGAACAGCGTGACCCGCGCGCCCGCCGAGGCCAGTTCGACCGCGGCGGCGCAGCCGGCCCAGCCGCCGCCGACCACGGCGACCGAAGGCGCCGGCCGCTTATCCGCGGACATAGGTTTTCCACGCCAGCCACAGCTTGCGCAGCGGCGTGAGGGAAATGCGCTGGTTCAGGACCTTGAAGTCGTCGCGCTCGATTTCGTCGAGCACGGTGCGGTAGATCGCCGCCATCATCAGGCCGGGACGCTGGGCGCGCCGGTCTTCCTTCGGCAGCAGGGCGAAGGCTTCGTCGTAGACGGCGCGCGCGCGGTCGGCCTGGAACTTCATCAGCGCCTCGAACTTCTCGCTGTGGCGGAAATTCAGGATGTCGGCCGCGGTCACGTTGAACTGCTGGAGTTCATTGACCGGCAGGTAGATCCGGCCCTTGCGCGCATCGTCGCCGACGTCGCGGATGATGTTCGTCAGCTGGAACGCCAGGCCCAGCTTTTCGGCATACTGGAGGGTCTGCGGATTCGTCACGCCGAAGATACTGGCCGACAGGATGCCGACCACGCCGGCCACGTGCCAGCAGTACTTGCGCAGGCCCGCGTAGTCGAGGTAGCGCGACTGGTCGAGGTCCATCTCCATGCCGTCGATGATGGCCTGCAGATGCGGTTCGCGCAGGTCGTAGGCGGCCAGGTGCGGCTGCAGGGCCTGGGTTACGGGGTGCGTGGGCGAGCCCTTGTACATATTCGCGACCTCGGTGCGCCACCAGGCCAGCTTGATGCGCGCGACCGACTGGTCGCTGGTTTCGTCGACGGTGTCGTCGACCTCCCGGCAGAACGCGTACAGCGCCGTGATCGCCCTGCGCCGTTCGGGCGGCAGGAACAGGAAGCTGTAATAGAAGCTGGAGCCGCTTTGGACGGTCTTTTGTTGGCAGTATTCGTCGGGAGACATAATTGGATGGTTGGTGCGTGATGCAAGTCCGCTATCTTAGCCGATCATCCGGAGTGAACGCCACAGCAGTACCGGCCAGTCCAGGCGCCCGAGCCTGGGGCGGCGCCGGAACACGTCGTAATCGGCGCGCTCGATCGCTTCCAGGATCCGCAGCCCGCCCTGCACGACCAGGCGCAGTTCCCAGCCGATCCGTCCCGGCAGGCGCGTGGCCAGCGGCGCGCCTTCCAGCATCAGGGCGCGCGCCCGCTCGACCTCGAAGCGCATCAGGGCGCGCCAGGCCGGCCCGGTGCGGCCCTGGACGATGTCGTCCTCGCTCACCCGGAAGCGGGCCAGGTCTTCCTGCGGCAGGTAGATGCGGCCCTTGCCGATGTCGATGCCGACGTCCTGCCAGAAGTTGATCAGCTGGAGGGCCGTGCAGATGGCGTCCGACTGGCGCAGATTGCTGTCGTCGGCCTTGCCGTACAGGCCCAGCATCAGGCGGCCGACCGGGTTGGCGGAACGCCGGCAGTAGTCGAGCAGGGCGGCGTAGTCGCCATAGCGGGCGGTGACCACGTCCTGGCGGAAGGCGCTCAGCAGGTCGCGCAGCGGCTGCACGGGCAGGGCATGGCGCCGCAGCGCCCCGGCCAGGCGGGCGAACATCGGATCGGCCGCGCTGTCGCCGAAGCGCTCGCCGCGTTCGATGGCGTTCAGCGCGGCGTCATAGGCCTCCAGCGCCGCGAAGCGTTCGGTGGGCGTGGCATCGCCCTCGTCGGCGATATCATCGGCGCTGCGCGCGAAGGCATAGATCGCCTCGACCGCCGGCACCAGGCGGCGCGGCAGCAGGATCGAGGCGACAGGGAAGTTTTCGTAGTGATCGACGGACATTGAGAACTGACTCTAACGTCATTTACTGGCAGTGTTTGCATGATTATAATTGCTAAGCTTTCTATAAAGAATATTGCCGCCGTTGCCGCGGCCCCGCCCCGAGAGGAAATCACCGTGCCATCTCCCCGTATTCCGCTCCCGCGCACCGCCGCCGCCGTCCTGGCCCTGGCCCTGCTGTCCGCCTGCTCGAACGATGCGCCGCCGCCCGAGGACGTGCGCCCGGTGCGGGCGCTGACCCTGGCCGCCGGCGGCGTCAACGCCAGCGCGGAGTTTTCCGGCGACGTGCGCCCGCGCTACGAGTCGCGCCTGGGCTTTCGCGTGGGCGGCAAGATCAGCGCGCGCAAGGTCGATGTCGGCTCCCGCGTCCAGCGCGGCACCGTCCTGATGCAGCTCGACCCGCAAGACCTGCGGCTCGGCCAGGCCCAGGCCCAGGCCAGCCTGCGGGCGGCCCAGACCAATGCCGACCTGGCGCGCGCGGAACTGAAGCGCTACCAGGACCTGCGCAGCCAGAATTTCGTCAGCCAGGCGGTGCTCGACCAGAAGGTCGCGGCGGCGCGTTCCAGCCAGGCCAGCGTCGAAGCCGCGCGCGCCCAGCTGCGCGAGCAGGCCAACCAGACCGGCTATGCCAGCCTGGTGTCCGATACCGACGGCGTGGTCACCGGCATCGATGCGGAGGTCGGCCAGGTGGTGCAGGCCGGCACGCCGGTGGTGCGGGTCGCGCGCACGGACGAGAAGGAAGTCGTGATCGGCGTGCCGGAAGACCAGGTCGACGAGATCCGCCAGGGCGGCGAGGTGAAGGTGCGCCTGTGGGCCGACCCGGACCGCAGCATCCCGGGCACGATCCGCGAAGTCTCGCCGGTGGCCGATCCCGCCACCCGCACCTATACCGTGAAGGTGTCGATCCGGGCCGGCGAAGAGGTGCGGCTGGGGATGACGGCCGTGGTCGAACTGCTGCGCCAGGCCGGCGGCGCGGCCCCTTCCCAGCTGCGCGCGCCGCTCTCGAGCCTGGTGCAGAACAAGGGGGCGAGCAGCGTGTGGGTCGTCGACACCGTGAATGGGGTCCAGCAGGTGCGCCTGCAGCCGGTGCAGGTGGGCGGCGTGGCCGGCAACGATGTCCTGCTGAGCGGCGGCGTGAAGCCCGGCCAGACCATCGTCACGGCCGGCGTCAACCTGCTCAAGAACGGGCAGAAGGTCAGGATCCTGACCGCCGACGTGGCGCGCCGCGCCGACGCAGAGGTCGAAGCCTCTGGTGGAGCTGCCAAATGAGAGGCTTCAACCTGTCGCGCTGGGCGCTGGAGAACATCCCGCTCACCCGCTACCTGATCGCCGTGCTGCTCCTGTTGGGTATCTTCAGCTACCAGCAGCTGGGCCAGGACGAGGATCCGCCCTTCACCTTCCGCGCGATGGTGATCAGCGCCCGCTGGCCCGGCGCCACCGCCGTGCAGATGGCCCAGCAGGTGACCGATCCGCTGGAGCGCAAGCTGCAGGAGACGCCCTACGTCGACAGGATCCGCAGCTTTTCCAAGCCGGGCGAGACCACCATCATCCTGGAATTGCGGGAATCGACGCCGCCGAAGGAGGTGCCGCCGACCTGGTACCAGGTGCGCAAGAAGATCGGCGACATCGCCGGGACCCTGCCGCAAGGCGTGACCGGCCCCTTCTTCAACGACGAATTCGGCGATACCTACGGCTCGATCTTCGCGCTGTCCGGCGACGGCTTCACCTATGCCGAGATGCGCGACTACGCCGACTTCGTGCGGCAGCAGCTGCTGGGCGTGCCGCTGGTGGCCAAGGTCGAGCAGTTCGGGGTGCAGCAGGAAAAGATCAACATCCTGTTCTCGCAACAGAAATTCGCCCAGCTGGGCGTGCCCTTCGACGCCATCGTCAACCAGATCGCGACCCAGAACGGGGTCGAGTCGGCCGGCGTGCTGGTCACGCCCGGCGAGAACCTGCAGGTGCGGGTGACGGGCGCCCTGAAGACGGTGCGCCAGCTCGAGGATCTCAGCCTGCGCGCCGGCAGCACCACCTTCCGCCTCGGCGATTTCGCCACCGTGCGCCGCGCCTACGAGGATCCGCCGCACGACAAGATGCGCTTCAACGGCAAGGAAGTGATCGGCCTGGGCGTGTCGATGGAAAAGGGCGGCAACATCATCCAGCTCGGCAAGGGGCTGGAGCAGACCGTGGCGCGCATCCGTTCCCAGCTCCCGGTCGGGATCGAGCTGGAACGCGTGTCGAACCAGCCGGCCGCGGTGACGGCCTCGGTGAGCGAATTCATCCACACCCTGATCGAGGCGGTGGTGATCGTGCTGGTCGTGTCCTTCCTGGCGCTGGGCCTGCACAGCAAGCCACGCTGGCGCATCGACGTGCGTCCCGGCCTGGTGGTGGCGCTGACGATCCCGCTGGTGCTGGCGATTACCTTCCTGTGCATGCATATCCTGGATATCTCGCTGCACAAAGTATCGCTGGGCGCGCTGATCATCGCCCTGGGCCTGCTGGTCGACGACGCCATCATCGCGGTGGAGATGATGGTGCGGAAGATGGAGGAGGGCATGTCGCGCTTCGAGGCGGCGACCTTCGCCTACACCTCCACCGCCTTCCCGATGCTGACCGGCACCCTGATCACCGCGGCGGGCTTCCTGCCGATCGGCCTGGCCAAGTCCGCGGCCGGCGAATACACCTTCTCGATGTTCTCGGTGAACGCGGTCGCGCTGGTGGTTTCCTGGGTGGTGGCGGTGACCTTCACGCCCTACATCGGCTTCATCCTGCTGCGCGTGCAGCCCCATCCTGCCGGCGAACATGGCGGCCACGACGTGTTCGACACGCCGGGCTACCGCCGCTTCCGCCGTATCGTGACCTGGTGCGTCACCTTCCGCAAGACCACGATCGCGCTGTCGCTGGCGGTGTTCGCGCTGGGCGTGTTCGGCTTCAAGTTCATCGAGAAGCAGTTCTTCCCGGATTCCAGCCGCCCCGAGCTGATGGTCGAGATGTGGCTGCCGGAAGGGACCAGCTTCGCCGCCAACGAGGCGCTGGTGAAGAAGTTCGAGACCTGGGTCAGGCGCCAGCCGGAGCTGGACAGCGTGACCAGCTATGTCGGCACCGGCAGCCCGCGCTTCTACCTGCCGCTGGACCAGATCTTCCCGCAGTCGAACGTGTCGCAGCTGGTGGTGCTGCCGAAGGATGCGCATGTGCGCGAAGCGCTGATGCACAAGATCGAGACGGTGCTGAAGACCGACTTCCCGGAAGTGCGCGGCCGCGTGAAGCTGCTGCCGAACGGACCGCCGGTGCCGTATCCGGTGCAGTTCCAGGTGGCCGGCCCGGACATCGCCGTGGTGCGCGGCGTGGCCGACCAGGTCAAGGAGATCCTGCGCGCGAATCCGAACGCGGTCGGCGTGAACGACAACTGGAACGAGTCGGTGAAGGTGCTGCGGCTCGATCTCGACCAGGACAAGCTGCGCGCGCTGGGCGTGACCAGCCAGGCGGTGCGGCGCACCGTCGCCACCGTGCTGTCCGGCACGACCATCGGCCAGTTCCGCGAAAGTAACCGCCTGATCGACATCGTCGTGCGCCAGCCGGTCGAGGAGCGTTCGACCATGTCGGTGCTGGCGAACACGAATATCGCCACGCCGTCCGGCAGGCCGGTGCCGCTGTCGCAGCTGGCGCGCATCGAGTTCGTGTGGGAGCCGGGCGTGGTCTGGCGCGAAGGCCGCGCATGGGCGATCATGGTCCAGTCGGACGTGGTGCCCGGGATCCAGGGCGCGACGGTGTCGGGGCAGGTGGGCGAGAAGCTGGCCAGCCTGCGCGCGAAGCTGCCGGCCGGCTACCGGATCACCCTGCGCGGGGCCGCGGCCGACAGTTCGGAGGCGGAAGCGTCGATCTCGGCCAACGTGCCGCTGGTGCTGTTCATCGTCTTTACGCTGTTGATGCTGCAGCTGCATAGCTTTTCCCGCTCCGTGCTGGTGTTCCTCACAGGGCCGTTGGGCGTGGCCGGCGCGGCGATGGCGCTGCTGCTGCTGGGCCGCCCGTTCGGCTTCGTCGCCAACCTGGGCGTGATCGCGCTGTTCGGCATGATCATCCGGAATTCCGTGATCCTGGTCGACCAGATCGAGAAGGACATCGCGGAAGGCCGCGCAGCCTGGGATGCGATCGTGGAGAGCGCGGTGCGGCGTTGCCGGCCGATCCTGCTGACGGCGGCCGCGGCGGCGCTGGCCATGATTCCGCTGTCGCGCTCGGTGTTCTGGGGGCCGATGGCGGTGGCGATCATGGGCGGATTGCTGGTGGCGACCGCATTGACGCTGCTGTTCCTGCCGGCGCTGTATGCCGCCTGGTTCAGGGTGAAGCGCCCGGAATGAAACTCATGCGTTCCGCACTTTTCAAAATTCCCCAATGGTGTCAGAAAATCCAGTAAAATAACTGGTTGAAGTTGTAGCCCCTAAACAACGGAGTGCAGGGCGACCGGATCTACCAACGGGCGCCCTTTGTTTTTGTGGCAAGAATGCAATCCTGCGCGAGGATGGCGAAATTGGTAGACGCACCAGGTTTAGGTCCTGACGCCAGCAATGGTGTGGGGGTTCGAGTCCCCCTCCTCGCACCACGAATAATTATTTTTTTGGACGATTTTTACAATGGCAACTGCAGTCGAAAACCTGGGTAAACTCGAGCGTCGCTTGACTCTCTCTTTTCCGCTGAGCGACGTACGTACGGAAGTTGAAAAGCGCCTCAAGAAGCAGGCCAAGACCGCTCGCGCACCGGGCTTCCGTCCGGGCAAGGTTCCCCTGAAAATGGTTGCGGCTCAGTACGGTTATCAGATCGAAACCGACGTGCTGAACGACAAGGTTGGCCAGGCATTCAGCCAGGCTGCCGAAGAGAACCAGCTGCGCGTTGCCGGCATGCCGAAAATCGAGCCGAAGCAGGAAGCGCCGGAAGGCATGCTGGCGTTCGACGCCACCTTCGAAGTCTATCCGGAAGTGAGCCTGCCGGACCTGTCGGGCGTGGAAGTCGAGACCGTCAAGGCCGACGTCTCGGACGCCGAGATCGACAAGACCATCGACATCCTGCGCAAGCAGCGCGTGCACTACCACACCAAGGGCGAAGCCGGTGAGCACGGCACTGGTGGCGAGGGAGTCGCAGCCAACGGCGACCGCGTGACCGTGGACTTCGTCGGCACCATCGACGGCGTCGAGTTCGCCGGCGGCAAGGCCGAGAACTATGCATTCGTGCTGGGCGAAGGCCGCATGCTGCCGGAATTCGAAGCCGCGACCGTCGGCCTGAAAGTGGGCGAGAGCAAGACCTTCCCGCTGGCCTTCCCGGAGGATTACCACGGCAAGGACGTGGCCGGCAAAACCGCCGAGTTCACCATCACCCTGAAGAACCTGGAGTGGGCGCACCTGCCGGAAGTCGACGCCGAGTTCGCCAAGTCGCTGGGCATCGAAGACGGCAGCGTCGAGAAGATGCGCGACGACATCAAGGTCAACCTGGAGCGTGAAGTCAACGCCCGCATCAAGGCCCGCAACAAGGAAGCCGTGATGGACGCCCTGGTCAAGGCCACCGAGATGGACGTGCCGAAGGTCATGATCGAGCAGGATTCGCAGCGCCTGGCCGAGCAGACCCGCCAGGACATGGCCCAGCGCGGCATGGACGTGAAGAGCCTGCCGTTCCCGGCCGACCTGTTCGCCACCAAGGCCGAGCGCCGCGTGCGCCTGGGCCTGATCCTGTCGCAACTGGTCCAGGACAACAACCTGCAGGCCACCCAGGAGCAGGTGAAAGCACAGATCGAAGACTTCGCGCAAAGCTACGAAGATCCGAAAGAAGTCCTGAAGTACTACTATAGCGATCGTCGTCGCCTGGGCGAGATCGAAGCTCTTGTATTGGAAGAAAACGTCGTTAACTATGTGCTTGGCAAGGCAAAGGTGACGACCAAGGACATCGCCTTTGACGAACTGATGGGCAGCGCGCCGCAAGCCTGAGCTTCGGTGTAAGCTTGAGGTGACGAGCCTTGCCAACCGGCGCCTTCGTGCGCCGGTTGGCGTCTCTGAACATCTTCTTTAAGGAAAGTGACAGGTATGAATCGTAATCCTGCGTTGGATACCCAAGCCCTCGGCCTGGTGCCGATGGTGATCGAGCAGAGCGGCCGCGGCGAGCGTGCCTACGACATCTACTCGCGCCTGCTGAAAGAGCGCGTGATTTTCCTGGTCGGTCCTGTCAACGACCAGATGGCCAATCTCATCGTGGCCCAGCTGCTGTTCCTGGAAAGCGAAAATCCGGACAAGGACATTTCGCTCTACATCAACTCGCCGGGTGGTTCGGTGTCGGCTGGCCTGGCCATCTTCGACACGATGAACTTCATCAAGCCGGACGTGTCGACCCTGTGCACGGGCCTGGCCGCCTCGATGGGCGCCTTCCTGCTGGCGGCCGGCGCCAAGGGCAAGCGCTTCTCGCTGCCGAACTCGCGCGTCATGATCCACCAGCCGTCCGGCGGTTCGCAGGGCATGGCGTCGGATATCGAAATCCAGGCCAAGGAAATCCTCTACCTGCGCGAACGCCTGGCCCGCATCATGGCCGACAACACCGGCCAGACGATCGAACAGATCCACAAGGACACCGACCGCGACCGTTTCATGTCGAGCGAGGAAGCCGTGGAATATGGTCTGATCGACAGGGTCCTGACCAACCGCGCATAAGCATTCCCGCATACGCACCATACGCGGTGTTGCTGAAAGACGCCCGAGCGCAACAGCGGATCGGGCGTTCTTTTTTTATTTCGGGTAGCATGGAGACGTGCGCACTTGTTGCGCCCCCGTATTAGCGTTATATTCGTAGCAATTCAACAGAAACCTGCCCCATGTCTGACAAAAAATCCTCTAGCGGTGAAAAACTTCTGTACTGCTCCTTCTGCGGCAAGAGCCAGCACGAGGTGAAGAAGCTCATCGCAGGACCATCGGTCTTCATCTGCGACGAGTGCATCGACCTGTGCAACGACATCATCCGTGACGAGACCTCGAACGTCGAATCGGTGGCGGGCGCCAAGTCCGACCTGCCGACGCCGCACGAGATCGCCGAACTGCTGGATCAGTACGTGATCGGCCAGCAGACGGCCAAGCGCATCCTGTCGGTGGCGGTCTACAACCACTACAAGCGCCTCAAGCACCTGGGCAAGAAGGACGACATCGAGCTGTCCAAGAGCAATATCCTGCTCGTGGGCCCGACCGGTTCCGGCAAGACCCTGCTGGCCCAGACCCTGGCGCGCACCCTGAATGTCCCCTTCGTGATCGCCGACGCGACCACCCTGACCGAAGCCGGCTACGTGGGCGAGGACGTCGAGAACATCATCCAGAAGCTGCTGCAGAGCTGCAACTACGAAGTCGAGAAGGCCCAGCGCGGCATCGTCTACATCGACGAGATCGACAAGATTTCGCGCAAGTCGGACAATCCGTCGATCACCCGCGACGTCTCGGGCGAAGGCGTGCAGCAGGCCCTGCTGAAGCTGATCGAAGGCACCATGGCTTCCGTGCCCCCACAGGGCGGGCGCAAGCATCCGAACCAGGACTTCGTCCAGATCGACACGACCAACATCCTGTTCATCTGCGGCGGCGCGTTCGACGGCCTCGACAAGGTCATCCAGAACCGCTCGGAAAAGTCGGGCATCGGCTTCGGCGCCAACGTCAAGAGCCAGACCTCGCGTTCGGTCAGCGACGTGCTGATGGAAGCGGAACCGGAAGACCTGGTCAAGTTCGGCCTGATCCCGGAACTGGTCGGCCGCCTGCCGGTCGTCGCCACCCTGAGCGAGCTGACCGAGGAAGCCTTGATCCAGATCCTGGTCGAGCCGAAGAACGCACTGATCAAGCAGTACTCGAAACTGCTGGACATGGAAGGCGCCGAACTCGAAATCCGCCCGGCGGCCCTGCACGCGATTGCCAAGAAGGCACTGGCGCGCAAGACCGGCGCACGCGGCCTGCGTTCGATCCTGGAACACGCCTTGCTGGACGTGATGTATGAACTGCCAAGCCAGCAGAATGTTGTCAAGGTCGTGATCGATGAAAATACGATCACGAACGGTGCGAAACCTTTACTGATTTACAGCGAATCCCCGAAAGCGGCCGGAGAAAATTAAAATTTCCGCGCGCACACACAACAAAAGGTCTTGAAACGCTGATTCTTGGCGGTAAAATCAATCTCAACAAAAGACCCGGGCTTCAAACGGAAAGCCACTCGTGATTACGGTCGCGCAGTGGCTTTTTTATTTCGGAAGCTACTTTTGTCGGAACGGCTTTATTAATTATTCTTGCAATAGAAAATTATTTTTCGGCCGCTCTTGTGAATTGACGGTGGACTCCCAACATCGTCAACACGCTTTTTATAAGGTATGCCATGACGACTACTAAATTTACTGAACAGATGACCTTGCCGCTGCTGCCTCTGCGCGACGTGGTCGTGTTTCCGCATATGGTGATACCTCTGTTCGTCGGCCGCCCGAAATCGATCAAGGCGCTCGAAGCCGCGATGGAACAGGGTAAGAGCATCATGCTCGCCGCCCAGAAGGCGGCTGCCAAGGACGAGCCTTCCGCCGCAGACATCTACGAGATCGGCTGCGTGGCCAATATTCTGCAAATGCTGAAGCTGCCCGACGGTACCGTGAAGGTGCTGGTCGAAGGCGCGCAGCGTGCCCGTATCAATCAGATCACCGACGCGCCGAGCCACTTCGTTGCCGACTTGACCCCGATTAATTCCGAAATCGGCGACGATTCGGAAGTCGAGGCAATGCGCCGCGCGATCGTCCAGCAGTTCGACCAGTACGTCAAACTGAACAAGAAAATCCCGCCCGAGATCCTCGCTTCGCTGGCCGGTATCGACGACGCCGGCCGCCTGGCCGACACCGTCGCCGCCCACCTGCCGCTCAAGCTCGAGCAGAAACAGGTGATCCTCGAGATCTTCAACGTCGCCAAGCGCCTGGAGCATCTGCTCGGCCAGCTGGAAGGCGAACTCGACATCCTGCAGGTGGAAAAGCGCATCCGCGGCCGCGTCAAGCGCCAGATGGAAAAATCGCAGCGCGAGTACTACCTGAACGAGCAGGTGAAAGCGATCCAGAAAGAGCTGGGCGAGGGCGAAGAGGGCGCCGACATCGAGGAACTCGAGAAGAAGGTGATCGCCGCCAAGATGCCGAAGGAGGCCATGGAAAAGGCCCAGGCCGAGATCAAGAAGCTGAAGCTGATGTCGCCGATGTCGGCCGAAGCGACCGTGGTGCGCAACTACATCGATACCCTGGTCGGCCTGCCGTGGAAAAAGAAATCCAAGGTCACCATCGACCTGGAGAAGGCCCAGCAGGTGCTGGAAGCCGATCACTACGGCCTCGACAAGATCAAGGAACGCATCCTCGAGTACCTCGCAGTGCAGCAGCGCGTCGACAAGCTGAAGGCGCCGATCCTGTGCTTCGTCGGTCCTCCGGGCGTGGGCAAGACCTCGCTGGGCGAATCGATCGCCCGCGCCACCAACCGCAAGTACGTGCGCATGGCGCTCGGCGGCGTGCGCGACGAGGCCGAGATCCGCGGCCACCGCCGTACCTACATCGGCTCGATGCCGGGCAAGGTGCTGCAGTCGCTGACCAAGGTCGGCGTGCGCAATCCGCTGTTCCTGCTCGACGAAATCGATAAGATGGGCGCGGACTTCCGCGGCGACCCGTCGTCGGCCCTGCTCGAGGTGCTGGACCCGGCCCAGAACCACACGTTCAGCGACCACTACGTCGAAGTCGACTTCGACCTGTCGGACGTGATGTTCGTGGCGACCTCGAACTCGTTCAACATCCCGCCGGCGCTGCTGGACCGGATGGAAGTGATCCGCCTGTCGGGTTACACCGAGGACGAGAAGACCAGCATCGCGCAGCGCTACCTGCTGCCGAAGCAGATCAAGAACAACGGCCTGCAGGAAGACGAGATCAAGGTCGACGAGTCGGCGATCCGCGACATCATCCGCTACTACACCCGTGAAGCGGGCGTGCGTTCGCTCGAGCGCGAAATCTCGAAGATCTGCCGCAAGGTCGTCAAGATGCTGCTGCTGAAGAAGGACAACAAGCGCGTGCTGGTGTCGGCCAAGAACCTGGATAAATTCCTGGGCGTGCGCCGCTTCGACTTCGGCGTGGCCGAGAAGGACAACCAGGTCGGCCAGGTGGCGGGCCTCGCATGGACCGAAGTCGGCGGCGACCTGCTGACCATCGAAGCCGTGCAGGTGCCGGGCAAGGGCGCGGTGATCCGCACCGGTACGCTGGGCGACGTGATGAAGGAATCGATCGAAGCCGCCCGCACCGTGGTGCGTTCGCGCGCACAGCGCCTGGGCATCAAGAGCGAAACCTTCGAGAAGACCGACATCCACATCCACCTGCCGGAAGGTGCGACGCCGAAGGACGGTCCGTCCGCCGGTATCGGCCTGACCACGGCGCTGGTGTCGGTGTTCACCGGCATCCCGGTCCGCGCCGACGTGGCGATGACCGGCGAGATCACGCTGCGCGGCGAAGTGCTGCCGATCGGCGGCCTGAAGGAGAAGCTGCTGGCAGCCCAGCGCGGCGGCATCAAGACGGTGCTGATCCCCGAGCAGAACGTGAAGGACCTGGCCGAGATCCCGGACAACGTCAAGAACAAGCTCGAGATCGTGCCGGTGCGCTGGATCGAAAAGGTGCTGGAAGTCGCCCTGGAACGCCAGCCCGAACCGCTGGTCGACGTGCCGGCCGTGGCGGCTTCGCCGGTGGCGGCGACCACCGACGGGCAGGGCGGCGTCGTCAAGCACTAAGCGTTAGCGTTCGAATCGTCGTCCCCGCGCAGGCGGGGACCCAAGTTTGTCAGCGTTCAGGTAACGCACGCAGAACTTGGGTCCCCGCCTCCGCGGGGACGACGGCATTTTGGACGCCGCGCTCTAAATGTTGCCATGCGGTAGTAACGTTGCTTGACACAAAGCATCCCCCCTTGTTTAATACGCGCTTGCGGTTTTTTGCCGAATGTCTAACGAGGGAAAAGAAGTGAACAAAACTGAACTGATCGAAGAAATCGCGAAATCCGCGGACCTGACCAAAGCCTCTGCGGCGCGCGCCCTCGACGCGATGATCGACGCGGTGACCAACACCCTGAAGAACAAGGACAGCGTGACCCTGGTCGGCTTCGGCACCTTCACCGTCGGCGAACGCGCTGCCCGCACCGGCCGCGACCCGCGCACCAAGGAAGCCATCAAGATCAAGGCCGCCAATGTCCCGAAATTTAAGGCTGGTAAAGCCCTGAAAGATGCAGTAAACTAATGCCTTCGCTGCGCTGACCGCAGCGGAAAGTGTCGCCTTATTGCGTGGAGCGGTAGTTCAGTTGGTTAGAATACCGGCCTGTCACGCCGGGGGTCGCGGGTTCGAGCCCCGTCCGCTCCGCCACTCGATAAGACAGACCACATGCAGCACAGAATCTGGAGCGGTAGTTCAGTTGGTTAGAATACCGGCCTGTCACGCCGGGGGTCGCGGGTTCGAGCCCCGTCCGCTCCGCCAGAATTCAGGTGTGAAAAAAAGGCGAACGATTGTTCGCCTTTTTTTTTAGGTTTTTGTAATCGCATTTTCAACCTTGATTGGCTGACCATGTTTGAATTTATCCGTACCCACCAGCGGCTGATGCAGTTCCTGCTGCTCCTGCTGATCCTGCCTTCGTTCGTGCTCGTCGGCGTAAGCCAGTATGAAAAGCGCAGCGACAGCGATGGCGTCGCCACCGTCGACGGCCGCAAGATCACGCAGCAGGAATGGGAATCCGCGCAGCGCCGCCAGATCGAGCAGGCGCGCGCCATGATGGGCCCGCAGTTCGACCAGAAGCTGTTCGATACGCCGGAAGCGAAGCAGGAAGTCCTCGACGGCCTGGTGGCCGAGCGCGCGATCGGCACCGAAGTGGCGCGCAGCCACCTGACGGTCGGTAAAGATTCCCTGTACAAGGGCATCATCGAACAGACCGGCATGCGCAAGCCGGACGGCAGCTTCGACCTCGACGCCTACAAGGCCTTCCTGGCCTCACAGGGCATGACCGCCGAGGGCTTCGAGCAACGCGTCGGCTACCAGCTGGCGGTGCAGCAACTGGCCGGTTCGGTGCAGGGCACGGCTTTCGCGCCGCGCTCGGTGGCGAACCGCCTGTCGGACATCAACGACCAGCAGCGCGAAGTCCAGGAACTGATGTTCCCGATCGCGAACTTCGCCTCCCAGGTCAAGGTCACCGACGACATGATCAAGGCCTACTACGACAAGAACGCCACCCTGTTCCAGGTGCCGGAGCAGATCAAGGCCGAGTACGTGCTGTTCGATGCCGACGCCGTCGAGAAGCAGGTGACTGTCAGCGACGCGGAAGTCGCCGACGCCTACAACAAGAACAAGGCCCGCTTCGCCACCCCGGAAAAGCGCAGCGCCAGCCACATCCTGATCGCCGTCGCGAAGGACGCCAAGCCGGCCGATGACGCGGCCGCCAAGGCCAAGGCGCAAGCCATCCTGGCCGAGCTGCAGAAGAACCCGGGCGAGTTCGCGAAGATCGCCAGGGCGCAGTCCCAGGATCCTGGGTCGGCCGAGCTGGGCGGCGACCTGGGCGTGGTCGAGAAAGGCCTGTTCGACAAGCCGGTCGAAGATGCGATCTTCCAGCTCAAGGAAGGCGAAATCAGCGGCCTGGTGCGTTCGAACTTCGGCTACCACATCGTCAAGGTCACCAAGGTCGTGCCGGAAGTCCAGAAGAGCCTGGAAGAAGCGAAGCCGCAAATCGTGGCCGAGCTGAAGAAGACCAAGATGTCGAGCAAGTACTCGGAACTGGCAGAAACCTTCACGAATACCGTCTACGAGCAGTCGGACAGCCTGAAGCCGGTCGCGGACAAGCTCGGCCTGGCCATCCAGACCGTCGACGGCCTGACCCGTACGCCGAACCCGGCGCTGGGCAAGGCGCCGGTGAACAACGAGAAGTTCCTGAAGGCGATCTTCTCCCAGGACGCGATCGCCAACAAGCGCAATACCGAAGCCGTCGAAGTGGCGCCGAGCACCCTGGTGGCGGGCCGCGTGGTCGAGTTCAAGCCGGCCGCCAAGCGTCCGCTGGCAGAAGTAGCGGACCAGATCCGCCAGCGCGTGACCCAGGAAGAAGAGATGCGCCTGGCGCGCCAGGCCGGCGAAGCCAAGCTGGCTGCGCTGAAGGCATCCGGCGACGCCACCGGCTTCGGCGAAGTGAAGGTCCTGTCGCGCACCATGCAGCAGGATCCGGGCATCAACCGCGCCGCCGCGATCGCCGTGCTGAAGGCCGACGTGAGCAAGCTGCCTGCCTATGTCGGCGTCGAGCTGCCGGGCCAGGGCTATGGCGTGTACCGCATCGGCAAGGTGTCGCTGCCGGCCCAGCCTGACCAGGCGCGCCGCAAGCAGGAAGCCGATGCGATCGCCCGCGCCGTCGGCGGCGCCGAGATGTACGGCTACATCGAGGCCCTGAAGAAGAAGGCCAAGGCCAAGGTCAACGTCAAGCCGGCTGACCTGGGCGCGAAGGCCGAGTAATCACTTTGACCCAAACATAAAGCCCGGCCGCGCGAGCGGACCGGGCTTTTGTTTTGGCGGGACGGGCACTTGATGCCCACCTGCGTTATGACTCGGCGTGCAGTTTCCTGGCGGCAGCCAGGAAATCCTCCTTGCCGATATCCCCCAGCTCCAGCACGTCCGCCTGCGGATAGTGCACGAAGTTGCGGTCGATCGAGCGCAGGTAGGCCGGATCGTAATGCTGGACCAGCAGTTCGTCGACCAGCTCCGGCAGCCTGCCGCCGGTCGCCATCGCCTGCCAATCGTCGATTCTGGCGCGGCCGTGCAACTGCACCAGGTGGTCGAGCTGGGCGTTCAGGGCCGACGGGTCGGCGCAGAAGTGCTGGTAATCCTCCATCAGCAGGCGCACGCGGTTCGGGCGCGACAGCATCAGCGAGATGCAGGGCGAGGCGCGCATGCGCTCCATGACCACGTCCGGCACGCGCAGGTTGCCGACCTTCTTGCTTTCCGATTCCACGAACACCGGTTTGTCCGGATCGAAGCGCCGCAGCTTGTCCCAGATGCGGGTCTCGAACATTTTCTGGCTGGGCTGGGGCTCGTTCGGCAGGTGGCCCAGCACCGAGCCGCGGTGGGCCGCCAGGCGTTCGAGGTCGAGCACCTGGGCGCCGATTGCCTCGAGCGTTTCCAGCAGCCGGCTCTTGCCGCTGCCGGTGGTGCCGCAGATCACGCGGAACCGTAGCGCCGGCGGGTTCTCCAGCGCGCTGTTGACGAAGCCGCGGAAGGCCTTGTAGCCGCCGTCGAGCTGCACCACCGGCCAGCCGACCTTGGCCAGGATGTGGGCCATCGAGCCGCTGCGGTTGCCGCCGCGCCAGCAATAGACCAGCGGTTTCCAGTCGCGCGGCTTGTCGGCGAACAGCGTGTCGATAAACCGGGCGACGTTGCGCGCCACCAGCGGCGCGCCGATCTTCTTCGCTTCGAAGGCGCCGACCTGCTTGTAAGTGGTGCCGACCAGGATGCGTTCCTCGTCGTTCAACACCGGGCAGTTGATGGCGCCGGGGATGTGGTCGAGCGCGAACTCGGATTCGCTGCGCGCATCGATGATGGCGTCGAATTCGTCGAGCTGCGCGAAAATGTCGGTGAAGCTGAGGACAGCGGGGTATTTCATTATTGTTTGATCAGGGGAGCCAGTTGCGGCCAGATGTTATTGAGGATGACGGGGTGGGCGCTGGCCAATGGATGCATGCGGTCGGCCTGGAAATTCGTCGGGACCAGCTCGACGCCCTGCAGCATATACGGCACCAGCGGCACCTTCAGGCTGGCGGACAGTTCCTTGTACATGCCCGTGAAGCGTTCGGTATAGGCGCGCCCGTAGTTCGGCGGCATGTGGATGCCGACCAGCAGGACCTTGGCCCTGTTCTGCTGCGACAGCTTGACCATGGTGCGCAGGTTGTCTTCGGCCGACGGGATCGGCAGTCCGCGCAGGCCGTCGTTGGCGCCCAGCTCCAGCACCACCACGTCCGGCTTGTGCTGGGCCAGCAGGGCGGGCAGGCGCGAGCGTCCGCCGCTGGTGGTGTCGCCGCTGATGCTGGCGTTGACGATGCGGGCGTCGAGCTTTTCGGCCTTCAGCTTCCGTTCGAGCAGGGCGACCCAGCCGCTGCCGCGCGCCAGCCCGTATTCGGCGGACAGGCTGTCGCCCACCACCAGCACGGTTTTTGGTGCAGAATAGGCGCTCCCCGACGCCGCCAGCGCGAAGGCCGCGAGGGCGCCGATAGTGAACTTCCTGAACTTGAAATGAGCGAGCATGCGTGATATTCCCGAGGCTTCCAAACGTGATGCGGTCGTGCGGCATCCGGCGATCGAAGTCGCCGGCCTGTCGAAGCGGGTGGCGGACGCCAGCGGCGAACTCACCATCCTGCACAATGTCGATTTTACCGTGCAACCGGCCGAGACGCTTGCCCTGGTCGGCGCGTCCGGCTCCGGCAAGTCGACTTTGCTGGGCCTGCTGGCCGGGCTCGACACGCCGTCCAGCGGCACGGTCAAGCTCGACGGCACCGACATCTTCGCCCTTGACGAGGATGGCCGTGCCGCTTTCCGCAAGGCCAAGCTGGGCTTCGTGTTCCAGTCCTTCCAGTTGTTGCCGCACCTGAGCGCGCTGGAAAACGTGATGCTGCCGCTCGAGCTGCGCGGCGATCCGGATGCGCGTGCAAAAGCCGCCGCGATGCTGGGCCGGGTCGGACTGGAAAGCCGCCTGCGCCACTATCCGAAATACCTGTCAGGCGGCGAACAGCAGCGCGTGGCCCTGGCGCGCGCCTTCGTCACCGAGCCGCCGCTGCTGTTCGCCGACGAGCCGACCGGCAGCATCGACGCCGCCACCGGCGAGGCCGTGATCCGGCTGATGTTCGAGCTGAACCGCGAACGCGGCTCGACCCTGGTGCTGGTGACGCACGATCCGGCGATGGCGGCGCGTTGCGGGCGGACCCTGACCATTGCGGCAGGACGGCTGGTATAGGGTGGGCTCTCCCGAGCCCATGTTGATGCCAACGTGACGCGAGCGTCACGCGTGGGCACGGGGTGCCCACCCTACGCGCTGATCAATGCGTTGAACACGGCGCGGATCGCTTTCGGCAGTTCGCCCGCCGTCAGCCCGACCGGTCCGGCGCCATCCGACACCAGCCAGTCCGCCGCTGCTCCGTGCATCCACACGGCCCCCAGCGCGGCTTCCCAGGCCGGCCAGCCCTGGGCCAGCAGGGCCCCGCAGAAGCCCGCCAGCACGTCGCCGCTGCCGCCGGTCGCCAGGCCCGGGTTGCCGCTCGTGTTCACGGCCACGAAGCCGTCCGGGCGCGCGATCACGCTGCCGGCGCCCTTCAGCACCACCACGCTGTTCAGGCGCAGCGCCAGTTCGCGCGCGTGTTCCAGGCGGTCGGCCTGCACGATCGGCGCGGTCACGCCGAGCAGGCGCGCGGCCTCCAGCGGATGCGGGGTCAGGACCACCTGGCCGCCGTGCGCCGCCAGCCGTTCGTGCAGTTCGGGCCGCGCCGTAGCCAGGTTGAGGGCGTCGGCATCGGCGACCAGCGGCGTGCGCGCCTCGATGACCTTGCCGAACAGGTGGATGGCTGCGTCGGCATTGCCCATGCCTGGGCCCGCCACCACGGTGCGGCCGGCGAAGTCCATCCCGGCGGCGTCGCGGAACATGATCTCGGGCTGGGTCGGATCGATGGCCATGCCCGGGTCGAGCATGGCGGCGAACACCCGGCCCGCGCCGCCGTGCAGGGCCGCGCGCGCGGCCAGCACCGCGGCCCCGGCCATGCCGCGCGCGCCGCCCAATACCGCGACGTCGCCGAAGCTGCCCTTGTGCGAATTGCGGCGCCGTGGCGCCAGGCGGTCGGCGAACAGGGGCGGAGCGTTCAGCACCGCCTGCGCCAGCTCTTGGTGCAGACCGTCCGCGCCCAGCATGTCCACCCGCACCTCGCCCGCATGGTCGCAACCGTCGCCCGTGTGCAGGCCCGGCTTGTTGCCGAGGAAGGTGATCGTGTGCGTGGCCGCCACCGCGGCGCCGTCCGGACCGATGACGGCGCCCGTGTCGGCTTCCAGGCCGCTCGGCACGTCGAGCGCCAGCACCGGGCAGTCGAGACTGGCCGTCCACGTCGCCAGTTCGCGCGCGCGTCCGGCGAGCGGGCGCGCGAGGCCGATGCCGAACAGGGCATCGACCACCAGGCGCCAGGGCCGGCCCGCCGGCACCTCGTCGACGAAGCGTACCCCGGCATCGACCGCCCGCTGCAGCGCGCGCCCGGCTTCGAACGACGGCGCGCGTTCGCCCGCCAGGTGCAGCGCCTCGACGTCCACGCCCTGGCGCGCGAGCTGCGCCGCCAGTTCGAGTCCGTCGCCGCCATTGTTGCCCGGGCCGGCCAGCAGCAGTACGGCGCCGGCCGCCTCGCCGTCCAGCAGCTCGAGCGCGAAGTCGGCGGCGGCCCGGCCCGCGCGTTCCATCAGCTCGCCGGGCGCGACCCTGGCCTGGGCGGCGCGTTCGATGGCGCGGATCTGGTCGCAGCTGTAGAGCAGGGTGTCCATAGGGGCTCCGTAAAGTAGGCGGTGACGGGTATTGTCGCCAAATTCGCAACGCGGCGCGAGTCGCGACTACAATACATGTCGACTTTGTGGCAACGAATTGGAGAACACATGGACTGGCAGTTCTGGATCGACCGTGGCGGCACCTTCACCGACATCGTGGCGCGCCGCCCCGACGGCACGCTCGTCACCCACAAACTGCTGTCCGAGAACCCCGAGCACTACCGCGACGCCGCCGTCGCCGGTATCCGGCACCTGCTGGGCCTGCAGCCCGGCGAGGTGGTGCCGGAAGGCGCCATCGAAGCGGTCAAGATGGGCACCACGGTCGCCACCAACGCGCTGCTGGAGCGCAAGGGCGAGCCGACCGTCCTGGCCATCACGCGCGGTTTCCGCGATGCCCTGCGCATCGCCTACCAGAACCGCCCGCGCCTGTTCGACCGCCACATCGTCCTGCCCGAACTGCTGTACCGGCGCGTGATCGAGATCGACGAGCGCATGGGCGCCCACGGCGAGGTGGTGCGGGCGCTGGACGAGGAGGGCGCGCGGCGCGAACTCCAGGCCGCCTTCGACGCCGGCCTGCGCAGCCTGGCGATCGTCTTCATGCACGGCTACCGCCACACGCGGCACGAGGCTGCGGTGGCGCGCATCGCGCGCGAGATCGGCTTTACCCAGGTCTCGGTATCGCACCAGGCCAGTCCGCTGATGAAACTGGTCGCACGCGGCGACACCACCGTGGTGGACGCCTACCTGTCGCCGATCCTGCGCCGCTACGTCGACCAAGTGGCCGGCGAGCTCCCCGGCGTGAACCTGCAGTTCATGCAGTCCAGCGGCGGCCTGACCGATGCGCGCACCTTCCAGGGCAAGGACAGCATCCTCTCGGGCCCCGCCGGCGGCATCGTCGGCATGGTGCGCTCCAGCCGCCTGGCCGGCTTCGAGCGCGTGATCGGCTTCGACATGGGCGGCACCTCGACCGATGTCTCGCACTTCGCGGGTGCGCATCCTTCCGATTATGAGCGCGTATTCGAGACCCAAGTGGCCGGCGTGCGCATGCGCGCGCCCATGATGAGCATCCACACGGTGGCGGCGGGCGGCGGCTCGATCCTGCACTTTGACGGCAGCCGCTACCGCGTCGGGCCGGACAGCGCGGGCGCGAACCCCGGACCGGCCAGCTACCGCCGCGGCGGACCGCTGGCGGTCACCGACTGCAACGTCATGCTCGGCAAGATCCAGCCGCAGCACTTCCCGCGCCTGTTCGGCGCCTCCGGCGACGAGCCGCTCGACGTCGATGCCGTGCGCGCAGGCTTTGCCGCGCTGGCGAAGGAAATCGGCGCCGCCACCGGATCGACGCCGGCGCCGGAAGCGGTGGCCGAGGGCTTCATCCAGATCGCGGTCGGCAACATGGCCAACGCGATCAAGCAGATCTCGGTGCAGCGCGGCCATGACGTGACCGGCTATACCCTGACCAGTTTCGGCGGCGCCGGCGGCCAGCACGCCTGCCTGGTGGCGGACGCGCTGGGCATGAAGACGGTCTTCATCCACTCGCTGGCCGGGGTGCTGTCGGCTTACGGCATGGGCCTGGCGGACCAGAGCGCGATGCGCGAGCGCGCCGTCGAGCGCCGCCTGGCCGAACTGGATGACGCCGGGCTGGCGGCCGAGCTGGACGAACTCGGCGCGCGCGCCCGCGACGAGCTGCTGTCCCAGGGCGTCGCGGCCGAACGCATCGAACTGCTGCGCCGCGTGCACCTGCGCTACGAAGGCACGGATTCGGCCATCGTGGTGGCTTTCGACGCGCACGCGGCCATGCAGCAGGCCTTCGAGGACGCCTACCGGCGCCGCTTCTCCTTCCTCATGCCGGGCAAGGCGCTGGTGGTGGAGGCGGTCTCCGTCGAGGCGCTCGGCCGCTCCGATGCGCCGCCCGAGCTGGCGCAGGCCGTGCCCGGCGCCGGCAATACCCCGCCAGCGCACGAGCGCGTGCGGATGTTCGCCGGCGGAGCATGGCGCGACACCGCGGTCTACCTGCGCGCCGGGATCAAGCCGGGCGACGTGCTGAAAGGGCCTGCGATCATCGCCGAGGCGAATGCGACCACCGTCGTCGAAGCCGGCTGGCAGGCCGAGGTCACGGCCTGGGACCACCTGGTGCTGCGGCGGGTCGAGGCGCTGCCCGAACGGCACGCGATCGGCACCAGCGCGGATCCGGTGATGCTGGAAGTCTTCAACAACCTGTTCATGTCGATTGCCGAGCAGATGGGGCTGCGGCTGCAGAACACGGCCTATTCGGTGAACATCAAGGAGCGCCTCGACTTCAGCTGCGCGATCTTCGACCACGAAGGCAACCTGGTCGCCAACGCGCCGCACATGCCGGTGCACCTGGGCTCGATGGGCGAGAGCATCAAGGCGGTGATGCGCAAGAACGCAGGCAGGATGAAGGCCGGCGACGTCTACGTGCTGAACGATCCGTACAACGGCGGCACCCACCTGCCGGACGTGACGGTGATCTCGCCCGTGTTCGACGAGGCGGGGCAGGAGATCCTGTTCTACGTCGGCTCGCGCGGCCACCATGCCGACATCGGCGGCACCACGCCGGGCTCGATGCCGCCGGATTCCTGCCACATCGAGGAAGAGGGCGTCCTGATCGACAATTTCAAGCTGGTCGACGGCGCCGACGGCGTGCTGCGCGAGGCCGAGGCGCGTTCGCTCCTCGCGGCGGCGCGCTGGCCGGCCCGCAATCCGGACCAGAACCTGGCCGACCTGCGGGCCCAGGTCGCGGCCAACCAGAAGGGCGTCGAGGAACTGCGCAGGATGGTCGCCTATTACGGCCTGGACGTCGTGCGCGCCTACATGGGCCACGTGCAGGACAACGCCGAGGAAGCGGTGCGGCGCGTGATCGCGGTGCTGAAGGATGGCCACTACCGCTATGAGCTCGACAACGGCGCCCACATCGAGGTGGCGATCCGCGTCGATGCCGCCAGCCGCAGCGCGGAGATCGACTTCACCGGTACGTCGAGCCAGCTGCCGAACAACTTCAACGCGCCGTCCGCGGTGTGCATGGCCGCCGTCCTGTACGTGTTCCGCACCCTGGTCGACGACGAGATTCCGCTGAACGCCGGCTGCCTGAAGCCGCTGAAGGTCATCATCCCGCCGGGCTCGATGCTGAACCCGCACTATCCGGCCTCGGTCGTGTCGGGCAACGTCGAGACATCGACCTGCATCACCAACGCGCTGTACGGCGCGCTGCAGGTGATGGCGGCCGCGCAGGGCACGATGAACAACTTCACCTTCGGGAATGCGCGCTACCAGTACTACGAGACGATTTCCGGCGGCTCGGGCGCGGGCGAAGGCTACGACGGCACCGACGTGGTCCAGACCAACATGACCAACTCGCGCCTGACGGACCCGGAGATCCTGGAATTCCGCTTCCCGGTACGGCTGGAGAGCTATGCGATCCGTGAAGGTTCAGGCGGAGCCGGAAGGTGGCATGGCGGGAACGGCGGCGTGCGCAAGGTGCGCTTCCTGGAGCCGATGACGGCGGCGATTTTGTCGAACAACCGGATTCATGCGCCGTTCGGGATGGCCGGCGGCGAGCCCGGCGAGAAGGGGCGGAACCTCGTCGTGCGTGCCGATGGGCGGGTGGAGGAGCTGGGACATATCGGGAAGGTCGATATGCAGGCGGGCGACATGTTCGTGATCGAGACACCTGGGGGCGGTGGATATGGCCAGCCGTAGGGTGGGCTCACCGAGCCCACGCGAAAGCCGGCGTTAAGCGACCGTCACGCGTGGGCACGTGGTGCCCACCCTACGACGAGATGCCGTACTTCCGCTTCGCCCCCATGAACTCCTCGTCCAGTGCCTGCAAGCGCGGATGTGCCGGATCCAGCGCCCGGATATGCTCGAGCTGTTCGGCGCACAGCCCCGCCAGCGGGTGATCCCAGCCCATCTCCATGATCTGCCGGAGGATGCCGCCGACCACCGCGATCATCACCTGCAGGTTGCCCGGCGCCAGGTGCAGGGCTTCCAGTAGGGTCTGCACGGCGCCGCGCACGTCGCCCATGTTGCGCTTCTCGTCGGCCACGCCGAGCAGGATCTGGGCCTGGGCGCGCAGCTGCTTGCCCATGCCGTCGGCCAGGTCGGGACGGCCGGCCTTGACGAACACATTCATCGCCTGCTGGGCGGTGACGGCGCCGTCCTGGCCGTTCATTGCGGTCAGCATCACCTCCGAAGCTTCCTCGTCCATGCGGTGTTCCAGCAGGGAGCGGGTCAGGCCCACCCTCAGGGTCGGCGACAGGGCGCTGCCGGCGCGCACCGCCACCACCGCGCTGCGCAGGTCGGCCACGGCGCCGGCCTGGTTGCCGCTCGCTTCCTGCAGCAGGGCGCTGGAGATCGCCAGGCAGGCGTCCGTTTCGGGGGTGCCGCGCAGCGAGCGTTCGAGGTCGCGGATCACGCCGGCGGCGGACAGCGGATCGCCCTTGCGCACCAGCGCCCTGACCAGGTTGACGTGGTCCTCGGGGTTGCGGAATTCGGAGTAGCGCGAGCGCGAGACGACCTGCTTGAAGGATTTCTCGGCCGCCGCCACGTCGCCGGTTTCCAGCGCGACCTCGCCCAGCTTGCGCAGGCGCCGCACCATGTGGGGCGAGATGCCGACCGCTTCCTCCAGCGTTTTCTGGGCCTCGGCGTGCTCGCCGCGCTCCTCGTAGCAGCGCGCCAGCAGGTCGTAGGCCGCCATCAGGCGCGGGTTGTCGCTCACCAGCTGCTGCAGCAGTTCGACCGCTTCCTCGATGCGGCCCTGGGCCGCCAGCGCGCGCGCCAGTCCCAGCCTGGCCCAGCCCATCGGCCGCGCCGCGATCAGCTGGCGGTACACGCCCTCGGCCTGCTCGTGCTCCTTCAGCGCGACATGCAGCTCGGCGCGCAGGCGCGCGAAGTCGGCGGCGTAGCGCGGCTGCGCCTGCACGGCGTCGATGCAGGTCCGGATGGCCGCCTGCGGATTGCCCTGCGCGACCTGCTGGTAGGCCGGCAGCATGGCGGCGCGGCGGGCCAGCGCGCGCTGGATGCGCTGGTTCAGGATGTCGGCCGTGAAGGGCTTGAGGATGTATTCGGTGGGCGAGAGCTCGGCCGCGCCCATCACCTTGTCGTAGGCCGCCTCGGAAGTGAGCATGATGAAGATGGCCCAGGGCGGGATCAGCTTGTGGTGGCGCAGGTCTTCCAGCAGTTGCTGGCCGTCCTGTCCCTCGCTGCCGTTGCCGCTGCCGCCGCCGAGATCGTACTCGCAGAGGATCACGTCGTAGCCCTTGCGGCCGAGCTGCTTGACGGCGGTGCCGGCATTCACGGCGTACTCGACGCGCGAGATCCCGGACTGGTTGAGCATGTTCTGCAGGTTGGCGCGGATGCCCGGATTCGGGTCGATGACCAGTACGCTCAGTTGGCTATTCTCTTGCATTGTTTTTCTCGTCCATGCCCGGTGGGTCTCCACCGCTAAGATACCGATTCCTTGAACGTACGGCAACCATTCCAGGATGGCCAGACCCGTGCAGGGGCGATGCCGTATAATAGCGGGCTATCTTCCACCCGCAGCCACGCTGCATCAACCGACTACCAAGCCATGTTGATTCTGCCGGGTTCCAATGCCCTCTCTGCTTTCCGTAGCCAACGCCTCCTGACGCAACTGCAAGCCGTCGCCCCGACGATTGCGGCAGTCCAGGCCCGTTTCTACCACTTCATCGATGCAAGCAGCCCCTTGTCCGCCGAGGACACCGGGCGCTTGACGGCCATGCTCACCTACGGCGAGCCTGTGCCGGAAACGCAGTACGAGGGCGTGACCGAGGAGTTCTTCGTGATCCCGCGCCTGGGCACCATCTCGCCCTGGGCCTCGAAAGCGACCGACATCGCCCACAATTGCGGCATGGCCCACATCCACCGCATCGAGCGCGGCGTGGCCTTCACCGTGGTCCTGAAGAGCGGCATCCTGGGCACCGGATTCGGCGCCCCGAAGAAGCTCGGCGCGGAAGAAGCCCAGGCGGTGGCGGCCCTGCTGCACGACCGCATGACCGAAACCGTGCTGCGAAGCGCCGACGAAGCCCAGGCCCTGTTTACCGAACTGGAAGGCCGTCCTCTCGAAGCGGTCGATGTGATCAAGCAGGGCCGCGCGGCGCTGGAACAGGCCAACCGCGACATGGGCCTGGCCCTGGCGGAGGACGAGATCGACTACCTGGTCGACGCGTTCACCAGGGTGCAGCGCAACCCGACCGACGTCGAACTGATGATGTTCGCCCAGGCCAACAGCGAACACTGCCGCCACAAGATCTTCAACGCCGAGTGGACCATCGACGGCGTCAAGCAGGACAAGTCGCTGTTCCAGATGATCAAGAACACCCACCAGCTGCAGCCGAAGGGCACCGTGGTGGCGTACAGCGACAACTCGGCGATCATGGAAGGCGCCGAAGTGACCCGCTTCTACCCGCAGGGCGAAGGCCAGGAATACCTTCCTGCGTCCCAGCTGACCCACACCCTGATGAAGGTCGAGACCCACAACCACCCGACCGCGATTTCCCCGTTCCCGGGCGCCTCGACCGGCGCCGGCGGCGAAATCCGCGACGAGGGCGCGACCGGCCGCGGCGCCAAGCCGAAGGCGGGCCTGACCGGCTTCACGGTGTCGAACCTGGCGATCCCGGGTGCCGAGCAGCCTTGGGAAGTGCCGGCCTACGGCAAGCCCGAGCGCATCGCCTCGCCGCTGCAGATCATGGTCGACGGCCCGCTGGGCGGCGCCGCCTTCTCGAACGAATTCGGCCGTCCGGTGCTGGGCGGTTACTTCCGCACCTACGAACAGAACGTCGGCAAGACCGCGCTGGGCGAGAACACCGTGTTCGGCTACCACAAGCCGATCATGATCGCCGGCGGTATCGGCAACATCTCCGACGCGCATACCCACAAGGACGAGATCCCGGTCGGCAGCCTGCTGCTGCAGCTGGGCGGTCCCGGCATGCGCATCGGCATGGCCGGCGCGGCTGCATCGTCGATGGCGACCGGCACCAACACCGCCGACCTGGACTTCGACTCGGTCCAGCGCGGCAACCCCGAAATGGAACGCCGCGCCCAGGAAGTCATCAACTCCTGCTGGCAGCTGGGCGACGCCAACCCGATCATCTCGATCCACGACGTGGGCGCGGGCGGCATTTCGAACGCCTTCCCGGAGATCACCAACGACGCCAAGCGCGGCGCCACCTTCGACCTGCGCAAGGTGCCGCTGGAAGAGAGCGGCATGTCGCCGAGGGAAATCTGGAGCAATGAGTCGCAGGAGCGCTACGTGCTGGCGATCTCCCCGGACGACCTGGCGCGCTTCGCCGCCATCTGCGAACGCGAGCGCTGCCCGTTCGCGGCGGTCGGCGTCGCCACCGAAGAGCGCCAGCTGCGCCTGATCGACCCGATCACCAATACCTCGCCGGTCGACATGCCGATGGACGTCCTGCTCGGCAAGCCGCCGAAGATGCAGCGCGACGTGACCCACGTACAGAACAGCTTCCAGCCGGTCGACGTGACCGGCCTGGACCTGGAAGAGATCGGCCGCCGCGTGCTGCTGCTGCCGACCGTGGCCGACAAATCCTTCCTGATCACGATCGGCGACAGGAGCGTCGGCGGCATGAGCGTGCGCGACCAGATGGTCGGCCCGTGGCAGGTGCCGGTGGCCGACGTCGCCGTCACCACCATGAGCTTCGAAGGCTACAAGGGCGAAGCGATGGCGATGGGCGAGCGCACCCCGGTGGCCGTGATCGACGCCGCCGCCTCGGGCCGCATGGCCGTCGGCGAGGCGATCACCAACATCGCCGCCGCGCCGGTCGCGGCTATCGAAGACATCAAGCTGTCGGCCAACTGGATGGCGGCCTGCGGCCAGCCGGGCCAGGACGCGGCGCTGTTCGACACCGTGAAGGCGGTCGGCATGGAACTGTGCCCGGCGCTGGGGATCTCGATCCCGGTCGGCAAGGATTCGCTGTCGATGCGCACCACCTGGAACGACGGCGGCGAAGCCAAGGCCGTGATCTCGCCGGTCTCGCTGATCGTATCGAGCTTCGCGCCGGTCCCGGACGTGCGCAGGACCCTCACGCCGCAGCTGCGCACCGACCTTGGCGACACCTCGCTGATCCTGGTCGACCTGGGCCGCGGCAAGAACCGCCTCGGGGCCTCGGCGCTGGCGCAGGTGACCAACCAGGTCGGCGACGACACGCCGGACCTCGACGACCCGCAGGACCTGAAGGCCTTCTTCGCCGCCATCCAGCAGCTCAACGCGGACGGCAAACTGCTGGCCTACCACGACCGTTCGGACGGCGGCCTGTTCGCGGCGCTGTGCGAGATGGCCTTCGCCGGCCGCGCCGGCGTCTCGGTCAACCTCGACATCCTGACCATGGAAGGCGAGCACGCTTCCGACCATGGCGACGCCAAGAACTGGGCCGCCCAGGTGGCCGAGCGCCGCAACGAGATGACCCTGCGCGCGCTGTTCAGCGAAGAGCTGGGCGCCGTGATCCAGGTGCGCCACGACCTGCGCAGCGAGGTGATGAACGTGCTGCGCACCCATGGCCTGGGCGCCTGCAGCCACATCATCGGCAAGGTCAACGACCGCGGCGTGATCGAATTCACGCGCGATACCAAGATCATCTACAACAAGCGCCGCAGCGAACTGCACCGCCTGTGGAGCGAGACCAGCTGGCGCATCGCGCGCCTGCGCGACAACCCGGAATGCGTCGACCAGGAATACGAGCGCCTGCTGGACGAGCAGGACCCGGGCTTCACGCCGAAGCTGGTGCACGACACCAACGTGAACATCGCCGCGCCCCTCATCGCAAGCGGCGCGCGCCCGAGCGTGGCGATCCTGCGCGAGCAGGGCGTCAACTCGCACATCGAGACCGCGTGGGCGGTGCACCAGGCCGGCTTCAGGGCGGTCGACGTGCACATGAGCGACCTGATCGCCGGACGTGCGAAGCTGGGCGACTTCCAGGGCCTGATCGCGGTGGGCGGCTTCTCCTACGGCGACGTGCTGGGCGCCGGCGAAGGCTGGGCCAAGACCATCCTGTTCAACGCCGCGCTGAAGGAGCAGTTCGCCGCCTTCTTCGGCCGCGCCGACACCTTCGGCATGGGCGTCTGCAACGGCTGCCAGATGATGAGCAACCTGAAGTCCATCATCCCGGGCGCCGAAGCCTGGCCGAAGTTCACCCGCAACAAGTCGGAACAGTTCGAAGCCCGCTTCGGCATGGTCGAGGTGCTGGATTCGCCGTCGATCTTCTTCGCCGACCTGGCCGGCACCCACGCGCCGCTGGCGATCGCGCACGGCGAAGGTTTCGCGGACTTCTCGCAGACCGGCGACCTGTCCAGCGTGATCGGCGCGCTGCGCTACATCGACAACCGCGGCCAGGCGACCGAGCAGTATCCGTTCAACCCGAACGGCTCGCCCGGCGGCCTGACCGCCGTCACCACGCCGGACGGCCGCTTCACGGTGATGATGCCGCACGCCGAACGCGTGGCGCGCACGGTGACCATGTCCTGGCATCCGGACGGCTGGGGCGAGGATTCGCCATGGGCGCGGATGTTCCAGAACGCGCGCAAGTGGGTCGGTTGATGCCTGCGTGATGCGTCACGAAAAAGCGCTCCTTCCGGGGCGTTAATGAGATGGTCCCCCTCCACCCTACAAGACCTAAACTTGTAGGGTGTGTTCTTTCAGGACGGAGGCCATCAT
>NZ_JBDGIN010000010.1:0-176929 GCF_057657395.1 Telluria sp. Soil_C_11 | reverse complement strand
CTTATTACGGACGCCTTCTCGCGCAAGATCGTCGGCCACTATGTCCACGCCACCTTGCAAACCGAAGAAGTGGCCCGGGCGTTAAAGGCAGCACTGCGCGCGCGACGTGGGCATCTGCCTTTGATACATCACTCCGATCGCGGCATCCAGTACTGCGCAAGTACCTACCAAGTCCTGCATCAGAAGCATGGCCTGACTTGCTCGATGACCGATGGCTACGATTGCTACCAGAACGCCTTGGCCGAACGGATCAACGGTATCCTCAAGACCGAGTATTTGCTGGCACGTCCTAAAGACCTCGCCGAGGCTCGACGCATGGTTAAGCAGTCGGTAGACATTTACAACAACGAACGGCCACACCTGGCCCTGAAATACAAAACGCCCGATGAAGTACATCGGGCGTCTTTGAGAGCGCAAGAATCTAGTGAATCTTGCAACGTTTGACTGTCAACCTATTTCAGGACTAGTCATGACTGGCAGTCAAAAGACCGGCGTATCGGCCTCGCCGGCCCGCGCGTCGCCGGGCGCCGGCGCGCGCATGGCGACAGTCAGCGTGGCGGGATAGGAATAGCCGTCCTGGACGACATTGCCCAGGCCTGCGCCGATGAGGAGATTGCCGATCAGGCGGTTGCGGTCGTAGCGCGGGCTCCAGGATTCGTCGGCGCTGCCGACGCCGTCGCGCTTGCAGGAGACGGCCAGGGGCTTGCCGCTGCGGGTGATCGTCACCCGGCCGGGCGCGACCACGAACCAGCGGCCGGCATCGTTCTCGAGCAGGCAGCCGACGCCGGATACTTCGCGGTGATCGAGGATGGCGTGCACTTCCACCTGCTGCACGGAGGTGTCTTCGACGGCGGTGACGCAGCCGGCCAGGCCGATGCCGGACACCGCCAGCAAGGCGGGGATAAGGAATGTGTTCATGCGCTGTTTACGGCAGCGCGGGCGCGGACATGAGCGCAAAGCGCGGCACGCGCGCGCCGTCCACCTCGACCGTCTCGAAAAAGACTTCCTTCGGCCGGACCCAGGCAACGCCGTCCTCGCCCCGGTAGACGATCACCGGGGTATGGTCCGCCTCGAGCACGGCTTCGCAGACCAGGTCGTACACCCCGCCCTTGTAATGGCGGTAGCGCATCAGACCTGTTCTTCGACCTGGCGGCTCTGGCTCTTTTTCTTCAGGTTCTGGATGACCCGGACGAGGCCTTCGATGCCGGCGCTCTCGTCGAGCTCGCTGAAGGCATCCAGCACCTCGTTCAGCACCCGGTTACGCACCGCGGCTTCGTCGGCCAGCATGACCGGGGCCTTGTCTTCGCTCGGCGCGAACTTCTGCACCTGCTGGGCCTGCTGCGCCTCGGCAGCCTTGGCGCCATGCGTCAGTGCGGCCTGCCAGATCAGCCAGCGGCGCTGGGTTTCGTACACCAGGTACTCTTCCGGCTTGTCCTCACGGCGCCGGACAATGTGGCCATCGCGTTGGGCCCATGCTTCGAATGCTTGACGCATTGCTGTCCTTTACAAAAGCTGTGTGCAAATCCTGCTTGCGGATCCGCGATCGTTACACACCTGCCACCGGCCGGAGCTGGTGCCCGGCCCTGGCAACCCTATCAAAGCAATGAATTGTCAGGAGATACTTGACTTCAAAGAAATGTGCAAATACTACAATTTAAATTGATGTAGTGCAACATATTCTTCCCAAAGGGAAAAAGATACGAAATCGCTCCCTCTCTTGCCGCGATTGTTACATCTTGTCACAGTTCGACCGAGTTTGCCAGAACCGAACATATGTTTTTCTTACTAAGAAATAATTCTACGACATCAACGTTGTATTTTCTACAAATATCTATGATTGTGAACCGTTTGCAGTGTACTTGTGCAATGGGAATCCAAAAAAACGACAGAATGCCCCGCAGGCCTGGCTGACCGGCCGCGGCGGCGTCGGAGCCCGCCTGTCCACCGACATGCAATAATGGCGGTCTTGCCATACAAACCCCCATGATTCATGAAGATAGCAACCTGGAACGTCAACTCGCTGAAAGTGCGCCTGCCGCACCTGCTGCAGTGGCTCGCCGCCAATCCGGTCGATGTGCTCTGCATCCAGGAGACCAAGCTCACCGACGACAAATTTCCCGTCGCCGAGATCAATGCCGCCGGCTACGAGGTCGCGTTCAGCGGCCAGAAGACCTATAACGGCGTGGCCATCCTGGCCCGGCACCCGCTCACGGATGTGGTCCGCAACAACCCGCATTTCCCGGACGAGCAGCAGCGCCTGATCGCCGCCACCGTGCAGGGCGTGCGCATCATCTGCGCCTACGTCGTGAATGGACAGGCGGTCGGCTCCGACAAGTACGCCTACAAGATGGCCTGGCTTTCCGCGCTGCGCGAGTGGGTGAAGGAGGAGATGGCGGCGCATGCGGACTTTGCGATCCTGGGCGACTACAACATCGCGCCGGACGACCGCGACGTGCACGACCCGGAAGCCTGGGCCGGCCAGATCCACTGCTCGGAGCCGGAACGCGAGGCCCTGCGCGCGCTGTTCGGCCTGGGCCTGACGGACGCCTTCCGCCTGTTCGAGCAGGCCGAGAAGCAGTACAGCTGGTGGGACTACCGCCAGATGGCCTTCCGCCGCAACCGCGGCCTGCGCATCGACCACATCCTGCTCTCGCCCAGCCTGGCGCAGCGCTGCACCGCCTGCACGATCGACCGCGATCCGCGCAAGTGGGACCAGCCCTCCGACCACACGCCGGTGGTCGCCACCCTCGGCTAGCGCAAACCGGGTCCCGCCAGCATCGGCGGGATCGCGGCACCGTCCTGCGGCTTGGCGAACAGGTAGCCCTGGGCCAGGTCGCAGCCCTGTTCGCGCAGCAGCGCGAGCTGGGCGCCGGTCTCCACGCCCTCCGCCACCACCGACAATTGCAGGCTGCCGGCCAGCGCCATGATCGCGGCGACGATCGCCCGGTCTTCGCCGCCGCCCGCCAGGTCGCGGATGAAAGCGCGGTCGATCTTGATCTTGTGGACCGGGAAGCGCTTCAGGTAAGCCAGGCTGGAATAGCCGGTGCCGAAGTCGTCGATCGACAGGCGGATCCCCATCGTCGAAATCTGCTCCAGCGTCTCCAGGGTCTGGCCGCCGTGCTGCATCAGGGCGGTCTCGGTGATCTCGAATTCGAGCATGGCCGGATCGATCCCGGTTTCCATGACGATGCTGCGGATCGACTCGACCAGGCCGCGGTGCATGAACTGGCGCGCCGACAGGTTGATCGCCAGCGGCACCGGCCGCAAGCCGGCGCGCCGCCACGCCACCGCCTGTTCGCAGGCGGCGCGGATCACCCATTCGCCGACCGGCACGATCAGGCCGTTCTCCTCCAGCATGGGGATGAAGTCGTCGGGCGCGACCAGGCCGTGGCCGGGGCGGCGCCAGCGCAGCAGCACTTCGAGTCCGCGCACGGCGCCATCCCGGGTCGAGACGATCGGCTGGTAGAACAGCGTGAACTCCTGCCCTTCGAGCGCGCTGCGCAGGCTGGTCTCGAGTTCGAAACGGCGCGCCGCCGCCACGTTCATGCGCTCGGCGAAGAACTGGTAGTTGTTGCGGCCGGAAGCCTTGGCGTGGTACATCGCGGCGTCGGCCTTGCGCATCAGGGTCTCGACGTCCTCGCCGTCGTCAGGGCACAGGCAGATGCCGATCGACGGCGAGATGTGCAGGCTGCGGCCCTCGAAGCGCACCGGCTCGGCCAGCGCGCCGATGATCTTCTCGCCGACCAGCGCGCATTCCTCGGCCGCGCGCACGCCCGGCACCAGCACCACGAACTCGTCGCCGCCGAGGCGCGCCACGGTGTCGACCGCGCGCACCACGCGGCACAGGCGGTTCGCGACTTCCTTCAGGAGGTGGTCGCCGGTCAGGTGGCCAAGCGAATCGTTGATGGTCTTGAAGCGGTCCAGGTCGATGAACATCACGGCCAGCCTGCGGCCTTCGCGGCGCGCCGCCAGCATCGCCCGGTCGAGGCGCTCGGACAGCAGCGCGCGGTTCGGCAGCCCGGTCAGGGCGTCGTGGTAGGCCATGTGGTGGACCCGCGCCTCGGCCTGGCGCCGTTCGACGATCTCGGCCTGCAGCAGCCGGTTCGCGCCCGCCAGCTCGGCGGTGCGCTCCTGCACCCGCACTTCGAGCTCGTCGCGCGCGCGGCGCAGGGCGTCGGCCGCCTCGCGCTGGGCGGTCACGTCGTCGATCAGCCAGACGCTCCTGCCGCTGCGCTCGGCCAGGTCGAACGGCCGGCCCGACAGGCGCGCCCAGAAGCGGGTGCCGTCGCTGCGCGCCAGCTGGTACTCGGCCATGTGCACGCGGCCGGCGGCGAAGTCGTCCTGGGTCTGGCGGCGCGCCTCTTCCCAGGTGGCGGTATCCGGGTAGAGTTCGCGCACGGTGGCGCCCTCGATCGCGCCGGCCGGGTAGCCGAACAGCTCTTCCATCTTGCGGTTGCAGCGCAGGGTGCGGCCGCGCTCGACCACGGCGATGCCCAGCACCGCGTTATCGAGGATGGCCTGGTTCTCCAGCAGCGCATTGCGCAGCGATTCCTCGTCGGCCTTCTGGCGGGTGCGGTCCTCGATCATCCAGATCATGCCCTGCGACAGCGCCTCGCGGTTGACCGCATAGCCGATCACCCGGACCCACATCGGGGTGCCGTCCTTGCGCACCATCACGTCCTCGCCCTGGAAGGGCTTGCCCTGGTCGACCACGTCGTAGGCCATCGCGCCCAACTCGAGATAGGCCTGCTCGCTCTGGAACAGGATCCGGGTCGACAGGCCCACCGCCTCGGCTTCGCCGTAGCCGAACATCCGGTCGAACGAGCTGTTGCAGCGGGTGATGATGCGTTCGCGCGTGAAGAAGATGCCGACCGAGGCATTGGTCATGATCGCCTGCACTTCGGTCAGGGCGCGGCGCGCTTCGGTCACGTCTTCCAGGATCCAGATGGTGCCGGCTTCGCGCGACGTCATGTCGACCGCCTTGGCGCGGATGCGGCACCAGATCAGCGAGCCATCGCGGTGGCGCAGCTGGATCTCGGCCTTTTCGAACAGCCCGCCGGAGGTGAGGATCGGGATCGCCTCCGAGGTGAAGCCGTCGTACTGCGCATGCGAGACGAAGAACTCGGCCGGGCTGCGGTCGACCAGTTGCCCGGGTTCGTAGCCGAGCATCTGGGCCATGCGCGGATTGCAGGACTTGACCAGGTGCGGCAGGGTCACGACGATGCCGACCGGTGCGTGTTCGAGCACCGCCGCCTGTTCCAGCAGGGTGCTGCGCGACAGGCCTTCCGCGCCCTGGGCCTGGCCAGGGGCGAAGGACTCGCTGAAGACGAAGGTGGCGCCGGGGATCCCGGCCTGTGGCGGCAGTGGCCTTGCCCTCACCTCCACCGCGAGATCTTTATCGCCGGCGGCCAGCGTCCCGCTCCAGCGCCGCTCGCCGGCCAGCGCCAGCCCGGCCTCGAGCGCAGCCTGGCGCGCGCCGGCCTCGCAGAACAGCGCCGCCAGCATCCGGCCTTCGAGCGGCGCGCCGAGCAGCCGTTCGAGCGCTTCGTTCGCCGCCCATACCATCCCCTGCGCATCGCAGGCACACGCGGGTGCCGCAATGAGCCCCAGCGCCTCGGCCACCAAGGCCGGTTTGCTCGTTACACGATCCATCCCTGTTCCAGTCTATGGGCCCGTCTACGGAACCTCTCATCACTGCGGGATCATAAACCACAAATTACCGTAAATATCGAACAGCCCAAAAAAAGCCCGCCGGCGAGCGACGGGCCGGTGGCGCCGATACGCCTCAGAAGGTGTCGCCGGGGATGCGCACCCAGCCTTCCATCAGCACGCGCGCGCTCCGGCTCATCACCGCCTTGGTGACGATCCAGTCGCCGTCGAACACCTGGGCCTGGGCGCCCACGCGCAGGGTGCCGGACGGATGGCCGAAGCGCACGGCTTCGTGCGCCCGCCCGCCCGCGGCCAGGCTGACCAGGGTGCCGGGGATCGCCGCCGCGGTGCCGATCGCCACCGCCGCCGTGCCCATCATCGCGTGGTGCAGCTTGCCCATCGAGAGCGCGCGCACCAGCAGGTCGATGTCGCCGGCCTTCACCTGCTTGCCGCTGGAGGCCAGGTAACCGGCCGGCGGCGCCACGAAGGCGACCTTCGGCGTGTGCTGGCGGCGCGCCGCCTCCTCCACGTGCGAGATCAGGCCCATGCGCATCGCGCCATAGGCCCGGATCAGTTCGAACATCGCCAGCGCCTTCGGATCGCCATTGATGTCGTCCTGCAGTTCGGTGCCCTTGTAGCCGACGTCGGCCGCGTTCACGAAGATGGTCGGGATGCCGGCGTTGATCATCGTCGCTTTGAGGGTGCCGACGCCCGGCACCTCGAGCTCGTCGACCAGGTTCCCGGTCGGGAACATCGCATTGTTCCCCTGCGCGCCGCCCTCGCCGCCTTCGGCTTCCGCCGCCGGGTCCATGAACTCGAGCTGGACTTCGGCCGCCGGGAAGGTCACGCCATCGAGCTCGAAGTCGCCCAGTTCCTGGACCTGGCCGCCGGCCACCGGCACATGGGCGACGATGGTCTTGCCGATATTCGCCTGCCAGATCTTCACCGTGACCGTGCCGTCCTGCGGGATGCGGTCCGGATCGATGAAGCCGTTGGCGATGGCGAAGGGACCGATCGCCGCCGACAGGTTGCCGCAATTGCCGCTCCAGTCGACGAACGGCTTGTCGATCGAAACCTGGCCGAACAGGTAGTCGACGTCGTGCCCGGGCTTCGTACTTCTTGCGACGATCACCGTCTTGCTGGTGCTGGACGTCGCGCCGCCCATGCCGTCGATCTGCTTGCCATAGGGGTCGGGGCTGCCGATCACGCGCAGCAGCAGCTTGTCGCGCGCCTCGCCGGGAACTCGGGCGGCTTCGGGCAGGTCCTGCAGGCGGAAGAAGACGCCCTTGCTGGTGCCGCCGCGCATGTAGGTGGCGGGGATTTTGATTTGGGGGATATGTGTCATATGTGTTAGCTCGTAAACGTCGTCCCCGCGAAGGCGGGAACCCAAGTTCTGCTTGAACTATCGACTGCTCGACAAACCTGGGGCGCCCTCGCGGGAACGACGAGGTTTTACGCGGCGACCTTCGTCGTCGCCAAAAAGTCCTGCGCAAACCGCTGCAGCACGCCGCCGGCCTCGTAGATCGACACCTCTTCCGCGGTATCCAGGCGGCAGGTCACCGGCACTTCCACCGTCTCGCCGTTGCGGCGATGGATCAGCAGGGTCAAGACCGCGCGCGGCGTGCGTTCGCCCACCACGTCGAAGGTCTCGGTGCCGTCGATGCCGAGGGTCAGGCGGGTCGTGCCCGGCATGAACTCCAGCGGCAGCACGCCCATCCCGACCAGGTTGGTGCGGTGGATGCGCTCGAAGCCTTCGGCCACGATGGCTTCCACGCCCGCCAGCCGCACGCCCTTGGCCGCCCAGTCGCGCGAGGAGCCCTGGCCATAGTCGGCGCCGGCGATCACGATCAGCGGCTGCTTGCGTTCCATGTAGGTCTCGATCGCTTCCCACATGCGCGTGACCTGGCCCTCGGGTTCGATGCGGGCCAGCGAGCCCGCGCGCACGCTGCCATCCGGGTTGCGCACCATCTCGTTCTTCAGGGTCGGATTGGCGAAGGTCGCGCGCTGCGCCGTCAGGTGGTCGCCGCGGTGGGTCGCGTAGGAGTTGAAGTCTTCTTCCGGCAGGCCCATCTTGTGCAGGTATTCGCCGGCCGCGCTGTTCATCATGATGGCGTTCGACGGCGACAGGTGGTCGGTGGTGATGTTATCGCCCAGCACCGCCAGCGCGCACATGCCCTTCATCGTGCGTTCGCCGGCCAGCGCGCCTTCCCAGTACGGCGGACGGCGGATGTAGGTGCTCATCGGGCGCCAGTCGTACAGCGGCGACACCGCTTCGGAGCTAGCCTCCTGGCGCGCGAACATCAGGTCGTAGACCTTGCGGAACTGCTGCGGCTTGACCGACTGCTCGACCACGGCGTCGATCTCTTCGTCGCTCGGCCAGATGTCGGCCAGTTTGACCTCGCGGCCGGCGGCATCGACGCCCAGCACGTCCTTCTCGATATCGAAGCGGATCGTGCCGGCGATCGCATAGGCCACCACCAGCGCCGGCGAAGCCAGGAAGGCCTGCTTGGCATACGGGTGGATGCGGCCGTCGAAGTTGCGGTTGCCGGACAGGACGGCGGTCGCGTACAGGTCGCGCTCGACGACTTCCTTCTGGATCACGGGATCGAGCGCGCCCGACATGCCGTTGCAGGTGGTGCAGGCGAAGGCGACGATGCCGAAGCCCAGCTTCTCCAGTTCCGGCAGCAGGCCCGCCTCTTCCAGGTACAGCGCCACGGCCTTCGAGCCCGGCGCCAGCGAGGACTTGACCCAGGGCTTGCGCAGCAGGCCCGCCTTGTTGGCGTTTCGCGCCAGCAGGCCGGCGGCGACCATGTTGCGCGGGTTGTTGGTGTTGGTGCAGCTGGTGATGGCGGCGATGATCACGGCGCCGTCCGGCATCAGGCCCGGCTCGTTTTCCACCTTGCCGGCGATGCCCTGCGCCGCCAGCTCGGAGGTCGGCACGCGCTTGTGCGGGTTGGACGGGCCGGCGATGTTGCGCACCACGCTCGACAGGTCGAAGTGCAAGGTGCGCTCGTACTCGACCTTGGCCAGGGTGTCGGACCACAGCCCGGCCTCTTTCGCATAGGTCTCGACCAGCTTGACCAGCTCGTCGTCGCGGCCGGTAAGCTTGAGATACTTGATGGTCTGCTCGTCGATCGAAAACATGGCGGCGGTCGCGCCGTATTCGGGGGCCATGTTCGAGATCGTGGCGCGGTCGCCCAGGGTCAGGTTCGACGCGCCTTCGCCGTAGAACTCGAGATAGGCGGAGACGACCTTCGACTTGCGCAGGAACTCGGTCAGCGCCAGCACGATGTCGGTGGCGGTGATGCCGGGCTGCGGTTTGCCGGTCAGCTCGACGCCGACGATGTCCGGCAGGCGCATCCAGGAGGCGCGGCCGAGCATCACGCTTTCCGCTTCCAGGCCGCCCACGCCGATCGCGATCACGCCCAGCGCATCGACCATCGGGGTGTGCGAGTCGGTCCCGACCAGGGTGTCCGGGAAGGCCACGCCATCCTTGACCTGGACCACGGGGCTCATGCGCTCGAGGTTAATCTGGTGCAGGATGCCGTTCCCCGGCGGGATCACGTCGACGTTCTGGAAGGCCTTCTTGGTCCACTCGATGAAGTGGAAGCGGTCTTCGTTGCGACGGTCTTCGATCGCGCGGTTCTTGTCGAAGGCATCCGGATCGAAGCCGCCGCACTCCACGGCCAGCGAGTGGTCGACCACCAGCTGGGTCGGCACCACCGGGTTCACCAGGGCCGGATTGCCGCCCTGCTGGGCGATGGCGTCGCGCAGGCCGGCCAGGTCGACCAAGGCGGTCTGCCCGAGGATGTCGTGGCAGACCACGCGCGCCGGGAACCACGGGAAGTCGAGGTCGCGCTTGCGCTCGATGAGCTGCTTCAGCGAAGGAACCAGTGCAACCGGCTCGCAGCGGCGCACCAGGTTCTCGGCCAGCACGCGCGAGGTGTACGGCAGGCCGTCCCAGGCGCCCGGCTGGATCTCTTCGACCGCGGCCTTGGCGTCGAAGTAGTGCACGTTCGTCCCATGCAGGGGTTTGCGGTATTGGCTGTTCATGATGTCTGTGGATCTAATATTAGTTGGCGGTGCTGCTTGGCGTAGTAGCGCCCGTCGTGCAGGAAGGCGTCCGGCTCGAGGCCGAACTGCCGGAATCCGAAGGCGTCGTACAGGCGCTCGGCGCGCGTATTGCCCTCGTGGACCGTCAGCGTGAGCTGGCGGATGGTGCCAAGTGAGCGGGCGAATTCGATCAGATGAGCGACCAGGCTCCGGCCTATGCCTTGTCGCTGGCGTTCCGGGTCGACCACCAGCGCGTTCAGGCTGGCCGAGTGACGGATCTTGCTGCCCTCCTGCGTGCGCAGGCAGACCGCGCCGACCAGCGTGCTTCCTTCGAAGGCGCCGAACCAGTACTCCCCTTCTTTCGCCAGGCGCTTTTCGGCCCAGGACAAGGGCTGCTTCGATGCCTCTTCATGGTCCGGCCGGAAGGCGTGCGGGAAGGCGCGCAGGCCGGCCAGGCGCAGGGTGCGGTAGGCGGTTGCGTCGGCGGGGTTGAGCTGGCGGATGGTCAGGTTCATCATTTTCTCCGTCGTCCCCGCGAAGGCGGGGATCCAAGTTCTGCAAGAGTTATCGACTGCTTTTCAAACTTGGGTTCCCGCCTGCGCGGGAACGACGGTGTGTTGGTTCAACCGTTCGCGGGCTTACTTACGCTCCGCCAGCGGCACGAACTTCAGGTCCTCCGGACCGACATAATTGGCGCTCGGACGAATGATCTTGTTGTCGATCCGCTGCTCGATGATGTGCGCCGACCAGCCCGAGGTGCGCGCGATCACGAACAGCGGCGTGAACATCGCGGTCGGCACGCCCATCATGTGGTACGAGACGGCCGAGAACCAGTCCAGGTTCGGGAACATCTTCTTCACTTCCCACATCACCGATTCCAGGCGCTCGGCGATGTCGAACATCTTCATCGAGCCGGCGCTGGCCGACAGCGTGCGGGCGACTTCCTTGATCACCTTGTTGCGCGGGTCCGCGATCGTGTACACCGGGTGGCCGAAGCCGATCACGACTTCCTTGTTGGCGACGCGGTTGCGGATGTCGGCTTCGGCTTCGTCCGGGTTCTCGTAGCGCTTCTGGACTTCGAACGCGACCTCGTTGGCGCCGCCGTGCTTCGGGCCGCGCAGCGCGCCGATCGCGCCGGTGATGGCCGAGTAGATGTCGGAACCGGTGCCGGCGATCACGCGGCCGGTGAAGGTCGAGGCATTGAACTCGTGCTCGGCGTACAGGATCAGCGAAGTGTGCATGGCCTTGACCCACTCCTCCGGCGGCTTGGTACCGTGCAGCAGGTGCAGGAAATGGCCGCCGATCGAGTCGTCGTCGGTCTCGACCTCGATGCGGCGGCCAGCATGGCTGAAGTGGTACCAGTACAGCAGCGCCGAACCCAGCGATGCCATCAGGCGGTCGGCGATGTCGCGCGCGCCCGGGATGTTGTGGTCGTCCTTTTCCGGCAGGGTGCAGCCCAGCACCGAGACGGCGGTGCGCATCACGTCCATCGGATGCGAGGCGGCCGACAGCGCTTCCAGCGCGGACTTCACCGCTTGCGGCAGGCCGCGCAGCATCTTCAGCTTGGCCTTGTAGCCGCGCAGTTCGGCTTCGGTCGGCAGCTTGCCGTGCACCAGCAGGTAGGCGATTTCTTCGAATTCGGAGGTGTCGGCCACGTCCAGGATGTCGTAGCCGCGGTAGTGCAGGTCGTTGCCGGAGCGGCCCACCGAGCACAGTGCGGTATTGCCGGCGGCGACGCCGGACAGGGCGACGGATTTCTTCGGCTTGAAGGTCGAAGGTTCAGCTTTTGATGCGTCGTTCGGTTTGGTCTGGTCGGTCATATCGTGGTCTCCGTAGGCGGTTATTTGGCTTTGTTCTGGGCAAACAGGGCGTCCAGTTTCTGCTCGAAGCTGTGGTAGTCGATGCGGTCGTACAGCTCGGCGCGGGTCTGCATGGTGTCGACCACGTTCTTCTGGGTGCCGTCGCGGCGGATCGCTTCGTACACGTTCTCGGCGGCCTTGTTCATGGCGCGGAAGGCCGACAGCGGGTACAGCACGATGTCGACGTCGGCGCCCTTCAGCTCTTCGACGGTGAACAGCGGGGTCGCGCCGAACTCGGTGATGTTGGCCAGGATCGGCACCTTGACCGCCTTCTTGAACCGGGCGTACATCTCGAGGCTGGTGATCGCTTCCGGGAAGATCATGTCGGCGCCGGCTTCGACGCAGGCGACGGCGCGTTCGACGGCCTTGTCCAGGCCCTCGACGGCCAGGGCGTCGGTGCGCGCCATGATCACGAAGTTGTCGTCGGTGCGGGCGTCGACGGCGGCCTTGATGCGGTCGACCATCTCGCCCTGGCTGACGATCTCCTTGCCCGGGCGGTGGCCGCAGCGCTTGGCGCCGACCTGGTCTTCGATGTGGCAGGCGCCGGCGCCGGCCTTGATCAGCGAGCGCACGGTGCGCGCCACGTTGAAGGCCGACGAGCCGAAGCCGGTATCGATGTCGACCAGCAGCGGCAGGTCGCACACGTCGGTGATACGGCGCACGTCGATCAGCACGTCTTCCAGGCCGGAGATGCCGAGGTCGGGCAGGCCCAGCGAGCCGGCCGCCACGCCGCCGCCCGACAGGTAGATCGCGCGATAGCCGGCGCGCTTGGCCAGCAGGGCGTGGTTGGCGTTGATCGCGCCGATCACCTGCAGCGGGTGTTCTTCCTGCACGGCCTGGCGGAATTTCGCGCCTGCGGAGAGTTGGCTCATGTCCTGTTACCTTTCAATGATGCGTTGACGGGAATATGGCGAGAAACAATGCAAACGGCGTGCCAGGCCGGAAAGCGGCGCCCTGCCCCATGTTTTCAAGGACTTGCGGCCGCCTCCGTCACGCAGGCCGGCACTGGCGCTTCAGGAATGTTTCATTGTGAAACATCGCGCTGCAACAGGCAAGCCATGACCCGTTCCACTCCTGCGCGGCGCGACGATCGCGCCGGACCTCATCGGCCGCCCTCCTCTCCATGAAAAAACCCGAAAGCCGGAGACCGGCTTTCGGGTTCAGTGTACAGCGGCGCAGGTTCAGTGTGCCGATGCGGCAGCAGCACCGATACCGGTCTCCGAACGCACTTCCTGCGCCTCGAAGCCGGCCTTGTCGATGGCCGCGCGCGGGCTCTTGTCGGTGACCGAGAACAGCCACACGCCGACGAAGCCGACGATCATCGAGAACAGGGCCGGCGAAGTGTACGGGAAGATCTCGGCCTTGTTGTGGAAGACGTCGACCCACACCGATTTCGACAGCACGGTCAGGATCACGGCGGTGGCCAGGCCCAGGAAGCCGCCGATGGTCGCGCCGCGGGTGGTGCACTTGCTCCACAGGACGGACATGAACAGCACCGGGAAGTTGGCCGAGGCCGCGATCGCGAAGGCCAGCGAGACCATGAAGGCCACGTTCACGGTTTCGAACACATAGCCCAGCGCCACGGCGATGATGCCGAGGACGATGGTGGTAATCTTCGACACGCGCAGTTCGCTGCCCGGGGCCGGCTGGCCCTTCTTGACCACGGTCGCATAGATGTCGTGCGAGACGGCCGAGGCGCCCGACAGGGTCAGGCCGGCCACCACCGCGAGGATGGTGGCGAAGGCCACGGCCGAGATGAAGCCGAGGAAGATATCGCCGCCGACCGCGCTGGCCAGGTGCACGGCCGCCATGTTGTTACCGCCGAGGAGCTTGCCGGCGGCGTCCTTGAAGGCCGGGTTGGTACCGACCAGCACGATCGCGCCGAAGCCGATGATGAAGGTCAGGATGTAGAAGTAGCCGATCCAGGTGGTGGCCCACAGCACCGACTTGCGCGCTTCCTTGGCGCTCGGGACGGTGAAGAAGCGCATCAGGATGTGCGGCAGCCCGGCGGTGCCGAACATCAGCGCCATGCCGAAGGAGATGCCGGAGATCGGGTCCTTGATGAAGTTACCCGGGCCCATGATCGAGATGCCCTTGCTGTGCACGTCGACGGCCTTGGCGAACAGCGCTTCCGGGCTGAAGTCGTACATGGCCAGCACCGAGAACGCCATGAAGGAGGCGCCCGCCAGCAGCATCACTGCCTTGATGATCTGCACCCAGGTGGTGGCGGTCATGCCGCCGAACAGCACGTAGACCATCATCAGCACGCCCACCAGCACCACGGCGACGCCGTAGTCCAGGCCGAACAGCAGCTTGATCAGCTGGCCGGCGCCGACCATTTGCGCGATCAGGTAGAACAGCACGGTCACCAGGGTGCCGGAGGCGGCGAACATGCGCACCGGCTTCTGGGCGAAGCGGTAGGCGGCGACGTCGGCGAAGGTGAAGCGGCCCAGGTTGCGCAGGCGCTCGGCCATCAGGAAGGTGATGACGGGCCAGCCGACCAGGAAGCCGATCGCGTAGATCAGGCCGTCGAAGCCATTGGCGAACACGGCGGCCGAAATGCCCAGGAAGGACGCGGCCGACATGAAGTCGCCGGCGATCGCCAGGCCGTTCTGGAAGCCGGTGATGCCGCCGCCGGCGGTGTAGAAGTCGGACGCCGAGCGGGTGCGCGCGGCGGCCCACTTGGTGATGAACAGGGTGAAGATGACGAAGGCCGCGAACATCGTGATCGCGGTCCAGTTGGTGGCCTGCTTGGTGGCCTGGCCCAGGTCGGGCGCGGCGATGGCGGCGTTGGCGGCGGCCAGCAAGGCCAGTGCGCAAGCGTGTCGGATCATGGCTTTCATGCGCGCACCTTTTGCTTGATCGGCGTGGCGCCGGAATCGCCGGCTGCGGCGTTGCGCTGGATCGCATCGGTCAGCGCGTCGAATTCGCTGTTGGCGCGGCGCACGTAGATGCCGGTCACGACCACCGTGAACAGGATCACGAACAGGCCCAGGGGCACGCCCCAGGACATCACGCCCGCGCCGATGCGGGCGCCCATGAATTCCTTGTCGAAGGCGTTCAGGCAGGTGAAGCCGTAATACACGATCATCACGGCCCAGGTCAGCATCCAGCCGTAGCGGGAGCGGGTCTTGACCAGCTTCTGGTAATTCGGGTCGCTCTTGACCCGTTGTACGACGTCTTGTTCCACTGTTTGTCTCCAATACTTTTAATGATGCCTTTTTGGTACAGGCTGGTAGCGATGCTATGAGGGTTGCCTTACCCAATTCTTACGACTGTTACGGAAATTAACGGTCAATACGATGTTTCACGCTGAAACGTCGGGTGCACATTGCGCTACACTTGCAACATGAGCCATCCCGCCCGCACGCCGCACGACAGCATCGACAAGCCCGTGATCTGGACCGTTTCGGTCTCGCGCCTGTCCGACCTGTTCCGTGACATCACCCTCGAATACGACCACCTGGCCCAGATCGAGCCGCTGCACCTGGGCTTCGACGAGGCCGCGCGCCACATCCGCGAACGCATGGCGACCGACCATTGCGACGTCGTGATCGCGGCCGGTTCCAACGCCGCTTATTTGAAGGGGCGCGTGTCGGTGCCGGTGGTGGTGGCGAAGGCCAGCGGCAGCGACGTGATGCAGGCGCTGGCGCGGGCGCGCCGCCTTTCTCCGCACATCGCGCTGATCAGCTACCAGCAGCCGATGCCGGAACTGGCCGACTTCAGCGCCACTTTCGGATTACCTATCGCCCAGCGCACCTACGTGACCGAGGAAGACGCGCGCGCCGCCATCGACGAACTGAAGGCGGCCGGGGTCGAGGTGATCGTCGGCGCCGGCCTGATTACCGACCTGGCCGAGGAGGCCGGCCTGAAGGCGGTGTTCGTGTATTCGGCCGCCTCGATCCGCCAGGCTTTCGACGACGCCCTCGAGATGGCGCGCCTGACCCGCCTGGAAGCCGGGCGCGGCCGGCGCGGCGCCCCGGACCCGCGCCGGGCGCGGCGCGGCCTGAACGACCTGCGCGGCGACTCCCCCGTCATGGAGAAGCTGCGCCAGACCGTGGTGCTGTATGCGCGCTCGAAGGCCACCGTCCTGGTCCAGGGCGAGACCGGCAGCGGCAAGGAGCTGGTGGCGCAGGCGATCCACCGCGAAGGCACGGGCCGCGCCGCCAACCGGCCCTTCGTCGCCGTCAACTGCGGCGCGATCGCCGAGTCGCTGCTGGAATCCGAACTGTTCGGCCACGAGGAAGGCGCGTTCACGGGCGCGCGCCGAGGCGGCCACGCCGGCCTGTTCGAAGCGGCCAACGGCGGCACCCTGTTCCTGGACGAGATCGGCGAGATGCCGCTCGCCCTGCAGACCCGGCTGCTGCGCGTGCTGGAAGAGCGCGAGGTGATGCGGGTCGGCGGCACGCGCCCGGTGCCGATCGACGTACGGGTGATCAGCGCCACCCACTGCGACCTCGACGCCCGCGTACGCGAAGGGCGCTTCCGGGCCGACCTGTTCTACCGCCTGGCGGTGCTGCGCCTGACCCTGCCGGGGCTGGCGCAGCGCCGCGCCGACATCCCCCAGCTGGCCGAATGGTCGCTGAAGAATGCGATGGCGGCGCTCGACGCCCGCCCGCATCCGAACCTGGCCGCCGAGATCGCGGCCTGCGCGCCGCTGCTGCAGGCCTACGCCTGGCCCGGCAACGTGCGCGAGCTGCGCAACCTGATGGAGCGGCTGGCGCTGTTCCTGGCCGCCGAACCGCTGCAGGCCCTGACCCCGGCCTTCCTGCTGGCGGTGGCGCCGGAGCTGGGCCGGGCCGCCCCTCCGCCCGCCTCCGCCCTGCCCGCTCCCGGCGTCCTATCGCCGCCGCCAGCATCGCCGCAGGCCAGCGTGGCCGAGGTGCTGGCCCGCTTCGGCGGCCAGCGCGAGGCCGCCGCCCGCCACCTGGGGATCAGCCGCACGACGCTGTGGCGCCGGCTGAAAGCAGGCGGCTGAGGGGGCACCCGGGCCTGCACCGAAACCGGCGACAGCCGGCCGCGTAAAGCCTTAATATTGCCCAAGCCGCGCGCCTTGACGCCGTCATAAGATCATCCTTTTATCGACGGCCCGGCGCCCGCCTTGCGCCCTATCGGAGGCAATATGAAACCTTCCCAGCCCGCACCACAGCCCGCATCTTCGGCTGCCCTGTTTTCGCTGATCGGCAACACCCCGCTGGTCGAGGTGACCCGGATGGATACCGGCCCCTGCCAGCTCTTCCTCAAGCTCGAATCCCAGAATCCCGGCGGCTCCATCAAGGACCGCATCGGCCGCGCCATGATCGAAGCGGCCGAGCAGGATGGCCGCCTGCAGCCCGGCGGCACGGTGGTCGAAGCCACCGCCGGCAACACCGGCCTGGGCCTGGCCCTGGTGGCGCGCATCAAGGGCTACCGCGTGGTGCTGGTGGTGCCGGACAAGATGGCGGCCGAGAAGGTGCTGCACCTGAAGGCCCTCGGCGCCGAGATCCACTTGACCCGCTCGGACGTCGGCAAGGGCCATCCCGAGTACTACCAGGACTATGCGGCGCGGCTGGCGCGCGAGATCCCGGGCGCCTGGTTCGCCGACCAGTTCAACAACCCGGCCAATCCGCATGCCCACGAGACCACCACCGGCCCCGAGATCTGGGAGCAGATGCAGCATGAAGTGGATGCGATCGTGGTCGGCGTCGGCTCGTCCGGCACCCTCACCGGCCTGTCGCGCTTTTTCGCGCGGGTGAAGCCGGAAGTGGAGTTCGTGCTGGCCGACCCGGTCGGCTCGATCCTGGCCGAGTACGTGAACACGGGGCGCGTATCCGCGGTGTCCGGTTCGTGGGCGGTCGAAGGCATCGGCGAGGATTTCATCCCGGCGATCGCCGACCTGTCGCGGGTGCGCCGCGCCTATTCGATCGGCGACGAGGAAAGCTTCAACACGGCGCGCGCCCTGCTGCGCCAGGAAGGCCTGCTGGCGGGCTCCTCGACCGGCACCCTGCTGGCCGCCGCCCTGCGCTACTGCCGCGAACAAACCACGCCGAAGCGCGTGGTCACCTTCGTGTGCGACACCGGCACGCGCTACTTGACGAAGGTGTACAGCGACGGCTGGATGGTCGACCAGGGCCTGCTGCACCGGCCCACCACGGGCGACCTGCGCGACCTGATCGGCCGCCGCTTCGACGACGGCGAAGTCGTCACCGTGTCCCCGACCGACACCCTGCTGGTCGCCTTCAACCGGATGAGGAGTGCGGACCTGGCCCAGCTGCCCGTCATCGACAGGGGCAAGCTGGTCGGCCTGATCGACGAATCCGACATCTTGCTGCACGTGACCAGCGAACGCGAACGCTTCCAGGCGCCGGTGTCCGGCACCATGACCTCCGAGCTGCAGACCCTGGCGCCGTCCGGGACCATGCAGCAGGTGCGCGAGATCCTCGACCGCGGCCTGACCGCCGTGATCGCGGAAGGCGACCATTTCTACGGCCTGATCACGCGCTTCGACCTCCTCAACCACCTGCGCAGGACGCTCACCTGAACATGAACATCGACGACAAGAAACACAACCTGGCCACCCGCGTCATCCACGGCGGCCAGCAGCCCGACCCCGCGACCGGCGCCGTGATGCCGCCCATTTACGCGACCTCGACCTTTGTCCAGGAAAGCCCGGGCGTGCACAAGGGCCTCGACTACGGCCGCTCGCACAACCCGACCCGCTGGGCGCTGGAGCGCTGCGTGGCCGACATCGAGAGCGGCAGCGCCGCCTTCGCCTTCGCATCCGGCCTGGCCGCCATCTCGGCGGTGCTGGAACTGCTGCCGGCCGGCTCGCACATCGTGGCCGGCGACGACATGTACGGCGGCACCTACCGCCTGTTCGAGCGCGTGCGCCGCCACAGCGCCGGCCATGAGTTCACCTACGTCGACCTGACCGACCCGCTGGCGCTGGCGAACGCGCTGCGTCCTGACACGAAGATGGTGTGGGTCGAGACCCCGACCAACCCGATGCTCAAGCTGGCCGACCTGCACGCCGTCGCCGCCCTGTGCCGCGAACGCGGCATCCTCAGCGTGTGCGACAACACCTTCGCCAGCCCGATCGTCCAGCGTCCGCTGGAGCACGGCATCGACATCGTGGTGCACTCGACCACCAAGTACATGAACGGTCACTCGGACGTGATCGGCGGGGTGGCGGTGATCGGCACGCAGTTGGGTGCCGATGGGCGCCACCAGTCGCTGCGCGAAAAGCTCGGCTTCATCCAGAACGCGGTCGGCGCGATCCAGGGACCGTTCGACAGCTTCCTGGTGCTCCGCGGGATCAAGACCCTGGCCCTGCGCGTCGAGCGCAGCTCGGCCAACGCGATGGAGCTGGCGCAGTGGCTGGAAAGCCAGCGCAAGGTCAGCCGCGTGTTCTACCCGGGCCTGGCCTCGCATCCCCAGCACGAGCTGGCGCGGCGCCAGATGCACGGCTACGGCGGCATCATCTCGATCGACCTCGACACCGACCTGGCCGGCGCGCGCCGCTTCCTGGAGCATTGTGAAGTCTTCACCCTGGCCGAGAGCCTGGGCGGCGTCGAGAGCCTGATCGAGCACCCGGCCATCATGACCCATGCCACCATCCCGCCCGAGCAGCGGGCCGTGCTCGGCATCGGCGACGGCCTGATCCGGCTGTCGGTCGGCATCGAACACGTCGACGACCAGCGCGCCGACCTGGCGCGGGCGCTGGCCGCGGTCTGAGCGCGGCCTGACACGGCCGGAGGCGCCGCGGCGGTCCGGCTCAGGCGTGGGCCGGCGCCGGCAGCGCCGTCCGGACTGCGGTCCCTGCCGTCACCGCGTCGACCCTGAAGGTGGCGACGACCCCGGTCAGCCGTTCGGCCTGGGCGCGCATGGTTTCGGCACTGGCCGCGGCCTGTTCGACCATCGCCGCGTTCTGCTGGGTCGCCTGGTCCATTTCCGCGATCGCGCGGCGCACCTGGGCGATGCCTTCGGCCTGTTCCGAGCTGGCGCTGTCGATCGCGGCCAGCAGGTCGGCCACCTGCTGCACCCGGTCGAGGATCTGGCGCATGGTGCCGCCGGCCGCGCTGGCGATGCCGGCGCCCGATTCGATGGCGCCGTTCGATTCCGCGATCAGGGTCTTGATTTCCTTGGCCGCCGCGGCCGAATGCTGGGCCAGGCTGCGCACTTCGTTCGCCACCACGGCAAAGCCGCGTCCTTCGGCGCCGGCGCGCGCCGCTTCCACCGCGGCGTTCAGGGCCAGGATATTCGTCTGGAAGGCGATGCCGTCGATCATGGCAGTGATGTCGCCGATCTTCGCGGCCGACAGGCGGATCGTCTCCATCCGCTCGACCATCTGGCCGACCGCGTTCGCGCCTTCCCTGGCGACGCCGGACGCCGCCAGCGCAAGCTGGTTGGCGTCGTGGGCGTTCACGTGGTTCTGCTGCACCGCCTCGGTCAGTTCCACCATCGAACGCACGGTCGCGTGCAGGCTGCCGGCCTGGTGTTCGGTGCGGCGCGACAGGTCGCGATTGCCGGCGGCGATCTCGGCCGAGGCGTGGTCGATCATGCGCGCGCTGTCGAGCACCTTCACCACGGTGGCGGACACGCCGCCCGTCATGTGGTTCAGGGCGTCGAACAGGCGGCCGATCTCGTCGCCGCGCGCGTGCGCGATGCTGGCGCTGAGGTCGCCCTGCGCGACCCGTTCGGCCAGCCGCACCGCGTCCTGCAGCGGGGCGACGATGCTGCGCGTGAGCAGCCAGCCGGCGGCGCAGCCGAGCAGCAGCGCGGCCGCGCCGGCGACGAGCAGCAAGGCGCGGCTGGCCACCGACGCGTCGGCCGAGGCGGCGGCGATGTCGTGGGCCTGGCGGGCTTGGGACGCCAGCAGCGCTTCCAGGGCGCGCGTGTAGGCATCGAAGGAGGCGGCCAGTCCGGTGCCCGCCAGTTGCTCGACCTCCTGGGTCTTGCCCAGGTCCTTGGCCTGGAACACCTGCGCGCGCACTTTCAGCCAAGCGACCTTGCGCCGGGCGGCTTCCAGGGCAAGCGCGTGATCCGCCGGGTTCGACGCCAGGGCGCCGAGGCGCGCTTCGAGCGCGGCGGCGTCCTTCTCGCCTTGCGCGAGCTGGGCCTGGAAATAATCGCCCAGCTCCAGGCTGTCGCTGCGCGCGATCGAGACGGTGCGCACGCCGTTCAGGCGCGCCAGGCCGAGCAGTTCGGAAGTGAGCTGCTGCCGCGCCAGCTTGTTGTCGACCAGGTCGCGCGTGATGGCGTCGGCGGCCTGCATGCGCCACAGGGCGATGCCGGCGATCAGGACGATGGAGAGGGAAACCACGGCAAACGCGCCGAAGATCTTGGTGCCGGTCTGGAGCCTGGAGAGTCGCATGGGGCCTGTACTGGGTTGGGTTGCAACCCAGTATAGGTTGGCATTGTGACAAGCCGATGACAGGTGCCGGAGGCCGCGGCCGGGCGAAAAAAAACCCCGCACGAAGCGGGGTTCCGTTGCCGGCGCGGGCCGGCGGCGTCGATTACTCGATCTCGACAGTCTCGACCGGCTCCGGCGGCGGCGGGACGTCGCCTTCCGGGAACTCGAGGAACACATCGTCCTTCTCGTTCAGGTCCACCGTCACGCGTCCGCCGTTGACCAGGCGGCCGAACAGCAGCTCGTCGGCCAGCGCCTTGCGGATCATGTCCTGGATCAGGCGCGACATCGGACGTGCACCCATCAGCGGGTCGAAACCCTTCTTCGCGAGATACTTGCGCAGTTTCTCGGTAAAGATCGCTTCCACCTTCTTCTCGTGCAGCTGTTCTTCCAGCTGCATCAGGAACTTGTCCACGACGCGCAGGATGATTTCCTCGTCCAGCGCGCGGAAGCTGATGATCGCATCCAGGCGGTTGCGGAACTCCGGCGTGAACATGCGCTTGATGTCGGCCATCTCGTCGCCCTGCGCCTTCGAATCCACGAAGCCCACCGAACGCTTGGTCAGGCTTTCGGCGCCCGCATTCGTGGTCATGATGATGATCACGTTGCGGAAGTCCGCCTTGCGGCCGTTGTTGTCGGTCAGCGTGCCATGGTCCATCACCTGCAGCAGGATGTTGAAGATGTCCGGATGGGCCTTCTCGATCTCGTCCAGCAGCAGCACCGCGTGCGGCTTCTTGGTGATGGCCTCGGTCAGCAGGCCGCCCTGGTCGAAGCCGACGTAGCCCGGAGGCGCACCGATCAGGCGCGACACCGCATGGCGTTCCATGTACTCCGACATGTCGAAGCGCACCAGCTCGATGCCGAGGATGAAGGCCAGCTGCTTGGCCACCTCGGTCTTGCCGACGCCGGTCGGACCGGAGAACAGGAAGGAGCCGATCGGCTTGTCCTGCTTGCCCAGGCCGGCGCGCGCCATCTTGATCGCGGAGGCCAGCGCGTCGATCGCCGGGTCTTGCCCGAACACGACGTTGCGCAGGTCGCGGTCGATGGTCTGCAGCTTGCTGCGGTCGTCCTGGTTGACGGTCTGCGGTGGAATCCGCGCGATCTTCGCGATGATGTCCTCGATCTCGGTCTTGCCGATGGTCTTCTTCTGCTTCGACTTCGGCAGGATGCGCTGGGCCGCGCCCGCTTCGTCGATCACGTCGATCGCCTTGTCCGGCAGGTGACGGTCATTGATGAAACGCGCCGCCAGTTCGGCCGCGGTGGAGAGCGCCGACGACGAGTACTTCACGCCGTGGTGTTCTTCGAAGCGCGACTTCAGGCCGCGCAGGATCTGCACGGTCTGCTCGACCGACGGCTCGTTGACGTCGACCTTCTGGAAGCGGCGGCTCAGTGCGTGGTCCTTCTCGAACACGCCGCGGAATTCCGTGAACGTGGTCGCGCCGATGCACTTGAGCTGGCCGTTCGCCAGGGCCGGCTTCAGCAGGTTCGAGGCGTCGAGCGTACCGCCCGAGGCCGAACCGGCGCCGATGATCGTGTGGATCTCGTCGATGAACAGGATGCCGTTCGGGGTGTCCTTCAGCTGCTTCAGCACCGCTTTCAGACGCTGCTCGAAGTCGCCGCGGTACTTGGTGCCGGCCAGCAGCGCGCCCATGTCCAGCGAATACACGACGGCATTCTGCAGGATCTCCGGGACGTCTTCCTGGACGATGCGCCATGCCAGGCCTTCGGCGATCGCGGTCTTGCCCACGCCGGCCTCGCCCACCAGCAGCGGGTTGTTCTTGCGGCGGCGGCACAGGATCTGGATCACGCGGTCCACTTCCTCCTCGCGGCCGATCAGCGGATCGATGCGACCATCGGCGGCAGCCTTGTTCAGGTTCTGGGTGAACTGGTCCAGCGGGCTTTCCTTGGTCTGGCCTTCGACCTGCGCTTCTTCCACGCCTTCCGACGCCTTCTGGCTGTCGATCTGCTGGTCCTTGCGCACGCCGTGCGAGATGAAATTGACCACGTCCAGGCGGGTCACGCCCTGCTGGTGCAGGTAGTAGACGGCGTGCGAGTCCTTCTCGCCGAAGATCGCCACCAGCACGTTGGCGCCGGTCACTTCCTTCTTGCCGTTGGACGCCGACTGCACGTGCATGATCGCCCGCTGGATCACGCGCTGGAAACCAAGGGTCGGCTGGGTGTCGACCTCGCCCGTGCCCGGCACGGTCGGGGTGTTGTCGCCGATGAAATTCGTCAAGGTCTTGCGCAGATCTTCAATGTTCACCGCGCACGCACGCAGGACTTCAGCGGCCGAAGGATTGTCGAGCAGCGCCAGCAGCAAATGCTCGACCGTGATGAACTCGTGCCGAGCCTGCCGCGCTTCGACAAAGGCCATATGTAAAGAGACTTCCAATTCCTGCGCAATCATACTTCCTCCATCACGCACTGCAGGGGGTGACCTGCCTTACGCGCATGCGTTAATACAAACTCCACTTTGGTACACGCTATATCTTTGGAAAACACGCCGCACACCCCTTTACCATGGCGATGTACGGAAAGCATGATCTGCGTCGCCGTCTCGCGATCCTTGTTGAAGTACTCCTGGATGATGGCGACCACGAACTCCATCGGCGTGTAGTCGTCATTCAGCAGCGCCACCTGATACAGGGGGGGTGGCTTTACGGTCTGCCGCTCCAGCAGCTGTTCGGTATCGTGCTTGGTTGCCATAAGAGTATTCTAAGATGCTTTCGCCGTTCGTGCGTACGTTAACAATCAGGGACAATCAAGGGACGCCCATGTGCTTTCCATCTTACGCGTTTTCCCAACTGCGCGCAGATGGCGGCCCGATTGCGAAAATCAAGAGCTTGTTGCAAAGCACCTGTGATGTTTTTTACAACACGCTCTCAAAACCGCTTGACTTACAAGATTATTGCACCAACAATGCAAACATTGACATGTACTTATGTACTTGTTGATAAGAAGTGAGCAGGCTGAGGAGGGGGCAAGAAGCTTCTTGCTTTTATGGCTCGTGTGATTAGTTTTTATTTGAAAGTTTTTTATGGCAACTGGTACTGTTAAATGGTTCAATGATTCCAAAGGCTTTGGCTTCATCACTCCTGATGACGGCGGCGAGGATCTGTTCGCGCACTTCTCCGCAATCAATATGGCCGGTTTCAAGACCCTCAAAGAAGGTCAGAAAGTCCAATTCGAAGTCACGCAAGGCCCTAAAGGCAAGCAAGCTTCCAACATCCAGGGCGTGTAATCCACCCTCGGAAGCAAAAGCCCCGCTGCGGCGGGGCTTTTTTTTGTTCTGGCGCAAGACCTCAGCCTCTGCGCCATGCGCGCGGCATGCGCCGCCCGCCCCGCCTGTCTCTATATATATATGTATCAGGCGTCCATGTTCTCGATCATGACCTCGCCGAAGCCCGAGCACGACACCTGGGTCGCACCCTCCATCAGGCGCGCGAAGTCGTAGGTCACGCGTTTCGAGGTGATCGCCTTCTCCATCGAGCTGATGAGCAGGTCGGCTGCTTCGATCCAGCCCATGTGGCGCAGCATCATCTCGGCCGACAGGATCAGCGAACCCGGGTTCACATAATCCTTGCCGGCGTACTTGGGCGCGGTGCCGTGGGTGGCCTCGAACATCGCCACCGAATCCGACATGTTCGCGCCCGGCGCGATGCCGATGCCGCCGACCTGGGCCGCCAGCGCGTCCGAGATATAGTCGCCGTTCAGGTTCAGGGTCGCGATCACGCTGTACTCGGCCGGGCGCAGCAGGATCTGCTGCAGGAAGGCGTCGGCGATCGAATCCTTGACCACGATGTCGCGGCCGGTCTTGGGATTCCTGAACTTGCACCACGGGCCGCCATCGACCAGCTCGGCGCCGAACTCGCGCTGCGCCAGCGCATAGCCCCAGTCGCGGAAACCGCCTTCCGTGTACTTCATGATATTGCCCTTGTGGACCAGGGTCACCGAAGGCTTGTCGTTGTCGATCGCATACTGGATCGCCTTGCGCACCAGACGCTCGGTGCCTTCGCGCGAGACCGGCTTGACGCCGATGCCCGAGGTCTCCGGAAAGCGGATCTTCTTCACGCCCATCTCCTTCACCAGGAAGTCGATGATCTTCTTTGCGCCGTCCGACTCGGCGGCCCATTCGATGCCGGCGTAGATGTCTTCCGAGTTCTCGCGGAAGATCACCATGTCGGTCTTCTGCGGCTCCTTCAGCGGCGAGGGCACGCCGGCGAAATAGCGCACCGGGCGCAGGCAGACGTACAGGTCGAGTTCCTGGCGCAGCGCCACGTTCAGCGAACGGATCCCGCCGCCGACCGGGGTCGTCAGCGGCCCCTTGATCGAGACCACATATTCGCGCACCGCGTCGAGCGTCTCCGGCGGCAGCCAGACGTCGGGGCCGTAGACCCGGGTCGACTTCTCGCCGGCGAAGATCTCCATCCAGCTGATCTTGCGCTTGCCGCCATAGGCCTTGGCCACCGCGGCATCGACCACCTTGAGCATCACCGGGGTGATGTCCACGCCCGTGCCGTCGCCCTCGATATAGGGGATGATCGGCTGGTCCGGCACGTTCAGCGAATAGTCGGGCCTGACGGTGATCTTCTGACCTTCGGTCGGTACGTTGATATGTTGGTACATCGTGTTCTCCGAATTGGACGCACTGAGCTGCGATAATCACAATATTGATGACAACAGCTATTTTGCTCCAAAATCCCCTTTTATGTCCCTCATCTTGTTCAACAAGCCATTCCAGGTCCTCTGCCAGTTCAGCGCCGAGCCCGGCCGCGCCTCGCTCGCTGACTACATCGACATCCCGAACATCTATCCGGCCGGCCGCCTGGACGCCGACAGCGAAGGCCTGATGCTGCTCACCGACGACGGCCGCCTGCAGCACCGCATCGCCCATCCGGACCAGAAGGAAGCGAAGACCTATATCGTGCAGGTGGAGGGCGCGGCCGACGCGGCCGCCCTCGCCCGCCTGCAGGCGCCGCTCGACCTGGGCGACTTCGTCACCAGGCCCTGCCGCGCGGTGCAGATCGCGGAACCCGAATGGCTGTGGCCGCGCAACCCGCCGATCCGGGTGCGCCAGGACAAGCCGACCAGCTGGATCGCCATCACGCTCGAGGAGGGAAAAAACCGCCAGGTGCGCCGCATGACGGCAGCGGTCGGGCTGCCGACCCTGCGCCTGGTGCGCACCAGCATCGGCCCGTTTTCACTGGCCAGCCATCCGCTGATGCCGGGCGAATGGATGGAAGTGCCGGCCGAGGCCGTCGGCGCCGGGAAGGCCAGGAAAGGCTGAGGCGTTTGTTTTGCGTCAATCAGAAACGCTCATCCGGCAATGCATCCTGCCGTTAACGAGCCAGATCCGCGTCCGTGGATCGACTTCTTAACGAAAAGGAACCCGACATGTCCAAACTCATCGCTGGTCTGGTAGCTTCGCTGTTCGCCGTCTCCGTCTTCGCCGCCACCCCGGCGGCTACGCCCGCTGCCGCACCGGCTGCCGCCGCGACCGAACCGGCCGCCGCCGCGCCGAAGAAAGCCAGGAAGATGAAGAAAGCCAAGAAGGCCGCGGCCGCCGAAGCCGCGCCAGCCGCCGACCCGGCCACGAAGTAAGCGCCTGCATGGACAAAAGAAGGCAGGCTGCGGCCTGCCTTCTTGTTATCGAAAACCCATTGCCAAAAACCGGGGTCAGACTCCGATTTTAGGAAATTGCCCAAATTCGGAGTCTGACCCCGGTTTTGGGAAATTGGCCAACGAAAAAACCCGCCAGGACCGTAGTCGGGCGGGTCTTTCATCCTGCAGAACCTGCGCGGCAGGGGCCGCGCCGATGGTGTCGCTTAGGCCGACAGGGCCTTGATAGCGGCAGCCAGGCGGCTCTTGTGGCGAGCGGCCTTGTTCTTGTGGATGATTTTCTTGTCAGCGATGCTGTCGATGGTCGACACGGATTGCTGGAAGATGGTGGTCGCAGCGGCCTTGTCGCCAGCCTGGATGGCTTTCTTGACAGCCTTGATCGCGGTGCGCAGGGTCGAGCGCTGAGCCGAGTTGTGAGCGTTTTGCTTAACTGCTTGACGAGCGCGCTTGCGCGCCTGTGCGGTATTTGCCATGGAAATTCCTAATCGGTGTAAGTTGCGTCCGCAAACACCTCAAACGATTAGTGTCTGCCAACAGAATTCAATACAGCCCTCGATTATAGCGAAGGTTTCATCGCAGGGCAATTCCAAATTCATACCCGCGTCCGGTTTGCCCCGTAAAAAGCGACGCACGCAAGTTTCCGCAGGCTATTGCCCAGCTATAATCGCGGGCTATGAACCTACTTCGAACCCTGGCAGCCATCTCGAGCATGACGATGGTTTCCCGCATCACCGGCCTGCTGCGCGAGACCCTGTTTGCCCGCGCCTTCGGCGCCAACGAATTCACCGACGCCTTCAACATCGCCTTCCGCCTCCCCAATCTGCTGCGCAGGCTGTTCGGCGAAGGCGCGTTCTCGCAGGCCTTCGTGCCCATCCTGGCCGAATACAAGACGCAGAAGGGCGACGCCGCCACCCGCACCCTGATCGACCACGTCGCCAATTCGCTGGTCTGGGCGACCCTGCTCATCAGCGTGCTCGGGATCGTCGGCGCACCGCTGATCCTGATGGCCATCGCCAGCGGCCTGAAAGGCCACGCCTTCGATGCCGGCGTGGTGATGACGCGCCTGATGTTCCCCTACATCCTGTGCATGTCCTTCGTGGTGATGGCCGGGGCCGTACTCAACACCTGGCGCGAGTTCAAGATTCCCGCCTTCACGCCGGTGCTGTGGAACCTGTCGTCGATCTTCTTCTCGCTGTTCATGGTGAAGTACTTCGAGGTGCCGATCTATTCGATGGCGGTGGCCGTGATGGTCGGCGGCGTGCTGCAGATCGCGATCCAGGTCCCGGCCCTGAAGCGCATCGGCATGCTGCCGCGCCTGTCGCTCAATCCCCTCGCCGGCCTGAAGGACCCCGGCGTGCGCCGCATCCTCAAGAAGATGGGGCCGGCGGTGTTCGCCGTCTCCGCAGCCCAGATCAGCCTGCTCATCAACACCAACATCGCCTCCAACCTGGGACGCGGCGCCGTCTCCGTGCTGCAGTATGCCGACCGCCTGATGGAATTCCCGACCGGCATGCTGGGCGTGGCGCTGGGCACCATCCTGCTGCCCAGCCTGTCCAAGGCGAACGCCGACGGCGATACGGTCGAATACTCGGCCCTGCTCGACTGGGGCCTGCGCCTGACCCTGCTGCTGGCCCTGCCGGCCGCGGTCGGCCTGGCGGCGCTGGCGGAACCGCTGATCGCCGCCCTCTTCAACTACGGCGAATTCAAGGCCGCCAACGTGAGCGCCGCCACCGCGCCGCTGATGGCCTACGCCGCCGGCCTGCTGGGCATCATCCTGGTCAAGATCCTGGCCCCGGCCTTCTATGCGCGCCAGGACATCCGCACCCCGGTGCGCATCGCCATCGGCGTGCTGATCGCGACCCAGCTGATGAATCTCGTGTTCGTGCCCCTGCTGGGCGTGGCCGGGCTGGCGCTGTCGATCGGCATGGGCGCCTGCATCAACGCAGTGTTCCTGTACACCGGCCTGCGCCGGCGCCGCATCTACACGCCGCATGCCGGCTGGCTCGCGTTCTCGGTCAAGGTGGTGGTGGCGGTGGTCCTGATGGGCCTGGCCGCCTGGTCCAGCCAGACGCAGTTCGACTGGACCGCGCTGCGCGCCCATCCGGTCCTGCGCCTGGGCGCACTGCTGCTGGTCATCGGCATCAGCGCCGCCGTCTACTTCGCCGTGCTGTTCGCGCTGGGCTTCCGTCCGCGCGACTTCACGCGCCGCGCCAAGTGACACGCCCAGCGAAGGCGTCGAAGGCCGGGTAGCGCACTATCCGCCGCGGCGCGCGTCCCGGCCCCGCTCCTTCTCGTCCTTCTCCTCGTCGCCCTCCTTGTCGTCGCCTGAGCCGGACGCTTCCGATGACGGCGGCTCCTGCGGTTCCGGCGCCGCCGCGGGCTCGGGCGGCGCCGGGGCGGGCGCGGGCGGCTCGGCCGGCGACGGGCGGGCATTGCCCGCATTGCCGCGGTCCGGGAACAACGAAGGCTGGGCCCCGGCCGGATTCTGCGCCGCCGCGGGACTGGCGGCGGGGACGATCTGCGCGGGCGGATTCGGTTGCCCCAGCCGCCCCTGCGCCACGCCCTGCCCCGTGACCGCAAACTTCCATTCCGACAGGTGTTCGCGGTTCTCGAAATTCTGGAAGCGTCCGTCGAAGTTGGCCTGCTTCAGCGGCTTCGCCTCGGACAGGCTGTACACGGCCAGCACGCCGCTGCCGCCGAAACCATCGATGCCACTCCCCTTGTTCAGCCAGACGATGCCCCATTCGGCCTTGCCGGTGATCGGGTCGACGAAGATCTTGCGCAGGTGCCGGCGGGTGCCGGGGACGCGCGGGTCCTTCAGCAGCGCTTCCAGCGAAGGCGGCTGCGGCAACTGGCCGCGCGGGGTCGCTTCCGCATAGCTGGTGAGCGCGGCGCTGAAGGCGGCGCCGATTTCCAGCAGCTCCTGCTCGGCCGCGGCGCGCCGCAGCAGGGCGTCGGCCTTCAGGGTGGCCGCGCCCACCAGGCCGATGATCGTGACCAGCACGATCAGGCCGACATAAGTAAAGCCGGCCTCGCGGCGTGGAACGGCAGCTACCATTCCGAATACGGCTTGCCGTTGCGCCCCTTGCCCTCGGCGCCGCTGTGGATGTCGTAGACGTTGCCGCGCGCCGGATCCTCGGGCGGCACGACGACCCAGCCGGCGTCGCTGTCGAGCACCGGATCGAAGGGCAGGCGCGGCAGGTATTTTTTCTCGACCAGCTGGTCGAGCGAGTCCGGATAGCGCCCGGTGTCGGCATAGAACTGGTCGATCACGGCGCGCGTGGTGCGCAGGTTCTCGGCCAGGATCGTCTCCCTGGTCTTGTCCACGCTCGGGAAGAAGCGCGGCACGGCCAGGGTCAGCAGCAGGGCCACGATGCCCAGCACCACCAGCAGTTCGATCAGGGTGAATCCGCTGTTGCGCCTCATGCTCTCACCATCTGCTGTACGGAATGCCGTTCAGGCCCACCCGGCCGGACAGCGAATACACGTCGTACACATCGTCGCCCTCCTTCGGCTCGCTCGCCTCGCTGGCGTAGCTGCGCTTGCCCCAGGTCTGGGCATCGTCCAGCGCGGCGTCGGCGCCGAAGGGGTCGCGCGGCAGGCGGCGCAGGAAGCGGATCTTCGCCTTCTTCGGGCTGCGCAGGTCGACCACGCCGTCCACCAGCAGCTCCAGTTTCGGCGGATAGCCGGTGGCGCCGGCCGACTTCGCGATGCGGCCCTCGTCGCTGGCTTTCTTGTAGGCGTCGATGGCCTGGCGGATCTCGCGCAGCGCCAGGCGCAGGTCCTGCTCGTGGCGGCGCTGCACGGCCATGCTGGCGGCTGGCACCACCATGGTCCCGAGCAGGGCCAGGATGGCGAGCGTGACCAGCAGCTCGATCAGCGTGAAGCCGCGCGCGCGACGCATCATCGCTGGGCCGGAATCGGCGTCACGTCGGGCCGGGGAAGCGGCACGGCCTGCACGCCCTGCACGGGCGGCTGCGCGGTGGCCGGGCTGGGCGCCGGCGCGGCCTGCGCACCGCCCATGTTGACGCTGGTGGCCGGAACCATCGCGGGCTGCGCCGGCGGCGGCGCTGCCGGCGCAGGCACCGGCACCGGCGGCGGCGCCAGCTGGATCGGGGCGCGCGGCGCCTCGTCCGGACGGCGCCGGAAGCTGGCTTCGGTGCCGGCGTTGAACTCGGCGGCGTTGGCGGCCGGGCGCTGGATGTTGCGCACCAGGTGGGGCGTGATCGACAGCACCACCTCGGTCTTGTCGCGGGTGTCCTGGCGGCTGCCGAACAGGCGCCCGACCAGCGGCACGTCGCCCAGGCCCGGCAGGTGGCTGGCGCTGCTGCGCTCGTCGTTCTTGATCAGGCCCGCCAGCACCTGGTTCTCGCCATCCTTCAGCTGCAGCATGGTGGCGGCCGAGCGCGTGCCGATGCGGTAGGCGGTGGTGCCGCTCTTGGTCTCGATGGTGTCGACCAGGGTGCTGGCCTCGAGCGAGATGCGGATGCCGATCTCGTTGTTCAGGTAGATGGTCGGCTCGACGTTCAGGGTCAGGCCGACGTCGACGTAGTTCACCGACTCCGAGGCGAAGCCGCCCACGCCCGAGGAGATGGTGGTGGTGATGGTCGGCAGCTTGTCGCCGATGACGACCTTGGCCTTTTCCTTGTTGCGCACGCGGATGCGCGGCGCGGCCAGGGTGTTGGCGTCGCCGTCGGTCTTCCTGGCGGTGATCGTCGCCGAAACCCCGGACACGCCGGTGTTGTAGGAGTTCAGTCCGCGCAGCTGGGCGATGGTGAGCGGCCCGGAAGCGGCGGTCGTGATCGGCGCGAAGGACAGCGAAGTCGGCAAGTCGACCCCCAGGTCGAGCAGGCGGTTGCGCTGCACTTCCAGGACTTCGACGTCGAGCACCACTTCCGGCTCCGGCACGTCCTGCAGCTGCACCAGCTGGGTGGCCAGCCTGACCGCTTCCGGGCTGTCGCGCAGGATCACCAGGTTGAGCTTCTCGTCGACCACCACGTCGCGCGACTTGAGGATGGTCTTGAGGGTGTTGGCGATGCTCTTCGCCTCCGCGTTCGCCAGGAAGAAGGTCTTGACCGTCATCTCCTGGTATTCCTTCTGCTTGGCAGCCACGTTCGGGTAGATCAGGATGGTGTTGCCGTCCATGACCTGGCGCTCGAGCTGGTTGGTCATCAGGAGATAGTAGACCGCCGATTCGACCGTGCTGTTCTTCAGGAAGATGGAGGCGCGCAGGTCGGTCTTGACGTCCTTGTCGAACAGGAAGTTGAGGCCGGAGTGGCGCGAAATGACTTCGAAGATCTGCTTGATCGGCGCGTCGCGGAATTCCAGGCTGATCGGCTTGCGGAACGACGCGGCCAGCGCCGCCTGGGCCGGCGCCGCCGCCCCCTGCTCGTTGACCTCGGCCAGCAGCAGGCGCGCCGGCTCGTGGCTCGGGCGCTCGCTCAGGATCGCGCCCAGCTTCTGGCGCGCGATGTCATGGTCCTTGCGTTCGAAGGCGGCGCGCGCCTCCTCCAGCAGCACGGCATGGCGGTGGTCGGCCTCGACCTGGCGCAGGCCGGCGCGCGCGCGGTCGTTGACCGGATCGATGGCCAGCACCCGCTGGTAATCCTGCAGGGCCAGCTGCGCCTTGCCGTCGGCGATCTCGCGGTCGGCCTGGGTCAGCAAGCGGTTGGTGAGGCCATCGCGCGCGCGCAGGTACGCCGTCTTGTAGGCGGCGTTCGCCGGATCGGCGGCCACCGCTTGCTGGTACTTCACCAGGCTGGCCTCGACCTGGTCCTGGGCCACCAGCGCATTGCCCTCGCGGTAGGCCATTTGACCGGCGCAACCGGACAGCAGCAGGGTGAGCGCCAGCGGAATGGCCAGCATGGATGACAGGCGACGCATCAGTCGAACACTCCAATATTGAGCTGCTGAACCTGGTTCAGCGGCAGGTAGGTCAGGGTCAGGATCGGCGGCGCGATGGCGTCGACGCGGTAAGTGCCGTCGATCACGGCCTTGTCGCGCACGACGTAGGTGCGGTCGCCGCGGGCCAGGTAGACTTCCCAGGCGCCGTCGGCCACCGATTTGCCGATGACGGTAAATGGTAAAGGCGGGGCGCTCGGCGGCGGTGGCGGCGGCGCCGGTGGCGGCGGGGGCGGCGGCGGCGTCCAGTCCTGGCGCCCGAACACCCCATGTTCGCCCTGCCGGAACTGGGCGTCGCCGTCGCCGATCAGGGCTTCGCGCGGCACCAGGGCCAGGATCGTCGTTCCGCCGGCGGCATTGGCGGCGCCTGCGGCCGCTGCGCGCCCGACGGCGGCGGCGGCTGCGGCCGCGGTGGCGTCCGCAGTGGCGGCCGCGGCGGATACGGACGGCACCGGGCGCGGCGCGGGCGTGCGCTCCACCGCTTCGGCGATCTCGCCGCCGGGCGACCTGTCGCCAAAGATGGCCAGCAGCGCGGCGCCCGTCAGCGCGGCCCCCAGCACGAGGTGGCGCGGCTTCATCGCTCGCCTCCGGGGACGTCCTTCAAATACAAGGTAAAGCGCAGCCGCGCCTCCACCGTCGGGTCGCCGATGGTGTCGCGGCGGAAGCCGATGTCATCCAGCGAAGCGAAGGGGATCGCGCGCAGCGCGCCGAAGGCGAACTGCCAGATCGCGCCGTAGCTGCCCTTCACCGGCAGGTTGACCTGGTAGGTATGAACGCGCGCGTTGCGGTCGTAGCCGGTCTTGTATTCGCCCTGGCTCAGCGACAGCCCGTTCTTCGCCGCCAGCGCGAACAGGGTCTTGACCTGCTGTTCGGCGTAGCGGCGCGGGCCGAGCGCTGCGTAGAAGGCGTCCAGGCGGTCGGGCGGCGGCGCATCCGGCACGGCCGGCGCCGCCGGGATGGCGGGCGCCGGCGACGGCACCGCCGCGCGCCGCGCCGCGGCCAGCTTCAGCGCGTCGCGCTCGGCGTCCAGTTGCGTGGCCGTGTGCACGGTCCAGGCCAGCGCGGCGAGGCAGGCCAGCAATGCCAGACCGGCTCCCGCCAGCAGCGGGTTGGCGCGCAGTGCCAGTTGCAGGCGCAACAGCTTCATTCGCCCCCCCTCCACTGCGCATCGAGCTGGAAGCGGATCGGCCGGTTCGGGTCCTGTTCGTTGATCTCGTGGCGGGCAAGCACGACGGCGCTGAACCACTCGACCTTCTGCAGCTGCTCGACGTAGGCGATCATGTCGTCGCTGCTCCTGGCCTCGGCGGTGATGCGGACCAGATTCTTCTTCGCGTCCGGCTCCAGCGCCAGCAGCGCGATATTGGCCGGGGTGCCCGCCTGCACCGCGTCGTGCAGGGCGCGCCACGGCAGGTTCAGCTGCAACACCGCGGCGTTCACGGCCGCCGCCTGGGCTTCCGGCACGCGCGCACGCGCGGCCACGGCCGCGGGCGCGGGCGCCTGCGTGCGCGCCTGCGACTGCGCGCGCAGCAGGTCGATCTCGCGCTGCGTCCGTCCGAGCGCGGTCCAGGCGAATGCCAGCGCCATCGCCGTCATGGCCAGCACCCACACCATGGCCCAGGCCTGGCGCGGGGTCCGGAACACGGCGCGCGCCAGGCTGGGCGGCGCGAAATCGATGGCCACCCGCTTCATGGCGCCCTCCCCGTCATGGCCAGCCGCGCGCAGTCCGGCCACAGCGGATCCAGCTCGTCTTCGAACAGCGTGCAGGCGAATTTCAATCTTCCGGCGCTGCTGGCCCAGGCTTTCGGCGCCGGGCCGCTCACCTGCAGGCGTTCCGGACGGCCCAGGCCCACGCGCAAGGCTTCGCGCGCGACGTGGCCTTCCAGCCAGTCGCGGTCGGCGCCTTCCGGAATCGGCGCGGTGCGCACCGCGGCCAGGCGGTCGCCATCGAAGGCGGCCACGCTCAGGACCCCGCCGTGCACCAGCCCGAACCAGGCGCCGGGCCGGCGCAGCGCGCGGTGCTGGTTCAGCGCGGCGACGAATTGCGGCGCCACCTCGACCAGGCGGAAGCCCTGCCCCGCCGCGGCCTGCCGCAGGCGTTCCAGCAGGGCCTGGGGCATGGCGGCCGCCAGGAAGGGTTGCGTCGCGTTCCAGTCGGCGCGGATCAGCCAGCCCGACGGGCTGGCGCCGAACAGCGCCTGGTAGCGCAGCGCGCTGGCCGCTTCCAGGTCGGCGATGCGGGCCGCGCCGGGCGGCGGCGTCACCTGCCACAGGCGCACCAGTTCATCGGACAGCACCACCCGCAAGGGCCAGCCGGCGCTCCTGTGTTCGGCCAGCAGCGCCTCCAGTTCGCGCCCGATGGCATCGATGCCCATGGCGGCGAAGCGCACCTGCCCGAGCAGGCGCGCGCGTTCGTGCGGCCAGATGCTGGTGCGTACCAGCGCCAGGCCGTCGGGGGCGACACCGAGGCGCAGCGACTGTCCCAGCAGGGGCCTGATCCATCTACGCATGCAGGGTCACCCGTTTGATTTCTTCGATGGTGGTGGCGCCGCGCTTCACCAGGTCGAGCGCCGCCATGCGCAGGCTGCGGGTGCCGTTGGCGGCGGCGGCAGCCTTGATGCGGCGGATCGGCTGCTTGTCGACGATCAGTTCGCGGATCTCGTCGTTCAGGGTCAGGATCTCGGCGATCGAACGGCGGCCCTTGTAGCCGGTGCCGCGGCAGTCGCCGCAGCCCTTGCCGCGCATGAACAGGTAGTCCGCCGTTTCCGCGCGCGCCAGGTGGGCCGACGCCAGCTCCGCTTCATCCGGCGTGTAGGGCGCGGCGCAGTGCGGGCAGTTCATGCGGATCAGGCGCTGGGCCCAGATCCCGTTCAGCGCCGAGACGAAGGCATACGGGTCGATGCCCATGTGGGTGAAGCGGCCGAACACGTCGAACACATTGTTGGCGTGGACCGTTGTTAAAACCAGGTGCCCGGTCAGCGCCGACTGCACCGCGATCTCGGCGGTCTCGCGGTCGCGGATCTCGCCAACCATGATCTTGTCCGGGTCGTGGCGCAGGATCGAGCGCAGTCCCTTCGCGAAGGTCAGGCCCTTCTTCTCGTTGACCGGGATCTGGAGAATCCCGGGCAGCTGGTATTCGACCGGATCCTCGATGGTGATGATCTTCTCGCGCCCGTTGTGGATCTCGGTGAGCGCGGCGTACAGCGTGGTGGTCTTGCCGGAGCCGGTCGGCCCGGTCACCAGCAGCATGCCGTAGGCTTCCTGGGCCAGCGAGCGCAGGGTCGCCAGCGAGGGCGCGTCGAAGCCCAGCGCTTCCAGGGTCAGCGCGCCGTAGGACTCGATCATGGCGCGCTTGTCGAGGATACGGATGACCGCATCCTCGCCGTGGATGCTCGGCATGATGGACACACGCAGGTCGATCTCGCGGCCGCCGGATTCGACCCGGAAGCTGCCGTCCTGCGGAATGCGGCGCTCGGCGATGTCGAGTTCGGCCAGCACTTTCAGGCGCGAGATGATGTGCTCGGCCAGCTCGATGCCGCCGACCGAGGCCGCGTGATCGAGCACGCCGTCGACGCGGTATTTCACGGCCAGGCCGCCGGCCGTGCTCTCCAGGTGGATGTCGGAGGCGCCCGCCTTCAGCGCATCGTACAGCGTGGAGTTGACCAGCTTGACGGCCGGACTGGCGCCTTCCGAGACCGAGGCGAAGGACAGCACCGATGCGGTCCTGCCGTCGCGCCGCGGATCGAGCCCGGAAGCGCCGCTGTCGCCGACCAGGCTGTCGACCGCGCGCGCCGATTCCTCCTGCTTGCCCAGGTAAGCCTGGATGTCGCCGGCCAGCGCCAGGCGCAGGTGCAGCGGGCGCGCCGCCGTGCAGCCGGCCTGCGCCGCCAGCCAGGTCTGCAGATCGAGGTCGAACGGGTCGGCGATCACGCCGGTCAGCAGTCCCTGCGCGTCCCTCAGCAGCACGCAGTGGCGCGCCAGGGCCAGCGCCAGCGGCAGCAGGTCGAAGGCCGGCTGCTGGCCGAACATCTCGGCCGTCTCCATCACCGTCAGGCCGAAGGGCTCGGCCAGCAGGCGCACGATCTGGCGCGGCTCCTGGCCCGACAGGGCCTGCAGCTCCTCGACCAGCGAGCGCTGCGACTGGCGGCTCTGCGCGCGCGCCCTGGCCAGCAGGGTGGCGTCGAAAGCGGTCACCGGCTGCGCGTTCACGACATGTCTCCGGCCAGGTCGAAGATCGGCATGTACAGCAGCACCACGATGGCGCCGACCACCAGGCCGATGGCGGCCATCAGCAGCGGCTCGAAGGTGCGCGTGAAGCGGTCGATCCAGCGCCCGATCTCGCCGTCGTAGAAGGCGGCCGAGCGGGTCAGCATCGGCCCCATCTCGCCGGTGCGCTCGCCCACGCGCAGCATGCGCAGCGAGATCGGCGTGGTCAGGCCGTTGGCTTCGAAGGCGTCGGACAGCGGGCGCCCGGATTCGATCCCGGCCTTGGCCGCGCGCAGGCCGGCGGCGATGCCGGGCGAGACCATGCCCTGCACCGTCTCGATGGCGTTGACCAGGGTGATCCCGCCCTCGTTGAGCATGCCCAGGGTCAGGTACAGGCGCGACAATTCATACACGCGGGCGCGCTCGCCGATGCCGGGCAGTTTCGCCAGCAGGCGTGCCGCCCCGCCCTGGCGCAGCACGCGGCGGATGCCCCAGCCCGCCAGTGCGATGAGCGCGGCGAAGGACAGCAGCAGGCCGCCGGCGTGGCGCCCGGCGAACTGGCCCCACTCGAGCATCAGGCGCGACATCCACGGCAGGTTGCGCCCGGCCCCTTGATACACCTCGGCGAAGCGCGGCACCACATAGGACATCAGGAAGACCGAGACGCCGCCGCCGACCACCAGCAGGATCGCCGGGTAGATCGAGGCGCTGACGATTTTCGAACGCACCGCGTCGATGCGCTGCTGGTATTCGATATAGCGTTCGAGCGCGCGCGGCAGGTCGCTGGTGCCCTCGGCGGCGCGCACGATGCCGACGTACAGCGGCGGGAACAGGGCCGGCTGCTCGGCCAGCACGCCCGACAGGCGCTTGCCCTCGCGCAGGCCGCCCAGCAGGCGTTCCAGCACGGCGCGGGTGGCCGGGCTGGCTTCCTTTTCGAGCAGGGCCTCCAGGCCTTCGACGATGCCCAGGCCGGCGGTGAGCAGGGCCAGCAGCTCCTGGCTGAACAGCACCAGCGACAGCTTGCCGGCGCGCCTGCTGGGCAATCCGGCGCCGCGCACCGGCTCGACCACGCTGACGTACAGGCCGCGCGCCTCGACCTGGCGCCGCGCGTCCGCCTCATCCGAAGCATCGACCACCACGCTGGCGATGGTCATGTCGGGAGCGAGGGTGCGAACCGCGAACTGCATGGAAGCCGGATGAGAGGAAAGAAGAAGTACTTGTCGGGAGCTTACTGGGAGCTGATGTCGGCGGCTTCGCCGCTGCCGCCCGGCTGGCCATCCTTGCCCAGCGAGACGATCTCGTACTCGCCCTTGGCGCCGGGCGCGCGGTACTGGTAGGGGTGGCCCCAGGGGTCGGCCGGTACGACCTTCTTCAGGTAGGGGCCGTTCCATTTGCCGGCAGCCGTGGGCGGCGCCGTCAGCAAGGCGTTCAGGCCTTCCTCGGTGGTCGGATAGCGGCCGACGTCGAGGCGGTAGGTATCGAGCGACTTTTCGAAAGCTTCGATCTGGGCGCGCGCCACCGTGACTTCGGACTTGCCGAGCTGCGAGAAATACTTGGGACCGACGTAGGCGGCCAGCAGGCCGATGATGACGATCACCACCAGCAGTTCGAGCAGCGTGAAACCTGCGCTGCGTGCACCACTTCCTGCGCCCCGGACCAGCTTTGAAACCATTCCCACTCCTTTGTGCCTTTTGGAAAGCCTAGCCGTGCAAGGCTACCACGCCACTTAGCGCACAGACAATTCTTTTTATGAGTGTGAAACGCCGGATCAGCGCACCGGCAAACCGCCCCCGCCCGGCTGGCAGGTGCCGGCGCGGCAGACGGCGCCGGGGTCCATCAGGAACTGGCAGGTCGACACCCCGCCCGAGGCCTTGTTGGCGGCGCGCCGTTCTTCCTTGTAGCGCTCGCCCAGGGCCTGGAGTTCGGCCAGCGAGGTCCTGGCCGACGACCATGGCAGGTAGCTCTCCGGACCGCCGCAGGGACGTGTTCCGAGCGCCAGGGTGTGGCACTGGTCGTCGCTGGAGCAGGCTGGCGTGCCGATCAGGGCGCGGATCTTCGCCAGCGTATCGCCCTGTCCATCCGGGACCGCGGCGCGGGATTGCGGGGCCTGCGGCGCTTCAGGTGTTGCGCCGGTGCTGCAGGCGGTACAGCCGGCCAATAATAAAAGGATAAGGGTTCGCATGGGCGCATCATGCGCTTCAGCTGGCGAGAGCGTCAAGCGTGCGTTGCCGGTCAAATATAATTCGATAGAACAAGCTTTTCACCATATGTTCCCCTGTGTGCAGTGGCGAATGAATGTTGTTGTTCTTGATATACTCAATGATAATTTTTTAGCAAGCCCAGCAGTAAATAGCAGTAGCACAGCAGTATTCCGCAAGCCGCGCATCCCGCGCACTCCAACCAAAAAGGTAAGCAAATGAACAGGACCACACATTGCGGCGGTGTATTCAAGCGCCTACTGGGCGCCGGCGTGCTTGCGCTGGCCTCGGCCGGAGCGGCCCAGGCAGCCGTCATCACTTTCGAGGGCCATACCGGCCCCGCGCTCAACCAGGACAGTATCCAGGAAGCCAACTACACCATCACCTTCCTGGATCCGGCCGGCGATGCGCCCGCGGGCACGATCCAGATCGGCCGCTTCATCGACGGCAGCGATCCCACCGCCTGCGCCGCCGCCAGCATCTGCCCGACGAATAATCCGACGACCTATTTCGACCTGTTCAACACCGGCTTCATCGATATCCTGCCGACCGTGGAGGGATCGACATTCACCTTCAGCGGGCTGGACGCCAGCTTCATCGCCATGGCGGGCGTGCAGTATCCCCTGTTCCCGGCCGCCATCCAGGTGATCGGCTTCCGGGCCGACGAAAGCTCCACCTCGATCCAGTTCAACCTGGCGAACACGGATTTCGCACACTTCGACGTCACGGACGCCGTGGGCGGCGCCGCTTTTGCGGAGGAACGTTTCACCGAGATCGCCATCGTCAGCTTCCGCTGCGACGCGGAGGGACATTGCACGGGCCTCGACAACGGCAATGGCGAAGTCGGCCTGGACAATATCGCCTTGTCCGACGTCCCCAGCTCCCCGGTGCCCGAACCGACCAGCGCCTCGCTGCTGGCCGTCGGCCTGCTGGGACTGGGCGCCCGCTTCCGCCGGCGCGCCTGAACCTTCGATTCTTCCATATTCACCGGCTGGCGCAGTCCGCGTACCGGTTCGCGGACTGCGCCAGGGCCCCTCTCCCTGCCCGCTTTTCCTGCTCCTTCCTGCCTTTTTCACATGTTGATGCACTAACACAAGTGCCGATACATGTGAATTTTTTTATGCAATTTACCTAGATGTCTGTACGTTATCGTCGTATTCGTGCGACGTTGCTCTGATGCACCTCAAATTTCCTCAAGGATATTTCCACACATCATCGCTTAACTCCGTCTATTTCCATACAAAAACCTTTCATTTAATCAATATTTGCACTAAATAAACGAAAAATTAATTGAGCTGCGGAAAATTTCCTGCCTACAATAGCTTCATCTGTTGAACGCAACCTCTTCCGCACCCATGAAACTCCACGCTTTCCGCTCCGTTGCCGCCCTCGCCCTCGCCGTCGTCCTCACCGCATGCGGCGGTGGCCAGATCGACCAGATGGACCAGCCGACCATGACGGCTGCCGCCACGATGACGAGCAGCGCCCAGGCCTCCAGCACCATGCCGGCGCCGGATTGCGCCGCCGACGGCTGCCAGGGCCTGCGCATCATCGACGCCAACGCCGAAGCCTATCGCTACGATGCGATGCGCCGCGCCGCCGCCGAGCAGGCAGCAGGCACCGGCAACTCCTGATTTTCATCCGGAGGCTCAGCCCTCCAGCAAGCGCAGTTCGAGGCATCGCGCCAGGGCATGTGCGCGATTGCCGACTCCCAGCAGGCGGTAGATCCGCTGCAGGTGGTTCTTGACGGTCAGTGCACTGATCCCGAGGATCAGCGCCATCTCCTCATTGCTCTTCCCTTCGCGCAGCCAACCGACGATCTCGGTTTCGCGCGTGCTCAGCGGCCGCACCGGCCCCTCCGCGGCACGGGCATCCGTCACCGGCAGGCGCAGCAGCGCCAGATGCAGGTGGGCCAGCAGCAGTTCCAGGAAATAGGCATGCCGCGGCCCGGGCCGCATCGGCAGGCCGAACAGCACGAACACGCTCGCTCCCTCCGCCAGCGGCCCGGTGCCGTGCACCAGCACGCTGTCGAAGCCGGCGTCACGCAAGTCCCGTTCGAAGCCGGCCAGCACCCCGCTTTTATCTTCCCCTTCCTCCATGCCGATGTCGGCCATGGCCGGCAGCCGTCCGCCCCGCATGCAATGGCGGGCGATGCGCAGCGCCAGGCCGTCGCGGCGGTCGGTAAGGAGGGTCTCGGTGCGCGGCGCCAGCACGGTCGCGTGCAGGCACTCGAGCCGGCGCAGCGCGCCCGAGGGCGCGAAGCGCAGCGCCACCATCACCTGGTGCGGCAGCAGCGCCTGCAGCTGGCCCTGGGTCCACAGGAAGAACTGGCGCATGCTGGCTACCCGCAGTCCGGATTCCACCGCGCGCAGCAGGTATTCCTGCTCCTGCCGGCTGAGGATGACGACTGCGTCCACGCCCGGGCTCAGGCGGCGCCGGACCAGTCGACGCGCGCGTTCCAGGCCACGAAGCGGTAGCCGGTGCCGCGCACCGTTTCGATGTGTTCCTGGTGGCCGCTGGGCTGCAGGGCATTGCGCAGGCGGCCGACGTGGGCGTCGACGGTGCGCTCGTCGAGCACGGCATGGCGGCCCCACACTTTATCGAGCAGCTGGGAACGGGTGTGCACGCGCTCGGGATGGTGCATCAGGAAATTCAGCAGGCGGAACTCGACCGGGCCCAGCGCCACCTGGCGCGAACCGGCGATCACGCGCTGCGTGCCGGGATCGAGGCGCAGGCCCGCCATCTGCACGGTCTCGCTCGAGACATGGGGGACGCGCCGGCGCAGCACCGCATTCATGCGCGCCAGCAGTTCGCGCGGGCTGAAGGGTTTGGTGAGGTAGTCGTCGGCGCCCGATTCCAGCGCCAGGATCTTGTCGTGCTCCCCTGTCCGGCTGGACACCATGATGATCGGCAGCTCGCGCGTGCGCGCCTTCGCGCGCAGGCGGCGGATCAGGGCTTCGCCGGATTGTCCGGGCAGATCCCACTCCAGCAGCAGCATCTCGGGCAAGCTGTCGTCCATCAGCACCAGGGCCGACTCGGCGTCGAGGCAACTGGCGGCATCGTGCCCTGCGCTGGTCAGGTTCAGCGAGAGCAACTGGCGGATGGCGGGATCGGGGTCGACCACGAGAATGTGTGCAGCCATGAAATTTGTCTACATTGCTATGTCTGTGGGACAACGACAATTTTAATATGCACCAAGCAAGTTCAACTGAACAATATGATTTGCCTTGGGGATTGATAGCTTTGCCGAATAAATGGGCGAATCGCGGCAGCCCTAGAGGGATGCGGGCTTCACCCGTTTTGGGTAGGCCTGTGCGGCCCATGTGGGAGTGGTGAAAAGGATACAAATTGAATAAAAAAACCCGCCTGCCCTTGCAGGCAGGCGGGTCGATCTCTGCCGGGACGCTTACGCGCGGCGGCGGGTGGCGACGCCGGCCATCACCAGGCCGATCAGGACCAGCAGCGCAGCCGACGGTTCCGGCACGGCGGCGGCCGGGCCGACGGTCGCATAGTCTTCCTGGAAGGACACCGTCACGTTACCGGGCTGCAGCGTGAAGTGGACCAGCGAGGCGACCAGCAGGTTCATCCCGGTGTCGTCGTAGAGGCTGACGTCGAAGTCGGTGCCGCCCATGCCGCTGTCCGGGCCGCTGAACGTGATGTCGAAGCCGAAGTGGCCGTCCAGGTTGATCGAACGGAACAGGTCGGCGTACTGGCTGTTGTCGAACACGACCTTGCCATCCACCGAACCGCTCACGCCGGCCGTCATGTCCAGGTAGTCGCCGTAGTTGCCGCTGAGGTGGCTGACCGTCGCGGTGGCCGGATCGATCTCCAGGCCGGGCAGGAAGGTCATGTCGAGGAAGCCGGTGCCCCGGTCCTGGAAGCCGGCGGTGTCGATGTCGACGTGGTAGACCGGGCCGGCCACGGCCGCGCCGGCGCCGGTCACGAGCGCGGTGGCCAGCAGCGCGCGGTACAGCAGGGATTTTGCGAAGTTCATGGTGTTCTCTCGATTCAGAAGGTGCCGGAATACAGCTTCGGCGTGTACACGATGCTGACCTTGTTCGGGTTGGTGAACGTGGTGCTCACGGTCACGGTCGCGCCGGCCGCCAGCGAGGCGTTCGGCAGGGTCAGGTAGGGAGCGCCATTGAAGTCGCCGCTCTTGTTGTCCAGGGTCACGCCGGCGGGCAGGTTCTGCAGCACGAACTGCAGCGGGCCGTTGAGCACCTGGCCGCTGGTGTTGGTGAAGCTCACGCTGCCGCTGAACTTGCCGGTCATGCGGTTCAGGGTCATCCCCGTCGCCGCAATCTTCACGGAGCCGGTGACTTCGGTGAACGCAGGCGCCAGGTTCAGGCTGACGACCACCGGATCATGGTCGGAGGCGCGGAAGGCATTGTTGACGTACTCGTCGTCCGGCTTGCTTTCCATGTTGTAGTCGATGACTTCCGGCTCGTCGGCATTGTTGTGCCACTCGGTCACGCCGGCCATCTGGCCGTCGAGCGAGGCGCTGGCCAGGGCATGGTCCAGATAGCCGGCCTGGGCGTCGAAGACATAGGAATACGGCATGCCGTTCGGGCGCACGAAGCGCTCCAGCTCGTTGACCAGGCCGGTGCCGGTCAGGTAGGCGATCGGGTCTTCATGTCCGTAGGAGTTGAAGTCGCCCACCGCCAGCACGTCCGGGTCGCCGGCATTCGCCACCACCGCCGGGATGAAGTACTGCGCCAGGCGCTGCGCCTGCTGCACGCGGGTCGCGTTCCAGCAGCCCTGGCCGTCCCCTTTGTCGGCGTCGCCACCGGTGCCGCCGCAGCTGCCCTTCGACTTCAGGTGGTTGACGATCAGCGAGAACCTGGCGCCGTTGGCGTTGACCTTGAAGGTCTGCGCCATCGGCGGACGGTTGTTGATGGCGTCGCCGTCGGACAGCGCGCCGCCCACCGGGGTCAGCTTGCCCGGCTTGTAGATCATCGCCACGCGGATCGCATCGGTGCCGGTGGCGGCCGGCTTGCGCACGTAGTCGTAGACCGGGGCCTTGAGCGCCTGGTTCAGCGCATCGACCAGGTAAGCGACGGTGGTGTCGCCGTTGTTTTCGATTTCCATCAGGCCGACCGCATCCGCATCCATCGCGGCCAGTTCGTTGACGATCTTGTCGCGCTGGCGCACGAATTCCGCGAGGTTGTCGGCGCCGCGGCAATTGCTGGCGCGCGTGGTCGCGCCGATCGTGCAGCCCTTGTTCGAGCCGCCCCAGGCATCGTGGCCGTCGGTGAAGGTGGTGAAGAAGTTCAGCACGTTGGCGCTGGCGACCCGCACGTTGCCCTGGGCGACCATCGGCGCCGCGTCGCGCGGATTGCTGCGGCTGAACACCGGGGTCTCGGTCGGCTGCACCTTGTACCAGGCGCCATTACCGCCGGTCGCGCCGAAGTCCAGCACGCCGGTCAGGTCGCTGACGGTGTCGCCGGCGCGCACGGTGCCATCCTGCAGGTAGGGAATCGGATTCGGGGTGGTGAAAATGCCGTCGTCCAGTACCACGGTGTCGCGCGCCTGGGCGGCGGCCAGGTCGATGGCTTCCTGGGTGCCCGGGCGGTAGCGGTTGGTCGGGGTCTCGTGGCGCATGCTGCCCAGCACCAGTTCGCCGCGGTCGCCGATGAACTGGTTGCCGTTCACGGTCAGCGAGCCGCTGAAGCGCACCAGCATGCCTTCGTAGCGGCTGAGGTCCTCCTCGCCCAGGCGGATGTTGGTGATGGGCACCGACAGGCCGCTGGCGAGGACGTTCACCGCCGTCACGCTGGCGAGTTCGGTGTAGGTGCGGGTGGCGTTGGACGGCTTGTACTCGGTCACGGTGCCGGTCACGCTGACGCGGTCGCCGACCTGCGCCGCCGTGGTGGCGCCGAACACGTAGATGGCGTCCGAGGTGGTCGGGTCGCCGTCGCCGGCCGGGTCCTGCATGAAGAAGCCGCCGTTGGCGAGCTTCTTGGTGATGACGCCGGTGGTGGTCTGCACCGTGTTGGCGTACGGGCTGCCCGGGCCGCTGCCCTGGATCTCGGAAATCGTGTGCTCGCCCGCCAGCGCGACGTTGACCGTGCACTTGGCGGTCTGGCCGTCGCCGTTGGCGAAGGTGACGACGACCGGGTAATTGCCGCTCGGGACGCTGGCATCGACCGACAGGGTCACCGAGGCGTTGCCGCCCACGCTGGACGCCGGTACGAAGCCGGCCAGGCTGATGCCGGCCACCGCGCCGCCGGTGATGTCCACCTTGTTGACGATGCTGTCCGCATCGGTGGCCGAGAGCAGGCCCGAGTAGGCGCTGCCGGCGCGGCCGGAGATGCTTGCCGGGCAATTCAGGACGATCGGCTGGACGACCGGTCCGGCGCTGCAGGAATGCGGCGCGCTGGCGCTGTTGCGCGGGGTCGGTGCGCCGGTCGCGAAGTCGGTCTTGTTGTCGTTGATGTCGGTGCAGCCGGCCTCCTTGCGCAGCGCGGCGACGGTGTTCGACAGGGTCGCCGTGGGGCCGCTGCCTTCGAAGCCGGTGGCGCTCGAGCCGAAGCCGACCAGGTCGACGAGGTCGGGCTGGTCGGTCGGATTCGGGTTGGCGACCGCCGCCAGTGCGGTCTGGCTCTTGACCAGGGCCACCTTGCCCGAGGTGCCGCTCATATTGATCGTGCCGGTCGCGTCCGCGGTCGGCAGCACCGCGCCGACCGCGGCCGTCGACGCCAGCTGGACCAGGTAGTACTGGCCCGGCTGCAGGGTGGCGGCCGGCAGGTTGGTCTTGTTGCTGCCCCAGCTGTTGCCGGCGGACGAGGTGTACTGGATGCTCCATCCACTCAGGCTGACCGGGCTGGCGCTACGATTGAACAGCTCGATGAAGTCGTTCTGGTAGAGCGCGCCGGAATTGCCGCCGCCGCCATAGACCTGGCTGATGACGACGGGGCCGCCGTCGGCGAGCGCCGGCGCCGACAGGCTGGCCAGCAGCGCCGCGAGCACGGTCAGGCGCCCCGGAAAGTGGATCGATACGCGATGAGTCATGTGTGGTCCCGAAAATGGAGTACGGAGGTTGTCAGTGAAGCACTTAACAAAATGCATATTAAATGCACAAATTGACAACATCATGACCACGAATTAGTCCGAACGGATCAACGCCGGAGATATCGAGGCTCCCGCCTCGATGGCCCCACGCGACCCAAGGGATCAGCGCGCCCGCTTGCGGTAAGGCGCAGCCAGCGGCTCGCCGATGAACAGGCCCTGGGTCGGCCAGGCCACGCTCTTCCAGTAGGCTTCGATCGCGCTGTTGCCCTGCACGTAATGCTTGAGCAGCACGGTCGGGTTGGGGAATTTCTGCCAGTAGTTGCAAGGCTCGCTGACCGAGCCGTAGCTGGCGGTCGCGCCCGCCTCCAGCCAGCGCAGGCTGCTCATCTGTCCCTCGCCCAGCAGGTCGCCGCCGAGCGAGGTCAGGTGATCGGCCAGGGCGCCGGGCAGGAAGTGCAGGGTCTCCAGCTTGTCGACCCTGGCCATGCCGGTCTCGTAGATCATCACGTCCTTCGCCCCTTCGAGCACGTCGGCCTGCATGGTCCTGGTGCTGAGCTTCCGGGCCTCGATGCGGCCCGGCGGCGGGAAGAAGCCGGCGCGCGAGTTGCGCGCCTTTTCCGAGGTGACCAGGTAATAGGCGGTGGCCGGCACGATGCGGAAACCGGCCGAGGCGCCGCGGTCGATCAGGGCTTTCGCATCCGCCACCGACTCGGTCGGCAGCAGCATCGACAGGCGCAGCTTGAGGTCGGTGTAGGGCCTGGTCGAGCGGGAATTGAAATAGGGGCTGGAGCGGCCGCTGGCGCAAGTCTTGACGCACTGGGAAGGATCGAAGCCCAGCGTGTAGGCGCCGGTGATGGAATTGCACTCGACCTTGTAGGGCGCGGTCCAGATCATCAGCACGGCCTGGATGGCGGGACCGAGGTGGCTGTCGATCTCTTCCTTCAGTTCCTGGAATCGTTCCGCGCTGATCTCGTGCGGCTTGTCCGGGATGCTGACGTGCACCACGTTATCCGCCGGGATGTTGCGCCGCTTGCGGTAATACTCGCCGACCTTGACGCTGTTCGGGTCGGCGTCGTTGATGACGATGGCCAGCTGCGCCGGCTGCAGGCTGGGGGCGCTGGTGAACTGGGCGTGGGCATTGGCGGCCGCGGCCGCCATCAGGATGAGGAGGAAGCGTCGGATCGATGTCATCCCCTCATCATGCCACAACTTGCAATGCGGACAAGTTACGCCAGGCCGATCCGGTGTTTGCGCTGGCGCCAGCTGCCCCATGCGCCGAGCATACCCACGCCGGCCAGCCACATCGCCGCCGCCGCGGGTTCCGGCACCGGCGCGATGGCGAAGATTTCCATCGCGTTCACGTGCACGGCCTGCCCGCCCAGGCTGCCGTCGATGATGCTGACGCCCTCGTTCGCCGGATCGCCGTAGCTCAGCTGCCAGGACAGCGCGGCGCTCAGGTCGTCATTGACCAGCAGGTCGGGACCGGAGCCGAACACGGGGCCGAACAGGATGTCGTTGAAGGTCTGGCGCAGGCCCTGGCTGGGCAGCACGTAACCGGACAGCACCTGGCGGTAGACCGCCGGCGTGGTGAAGTTGAACAGGAAGGCGGTGCGCTGGAAATCGCGCTCGGTCTCGTGCCAGCCGTCGGTGGAGGACCAGCCCTGCGGGTTGTAGCCGCCGACCAGGAAGGTCTGCCCGGCCGTGTTCGTCACTTCGAGCAGGGTGAAGGTGGCGCCCTTGCCGTCGGCCCCCTGGTGGAAGTCGGCCGAGGTATCGCCCGGGCGCAGGGTGTAGACGTTGTTGAGGTTGAACTCGCCCTGGCCGAGCCAGCGTTCGAGCTGGGCTTGCCGGCCATCGTCCAGCAGCTTCGAGCCGCCGATGATGTCGCCCGCCCTGGCTGCCCCGCTGGTGACGCCCAGCAGCAATGCAAGCGCCGTACTGCCCGCCGCAATGATCGCTTTCATGGGACCACTCCCCGTTTTTGTTCTTGATGAAGCATTGTATGCCCGCTGCATAAGCGCGACGCACGGTTGACCTCTGAAAAAGAGAAACGCCGCCGGCGCTGGCGCGCGGGCGGCGTAAGTGACACAAGGTGACGCGAACGAAACCTTGTCTGCGTGACTCAGGCGCGCGAGTAGACGTCCTCGAAACGCACGATATCGTCCTCGCCCAGGTAGCTTCCCGACTGCACCTCGATCAGGTGCAGCGGCAGCTTGCCCGGGTTTTCCAGGCGGTGGGTCATGCCGATCGGAATATAGGTCGACTCGTTCTCGGACAGCAGCTTGACGCTGTCGCCGCAGGTGACGCGCGCGGTGCCCGACACGACCACCCAATGCTCGGCACGGTGGTGGTGCATCTGCAGCGACAGCTTCTCGCCCGGCTTCACGCAGATGCGCTTGACCTGGAAGCGGTCGCCCGCGTCGATGCCTTCGTAGAAGCCCCACGGACGGTAGACCCGGGTGTGGTACAGGTGCTCGGTGCGCTCCTGGACCTTCAGGTGGTCGACGATGTTCTTGACGCGCTGGACCTGGTCCTTGTGCGCCACCAGCACCGCGTCCGAGGTTTCGACCACGACCAGGTCCTTGACCCCGACCACGGCCACGATGCGGCTCTCGGCGCGCACCAGCGAGTTGCTGACGCCGTCCAGGTAGACGTCGCCGCGCTGTACGTTGCCGTGGGCATCGGCCTGCTGCACGTCGGCCAGGGCCGACCACGAACCGACGTCGCTCCAGCCGATGTCGCTCGCCACCACCACCCCGTCACGGGTGTGTTCCATGACCGCATAGTCGATCGAGTCCGACGGGCAGGCCGTGAAGGCCGCTTCGTCCAGGCGGCAGAAGTCGAGGTCGCGGTAGGCGTTCTTCATCGCGGTTTCCGCCGCCGTGGCGATCTCGGGCGCATGCTGCCCGATCTCGGCCAGGAAACGGTCGGCGCGGAACATGAACATGCCGCTGTTCCAGTAGAAGCCGCCGTCGGCCACGAAGCCTTCGGCGGTGTTGCGGTCGGGCTTCTCGACGAAGCGCTCGATCTTGTAGCAGTCGTCGCAGCCCGGCAGCGGCTCGCCGCGGCGAATGTAGCCATAGCCGGTCTCCGGCGCGCTGGGCACGATGCCGAAGGTGGCCAGCGAACCGTCCTGCACCAGCCGGTAGGCGCGCTCGACCGCCAGGCGGAAGGCTTCGTTCTTCTCGATCACGTGGTCGGCCGGCAGCACCAGCATGATGGCGTCCGGATCGTCGGCCAGCAGGTGCCGCGCGGCCGCCGCCACGGCCGGGGCCGTGTTGCGGCCGACCGGCTCGAGCAGGATGCCGCCAGGATTGATGCCGACCTCGCGCATCTGCTCGGCGACCAGGAAGCGATGCTCGTTGCCGCACACGATGAGCGGCGCCATCAACCCCGGCCAGCCGCGGACCCGTAGCGCGGTTTCCTGCAGCATGGTCTTGTCGGTGACCAGCGGCAGGAGCTGCTTGGGCATCAGGGCACGCGACAGGGGCCACAGGCGGGTACCGGCGCCGCCGGAGAGGATGACTGGGTAAATTTTCATGCGCTAATTTTCTCTAAAGTGGAATCTGTTTCTTCCGCGACCTCTTTGCGGCGGCTGCGGCGGCGGTCGCGGGCGTTCAACCATTCATCCGAACCGTAGTCGGACGAATGCTTCATTTCTCCGGCACGATCGATGCTGTAATCCTTGAACACGATCATCTCATGTAATGTCACATCGTTAAGTACCCGAGTATATTCGAAAAGCACGCTACGGACGATTTCGGCGCCTTCGCAGATGTGGCTGCCATGGCCGATCCAGGTCGGGCCGATGATGGTGGCGCCGGCTTCGATCTTGACGCCCGAGCCGATGTAGACCGGACCCTTGATCGTGGTGCCGTTCCAGTCGATGCTGGTGTTCAGGCCGACCCACAGGCCCGGCTCGATCTGGATGCCCGGCACGTCCATGTGGTTGACTTCGCCGGTCAGCACGTTCTGCAGCACTTCCCAGTAGTCGGAGACGCTGCCGATGTCGAGCCAGTTGAACGGCCGGCCCTGGGCGTAGAACGGCATGCCCTTCTCGGCCAGCAGCGGGAACAACTGGGAGCCGATGTCGAATTCGACGCCGGACGGGATCAGGTCGATGACTTCCGGCTCGAAGATGTAGATGCCGGTGCTGATGAAGTTCGACAGCGCCTCTTCCTGCTTCGGCTTTTCCTGGAACTGGGTAATGCGGCCGTTCTGGTCGGTGACCACCACGCCATAGCTGGACACCTTATCCCACGGCACTTCCTTGGTGATCACGGTCGCCATCGCGCCCTTCTGGCGGTGCTCGAGCAGGGCGGCCTTCAGGTCGAGGTCGATCAGGGCGTCGCCGCACAGGACGATGGTGGTGTCGTCGAAGAAGCCGCCGAACTCCTGGATCTTCTTCATGCCGCCGGCCGAGCCGATCGGCACGGCCACGACTTCGCCGTCTTCCTTGGTGTAGCCCTCGAAGGAATAGCCGATCTGGACGCCGAACTGCTCGCCCTCGCCAAAGTATTCCTCGATCTTTTCGTGCAGGTGACTGACGTTGACCATGATTTCGGTCACGCCGTGTTTGCGCAGGTGTTCGATCAGGTAAGCCATGACCGGCTTGCCCAGCACGGGGATCATCGGTTTCGGCAGGTCATAGGTCAGCGGACGTACGCGGGTGCCCTTGCCTGCTGCAAGAATCATTGCTTTCATGGTTCGGTCCTCATGCTCATTTTGCGGTAGTTTGGTAGCGCCAGGAGTCGGCGCACATTTGGGCGATGTCACGCTGCGCCGTCCAACCGAGTTCCTCGCGGGCGCGGGTCGGGTCGGCGTAGCACTTCGCAATGTCGCCGGGGCGACGGTCTACGATCTGGTAGGGAATCGGCTTGCCGCAGGCCTTCTCGAAGGCGTGGACCATTTCCAGCACGCTGTTGCCATTGCCGGTGCCGAGGTTGTAGGTATGCAGTCCCGGACCCTGGACCAGCTTGTCGAGGGTCTTGACGTGGCCGATCGACAGGTCGACCACGTGGATGTAGTCGCGCATGCCGGTGCCGTCCGGGGTCGGGTAGTCGCCGCCGAACACGGACAGCTTCTCGCGCTGGCCGTTGGCGACCTGGGCGATGTAAGGCACCAGGTTGTTGGGGATGCCGTTCGGCTCCTCGCCGATCAGGCCGCTTTCATGGGCGCCCACCGGGTTGAAATAGCGCAGCAGCGCGATGCGCCAGTCCGGCTCGGCCTTGAACAGGTCGCGCAGGATGTCTTCGATCATCAGCTTGCTGCGCCCGTAGGGATTGGTGGCCGAAAGCGGGAAGTCTTCCCGGATCGGCACCGAGGCCGGGTCGCCGTACACGGTGGCCGAGGACGAGAACACCAGGGTCTTGCAGCCGAACTTGGCCATGGTCTCGAACAGCACCACGCTGCCGGAAACGTTGTTGTCGTAGTAGCGCAGCGGCTGCGCCACGGATTCGCCGACCGCCTTCAGGCCGGCAAAGTGGATCACGGCGTCGACCTTGTGCGCGCCGAACGCGGCTTCCATCGCCGCACGGTCGCGGATGTCGGCCTCGACGAACTCGAAAGCCTTTCCCGTGATGCGAGTCACCCGCTCCTGCACGGAACGGTTGGCGTTGGACAGGTTGTCGAGGACCACCACGTCATGGCCGGCATTCTGCAGCTCGACCACGGTGTGCGAACCGATATAACCCATGCCGCCTGTAACCAGAATCTTCATTGATATGTGCTTTCGTAAAAGTTTGCCCGTCGCCATGCTTACAGCTGGCGCCTTCCTTTTATGCATCCAGCGGCTTCTGCGGCCGCGGTAATCCCTGTCTTGTTTGCGTTACTGCTTGTGTTACCACCAGCCTAACGGGGGGCCGAGCGCCCTCCCTTCAGCTCCTTGATCAGGAGGCGAAGAAAGGCCATGTCTTCGATGAAATAGCGGCGGAACATCCGGCGCGGCTCCTGCAGGAAGCGGTAGAACCATTCCAGGCCCGACTTCTGCATCCACACCGGGGCGCGCTTCACATGGCCGATCGCCACGTCGAAGGTGCCGCCCACGCCCATCGCGAACGGAATCTTCATCTCGGCCTGGTAGCGGCCGAGGAACTGCTCTTTTTTCGGCGAACTGATCGCCACGAACAACAGGTCGGGCCTGGCATCGCGGATCTGCCCGACGACCTGCGCCTCTTCGGCCTCGCCTTTCCAGTAGCCGTTGCGGTAGCCCGCCAGCACCAGCTTGGGATACTTGCGCTGGTAGGTGGAGGCCACCTTGGCGACCACGTCTTCCTTCGCGCCCAGCAGGAACACCCGCCAGCCCTTCTCCCCTGCCCGGCGCATCAGCGCCTCGAACAGGTCGACGCCGGCGACCCTTTCCTTGAGCGGCTTGCCGAGCAGGCGCGAGGCCCACACGACCGGCATGCCGTCCACGTTGATGAGCGCACAGTCGTTGATGATCCGGCGCAGCTCCGGATCGCGGCTGGCCTTGACCAGCTTGTCGACGTTCACCACCACATGCTGATGGGGCTTTCCTGTATGGATGAAACCCTCGATGGTCTGCAGTGTCTCTTCCATCGACAGGTTGTCGATGGAGCACCCCATCAGTGTGATGCGTTCGCTCATCTGTTCATCCTTTCTATTCCTTGCGTTCCTTCGCGAGCTCGGTTGCAAGTACCGCGACGATCCGTTCGGCCGCCTTGCCGTCCCACAGGTGCGGCCGGCGGCCCTGCTTGCCTTCGCCGCCCAGGACCTTGCGCGCCTCGCGCAGGATGGCGGCCGGGTCGGTGCCGGCCAGCACGTTCGAGCCTTCGTCCACGGTGACGGGACGCTCGGTGTTCTCGCGGATCGTCACGCAGGGCACGCCCAGCGCGGTGGTCTCTTCCTGCAGGCCGCCGCTGTCGGTCAGCACCACGGCGGCGTCCTTCCACAGGTTCAGGAAGGCCATGTAGGCCTGCGGGCCGGCCAGCGTGATGTTCGGGCCGAGGTCGATGCCGAATTTATCGATGTTGGCGCGGGTGCGCGGGTGCACCGGGAAGATCAGCGGCAGCTCGTTCGAGATTTCCTTGAGCGCGCCGGCGATGCGGGTGAAGGCTTCGGCATCGTCGACGTTGCTGGGGCGGTGCAGCGTGACCACGCCATAGCGCTGGCCCGCGTCCTGGCGCGCCTGCTTGAATGCGCTGGTTTCGAACGCCGAGGTGTCGGCATGGGCCAGCTTGTCGGCCTGGTACAGCACGTTGTCGACCATCACGTGGCCGACGTAGTGGACCGCGGATTCCGGCTTGCCTTCGCGGCGCAGGTGCTCGAGCGCGGCCGGTTCGGTGACGAAGAACCAGTCCGAGATGCTGTCGGTGACCAGGCGGTTGATTTCTTCGGGCATGGCCATGTCGCCCGAGCGCAGGCCGGCCTCGACGTGGGCGACCGGGATGTTCAGTTTCTTGGCGACGATCGAGCAGGCCAGCGTGGAATTCACGTCGCCGACCACCAGCACGGCGGCCGGGCGCTCCTGCTGGCACAGTTCCTCGAAGCCGACCATGATCTTGGCGGTCTGCTGGGCATGGCTGCCGCCGCCGGCGGCCATGAAGACGTCGGGTTGCGGAATGCCGAGTTCCTCGAAGAATACGTCGTTCATCTCGCGATCGTAGTGCTGGCCGGTATGGATGATCTTGTACGACAGCGTTTGTGGTACCTGTGCCTGCAGCGCGCGGACGATCGGGGCGATCTTCATGAAATTGGGCCGGGCGCCCGCAACCAGATAAATGAGCATGAAACAAGTTCCCTAGTAATTAGTATAAAAACAAGCCTTACAGCGACTGACTATTAAAAAAACGTTATTGTAAACCTGCACTCGACTGGGACGGCGGACGATACGGTGCTGATCTTCAGCACGTCGCACGGCTGCTTCGATTCGTAGCAGCGCGAATACCAGCCCAGCGGCGGATTTTCATTGGCGCGCACCAGCTCCAGCTTGAGGTCGGCGCCTTGCGCATGCATCTGCAATGCGAAGCGCTTGCCGCGTACATGCAGGCCGGAACTATCTAACCGGACACTCAGGCCGGGCGCGAAATGCCAGAACAGTTCGACCTGGTGGTGTTTCTTGGCAGAAAACTCATCGCGCACCACCAGGCTGGAGGTGGCGGCGTCGAAACGTACGCTCCGCATGTGGCGCACCGGATCGGGCAGGCGCTCGTAGCCGTCGTGCGAGCCGCGGAAGTCGAATTCGTGCGGCGACTGCGGCATGCGCTCGATGCTGGCCCGGGCCTTCTTCAGCCACATGAAGCGCCCGCCCGACACCGACTGGTCGAGGCCGTCGATGCGCACCGTGTTGTGGGCCGAGGTGCCGCGGAAATAGTCGCGCCACTTGTGTTCCTGCCAATAGGAATAGGTGCCGGGATCGACCAGGCATTCCTCGCCGCCCACCGACAGGTTCAGCGCCAGCGCGTCCGCATGGCCGTGGGCCGCGATCCCGAGGTAGCCCAGCGGGCCGCAGTCGACCATGCCCTTGATTTCGTTGGCTTCGCCGAAGTGGGAGCCGAACAGCAGGTAGCCGCCGTCCGGGAAGGCCCAGCCGGTCTCGGATTCGTGCGGATCGGCTTCCGGGCGCTTGCCCGGCAGCGCGTGCAGCAGCCAGCGCACGCCGATGTGCTCCACGTCCTGGCGCCGCAGTACGGCATCGCCCAGGGCCAGCAGCTGGGCCGCGCGGTCGCTGCCCGGCGCGTCCAGGCGGAACACGATGCCGTCGTCGGCGTCGCCCACCATCGGCACGTTGCCGCCGACGTCGCGCACGGAGCGCAGGAAGCGCAGGGCGCGCTGCAGGCTGGTCCAGTAGGCGCGCGAGAAGGGATGGCCGCACGCCTGGCCGACCAGGCCGGCGACGAACAGGAATTCGCTGGAGAAGATGTGGTAGGCGAAGGCTTGCTCGCGGTTCACGCCGTCGCGCGAGAACTGGGCCTGGGCCTCGTGTTCGAGTTCGCTCCTGGCCTGCTCGAGCCAGGCCCCGGACGCCTTCCAGCAGGGCCAGACCGAGGCGCCCACGTACAGGCCGGCGAGTTCGCCGATCAGGTGGTTGTTGGCCGAGGAGTGGCGGGACAGATGGCGCGCGATCGCGCTGCAGTGGGCATGGATCGAATCGAGCCAGTCGGCGCGCAGGCGCTCGCCGTCCTCGCCGGCGAACAGGCCGCTGTTTTCCCCGCCGATCAGTTGCCAGACCAGGGACCAGTTGATCAGGCGGATGCCCAGCTCCAGCGAGCTGGTCCAGTTGGGCCCGGTCAGCGGCGGGCACTGGTCGAGCCAGCTGCGCAGCTGGCGGTGCAGCGCGTGCAGCCAGGCGGTGTCGGAGGTGGCGGCCCAGGCCTGGGCCAGGCGCACCAGGTGCAGGTGGCGGTTCAGCTCCCACACGTGCTTGATGTCGCCGACCAGTTCGCGGTTGGTGATCACGATGTCGCCGGCATACACCGCAGGCCCGGTGACGCCGCTTTCCGGATCGCGGTTCCACTGCGGCGGCATGCCGACGTCGAAGCGGCGCTCGGCAAACAGCACCACGTGGCCGGCCTCGACGCTGGCGGCGTCGGCCAGCAGGGCCTCGCGCTCGGCCGCGCTCAGGGCCGGGGCGCCAGGCACGTTGAAGGTCCGGGCGCGCGGCAGCGGCGGCGCGGCTCGCGGCCGGACCCGTTTCGCCACGCCTTTCGCCGCCGCCTGCTGGATCCGGTAGCCGACCTCGGCCACCGACATGCAGCGCAAACGGTTCACCAGCCAGACCATGCCTGTCGCTTCGCTCATCATCGTGTCTCCGCCAATTCACGGTAGAGCGCGGACAGTTGGCCGCACACCACCTCGGTTGAGTAATATTGCTCAATCGTTGCACGCGCACCCCGTGCCAGCCGTGCGCGCAAGTCCTCGTCGCGTAATGCCTGTGCCAGCCTGCCTGCCAGCGCCTGCTCGTCGCGCGGCGGCACCAGCAGGCCGTTGTCGCCGTCCATGATCGTTTCCGGGATCCCGCCCACGCTGCTGGCGACCACCGCCCTGCCGGATGCCATCGCTTCCAGCATCGACATCGGCAAGCCTTCCGCATGCGACGGCAGGCAGAACACGGCGGCGCGCGCCAGTTGCGCCTCGCGTTCCCGAGGGCCGATCCAGCCCAGTAATTCGATCCGGTCGCCAATGCCGAGCTCGGCGGCGCGCCGGCGGATCGCCCCGGCATCGCCTTCTCCGCCGAACACCAGGCGCAGCGCCGGAAACTCCGGCGCCAGCCGCGCGCCCGCGGCCAGCAGTTCGAACACGCCCTTGGCCGCTTCCAGGCGCCCGAGGAACAGCACGCGCTGCGGCTCTTCCCGGACGCCCGACGGCGCCGGCAGCGGCACCGAATTCGGCACCACCACGACCCGCGACCTCGGCGCGAACGCGTGCACGAATTCCGCCCAGCCGTTCGAGAGCGCGATCACGACCGAACTGGCTTCCAGCGTGTGGCGGATCCAGCGCCGCATCAGGCCGCCGGCCTCGACGGTGGCAAACTGGCGGAAACCGCCGCCGTGCAGGTGGAAAATGGTCTTGCAGCCCGCCAGGCGGGCGATCAGCAGCACGATCGACTTGCGCACGAAGCTCGCGCGCGAGGCCGCATGCACGTGCACGACGGCCGGCGGCTGGCGCACGCAGGCCAGCACGGTGTGCCAGAAGCCGGACAGGGCGCCTTTCGCCTTCTCCGCCTTCGAGCCCTCGCGGTGGGTGGCGATGTAGCGGACCTGCTCGCGCTCGAACAAGCCATGCTGGCGCAGCACGGACACCACGGCCGCCACCCCGCCCTTGCCTTCCAGTGCAGTGCCGACCATGAGGATCCGTGGCGCCGGCGTTTTTTTCACGCACGCTCTCCGCCGCTCATCCCCTGCCTGGTCGTTTGCTGTTGCAACAAAATTCACGCTCTTATTAAACGGGCAATGTTTCGATCATACATCATGAATTTCCCGTGGTGCGCACAGTTCGCCTTCCTCCTCGACAACAACGAACGCAAACTTGCCCCGCGGCCCGCGTGGAATGGCCGCGACCTGCTCCACCGTCACCTCGACGCCGGGCACGCGCAACAGGAATTTCGCGATCATCGCCCGGCTGTCCGCCTCGCTCCAGCCTTCGGTGGCGACCACCCGCAGCACGAAGCGGCCGTTGCCGCGGTAGCACACCTGGCCTTCGACCAGGTGGCGGTCGTGGCCCTGGAAGATCCGGTCCAGGCGCCCGATCATGCGCCCGTCCGGCAGGGTGATGACTTGTTCCTGGCGCCCCAGCACGGCCTTGATCGTCGGAAACACCCGGCCGCAGGGGCACGGTCCTTCTCCCGGGACCACGGTATCGCCGGTGCGGTAGCGCTGCAGCGGCATCGCCGGGTTGTTCAAGCTGGTGCCGACCAGCTCCCAGGCGTCCGCCTTGTCCGTTTCGAGCAAGGCCACGCCGCCGTAGTCGGTCAGCACGTGGTAGCTGCCGTGCTCGCAGGTGCCGATCGCGGCCACCCGCTCGGACTGGCCGTACCAGTCGAACACGCGCACGCCGAAGGCCTGCTCGACCGCCGCGCGCACCTCCGGCTCCATCGTTTCCGACGAGGTCATCACGCCGAGGAGCCGCCGGCCGGCGTAGCGCCGCCCGCGCGCGTTCAGCCAGGCGGCCAGCGCCGCGATCGAGGATGGATAAGCGTGGATCACCACCGGCTCGAACCGTTCGAGCGCCTCGATGTAGGCGCCGATGGTCTCATTCGACAAGTGGTACGAGGACATCATCAGCATGTTGCCGACCCAGTCGCGGCACCAGTAGCGGCCGTCCCGCGGATGGTCGGCGCAGACGATGTCGCCGCGGATCCAGGCGCGCGGCTGGCCGTGGCGCCAGCCGATCCAGCGCAGCTGGCGGTAGACGAAGCCTTCCTCGCGCACCATATTGCCGATCGACTGGACGATGGTGAGCGGCGTGCCCGAGGTGCCGCTGGTCTTGATGGTGGTGCGGATCAGGGAGCCGAAGCGGCGCGGGCGCAGCAGGCGTTCGGGATGCTGGCGCAGGTCCTGCTTGGTGAGCAGCGGGGTGTCCGGCGCCAGGCGCGGCAGGCTGGCGGGATCGCCGTCGAGCGTGACGCCGACCCTGGCGGCGCGTTGCGCGACGTAGCGGGCCAGGGTGTCGCGCGAGCGCTCGTTCCTGGCGAGGGCCGGGTAGACGAACAGGCGTCCCCAGAGGTTGCGGACCAGCTCACGCCCGAGCGAACGCAGGGAAAACTTGAGCGAGCGGGTCCATGTCATGCAGGGCTACTCCATCAGGATTTTCTTATAAGTTCTTGCAACATTTCGGCCGAGAATATCATACGTCCGATGGCTTTTTACGTACGCTGGGCCACGCATCCCGAACTGCCGCGCCAGCGCTCCGTCGTTCAGCAATTGCAGCGTCGCTTCGGCAAACGCCCGGGCTTCCATCGGCACGCACAGCCCCGCCCCGCTCTCGTCGATGACCAGCTTCTGGTCGGGAATGTCGTTGGCCACGCTGGGGATGCCGAGCGCCAGGTACTCGACCAGCTTGGTCGGCGAGGAGACGTCGAACAGGGTGCCGCGCGGGATCGGCGACAGCCCGACCTCGGCCCGCACCGCATAGCCGAGCGCGGTGCGCTGGGGCAGCCAGCCGGTCAGCAACACGTGTTCGTCGAGCCCGCGCGCGACGATCTCGCGCCGCATCCAGGCCATTTCGTCGTTCGAGGGCGCGTCGCCGGCGATCACCAGCAGGGTGTCCGGCATGGCCCGGCGCAGTTCGGCCGCGACGTCGAGCAGGAAGTCCGACTTGCGCGACTGCGCGATGCGGCCCAGGTAGAGCACCACCCTCCTGCCGTCCAGGCGCGCATCGATGACCGGGGCGACGCCGGCGCGGTCGAACAGGGTCGCATCGACCCCCATCGGCACCGCCGTCATGCGCGCGCGCTCGAAGCCTTTCGAGGCCAGCCAGTCGGCCATCGCATCGCTCTGCACGAAGATGTGGCGCGCGCCGGGCAACACGAAGCGGTAGATGGCGATGCGCGAGGCGCGCGCGCGCAGCGCGTGCGCGGCCCACTTCAGGCGCCCCTTCAGGCCGCGCTCGTGGCGTGCGATGTCGTCGCGGCGGACCTCGAAGCCTTCGACGATGGGAAAGGACATCCAGTAAACAAAGGGCACGCGCAGCAGCGCGGCCATCACGCGGCCCAGCACGCCGCTGGCGATCTTGTCGCGCACCTGCAGGCAGTCCGGGCGCCTGCCGCGCAGGCCGCCGAGGGCGCGCCACAGGCCGACCAGGTCCCACAGCGGCGAGCAGACGCTGGCGAAGCGCGAGCGCAGGCTGCCCACCACGTGCATGCCGCCGGCCGGCCATGGCGAGCCGGGCGCATCGGTTCCGCCCTGCCCCACCAGCTCGGTGCGTACGCCATAGCGCGGCATCTCGGCGCCGAACAGGGTCAGCACGTCGGCGCGGATCGGCGGCAAGGGGTCGCGGACGATGAAGGCAATCGACAGCGTCGATTCGGGCGGCTGGCTCGGCATGGATTCCTTGCAGGATGCATAACGCTCGGAAGCCGATTCTAACGTAGGGTGGGCACACCGTGCCCACGCAAAAGCCAACCGTACGCGCGGTGTCAGCCGCAGCGCAGCGCCATCAGCCGCGGCAGCAGCCCGGCGCTGGCCTGGCTGTCGATCTTGCGGCAGAAATGCGCCTTCGAGGCGGCGATGCGCTCGAAGTCATGCTCGTCGAGGATCTTGGGATTGCGCGCGCCCTGCTCCGGCCACTGGATGTAGCGGAAATTCTCGGCCAGCACGCGCTCACCGAAGCTTGAGTTCATCACCAGGGTCTGGAAGAACATCTCGTCCGGGCAGGACACGCTGCGGAAGAAGCGCAGCAGGCCGGGCTCGCGCCGCACGCGCGCCAGCAGCTCGCACACGCAATCGCGCGACAGCGCCCACCACGAGGAGCCGCCGTAGGGGACGAGCCCGCGCGGCAGGCGGCGTGCGATCCCGCAGGCGCGCATCGCACGGTTCGCCAGCGAGCAGGCCAGGCGCAGCGGCAGGCCGGCATCGGGGCGGTAGAAATACCGGTAGCGGTAGTCGGCCGCCCACTGGCCGGGCGCGCGGCCGATCGCCACCGTGTCGAGCAGCTCGTGGCCGCGCAGGCCGTCCAGCGCCGCCTTCAGGGCCGGGTTCGAGAGCAGCGGGAAATCCTGGGCGCTGAGGAACAGCACCTTGTCGAAGTCGGGCACTTCGGCCACGATCTGGCGCAGCGAATTCAGGGTCGCCTGGACCTGGCTGAAGCAGCCCCAGTGCACGGCGACGCGCGCGCCGACCAGGCGCGCGGCGGGATGCACACTGGCGGGGTCGATGGCGCCCTTGGCGTCGAGGTGCACGTAGATCAGGAAGTCGTCGTCGCGCAGCTGTTCGACCAGCGCGTTGAGCTGGGCGGGATCCTTGTGGGCGGCGATGAGGAAAACCTGTTTCATGGTGGACGCACAAGCGAAAAAAAGTCCTTCGCGGCGCCTGCCTGCGAAGGACTCCGGCCCGCGCGCCGAGTGTAGCACGGCGCCCGGGCTGCCCGGCTCACGCCAGGCTTCAGTGCCTGCCCGCGGTCAGGGCAGGCTCACGGTCTGTGCGCCGACGGTGACGGTGCGGGTGCTGCCGCTGGTCGCGACCTTGACGGCCGGGCGCTTGCAGCCGACGTCCATCAGGACCAGGAACTCGCCGACCGACTTGCCGTCGTTCTTCAGGTAGAAGGCGCCGTGGCTTTCGGTCACGCCGGCTTTCGGCGCCGGACCGGTCCAGGTCGCGAATGGGGCATTGCCGTTCAGGTCGCGCAGGCACAGCGACTGGCCGCCCGCCACGATCTTCACGCTCGACGGGCTCTCCACCGTGATCGCCGCCGGGGCGTGGATGTTGAACTCGTAGGTGTGCGGGACCACGGCCGACAGCTTGTCGCGCACCAGCATCGCGTTCTGGGCCTTCAGGTACCAGATCTGGCGCTTGGCCATCGTCAGCTGGCCGCCGTAGGCCGGGGTGGCGTCGCCTTCCGAGTAGTCGTAGTTCGCATTCACCGCCCAGCCCGTGATCTTGCCGCCGCGCTGCAGCTGCTCGCGGTAGCCGTCCACCAGCTGGCCCTTGCCGCCGTCGAAGGTGATGGCGTTCTGCGACCTGGTCTGGTGATACCAGTCTTTCCACAGCGGCGAACCGTACCAGTCGTACCAGCCGGCCTTGACCAGCAGCGGCTGGCCGGCCACCGACAGCAGCAGGCCGTTCTGGTCGCCGTGGCTGTGGTTGAAGGAACCGTAAGGGCTCGACTTGAAGAAGATCGAGGTGCGGGAGGTAGAGCCGATGTCGCTGTGGATCGCGACCCAGCCGGTGCTCGGGTAATACGCCTCGTTCGACGGCGGGGTGAACACCATGTTGCCGGCGATCGGCATCGGATACGGCGCCGCGAGCACGGACATGCCGTCTTCGATGCCCGGCAGCTTCGACTGGTACCAGTTCGCGCGCGGGTTGACCATGCGCTGGGCGAAGGCGTGGAACACGCGCGGGTCCGGCCTGGTTTCCGAGCCGTCGCCGAAAGCGTGGACCTTCGAGCCCGGCGGGGTCAGCATCATCGAGAAGTCGAGGAAGCCCAGGGTCCACGGCTTGGCGTACATGTTCACGCCGGTCGCCTGGTTGATCGCATCCCACAGCGCGACCATGTAGCCGGCCGCGTACTCGGCATAGGCGGTGCCGTTGGCGTAGCCGCCTTCCGGACCCGCCCACGGCGACGGGGTGTTGACGTAGGCGCGGAAGGTGAAGTCGAACCACTTCTGGGCATCCGGGATGTCGCCCAGCGACAGGCTCGAGATCAGCGACATGAAGATCATCAGCGTGTTGCCGTGCGAATCGAACGGGTACTGGTCGAGGCGGCCGTTGTCGCCGGCCAGGTTGTTGAACATCTCGTTGGTACGCACGCGCACGATGTCCAGCCACTTGTTGCGGCGGGTGCCGTCGAGGTCGCCCGGCAGCATGTCGATGGTCTTGATCAGCGATAGCGCGATCTGGCGGGTGGCCTGGTCCTGGTTGGCGTAGCTGGTCGGGCCGGTCGGGGTCAGCGAGGCGAGCTGGTCGCCGCGCTTGATCGCTTCGTTCAGGTAGACCTGTTCCTTGCGGATGCGCCACAGCAGGGCCGCGGCTTCCATCTGGCGGGTCGCTTCGTTGATCTTGTTGCGCACGTCGGTCTGCTGGGCCGCCATCTGCGCGGTCAGCGGCGAGGTGATGGCGATCGGCCAGCGCGCATCGCTCAGGTTGGGCAGCGCGGTCATCTGCAGCTTGACTTCATTGGTCAGGCGGCTCAGGTAGGGCTCGAGTTCGGTCCGCTTGGCGGTATTCCAGGTCGAGAACGGCGTGGTGGTCGCCGGCAGCGAGCGCGGACGGGCCTTGGACAGGATGCGGGCGCGCAAAGCGGCATTGTCCGGCACTTCGAACACGGTCGACTTGCTGGTGATCGAGAAGGCGCGCGGGCTCGACCAGTCGGTCGAATTGGCCGGACGCACGCGCCAGGTGTAGTTGCCCAGCGCCAGGGCCCTGGTCGGCAGGTACCAGTTGCGGTCGACCGTCGCCTTCACCGGCGAGCCGCCCACTTTCGTGATTTCGATTTCATAGGCGGCCGGGCCGCTCGGGTAACGCGCCCAGGCGAAGCCGGGCGGATTCTGGGCCTGCACCTGGCCATTGGCCGGGGCCGGCTGGACGACGAGGGGATCGGTGGATTGCGCCCAGTCGGCACGCGCGCTGAACGAACACAGCAGCGACGCCAGTGCGACCGCGAGGACAAATCCCTTCCGATGAAATTTCATGTACGAGCTCCGAGAAAATTAACCAAGACTTACAAGAGATGACCCGTCGGCATGGCGCCGGGCGTATTCGGCAATGTGCGCTGTCGTGAACGACGGGCGCTTGTCTGTTCCGAATAATAGTACCCCACATCAATTGATGTGCGGCAAAATTTCCCTTAGAAATCAAAGATTTTTCACGCTCATCGCGAAAATCCAACGGGTGTACAGACGACTTTGTCAGGGTAATATTTTCAGGAATGCAAGTCTCGTTTTTTAACAGAGAAGACAGTTTGGAAACTGTGAAAGCAAAGCGTCAAACTTGTCTGTTATGCCACTGTTTAGAAACCAACAGTTAAGTTTTTCGCCATCGGTCAGTGCGCCGCTCCGTGTGCCGCTTCGGCCCGCAGGGCCCGCATGCGTTTCATGTACCGTAGACAATAAATACCGAACGCCAGCGGCGCCTGGTTCATGTAGCGCCGCCGCACCTCGAACTCTTCCTGGCGCGCCTTGATCTTGTTGGCCGAGGACACGCTGCCCGCATGGTCGCGGAAGATGGTCAGCGGGCGGTCGACGGTGGCCGGGCGCGCCACCTGGCCGAGCCGCAGCCACAGGTCGATGTCCATCGCGTACTTCAGCTTTTCGTCGAACATGCCGACCCGCCCGAAGGCGCTGCGGCGGATGAACACGGCCGGATGGGCCACCCATGCCCGCCCGGCGGCGAAGGAGCGGTAGGTAAACGGCACGACCGGGTTCGGCGGAATCAGTTCGCCGTCCTTCAGCACCTGCACGCTGCCGAACACCCAGTCCACCCGCTCGCTGGCGAAGCGCTCGGCCACGGTGGCCAGCACGTCGTCGCTGGCGTAGTAGTCGTCCGAGTGCAGGTGGGCCACGTATTCGCCGGTGGCCGCTTCGATGCCCTGGTTCATGGCCCGGCTGATGCCGCCGCCGACGTCGCGCAGCACGCGCTTGCGTCCCGGGTAGGCGGCGATCATGTCCAGCGTGCCGTCGGTGGAACCGCCGTCGACGAAGATGTGCTCGACGTCCTGGCAGGTCTGGCGCTGCACCGAGGCCAGGGTATCGGCCAGGGTGGCGGCGCTGTTCCAGGTGCAGGTGACGATCGAGAAGACAGGCTTGTTGGTCATATCATTCTGCATAGAAGTCCAGTATGCGAGGGATGGCGCGCGACACGTCCATCGGGAAGGAATCCGGGAGCGGCACCGTCACTGGCGCACGTCCCAGCAGCTCGACCAGCCGCTCCACCAGGCGCGGCATGGTTTCGGCCAGCTGCAGCTGGCCATCGTAGTATTGGTAGGCCGCCAGCTCGGGCGTGCCGCCGCGCGCCAGCGCCAGGCACTGCTTGCCCAGCGCCAGCGCTTCCAGCACCGTGGTGCCGCAGGGTTCTTCCCACACCGAGGGGATCACCAGCGCGTGGCTGCGCGCCGACATGCGGATCACCTCGTCGTAGCCCAGCCAGCCGAGGAAGCGCACCTGCGGCCCGGCGTGTTTCGCTTCGAGCGAAGCGCGCAGCGGACCGTCGCCGATGATGGTCACGCGCGCATGCGCCGGCAGCCAGCCCTGGACCTGGGCCAGGAATTCGCCGAAGCCCTTGCCGGCGTCGATGCGCCCCACCAGCAGCACCTCCCCTGCCTTCACCTCGTCGGGCGCGGCGGCGCGTTCGCGCAAGAATGGGTAGCGGATGAAGTTGTGGATCACGCGCGCGCGCGACAGGTCGGCGCCGGGCACGGCGCGCAGGAAGGCGCGGCGCAGGAAGTCGGACACGAAGATCGTCTTATGGCGCGCGAACGATTCCGCGGTCTCCGAACGGTAGCGCCGCACCGCCATCCCGGACACCGAGCGCCGCAGCGAATTCGGGGCCGGATGGATGCAGGCGGCGCAGTCGCGCGCGTCGAGCGTGGTGCAGACGTGCTCCTGCTTGAAACGCAGGTGAATCACGCATTCGCTGCCCTGGTCGTGGCGGGTCTGGACGAAGTTGATCCCTTGCGGGACGTAGCGCCCGGCCATCGGCAGGTGGCCGTGGTAATGCACGACGTCGTATTTGGCGGCTTCGCGCAGCAGCGCGCGCGCGATGGTGCGCGCGAACCAGGGCCGCTTGAGCGGGTTGAAAAAGCCCAGTTGCGATTCCTTCCAGCCCGGGCGGGAGAAATCGAAGCCCGGCAGCAGGCGGCCGTCGAAGCCGATCTCCTTCGCGCTGCCGGCATGGAAGCGGTCGCTGCGTCCCATGATGTCGACCGTATGCCCCTGCTCCAGCAAGGCGTTCGACAGGGTGACCACATGCTTGCCCAGGCCGCCGATCTGGGCGCCCGGCAAATCTTCGGAAACCATCAGGATCTTCAAACCGTTTTCCTCATCGACAACAGACCCTTCACACGCGTCCAGGCCAGGTCCTTGTCGTTCTTCTCGATCACGAACAGCATGCCCCAGGCGAACAGCAGCGCCATGGTCAGCAGCACCAGCAGGACCAGGTCGAGCGGCCCGCCGTCGAACAGGCGGTTGCCCAGGTCCGCGGCGACGGCGACCATGCCGACCCCGAACACGCTCGGCAGGTAGGCCTGGCGCGCCAGGTCGCCGAGCCGCGCCGGCACCGTGCGTCCATGCACGGCGACCAGGAAGGCGCAGGTCAGCAGGATCGACGCGATCAGGTGGCCCCAGGCGGCGCCGGCGATGCCCCAGCCGTCCACGCCCACGTACACCACGACCAGGCCGAACAGCGCGCGCGCCAGCGCGAACATGCCGGAAAAGCGCGGATGGCCCATGCCGTCGTTGACCAGGGACGGCAGGCTGGTGAGCGAATCGATGAACTGCGACAGCGCCATCACCGCCAGCACCACCTGGCCGGCGCGCGCGAATTGCGGGTTCATCCAGTAGTACAGGATCTGGTAGGAGAATACCGCCACCAATACCAGCACTGAAGCATTGATGAACACGACATAGCGGCTGGCCTTCAGGTAGAGCGTGCGCAGGCGTTCCAGCTCGCCGCGCGCGGCCAGCGCGCTGGCGGCCGGGAAGAACACCCCGGACAGGCGGTAGGTCAGGCTCAGGATGCGGTTCGCCAGCGTCGAGGCGACCGTGAAGTAGGCCAGGCCGGTCACGCCGACCAGGGCGCCGATGATCAGCTTGTCCGCGTAGGCATACGAGAGGGTGGCGAAGCGGGACAGGAAGGAATAGGCGGAAAAGCCCAGCAGTTCGCGGCGGATCGCGGCGCCCGGCTTGCGCCAGGCGAGCCGGGGCAGCAGGCGCCGGATGCAGCGCCACAGCACCACGCAGTTCACCAGGCTCGCCGCCACCCGCAGCAGGATCACTTCGAACAGGCCGTAGCCCAGCATCAGCACGGCCACCGTCAGCAGCGGAACGCCGGTCCCGAACAGCATCTCGATGCGGCTGGCGATGTCGTAGCGCATCAGCGCTTGCGGGATGCTGTTCAGGTAGCTCTGCAGCTGGCCGAGGAAGAAGCCGAGCGCCGCCAGCCTGAGCGTGGCGACCGCCTCCCCCACCAGGGCGGGCGGCACCGAGAACACGCGCGTCACCAGGAAGTGCGCGCCGAAGAACAGGCCGAGCCCGCCCAGCACGCCCAGCAGCGCGTACACGGACAGGCCGAAGAACACGGTCTCGTCGATGCGTTGCTGGTCCTTGTGCGCATTGAACTCGGCGATGAACTTGACCGAGCCGGCGGTGACGTTGATGTCGATGACGGCGAAATAGCCGACGATGGCCGTGACCAGCGAATACACGCCATAGCTGGCGTCGCCCAGGCCCTTGACCACCAGCGGCACGGTGCCCAGCGCCACCAGCGCCGGGATCACGGCGCCGAGCAGGTTCGAGAAGGCATTGCGAAGCAGGCTCAGATTCATCGTGGAACGGAGGCGTGCGCCGGCACCAGGTTGACGTGGCCGCGCTTGCGCTCGATTTCCGCCTGCACGGCAGAGCGCTCGCGGGATACCGCCATCGCCACGTAAGGCAGGGCCAGGCAGATCGCCAGCATCTGGGTCGTGCGCACCTGCGGGAACGGGGTGCCGACCAGCAGGTCGGGCAGCATGAAGGCCAGCCCGGCCGCGCCCGCGGTCGCCAGGCCCAGCAGTTCGGGCGGCGCGGTGCGCAGGGCCCGGCGCGTGAAGGCGCAGAAGGCCCAGATCGTCCCGCCCAGCAGGATCAGGCCCGGCAGGCCGGCCTTCAGGGCGATGTGCAGCACCCCGCTGTGCAGGAACAGGCCGCCGTCCTGGCCGGCCTGCCACGAGATGTGCTGGTAGCCCGTGTAGCGGCCCCAGGTGCCGATGCCGGTCAGCGGGTGCGAAATGAAATCGGCCAGCGCGAACTTCAGCTCCATCACGCGCTCGCTCTCGCTGCCGAAGCGCTTCGACTGCATGTCGAAGATCAGGCTGGACAGGCCATGGCCCGCGCCCTTGGTCTGGCCGAGGCGTTTGAAGGCCGCGTACAGCAGGCCCGCGCCGACCACCGGCGTGCCCAGCACCATCAGCTGGATGCGGCGCTGCATCGGGAAGCGCATCATGACGATCAGGCCGGCCAGCACGAAGCCGATCCAGGCGCTGCGGCGGTAGGACAGCACCACGCAGATCGCGGTCGCGCCCAGGGTCGCCCATTCGACCAGGCGCCAGAACGACGAGCGCTGGGTCTTCACGATCTGGAACAGGTTGACGGCGGCGATCGCGAAGGCGATGGTGCACAGCAGGCTGTCGTTGATGTCGAAGAAGGTCAGCTTGATCTTGATCGCGTTCATGTTGGCGTACACATTGTTCGGGTCGCCCTTGAACACGGCCCAGCGCACCAGGCCGAACATCGCCCGTCCCAGGCCGGCCAGCATGATGAAGCGCGACAGCTCCACCGCGTCCTCGCGGGTGCGGAAGGACAGCACCAGCAGCGAGACCAGCGGCGCCATCCAGATGATGTTCGAGAAGCCGGACACGGCCAGGATGTCGGCCAGCTTGACGTCCATGAACAGGCCGGCCGCCACATGGGCGCCCAGCAGCAGGAACCAGGCCAGGAACCAGGGCCGCAGGTTGCAGGGCGGGGTCGGATGGCGCTGGAAGTTGGCCGACACGCGGGCGCAGCACCAGAACGCGAACATCATCCAGAACAGCAGCGGGAACAGCAGCACGCCCGAGCCGCGGGTGTAGATGCCGGGCGTGCCCACGGTCGCCAGCGAGCCGTAGCTGGTCGAGTTCTTGAAGAAGAACACCAGCATGTAGGCGTAGGCCAGGTAGCGCGGCCGCACCATCCCGACGCCGGCGCCGACCACCGCCAGCACGCACAGCAGCGCGACGACGATGAAGGGCAGCGAGGTATAGACGTAAAGGATGAAGGTCTGCATCGAAGCGCGTTATCCGTGGTTGGGAGCCTCGCCCATCAGGCGGACGCGCGCCTGCGGATCGACGGCGCGGAGCATCTGGTTGACGAAGCGGTCCTGGACCTTCCAGGCGCCGGCCTCGTCGGTCCCGATGGTGGAGACGCGCACCAGCATGCCGTCCGGGATCCGGCCCGACAGGCCGTACATGAAGCGCTGCATCTTCTGGTCGAGGCCCGACTTGACGGCCTTGTCGCCGATCGTGATCCAGTAGGTGATCGGTTCGTTGCGCGCATTCTGGCGCGCCACCAGGCGCTTGACCGGGACCTTGCCGAAGCCGGTCGCCAGTTCGTCGCGCCGGTCCTTGACCATGTCGAAGCCCTGGGCCACGTAGCAGACCTCGGGCAGGTGCAGCTGCAGCTGCTTGCTCTGGTCGCCGCCGTAGGCGATCGACAGCATCACGCGCTGGCCCTGGCCGTTCACGTAGGTGCGCGACAGGGTCTGGTCGTAGAGCGCCGCGATCAGCTCCTTCTGGGTCGGATCGGGCGTCAGCGGCACCACGCTGGTGTCGACGGTCCAGCCGGCGAAGCTGGTCGGGATCATCGCTTCCAGGCTGAAATTGGTCCTGGCGTCGGCCACCTTCTGGGTCGGGGTCAGGGCGCCGGTCAGGGCCGTGGTGCCGGCCATCGCGATGCCGAGGATGACGCTTGCCATGAATTTGCGGTTCATGCCGGCTCCTTCGCGCGCAGCGGCGCGCCGACCGCCTCCCTGCGGCGGATGAACCACTGCAGGGCCGAGTCGATCGACAGGATCAGCACCAGCGCGGTGACGAACAGCACCATGCCGGCGAAGCCGTGCAGGAAGCCCTGCCCCGCCGCGTCGCCGTAGTAATAGGTGATCAGGGTCAGCACGATCACGCGGATCACGTTGGCCGAGAACGAGATCGGGATGATGAACAGGGCCAGGCCGATGTTGCGGAAGGCCGAGGGGTGGCGCATCAGGTTCAGGTAGAACAGGCCCAGCGCTTCCAGGGTCAGCAGGGTCTGCAGGCCGGCGCAGGCGTCCGCCACCAGCAGCTGGTACTGGCCGATCTGCAGGATCACGCCGGAACGGCTGATCGGGTAGCCGAAGGCGAACAGGATGTGCTCGGTGGCCCAGGACACGGCCATCTTCATCGGCATCGTCACCGCGGCCACGAATTCGCTCGGCAGCGGCACCATGAAGATCATGAAGAAGAAGGGAAACCACAGCACGCGCAGGGCGCGCCCGCCGCGCTTGACCAGCAGCACCGCCATCGTCACCAGGATGATCGACAGGACTTCCAGCATCAGGATCTTTTGCGAGCGGCCCAGCATGTGGGCCAGCAGGCCGGCAACGAGGATGGGCCAGCCGATCCAGCTGCTGCGCGGCGGCGTGGTGGCTTCCAGCACCTCGGGCCACTTGCGGTAGATCAGCCACAGCGCCAGGCCGAAGATGATCGGGCCGTGGCCCTGCTCTTCGCCGACCCAGGGGCCGGTGAACAGGTCGTAGAAGGTCGGCGCGAACAGCACTGCCAGGCCGAGCAGCACCGGCCACCATTCAGGCAGCGCTTCACGCAGGGAGCGCATCGAACGGATCGCCAGCGTGTTCACTTCAGAACTCCATCACCACCGAACCGAGGATCTCGCAGCCGGCGTCCACCAGTTGCTCGGCGGTGCGGCCGATGTGCGAGATGCGGGTGTAGTTCTTGCGCGTGACCAGCAGCGCGCCGCCGGCGCGGCTGGCGACCGCGATCGCGTCGACCCCGGCCTGGAACGGCGGCACGTCGTACAGCACCACGTCGTAGCGGCTCTCGAGCATGGTGTTCAGGTTGCGGAAGCCTTCGCGCGCCAGCAGCTCCTGCGGATTCGGGGGCAGCGTCCCGGCCGGCATCACCGACAGGTCGACGAAGGCCGGCACCCGTGCGATCACGTCGAGGTCGGCGCGCCCGGCCAGCAGGTCGGACAGGCCCTGGCGCGGCTTGAGCGCGAACGCGTCCTGCTGGCGCGGGGCGCGCAGGTTGGCGTCCACCAGCAGGGTCTGTTCGCCGAGCTGGGAAAACACGACCGCCAGGTTGGCGGCGAACAGCGCGGCGCCGTCATCCTGGTCGACGCCGACGATCGCCAGGGCCCGCCGTCCGCGCGCGAACCAGCGCAGCATCAGCTGGCTGCGGATCGCGCGCAGCGACTCGACCTGTGGAGAGAACGGCTCGTAGGCGGCGATCAGCTTGGGCGACAGGCCGGCCTGCCCTTTCTGCAGGTAGGGATAGGAGAACTGGCGCGCCAGCACTTGCTGGATGTCGTCCTCGCTGACCAGGCCGAGGCGGACGGCCGCTTCGCCGAAGCGGATCCCGGTTTCCTTCTGCATGCGCAGCACGCGTTCGGCATCTTCCGGATTGAGCTTGCCGGAATCGAGCAGGAGCGCGCCCATGCTCATTTCGGCGGCGTGGTCGGCATGGACGGCGGAGAGCATCGGTGAATTCATGGTCGGTCCTTGGGTCATATGCGCTTCGGTTCAGCCGCATCAATTCAGTCGCAACAAGCGGCGCGGCGCCAGGGAACGGATCCCGCCGAGACGGGCGCGCGGGGTTTTCCATTCGATGGTGCCGAGCACGGGGATGCCCAGCATGTCCTTGACGTCGCTCGGCGAACGCACCGGGCGGTTCAGCAGTTCCAGCAGCAGGGCCAGGCCGACGCCCAGCACGGTGCCGGCCAGGATGCCGATCAGGGTGTTCAGCAGCACGCGCGGGCCGGACGGCTCGGTCGGCGCGACGGCCGGGTTCAGCAGCGAAATGTCGGACTGCTCGGACTGGGCTTCGATGCGGGTCTGCGAGAAGCGCTGCGAAGCGGCGTCGAAGGCGCGCTGGGCGCTGTCGAGGTCCTTCAGCAGCACGCCGAGTTCGTCGCGGGCGCGGTTCAGCTGCAGCACCTTGGCTTTCTGGTCGGCCACCGCCTGGCGCAGCTCGGCTTCGCGCTGGCGGAACACCTGGGCGTTCGCGCCGACGCTGCGGGTGACGGTGCCGAGGGCGGCGTTCAGCTCGCCGCGCACCTTGCTCAGCTCGGCCTGGGCCGCCTGGTACTGCGGATGGTTCTTGCCATAGCGCGCCGCGGTGTCGGCGAACTTGCCCTCGGCTTGCGCCAGGTTGGCGCGCATCTGCTGGATCAGGGCGTTGTTGGCGACGTCCGGCGAGCTCATGCCCGAGCCGGCGGCCGCCTGGCGCGAATTGCCTTCCATCGCGGCGGTCTGGGCCTGGACCAGCTGGGCCGACAGTTCGTTCAGGCGCGACAGTTCGACGTCGACGCGGTTGTTGTCGAGGCTGACGATGCCCTTCTCCTGCTGGTATTTCGACAGGCGGGCCTGGGCCGCTTCGAGGTTGTCGCGCAGTTGCTTGGTCTGTTCATTGAAGTAGGACGAGGCCTTCTTGGCCGGCTGGGTCTTGAGCTGGACGGTGATCTTCTCGTACTCGTCGGCGAAGGCGTTGGCGACCGCCGCGGCGAAGGCCGGGTCGGCGCCCTTGAAGCTGATCTCGACCACCGAGGATTCGCGCGACGGCACGATCTCGAGCTTCTTCAGCAGCAGGTCGGCCAGCCAGTCGCGCACGGTGCCGCGGCCCTCGGTCGATTCATTGAACTGCTGGATCACGGCCGGGCTGCTGGCCAGGTGCAGCGCATCCACCACCCGCAACGCCACGTTCTTGCTGCTGATGATGTCGATCTGGGTCGCCATGTAGCCCGGCAGCAGCTGGCCCGGCATGGTCAGGCCGGTCAGCGGATCCACACCCTTGTAGTTCAACAAAACGGAAGCCGTCGCCTTGTAGGTCTTGCTCTGGATGAGGCTCCAACCCAGGGCCAGCGCGACCGTGACCAGCAGGGTCGACAGGATGATCTTCTTCCGTGCAAGCAAGATCAGCAGGAATTGATGGACGTTCATGGTGAACCTTTTTCAAAACGGGTGGAACAAAAACCCAAAAGCTGCAGTTACCCAAAAACTTCAAAAGCCAGACAACAACAAAAGAAATTCAGCAAACCACCTGCGTCTCGGGGCCTCGGGAAACCGTAGCGAGCAGGTCGCAGTTTGCGTCGAGAAGCGCAGCCGTACATCCGGTACGGCGAGCATCGCAGACGCAAAATGCGCCCGCGCAGCAGGTTTATCGAGCCCCCACCACAATCAGAACCAGGACTCTCGTACGGTGATGACGTCGTCGACCTGCACCAGGTCGTCGTTCTTCACATCCATCGTGTGCGCCACGCCGTTCGCATCCTTGCGGGTGACGCGCAGGCCGCGCTGGGTGCCGCGCGGGGTCAGGCCGCCGCCGGCCGACAGGGCCTGCTGCACGGTCATCGCGCGCTCGATGCGGAACGGACCCGGACGCTGCACTTCGCCGGTGATGTAGGCGCGCGGGGCGCGCTCGACGAAGATGATGTCGCCGCCGGCCACTTCGTAATCACGGTTCAGTTCGCCCTTGCGCACCATGTCGACGATGTCGATGGTTTCGCGGGTGGTGGCGCCGTTACGGGTGCGCACCAGGGTAACCAGGTCGCTGCCTTCGGCATTGGCGCCGCCGGCCATGGCCAGCAGGTCGAGCACCTTGCGCTTGCCTTCGACCGGATAGCGGCCCGGACGGTTGACCTGGCCCAGCACCGACACCTGCTGGCTGGCCAGCGTGGTGATCAGCAGGTTGACCTGGGCTTTCTTCAGGTAGCCGCCCTTCTCCAGCAGGCCGCCGATTTTCTTCTCGGCCTGCTGCGTGGTCAGGCCGCCGACCTGCACTTCGCCCAGCAGGGGGAAGGTCATGCTGCCGGATTCGGAGACGCGGGTCTCGGTAGCCAGGTCCGGGCTGCCGTAGACCGTCGCCTTGACCACGTCGCCCGGGCCGAGCACGACCTCGGCGGCGCTGGTAAAGCCGGCGGCGAGCGCCAGGGTTGCTGCGATCATCCACTTTACGAGTCGTTTCATTTTTGTTCCCTCTTGTCGATCAATGTTGAACGTGTCACTTCAGTCCGGCGACGCCACGGTCGAGCGCAGCCTTGTCGGTGTTGCCGTCGGCAGCCGGGGTCGCAGCGGCGCCTGCAGCGGGCGTGCCGCCATTCTGGTCGGCAACCGGCGCCGCATCGGTGCCGGCCACCGCACTGCTCGGGGCGCCGCCGGCCGGCAGCGTCGGCGCCGATTTCGGATCGGGCATCATCGATTTGTTCAGGTACTCGATCTTGGCAGTGGAACGCAGGCGCTGCAGCTCGGCCGACGCCATCTCCTTGTTTTTCTTGTTCGTCAGGAACTGCTCGATCTGCGGCGAGGCGACAGCCAGCGTCACCGGTGCATCCTTGACTTCGTTCACGGTGATGAACATCGCGCGCGGACCCTCCTTGACCACGAACAGCTGGCCTTTCGGCATGCCCAGCAGCTTGGCCGACAGCTGCGGCGGCACGTCGGCGGTGCTGCGGGTGATCTGGGTACGGCCGTACTTGACCTTGTGCGCATCCAGCCAGACGGCGATCTCTTCCAGCGACTTGGCGCTGTCGGCCGCGGTCCGTACTTCCGGCGTGAGGTCGTTGGCGCCGATCACGATTTCGCTCATGCTGAATTGCTTGCGGTTCGAAAAGAATTCCGGATGCTTGTTGAAGTAATCCTCCACCTCGGCCGAGGTCGGCTTGACCGGGTTGCCGATCTTTTTCTGCAGGTAGGCCTGGGCCACGATCAGCGACTTGGCGCGCTCGATCGCCTGCATGACCTTCGGATCGCGGTCCAGGTTTTCCTTGGCCGCTGCCTCCTGCAGCAGCTGGCGGTCGATCAGGACCTGCAGCAACTGCTTGCTGGCGGTGTCCTGCTGGGCTGCCGTGACGCCGGCGCGCTGCAGTTCTTCGTTGAGCTGCAGCACCGTGACTTCTTCGCCGTTGACGCTGGCGAGCGCCTGTCCCGGTTTCTTTTCCTTGGCCGCCTTGTCGCCGCACGCGCTCAAGGTTGCCGCAACCAGGATCAGCGCGGCGCACAGCACGCGCTTCGGAGTAGACGGGGTAGATGTCGTTTTCATGGCAGCCGGGTGGTATGTGTTCACGATAAGTTTCCTTGGGGTTGGGGGAACTCTTTTTTTGTGACGAAGGGTCGTACGCTTCAGTCTGCTACTGATGCATTCTGGGTGCCGCACGGTTGGGACTCTGTTCGTCGGCTAACACTCAGCCGTCCCCCTCGCATGCGGCGCCCGGATCAGGCCGCAGCCCGGTTTTCGCTTGCCGCCGTCAGTTCGACGAAGGCGGCGTAGGCCCGCTGCAAGCCTTCCGGCAGCGGGGTGCTGGCCTGCCAGCCGAGCTGCTTCAGCTTCGACACGTCGAGCAGCTTGCGCGGTGTGCCGTCCGGCTTGCTGGTGTCGAAGGCGATCCGGCCGCGGTAGCCGACGGTCTCGCCGACCAGGCGCGCCAGCTCGGCGATGGTGACGTCCTCGCCGGTGCCGACGTTGATGTGCGAATGCATCGGGTCGGTGTACCTGGCATAGGTGTCGTGGTCGAGGTTCATCACGTGGACGCACGCGGCTGCCATGTCGTCGACGTAGAGGAATTCGCGCATCGGCTTGCCGCTGCCCCAGATCACCACTTCCGGCGCGTTCGCCAGCTTGGCTTCGTGGAAGCGCCGCATCAGGGCCGGGATCACGTGGCTGTTTTCCGGGTGGTAGTTGTCGCCGGGACCGTAGAGATTGGTCGGCATCACGCTGCGGTAATCGGTGCCGTACTGGCGGTTGTAGCTTTCGCACAGCTTGATGCCGGCGATCTTGGCCATGGCATAGGGCTCGTTGGTCGGCTCCAGCATGCCGCTCATCAGATACTCTTCCTTGATCGGCTGCGGCGCCATGCGCGGGTAGATGCAGGACGAGCCCAGGAACAGCAGCTTCTGCACGCCGTTGACCCGCGCCTCGTGCACGACGTTGGCCTGCACCATCATGTTGTCGTAGATGAAGTCGGCGGGATAGGTATTGTTGGCGTGGATGCCGCCCACCTTGGCCGCGGCCAGGTAGACCTGGTCGATGCGCTCGGTACGGAAGAATTCGCGCACCTGGGCCTGGTCGGTCAGTTCCAGCTCCTTGTGGCTGCGGGTGACGATGTTGGTGTGGCCTTGCGCGCGCAGGATGCGCACGATGGCCGAGCCGACCAGGCCGTTATGGCCGGCGACGTAGATGCGGGGCTGAGTATTCAACGTTCACTCCATTGAAATTGCAACGTTGTAACCATGCGATGCCAGCAGCTTGTGGCGGCGCGCCGTCTCCAGGTCGCTCGCCACCATTTCCTGCACCATCGCTTCGAAGCTGGTGCGGGGCTCCCAGCCGAGGCGCTCGCGCGCCTTGCCCGGGTCCCCCAGCAGCGTGTCGACCTCGGTCGGGCGGAAATACTGGGGATCGATCGCGACGATCGGCTGCCCCGCCACGACCCCTGGCGCCTTGTCTCCGGTAACCGAGGCGATCACGCCGCGCTCGTACACGCCCTCCCCCTGCCAGGCGATCTCGATGCCCAGCTCGCGCGCGGCGAGTTCGACGAAATAGCGCACCGAGTACTGGCGCCCGGTGGCGATCACGTAGTCTTCCGGCGTGTCCTGCTGCAGCATCAGCCATTGCATCTCGACATAGTCGCGCGCATGGCCCCAGTCGCGCTGGGCGTCCAGGTTGCCGAGGAACAGCTGCTGCTCCAGGCCCTGGGCAATGTTGGACAGGCCGCGCGTGATCTTGCGCGTGACGAAGGTCTCGCCGCGGCGCGGGGATTCGTGGTTGAACAGGATGCCGTTGCAGGCATACATGCCATAGGCTTCGCGGTAGTTCACCGTGATCCAGTAGGCGTACAGCTTGGCCACCGCGTACGGGCTGCGCGGATAGAAGGGCGTGGTTTCGCGCTGCGGGGTTTCCTGCACCAGGCCGTACAGCTCGGAAGTCGAGGCCTGGTAGAAGCGGGTCTTCTTTTCCAGGCCCAGGAAGCGGATCGCTTCCAGCAGGCGCAGGGTGCCGATGCCGTCGACGTCGGCGGTGTACTCGGGCGACTCGAAGGACACCGCCACATGGCTCATCGCGCCCAGGTTGTAGACCTCGTCCGGCTGGACTTCGCACAGGATGCGGTTCAGGTTCGAGGTATCGGAAAGATCGCCGTAGTGCAGGAAGAAATGGCTGTTCTCGACGTGGGGATCCTGGTAGATGTGGTCGATGCGCCCTGTGTTGAACAGCGAGGCGCGCCGCTTGATCCCGTGAACCTCGTAGCCCTTCGAGAGCAGCAGTTCGGCGAGATACGAGCCGTCCTGTCCGGTCACTCCTGTGATCAGCGCTTTTTTCATGTTCTGGCTTGCCTTCCAGGTAGCAGGCCGCATCGGGTCTGCCCCTTAAAATATTGCAATCTCATCAATTATTCTACGCAGCCCAATCGGCCCCGCAAGCGACGATCCGATTGAAGCTGCCCCTTTAAGTCGTCCTTAAGAAGAAATCGCGACAAACCTGCTGCGCGGCCACAGCTTCGGCCTGCGATGCTCGCTGTACTCGCGTACAGCTGCGCTTCTCGGCCAAACCTGAGGCCGCTCGCTACGGTTTGTCACGATTTCTCATATTTAGAACGCGTTCTCCCTGGTCAGCACCACCTTGACCGTCTTCAGCACGATCCACAGGTCGAGCCACACCGACCAGTTGCGCAGGTAATCGAGGTCGTACTGGATGCGCGCTTCCATCTTGTCGAGCGTGGCGGTTTCGCCACGCAGGCCGTTCACCTGGGCCCAACCGGTAATGCCGGGCTTCACCTTGTGGCGCAGCATGTAGCCCTTGATCAGCTTGCGGTACTGCTCGTTGTGCGCGACCGCGTGCGGGCGCGGGCCGACGATGCTCATGCGTCCCTGCAACACGTTGATGAACTGCGGCAGCTCGTCCAGCGAGGTGCGGCGCAGGAAGCCGCCGATCTTCGTCACGCGGCCGTCGTTGCGCTGGGCCTGCACGACGGTGGCGCCGTTTTCCATCACCGACATCGAACGGAACTTGTAGACGATGATCTCCTCGCCATACAGGCCATAGCGGCGCTGGCGGAAGATCACCGGGCCGGGCGAACTCATCTTCACAGCGACGGCGACCACCAGCATCAGCGGCGCCAGCAGCAGCAGGATCAGCGACGCCAGCACCACGTCCGAGGCGCGCTTGATGGTGCTGTTCAGGCCCATGAACGGGGTCTCGCAGATCGCGATCACCGGCATGCCGCCGACGTTGTCGAAGCGCGCCTGCATCAGGTCGAAGATGTAGACGTCGGGCAGGAAATAGACCGAGGCCGTGGTGTCCTGCAGCTCGTCGATCAGCTTGCGGATCCGCGGCTGGGCCGAGATCGGCTGGCTGATGAAGATCATCTTGATGCCGTGCTCGCGCACGTACTGCACCAGTTCGCTGGTCTTGCCGAGCACCGGGTGGTGCATGGCGGCCGGATGGCGGTCCTCGGCGCGGTCGTCGAAGAAGCCGCGCACCGCCATGAACAGGTTCGGGTGCTTCTCGACCACGCCGGCGAACTTCAGCCCGACGTCGTTGGCGCCGACCACCACCACCGAGCGCACTTCCTTGCTCCTGCCGGGCGAATTCGCCAGGCGCGCCGCGATGTGGCTGGTCAGCAGGATCGTCGGGGTGGCGATCGCCCAGGCGGTCAGCACGCGCTCGTCGTAGAAGTAGCGCAGGCCGCTCGACGAGCCGAGGAACCACAGCACGGCGAGCGTCACGGCCCAGCCGAACACGGTGTCGCGCGCATACGCCCACATGCGCCCGCTGCGCCAGGTGCGGTAAGGATCGATGTGCTGGTACACGGCCGACGAGATGAAGAAGGCCAGCAGCATCAGCACCAGCATGTAGCCCGAGAACGGTTCGTGAAACAGCAGCGCCGACAGGTACAGGGTTCCCATGATGATCAGGGGATCGAGTACCCGCTGGAAAAACGATATCAGTGGTATGTCATTGACCGTCATAGGAACCCGATAAGACTGCGCCTCAGAACTGGGCGTTGGCCGTCAGCGTCACGCTGTTCGACTTGAAGCTGCCCGTGCCGAGGACCACGGAGCCGCTGCGCTCCTGGTGCGCCACCCCGGCCTGCACCTGGATCAGGGGGCGCGGTCTCCAGGTCGCGCGCAGGGCCGCCGTGCGGACCGAATCGCGCAGGTCGTCGGAACCCGCGAAGTCGCGCCGCGCGCTGTAGTTGCGGCGTTCGTAGATGGCGTCGGCGTTGACCGAGATCTTGGCCGTCGCGTCCCACTGGGCGCCGATGCTGGCGCCCTTGTTCAGGGTATAGCTGACCACCGTGCTCTCGAGCGGGGCGAAGTCGCGCCACACCGAGGCCTTGTAGGTCATCTTGCCGCGCGGCTGGTAGGTGGCGTTGATCTTGCCGGCCACGCCGCTGGTCCTGCCTTCGCCGAACGAGGCCTGGTCGCGGCGCGTGTAGCCGACCAGGGCGTCGAGCGTGGTCGAGCCGGTCGCCAGCCATTTCACGCGCGCCTTCAGCTCGTCCTGGGTGAAGCTGTCGTTGAAGGTGAACGGGCCGACCGGGCGCGGGAACGGATACTTGCCCTTCACGCGGCGCGCCACCAGGCCAACCGTGCTGCCGCTGCGCGGCAAGTAGTCGAGTTCGACCTCGGTGGCGTCCTCGGTGCGGTTGTTGAAGCGGTTGCTGAGCGCTTCGTAGGTGTACTTGTCGCGCTGGAAGGCGGTGCGCACCCGCCACGACGAATGGAAGCGCCAGGCGCCTTCCGCATACGTGCTGCGAGTGCGGCGCAGGTTGCGCTCGCTGCTGCTGAAATCGGTGTACGGCGCCAGCACCTGCTGCAAGGAATAGCCGACCTTGCCTTCCAGGTGATTGCCCAGCTGCCAGGCCCAGTTTGCCTGCAAGTCCTTGCCATCGTAGTCGAGCTGCTTGAAGTGGTCGAAGTTCGTCTTCGACAGCTTGGCCACGAGGGTGATGCGCTGGCGGCTGTACATCTTGTCGAAGATCAGGCCACCCTCGCGCGTCCACCACGAATCGCCGCGCGTGTTGTCAAAGGCGGGCGCGTTATCGGGAATGCGCAGCAGGTTGTCGTCGTGGCCGTAGGCGACGCCGCCGTACACATGCAGCGCATCGTTGGGACCGGCCCCGGCCGGGATGGTGGCAAATGCCGACAGGATCAGCAGAGCGAGGGGACGCACGCGGGAGTTCAACATGATTGTCTGTCTTCTTAAAGTTAAATGCGCTGGACGGATTTACCAGTACGACCAGTTGCCTGTCCGGACGACCCAGATTCCCAGCAAGCCATTGGTGACGGCATGCGCCAGGATCGGCGACCACAGCGTTCGGTGGCGCATGTACAGCAAGCTGTAGGCCGCGCCCGCGACGATGCCGGCCAGCCAGAGGTTATGCTCGAAGCCGAACAGCACGACGGTGACGATGAAACTTTTAAGACTGAGCCGGGATGGATCAGCCGACTCGAAATCGGAGGCGTCCACCCAGCGCATCAGGAAGGAACGCCAGAACAATTCTTCCATCACGGGCACGACCAAGGCCGCACCGGCAATGCGGATCGCCACCAGCAGCCAGTCGATCTGGCCCTGGCTGCGCGGGTCGAAGCCGGATGGGTTTCCGAAGATCATCCAGCCGGCGTCCAGGCTGATCCAGAGGACCAGCACCAGCACGCCGGTGGCGAGCGCGGTCAGCGCCGTGGCGGGGGACAGGCTGAACGGCCTGAGTTCGGCATAGTGGCGCCAGAACAGCGCCAGCAGCAGTGCGACGACTGCAATCTTGAGGGGGTACAGCCAGAGGAGCGAGGAGGCAGCGACGCCCATGCGTTCGAGGACGTCGCCGGCGACGATGAAGAACAGGTAGGCCGCGAACGGCAGGATGCGCAGCCAGGCCGCACGGCTGAACATTGGCGCATCTGCCTGGACCGTTGCCGCGGCGGGTGGAGCGATGCGGTCGTCATGTTCAGTCATGGTTCTCCATCAGCAGGCGCCTGGCCTGCACATCCTAGCGAGCCATGCTACTCCCCCCTGGCGCGCGCCTCCAGGCGCTCCCAGCGTTCCAGGGTTTCAAGCAGCAACTCCTCGATCTCCGCGAACCGTGCATTGATCCTGCGTGCATCGGCGGGATTGGTCTTGTAAAAATCTGGCGCGTTCAGCTGGGCCGTGATCGCCGATTGCTCGTCTTCAAGGCTGGCGATGAGTTGAGGAAGCTCCTCCAACTCTCGCTGTTCCTTGTAGCTCAACTTTACCTTCTTGACAGCTGCGTTCTGTGCGCTGGATGACATTTCGACCGCTTTGGCCGGACTGGACTTTGCAGCCTGGGCCGGCGCCGCTGCCGGCGCCCGGGCGGCGTCGTTTTTCACGCGTTCCCAGTCGCTGTAGCCACCGACGTATTCGCGCCACAGTCCCTGCCCTTCGGAAACGATCACCTCGGTCACGACGTTGTCGAGGAAGGTGCGGTCGTGGCTGACGAGGAAGACCGTGCCGCTGTATTCGGCCAGCAATTCTTCGAGGAGTTCCAGCGTGTCGATGTCGAGGTCGTTGGTCGGTTCGTCCAGCACCAGGCAGTTGGCCGGCTTGGCGAACAGGCGCGCCAGCAGCAGGCGGTTACGCTCGCCGCCGGACAGCGATTTCACGGGCGAACGCGCGCGCTCGGGCGCGAACAGGAAGTCGCCCAGGTAGCTCATCACGTGCTTGCGCTGGCCGTTCACCTCGACCCAGTCGCTGCCCGGCGAGATGGTGTCGGCCAGGCTCGCTTCCTCGTTCAGCTGGGCGCGCATCTGGTCGAAGTAGGCGACGTTCAGCTTGGTGCCGAGCTTCACGCGGCCGCTGTCGGCCGTTTCCTCGCCGAGGATAATCTTCAGCAAGGTGGTCTTGCCGGCGCCGTTCGGGCCGATCAGGCCGACCTTGTCGCCACGCAGCACGATGCCGGTGAAGTCTTCGATGATGACCTTGTCGCCGTAGTGCTTGGACACGTTTTCCAGTTCCGCCACGATCTTGCCCGAGCGCTCGCCGGCGCCGACGTCGAGCCTGACCTGGCCCTGCTGGTCGCGGCGCGCCGCGCGCTCCAGGCGCAGGGCTTCGAGGCGGCGCACGCGCCCTTCGTCGCGGGTGCGGCGCGCCTGCACGCCCTTGCGGATCCAGACTTCTTCCTGGGCCAGCACCTTGTCGAACTTGGCATTCTCGATCTCCTCGATCGCCAGCAGTTCCTTCTTGCGCTCCTGGTACTTGCTGAAGTTGCCCGGGAACGACAGCAGGCGGCCACGGTCGAGCTCGATGATGCGGGTGGCGACGTTGTCGAGGAAGCGCCGGTCGTGGGTGATGAACAGCACCGAGCCGCGGAATTCGCGCAGCAGGCCTTCGAGCCACTGGATCGAGGTGAAGTCGAGGTGGTTGGTCGGCTCGTCCAGCAGCAGCACGTCCGGAGCGGACACCAGCGCCACGGCCAGCGCGACGCGCTTCTGCATGCCGCCGGACAGCGTACCCATCTGCGCTTCGCCGTTCAGGCCGAGGCGGTTCAAGGTCGTCTCGACCTTGTTGCCGATATTCCAGGCGTCGGTGGCATCGAGCTTGACCTGCAACTCGTGCATGCGCTCCATCACCGCATCATCGTTGCCCTGCCCGAATTGCCCGGTCAGCGACTCGTACTCGGCCAGCATCGCCTTCTGCTCGCCCATGCCGCCGGCGACGGCGTCGAACACCGTCATGGCCGGATCGAAGGTCGGCTCCTGCTCGACGTAGGCGATCTTGAGGCCCTGCTGCATGACCAGCAGGCCATCGTCGAGTTTCGAGCGGCCGGAAATGATTTTCAGCAGCGAGGACTTGCCGGTGCCGTTGCGGCCGATGAGACCGACGCGCTCGCCGGCTTCGATGGAAAAGTCGGCATGGTCGAGCAGCGCCACGTGGCCGAAAGCCAGTTGCGCGGAGGTGAGGGAGATGACAGCCATGATCGTGTGCGGCAAAAAGGGAAAGGCGCATTGTACCGACTGGCGGGACAGCGCTGTGAAAACCTGGAAGAAAGGGAAGCGGCGGCGGGAGTGGTGTCGCCAGCAGGAATCGAACCTGCATCTAAGTCTTAGGAGGACCTTGTACTATCCATTGTACTATGGCGACACACTGCGCTGGGCAGACCGTTATTCTAACCTACAGATGACTCCTGAACAATCGTCTCAGGCGTGCGTCAGCGCTTTGAACTCCACCACCCACACCAGCGGATCCGCTTCCCAGCTCCCCGCCCCATTGATCCGCTCCCACACCGCGCGATAGGCCAGCACCGGATCATCCACCGTGCCGGGCACGATTCCCTCCGCCAGCGCATCCCCGGCACGGATCTCCTGCAGCCGCTCGATCCGCACCGCGGCGATCTGGAGCACGATCCGGCTCGCCGCGCGCGGCATGAACAGCGCGTTGCGCTTGTGCCAGGCCGGCGCCGCGCCGGCCTCCCGTCGCGCGTGCGGATCCGCACCGGGGCCGCCGTCGGCCTCGTAGCGCCAGCGCTGGCCCGAGGCAAGCGTCATGTCGGTGAAATACCATTCGTCGCGGCCCTTGCCGGCATTGAAACGGGTGTCCCAGCGCCCGAAGGCGAAGAAAGCCTCGCGCACCCACAGGCGCTCGCCGGGCTGGCCGAAGCGGTTGCGGGCCGCTTCCACAGGTCCGTGAATCGCGCGCCGGGTCTGGGTCTTGGCGCCGGCCAGCAGCGCGCGCACCATAGTCCCCGAGAACAGGATGCTGCGCCCGGCGGGCGCTGCGCTGGCGTTCAGGCCGGCACCTCGTCGGCCGCGCCGGTATTCTTTCCCGTGCTGGCCGCGGCGGCCGGCGCCAGCATGTTGCCGACCTTCTCGACCAGGGCGTTCATGGCGAAGGGCTTGGTCAGCAGTTCCATCTGCGCCGGCAGGGTTTCGTTGCGCATCACCGTGCTCTCGGCGTAGCCGGTCACCAGCAGCACCGGGATCTGCGGCCACAGCATCCGCACCTGGTCGGCCAGCTGGCGGCCGTTCATGCCGTTCGGCAGGCCGACATCGGTCACCAGCATGTCCGGGCGGCCGCCGCGGCCGCGCTCCTGCAGCTGGCGCAGGGCCTGCGGCGCGTCGGCCGCTTCCAGCACCGTGTAGCCCTGCAGGCGCAGGACTTCGGCCATCACGGTACGGATGTCGGCTTCGTCGTCGACCACCAGCACCATGCCCTTGCGGCTGGCGGCCGGCAGCGGGGCGTCGCCGGCCGGGGCCTGCGCGGACGGCGCTTCCGCGACCAGGCGCGGCAGCAGCAGGCGCACTTCTGTGCCCTGCCCCGGCGCCGAATCGATGCGGATCTGGCCGCCCGACTGGCGTGCGAAGCCGTACACCATCGACAGCCCGAGGCCCGTGCCCTGCCCCATCGGCTTGGTCGTGAAGAAGGGGTCGAAGGCGCGCGCCAGCACGTCCGGCGGCATGCCGGCGCCGCTGTCGCGCACCGTCACCATCACGTATTCGCCGGGCTTGAGGTCGCCGTAGCGGCCCGCCTGCAGCGGCGCGATGACCGCGTTCTCGGTCTCGATGACGATCACGCCGCCCTCCGGCATCGCGTCGCGCGCATTGTTGGCCAGGTTCAGCAGCGCGCTCTCGAGCTGGTTCGGGTCGCACAGCGTGGTCCACAGCGCCGCCTGCAGGCGCGTGCGCAGGGTGATCGACGGGCCCGCCGAACGCTTGACCAGGTCGTTCATCGACATCACCAGGGCGTTCACGCTGGTCGGCTTCGGGTCGAGCGCCTGGCGGCGCGAGAAGGCCAGCAGGCGGTGCGTCAGCGCGGCCGCGCGCTGGGTCACGCCGAGCGCGGCGTCGATACGCGCCGGCAAGTCCCCGGCCTGGCCCATGCGCAGGCGCAGCTTCATCAGTTCCAGGTGGCCGGCGACCCCGGCCAGCATGTTGTTGAAGTCGTGCGCCAGGCCGCCGGTCAGCTGGCCCACCGCTTCCATCTTCTGCGACTGGCGCAGCGCGTCCTCGGCCTGGCGCAGGGCGTCGGCCTGCTGTTTCTCGGCCGTGATGTCGCGCGCCACGCCGTACAGCAGCTGCCCTTCCGGCGAGATGGTCCACTGCACCCAGCGGTGCGAACCGTCCTTGTGCAGCACCCGGGTCTGGTAGCCGACCAGCGGCGTGCCTTCGGCCAGGATGCCCATGTGGAGCGCCACGTCGTCCCGGTCGTCCGGATGGACCATTTCCATGAACGGCCGGGTGGTCGCCTCTTCCGCGCTCCAGCCGAAGTGCTCGGTGAAGGCCGGATTGACGGTCAGGAAGCGCCCGGTCGCCAGCGAAGCCGCCGCCATCACGTCCGGCGAGATGCGCCACAGGCGGTCGCGGTCGACGGCGTGGGCGGCCACCTGGTGGCTCAGGCTTTCGTTTGCATGGCGCAGTCCGGTGATCGCCTGGACCTTGTCGGTGGTCTCGAACACCGTGCACAGGATCCCGGCCACGCTGCCGCTCTCGTCGCGCACCGGGCTGTACGAAAAGGTGTAATGATGCTGCGCCGGGTAGCCCAGGCGTTCGCTGGTCACCGGCAGGTCTTCGAAATAGCTGGCTTCACCCGCCCAGGCGCGCTCGGCGATCGGGCCGACCGTGTCCCAAGCCTCGGCCCAGACCTCGCGGAAGGGACGCCCGAGCGCGGTCTTCTTGCCCAGGATCGGCAGGTAGGCGTCGTTGTGGAAGCTGATGAACTCCGGACCCCAGCACAGATAGGTCGGGAACCTGGAATTCAGGGCAGTGCCCAGCGTCGTGCGCAGGGCCGCTGGCCAGTCCTGGATCGGTCCGAGCGGCGTGGCCGCCCAGTCGTGGGCGGCGACACGCTCTCCCATCAGGCCAGCGCCCATGAGGAAGCCGAAAGAGGAACTCACCGTACTGTCCGTATAAAAAATGCACTCATCCGGCTTATTTTAATGAGAAACAATTTCCGGGCGGCGCGCAATTGGCACAGTCCACCAATTGCATCCGTGCGGTAACTCTCTTTAACGCAATGCCAGGCGCCGCGCCGCCTCGGTCTGGCGCAGCACCGCGGCGCAGGCGGCGTCCAGCTCGCGGGCGGCGCCGGTGGCCGGCAGCGGGATGGTGGCCCGGGTTTCCAGCGCGGCGGCGGCGTCCAGCAGGCCGAGCGTGCGGCAGCCTTCGGCCAGGCGCCCGAGCTGGGCGCGCGCGGCATCCGCCTGGCCGGCACCGAGCAGGCGCTCGATGTCGGCGCCGGCGCCCGCCAGCTGGCGCTGCAGGCCACCCAGGTAGACCAGCAGGCGGGCGGCGTCGATGCCGAGCCGGCGCAGGGTGGCGTCGACGCTTTCATCCGGGCCCTCGCCGGTGCTGGACAGGCTCGCCAGGCAGGCGCGCACCTTGTCGCCGTCGAAAGGCTTGACGATGTAGCCGTCGGCGCCCAGGCCGATCGCCTGCTCCATGGTGGCGCCGTCGGCGGCGGCCGAGACCAGCACGAACGGCAGGCGGGCAAAGCGCTCGTCGGCCTTGACCCGCGCCAGCAGCTCCATGCCGGACAGGCGCGGCATGCGCAGGTCGCAGAACAGCATGGCCGGGCGGGTGCCGGCGTCGAGCTGGCGCCAGGCTTCCTCGCCGTCCTCGGCTTCCAGCACGTCATAGCTGCCGGCGCTGTCGATCATGTGCATCAGCATCATGCGCGACACCACATCATCGTCGACCACCAGGACTTTCAATCGCGCCTCCGCCATGTAACATTGTTATGAAGCAAATTATACATAGCGCCCGGGCGCGCACGATTCAGGCTGTGGTTTCGTCGAAACGGGCCAACAGGCCCAGCAGATACGGCAGGCGGGCCCGCACCTGCTCCAGGCGGCCATCGTCGGCTTCGCGCTCGAGTTCGGCGCACAGCTGGTGCAGTTCGTCTTCGCCCAGGTAGCCGGCGCTGCCGCGCATGCCGTGCAGCAGGCGGCCGCAGGCTTCCCGGTCGCCGCTTTCCAGGGCCGCGTCGAGTTCGCTGCGCCGGCGCGGCAGGTCGGCGGCGAAGGCGGCGCGCATGCGGCCCTGCAAATCGCTGGCGCGGCGGCCGAAATGGGCGGCCGCGCCCGTCGGCGGTGCCGGCGACGGGCCCGCCAGCGGCGGCTCCGTCGACACGCCGAACATGGCGTCCAGGTCGGCGGTGCTGGGCTGGGCCGGCGCCATCGGCTGCAGCTCGACGCCGCGCTGCAGCTGGCGCTCGATCGCGCGGCTCAGGTGGAAGTGCAGCTGGACGTCGTCGATGGGCTTGGCCAGGAAGGCGTCCATGCCGCAGGCCAGGTAGCGCGTGCGGTCTTCCTCGCTGGCGTTGGCGGTCAGGGCGACGATCATCAGCTGCTGGTCCAGCACCGGCGCGTCGAGCGGGCCGCCGGCACGGATCAGGCGGGTGGCGGTGGCGCCGTCCATCTCCGGCATGCGGCCATCCATCAGGATCAGGTCGTAGCGGGTGCGCGCGCAGGCCGCCACCGCCAGCTTGCCGTTCTCGACCACGTCGACCTGGTGGCCCAGCTCTTCCAGCATCATGCGCACGATGATCTGGTTGGTCGGGTAATCCTCGGCGCACAGCACGCGCAGGCGGTGGGTGTGCGGCTCGCGCGGCGCCTGCACCACCACCGGCGGCTGCACGCCGTCGGCCAGCGGCAGCACGAAGCTGAAGGTGGAGCCCAGGCCCGGCGTGCTGGCCGCGCCGATGGTGCCGCCCATCAGCTCGACCAGCTGGCGGCAGATCGCCAGTCCCAGCCCGGTGCCGCCGTAGCGCCGGGTGGTGGTGGCGTCGGCCTGCTCGAATTTCTGGAACAGGCGCGGCAGCGCTTCCGGGTCGATGCCGATGCCGGTGTCCTCGACCGAGAAACGGATCATGTTGCGCCCGGCGGCGTCGACCTGGTCGGCAGGGCGGCGCTCGACCCGCACCGTCACGGTGCCGGTCTCGGTGAACTTGAAGGCGTTGCCGACCAGGTTCACCAGCACCTGGCGCAGCCGGGTCGGATCGCCGAGCGCGAAGCGCGGCAAGTCCTTGTCCAGGTGGACCGCGAAGCCCACGCTGTGGGCCCCGGCCTGCTCTTCGAACAGGGTCACCACCTGGCCGATGGTCTCGTCGAGGGCGAAGTCGATGTTCTCGATGGTCAGCTTGCCGGCCTCGATCTTCGAGAAGTCCAGCAGGTCGTTGATGATCGCCAGCAGCGACTGGGCGTTGGCCTGGCCGCGCAGGATCTGCTCGCGGGTCGAGTCGCGCAGCTGGCCGTCGCGCAGGGCGAAGCCGAGCATGCCGATCACGCCGGCCAGCGGGGTGCGCATCTCGTGGCTCATGTTCGCCAAAAACTCGGATTTCTGGCGCGTCGCATCCTCCGCGCGCTGCTTGGCCAGGTACAGCCGCTCTTCGTTTTCCTGCAGGGCGTCGTTGGCGCGCGCCAGCTCGTCGGTACGGCGGCGCACCTGGCGCTGCTGCTCGCGCAGCTCGGCGGTCTGGCGCTCGAGCAGGCGGTTCTGCTGCTCGATGCGCTCGGTACGGGCGCTGACCTGGTGCTCGAGCAGGTCCTTCTGGCGCCGCAAGCCGTCCACCCGGATGCGGAAGATGCCGTAGCCGATGCCGACCACCAGCAGCGCCACCAGGCCGCGGAACCACCAGGTCTTCCAGTACGGCGGCTGCACCGTGATCGCGAAAGTGGCCGGGGCGTCGCTCCAGACCCCGTCCTTGTTGGCCGCGCGCACCTGGAACACGTAGGTGCCCGGATCGAGGTTGGTGTAGGTGGCGAAGCGCTTGCCGGCGTCGGCGGCGATCCAGTCCTGGTCGAAGCCGGCCAGGCGGTAGGCGAAGCGGTTGCGCTGCGGCGCCGCGAAGTGCAGCGCCGAGAATTCCAGCGAGAACACCGAATCCGAGGCCGGCAGCGTGATCCCGGCGGCGCGCTCGATCGGCCAGGACGCCAGGCCCGGATGGCGCTTCTGCACCGGCTCGCCGAAGATCTGCAGGCCGGTGATCACGGCGCGCGGCGCGATCAGGTTGTCGTGCAGGGCGCGCGGGTGGAAGGCGGTGATGCCGTTGTTGCCGCCAAAGTAAAGGGTGCCGTCGGGCGCGCGCAGCGCCGAGGCGTCGAAATACGCGCCCTCGATGGTGCCGTCGGCGGCATCGTAGTTGCGCCAGCTGCCGCTGACCGGATCCAGGCGCGCGATATTGCTCGAGGTGCTGACCCAGATCCGGCCGTCCTGGTCTTCCAGCATCGCCGCCACCGCGTCGTCGTTCATGCCGTCGTTGCTGGTGTAGCGCTGGAAGCGCGGGGTGCCGTCCCGGCCCACCACCATCTTGTTCAGGCCGACCGCGGTGCCGACCCACAGGGTGCCGTGGCTGTCTTCCATCAGGTAATGGACTTCGTCGTGGCTGAGGCTGGTCGGATCGTCCGGATCGTGGCGGAAATGGCGGAAATGGCCGGTCGTACGGTCGAGCAGGTCGAGGCCGTCGAAGGTGCCGACCCACAGCCGGCCCTCGCGGTCTTCGAGCATCGGCCGCACCACGTTGTCGGCCAGGCTGGCCCCGACCGCCGGATTGTGCTGGTAGGTGGTCACCGTGCCGGTTTTCGGATCGCGCTTGTGCAGGCCGCCGCGGCTGGCGATCCACAGCATGCCGTCGCGCGCCACCATCAGGTTGCGCACGAAGTTGGCGTCGACGTCGCCGCCCGCCAGCAGCTGGCGCGTCAGGCGGCCGCTCTTCGGGTCGAGGTGGGTCAGGCCATTGCGGGCGCCGATCCACAGGGTGCCGTCGTGGGCGATGGCGACCGCGGTGGCCATCGCATCGCCCGCGGTCCCGCCATCGCCGCCGGCCAGGCGCCAGGTCTTTTCCTGCCGGGTGGCCGGATCGAACAGGTGCAGGCCGCCGTTACTGGCCAGCCACAGCTTGCCGGCGCCGTCCGCCGCGATGCCGCGCACCTTGTTGTCGTTGAGGCTGACCGGCAGGTCGGGGCCGCGCACGATGCGCGCGAAACCGCCGCCGCCCAGGTCGGCGCGCGACACCCCGCCATACCAGGTGCCGACCCAGAAGGTGCCGACCCGGTCGCCGTACAGCGCCGAGACCTGGTTGTCGCCGAGGCTGTAGTTGTCGGTGATGCGGTGCGGATGGTGCTCGAAGCGGCCGGCGGCCGGCAGCCAGCGCAGCAGGCCGCGATCGTGGGTGCCGACCCAGACCTGGCGGTCGGCATCCTGGTACAGGGTGCTGATCTCGCCCGCGGGCAGGCCGTCCTCCGGGCCGAAGCGTACCGGCGCGTCCGCCCCGCCCGGCCCCTTGTCCTTGACGCCGAGGGTGCGGCGCTCCAGCCCGCCGACGCTGCCGATCCACAGCCGGTGGCTGGCGTCGAGCAGCAGGGCCTGGATCACGTCGAACTTGCCGCCCCGCGGCGAAGGATGATGGGTGAAGCGCATCAGGTCCGGCTCCAGGCTGTCCAGGCCGTTCGAGGTGCCGACCCACAGCCGGCCGTCGGCGTCCAGGGCCAGCGAGGACAGCTTGTCGGACGCCAGGCTCTCGGTCACGCCCGGCACGTGGTGCCAGGTGGCGAACCGTCCGGAGGCGATGTCGAAGTGCTGCAGGCCGTCGCCGGTGGCCAGCCACAGGCCTTCCCTGCCGTCGTCGACGATGGCGCTGATGTGGCGGTTGCCGTTGCCGCGCTTGGCCGGCTCGTCGGGCTGGTAGTTGGAGAAGCTGCCGCTTTCCGGGTGGTACAGGGCCAGGCCGCCGTCGGTGCCGATCCACAGCCGGCCCTTGCGGTCGACGTGCAGCACGCGCACCCAGTTGTTGACCAGCGACTTCGGATCGCCGACCACGTTGCGGAAATTGGTGAAGCGGTAGCCGTCGTAGCGCGACAGGCCCGACTGCGTGCCGAACCACATGAAGCCGTCGTGGTCCTGGACGATCGCCAGCACCGACTCCTGGGCCAGGCCCTCCTCCACCGACAGGTGTTCGAAGCGCAGGGTCGGGGTCGGCGCGGCGAACGCCGTCCCGCCCGCCAGGCAGGCCAGCGCCAGCAGCAAGGGCAGGATCAGCAGCGCGAACAGGCGCCGCATCGGGCGCCCCGCCAGGTCATGTTTAGTATCCACCGGGCAAGAGTAGCAAAGTCTGCCCCTTCATGGTGGAATAAATACAGATTTGCTATCGTTTTTAGTCGCCTTTTGCCACACCTTCGCGGCGCGGGTCGGCGCCGCCGAACCACAGCGGCACGCCATGGATCTCCATGCGCTCGATGCCCTGCAGGCCGGAAGTCTGCTCGCCGATGCGGACCTTGTGGCCGCGCGCCTTCAGCTGCTCGATCGTGGCAAGCGGGAAGCGCCCCGCTTCCAGCTCGGTCGGACCGTTGCGGCTGCCGAAATTCGGCAGCGCGATCGCCTGCTGCATGTTCAGGCCCCAGTCCAGCGTACCGACCAGGACCTTCGCCACGTAGTTGATGATCAGCGGGCCGCCCGGCGAGCCGATCGCCTCGACGAAGCGCCCGGATTTGCGGTCGAAGACGATGGTCGGGCTCATCGCGCTGCGCGGACGCTTGCCCGCTTCGACGCGGTTCGCGATCGGCCCGCTGGCGTCGCGCGAATCGAAGGAAAAGTCGGTCAGCTGGTTGTTGAGGATGAAGCCGTCGACCATCTGGCGCGAGCCGAAGGCATCCTCGACGCTGGTGGTCATCGACAGGCCGGCGCCGTAGCCATCGACGGCGACGATGTGCGAGGTCGAATGCGCCTCGATCGAATTGTCGAGGCCCCAGTTCCAGGCCGTCTCCACGCCCGGCGGGTTGCCGGCCTCGGCCTTGCCCATCGAGCGCGGCCCGACCAGGCTGGCGCGCCTGGCGAGGTAGTTCTTGTCCAGCAGGGCCGGGATGCCGCGGCCCGGCAGCGGCACGAAGTCGGTGTCGGCGGCGTAGCGGTCGCGGTCGGCGTAGGCCAGGCGGCCGACTTCCGAGAACAAGTGCACGGCGTCGGCGCCCGGAATGCCGTTCGTCGGCGCGAGCGCCTTCATGTCGCGGGTCTCGAACATGCCCAGCATCTGCGCCACGGCAATGCCGCCCGAGGACGGCGGCGGCATCCCGCACACGGTGTAGGCGCGGTAGTCGTTGCAGACCGGCTCGCGCAGCTTGGGCCGGTAGGCGGCGATGTCGGCGGCGGTGAGCAGGCCCGGATTGGTCGGGTGGCCCTTGACCTTGGCTTCGATGTCGCGCGCGATGCGGCCCGTGTAGAAGACGTCGGCGCCGCCCTCGGCGATCTCGCGCAGGGTGCGCGCCAGCTCCGGGTTCTTCAGGATATGGCCGACCGGCCGCGGCTTGCCGTCCGGGCCATAGAAGTAGGCGCGCGCGACCGGGTCCTTGCGAATGTACGGATCCCAGGCCAGCAGGCCGTTCAGGCGCGGGCTGACCTTGAAGCCGTTCTCGGACAGGCGGATCGCCGGCCCGAACAGGGTCTTCCAGGGCAGCTTGCCGTGCTGGCGATGGGCCAGTTCCATCATGCGCAGCACGCCGGGGGCGCCGGTCGAGCGGCCGCCGACGATGCCTTCGGTACGCGACAGCGGCGTGCCGTCCGGATGCTGGAACAGGTGCTCGTCGGCCTTCGAAGGCGCGGTCTCGCGGCCGTCGAAGGCCTGCACCTTCTTGCCGTCGTAATACATCAGGAAGGCGCCGCCGCCGATGCCCGAGGATTGCGGCTCGACCAGGGTCAGCACCAGCTGGGTCGCGATGGCGGCATCGATCGCCGTACCGCCCTGCTTCAGCATCTCGTAGCCGGCCTCGGTCGCCAGCGGATTGGCGGCGGCGACCATGTACTTGCGTGCGGCCCAGCCGGCCTTTTCGGCGTAGCCGGTGGCGGCTTCGGGGGATTTCTGCAGCGAGTCCTGGGCCAGGACCGGGAGGTGGGCGCTGGCCAGGATGGCCGCGAGGACGATCAGCTTCGACTTCAACTTCATTCGGTTCTCCGGAAAAAAACAGGGTGTGCGGCCGAGGCTGCACGCCCGATATCACGGAGCATCCTACCTCAAATGAGCAAGTTGCTCACGAGAAGCGGATTTGTAGAAATTATTTTGGCTGCATCCGGATCGCGCCGTCCAGGCGGATCGTTTCGCCGTTGAGCATCGTGTTTTCGATGATGGTCCTGGCCAGGTGGGCGTATTCGCCCGGCATGCCGAGACGCTGCGGGAACGGCACCATCTTGCCCAGCGCGTCGCGCACTTCCTGCGGCATGCCCATCAGCATCGGGGTTTCGAAGATGCCCGGGGCGATGGTCATCACGCGGATGCCGCTGCGCGACAGGTCGCGCGCCATCGGCAGGGTCATGCCGGCCACGCCGGCTTTCGAGGCGCCGTAGGCAGCCTGGCCGATCTGGCCGTCGAAGGCCGCGACCGAGGCGGTATTGATGATCACGCCGCGCTCGCCGTGTTCGAGAGCCTCCGTCTTGCCCATCGCATCGGCCGCCAGGCGGCACATATTGAAGGTGCCGACCAGGTTGATGTTGATGGCGCGCTGGAAGGCGTCGAGCGGGTGCGGGCCGTCCTTGCCGACGGTCTTGATGGCCGGCGCCACGCCGGCGCAGTTGACCAGGCCGCGGACCGTGCCCATCGCGGTGGCGGCTGCAACCACGGCCAGGCCGTCGGCTTCCGAAGTGACGTCGCACTTCACGAAACGGGCGTTCCCGGCGCCCAGTTCGGCGGCCAGCTTCTCGCCGGCGTCAAGCTGCACGTCGGCCAGCACGACCTTGCCGCCGGCTTCTACGATCATGCGCGCGGTGGCCGCGCCCAGGCCCGACGCGCCGCCGGTCACGATGAATACATTGTTCTGAATCTGCATGCTGCTGTCTCCTCCGGGGTATCTTGGATGGTTCTAACGTTTACGTAAACGTCAACTCCCGGATTGTAGCGAGCTTCTGGCATCAACGCCACGTTTACAAGCACGAGACGGTCGTGCCGTTGCGGCTGCACAGGCGCCCGCTGCTGCTGACGCCGGTGCCGGTGGGGCCGAGGTTGTAGGTGCCGCCGGCGGCGTCGCGGCAGGCGCCGCCGATGCAGGAATTCAGCGGCGCCGTCGTCGGCACGACCGGTTCCGGCGCCTGGGCCGGCGGCGGAACCGGGACCGCGCCGTAGCCGATGGCCGCCGCCTCCCGTCCGTCGAGCGGACGCGGCGCCAGCGGACCGATTGGCTGCCAGGCTTCGCGCCGGCGCTGGGCCTGCTTTGCCTGTTTCTGCTTCTGTCTTGGCTGCTGGGATTGCTGGGATTGCTGGGGCGGCGCTTCTCGGGTCAGGGTGTCGGTTTCGTCGCGCACCTCGGCCGGATCCTTGCGCGCGGGATCGGTAATTCGTGGCTGGCGCGGGCGGAGCACCGGGCCGTAGCTGGGCGGCGGCTGCGTGCTGCCGGCGGGACGCGCTCCCGGGCTCGTCCTTGTTCCCGCGTTCGGGTAGGTGCTGCGCGCGGGCCGGGCGGCATCGCTGTGGCCCGTCGCTTCGTCGGCCACGGCGGCGTCCTGGTTGGCCCGGTCCGTGCTCTGGTTCTGGCGGCCGGTGGCGGCGGATTCTTCCTTGCGCAGGTAGGATTCGGCCTGTTCGCGGGCCTGCTGTGCCTGCTGGGTCTGCTGCGGGGTCTGGACCTGGGGCTGGGTTTGCGTCTGGCGTGCCTGGGCTGCCGGCAGCGCGCCTGCCAGCAGTGCGGACAGCGCCAGGGCGCCGGCTATTCCGATCGGTTTCATGGCTCACCTCGATAGGCTGGATGAGTCCATTATCGGCCGCGCCGGACTGCCCCGGCGCGCGCCTGCCCGTCCCGGATTCACTGCCCCGGCGGCGGCTCCCACAGCTCGACCTTGTTACCTTCGGGATCGATGACCCAGCCGAACTTGCCGTACTCGCCATCTTCAAGTTTGTCGAGCACCTCGCAGCCTTCCTCGCGCAGGGCTTGCAGCAGCGCCGCCAGGTCGGCGACCCGGTAATTCACCATGAAAGGCGCGGTGCTCGGCGCATACAGGGTCGTGTGCGACGGGTTGATCGACCAGACCGTCATGCCGCCGGTCGGCTTGCCCTTCTCGTCGGTCCAGGGGAAGGCCGTGCCGCCCCATTCCATGACGTCGATGCCCAGGTGCCGCTTGTACCAGGCGAGCAGCATCGCCGGGTCTTTTGCGTTAAAGAAGATGCCGCCGATACCAGTAACCCGTTTCATACGATGCCCCAGTCAGAAAAGTTGTCGATTTAAAACAGTTTCACTCTAGCATATGGCGTCAACTTCCAGTCAGCTTTCCGGCGTAGGCTGCTATGCTGGACAGGAATACCGCAGCACACAATAACGACAGGAGACGGACATGCAGAACCTGCAGCAGATGTACCAGTCGAAACGCGGCAGCGCCCTCGACGCCCTCGATCACTTGCTCGAAGGTGACATGATCATCGTGCCGACCGGCGTCGGCGAGCCCCCTTCCCTGCTGCACGCGCTGTCCGAGCAGCACAAGCGCTTTTCCGACATCAAGGTCGCGCAGATCCTGGCGATGCGCAAGTACGGCTACTTCGAGCGCGACTGCCGGGACCACGTGCGCCACGCCTCGCTGTTCTTCGGCGGCGCCTCGCGCGCCGGCGGCCAGGGCGGCTGGTGCGACTTCATCCCCAACTATTTTTCCGAGATCCCGGCGCTGATCGAGCGCGGCCTGATGCCGGCCGACGTCGTGTTCGCGATGGCCTCCCCCATGAGCCAGCACGGCTGGTTCGCCCTCAGCCTGGGCACCGACTACACGATGGCGGCGGTGGCCAAGGCACGCGTGGTGGTGCTCGAAGTGAACCCGAACGTGCCCTTCACGCATGGCCAGTGCCACGTCCACCTGTCGCAGGTGACGGCCCTGGTCGAGAGCGACGATCCGATCCTGGAAGTCGGCCTGCCGAAGATCGGTCCGGTGCAGGAAGCGATCGGCGCCCTGGTCGCCGAACACATCGAGGACGGCTCGACCCTGCAGATCGGCTATGGCGGCATCCCGGACGCGGTGGTGATGCAGCTGACAAACAAGCGCGACCTCGGCATCCACACCGAGATGATCGGCGACGGCATCCTGAAGCTGGTCGAATCCGGCGCCGTGAACAACAGCAGGAAGACGCTCCTGCCGGGCAAGATGGTCGCCACCTTCGCACTCGGCTCGCGCAAGCTGTACGACTTCATGCACCAGAACCCGATGCTGGAGATGCATCCGTCGAACTTCACCAACGATCCCTATGTGGCCGGCCAGAACGACAAACTGGTGTCGATCAACGCCAGCCTGCAGGTCGACCTGCTCGGCCAGTGCGGCAGCGAGAGCATCGGCCACCTGCCCTATTCCGGCACCGGTGGCCAGGTCGACTTCGTGCGCGCGGCCAACCGCTCGCGCGGCGGCAAGTCCTTCATCGTGCTGCCCTCGACCGCCAAGGATGGCACGGTCTCGCGCATCGTCCCGACCTTGTCGCCCGGCACCCATGCGACCACCAGCAAGAACGACGTCAACTACGTCGTCACGGAATGGGGCGTGGCCCAGCTGCGCGGCAAGTCGGCCAAGCAGCGCGCCCAGGCGCTGATCGCGATCGCGCATCCGGACTTCCGGCCCTGGCTGCGTGAGGAGGCCGACAGGATGTGCGTGTTTTAGAGCACCTAACAACACCCGTATGGCGGCGTTGCATCGTCTCGCCGTACTAGCGTACTGTCTTCGACGATGCGCCTTGCCCTCCGGGTGTTGTTAGGCGCTCTTGAGGCGGCGGGTTCTGATTCCTGCGCGAAACTTGCGGCGGCGATCCTTCTCGCATGCCATGATCTGGCCATCGCGAACACAGGAGGATCAATGAACCGAGTAGACGAGATCGGCCGGGACGAGCACGTGCGCGGCCCGCAGGACGCGGCGCTGACGCTGATCGAATATGGCGACTTCCAGTGCCCCTACTGTGCGCGGGCGCATGCCGCACTGGGCGGCCTGATGGACGAACTGGGCGCGCAGTCGGGCGGGATACGCCTGGTGTTCCGCCATCTGCCGCTGTCGGACCTGCACCCGCTGGCCGAACTGGCGGCGGAAGCGGCCGAGGCCGCGGCTGGCCAGGGCAAATTCTGGGACATGCACGACATGCTGTTCGAGCAGCAGCGCCAGGTCACGGACAAGCAGGACCTGGCCGTGCTGGCGGAAAGCCTGGGCCTCGACATCGAACGTTTCCGCACCGACGTGCTGGAGCGGCGCCACCGCCCGCGCGTGCAAAGCGATCTCGAGCGGGCTCACCACGACGGCGCCACCAGCACGCCGACCTTCTTCATCAATGGCGTACGCTACGAAGGCGATTCCGACCGCGAGTCGATGCGGCAGGCGCTAGCCGAGGCGCTCGGACGCTGAACGCGGCCGCGGGCCGCGCCGGCGTCCCGCGTGGGCAAGCTTGCTGCCATCATCGTGCGGGCGGCAGGGTGGCGCTGCCCACCCTGCTGGCGACCGCCGGCGCCGGCGCCGTCACCGGTACCGGTGCAGACATCAGGTTTGGCGAGGTCACCGCCAGCCAGCCGCCGCCCGCGGGCAGCAGCGGCACCAGCAGCAGCGCGACGATGTTGATGATCTTGATCAGCGGATTCACCGCCGGCCCGGCCGTGTCCTTGTACGGGTCGCCCACCGTGTCGCCGGTGACGGCCGCCTTGTGCGCGTCCGAACCCTTGCCGCCGTAGTGGTTGTCCTCGATGTATTTCTTGGCGTTGTCCCAGGCGCCGCCGCCGGTGGTCATCGAGATCGCCACGAACAGGCCGGTCACGATGGTCCCCATCAGCATGCCGCCCAGCGCCACCGGACCGAGCAGCATGCCGACCGCCACCGGCACCACCACCGGCAGCAGCGACGGCAGCACCATCTCGCGGATCGCCGAGGCGGTCAGCATGTCGACGGCCTTGTCGTATTCGGGCTTGCCGGTGCCGTCCATGATGCCGACGATGTCGCGGAACTGGCGCCGCACCTCGACCACGACGGCGCCGGCGGCCCGTCCCACCGCTTCCATCGCCAGCGCCCCGAACAGGTAGGGCACCAGGCCGCCGATGAACAGGCCGACGATCACCATCGGGTTCGAGAGGTCGAAGCTGATGTGGGTGCCGCCCGCTTCCAGCGCGTGCGTATAGTCGGCGAACAGCACCAGCGCGGCCAGGCCGGCCGAGCCGATCGCATAGCCCTTGGTGACGGCCTTGGTGGTGTTGCCGACCGCGTCGAGCGGATCGGTGACGGCGCGCACGCTGTCCGGCAGGCCGCTCATCTCGGCGATGCCGCCGGCGTTGTCGGTGATCGGGCCGTAGGCGTCCAGCGCGACGATGATGCCGGCCATCGACAGCATGGCGGTGGCGGCGATCGCAATGCCGTACAGCCCGCCCATCGCATAGGCCAGGAGGATCGCGGCGCACACCATCAGCACCGGATAGGAGGTCGACTTCATCGACACACCCAGCCCGGCGATGATGTTGGTGCCGTGGCCGGTGGTGGAGGCTTCGGCGATGTGCTGCACCGGCTTGAATTCGGTGCCGGTGTAGTACTCGGTGATGTAGACCATCGAACCGGTCAGCACGATGCCGACCACGGCGCAGCCCAGCATGCGCCAGCGCATGGCGTCGTCCGGCCAGGCCAGCCAGGTGACCAGCACGAAGCCGACCAGCGACAGCCCGGCCGACCACCACAGCCCCGTGTACAGGGCCGACATGATCTTGTGCCCGGGGCGGTTCTTGACCAGCGAGCAGCCGATGATGGAGGCGATGATCGACACCGCGCCCAGCAGCATCGGATAGATCACCGCGGTGCCGCCGATGCTCGGGGCCATGAGGGCGCCCAGCAGCATGGTCGCGACCAGGGTCACGACATAGGTCTCGAACAGGTCGGCCGCCATGCCGGCGCAGTCGCCGACGTTGTCGCCCACGTTGTCGGCGATCACGGCGGGGTTGCGCGGATCGTCCTCGGGGATGCCGGCCTCGACCTTGCCAACCAGGTCGGCGCCGACGTCGGCCCCCTTGGTGAAAATGCCGCCGCCGAGCCGTGCGAAGATCGAGATCAGCGAGGCGCCGAAGGCCAGCCCGACCAGCGGCTGGATGGTGTCGTGCAGCGACAGCGCGGGGTCGGCGCGGGCCACCAGGAAGCCATAGAACAGCGACACCCCGAGCAGCCCCAGCCCGACCACCAGCATGCCGGTGATGGCGCCGCCGCGGAAGGCGACGTGCAGGGCCTGGTCCAGCCCGAGCGATGCGGCCTGGGCGGTGCGGACGTTGGCGCGCACCGAGACGTTCATGCCGATGAAGCCGCAGGCGCCGGACAGCACCGCTCCGGACAGGAAGCCGGCCGCGGTCAGTCCGCCGAGGAGGAAGAAGATGGCGACCAGCAGGACCACGCCGACGATGGCGATGGTCCGGTACTGGCGCGCAAGGTAGGCCGACGCGCCCTGCTGGATGGCCAGCGAGATTTCCTGCATCCGGCCATTACCCGGATTCTGCTGCAGGATCCAGCTGCGTGACCACAGCCCGTAAAGTACTGCGATGACGCCGCATGCGACGGCGAAGCCCAGCTGTGTGGATGCCATATCGTCTCCCCTTCGTCCTTCGATCAAGTAACAAGCTGCACCAGGTGCTGCGTACTGCGAAACATTGATCCTGACAACTGGACGGATGGCGACATGTCATCCGGAGCCAACGGGCGGCGCGCACGCTGCGCGACGCGCCCGGAAAACTCTGGCGGCCCGGGGCCGCCGATGATTTATTCAGCCAGCGCGGCGAACGCGGCGTCGCGTACCTGCTCGACCGGGCCCACGCCCGAGATCTTGCGGTACTTCGGCGCGCCCGGCAGGCCCGATTGCGCCCACTTGTTGTAATAGCCGAGCAGCACTTCGGTCTGGTTATGGTACACGGCCAGGCGCTTGCTGACCGTTTCTTCCTTGTCGTCGTCGCGCTGCACCAGCGGCTCGCCGGTAACGTCGTCGAGGCCCTCGACCTTCGGCGGGTTGAACTTGACGTGGTACACGCGGCCCGAAGGCTGGTGGGTGCGGCGGCCGGTCATGCGCTCGACGATCATCTCGTCCGGCACGTCGATTTCCAGCACATAGTCGATGTTGACGCCGCTTTCCTTCATGGCGTCGGCCTGCGCGATCGTGCGCGGGAAGCCGTCGAACAGGTAACCGTTGGCGCAATCCGCCTCTTTCAGGCGCTCCTTCACCAGGCCGATGATGATGTCGTCCGACACCAGCTGGCCTGCGTCCATCACCTTCTTCGCCGCGAGGCCCAGCTCGGTGCCGGCCTTGATGGCCGCACGCAGCATGTCGCCGGTGGAAATCTGGGGGATGTTGTATTTTTCTTTAATGAAATTCGCCTGAGTGCCTTTACCGGCGCCGGGGGCTCCTAACAGAATGAGACGCATGAAGGGTTTCCTAAAAGGTGTTGATGCATATTTGACTAGCTCGACCCGCAAGTTACCACAAAAGCAGCATCAAACGCCACTGCGGGGGAGCGATCGCAGGGGCTGCTTGAGGTAACGCAGACCGTATCCGAGGCTATTTCCAACCGGCTCAAGACGCGAAGTAAGCGCGGACCCGCTCCAGGTCTTCCGGCGTGTCGACCCCGGCCGCCGGGGCGCTGTCGGTGACGTACACGGCGATCGGCACGCCATGCCACAGCACGCGCAGCTGTTCCAGCGCTTCGATCGTTTCCAGCGGCGACGGTTCCAGCTCCGGGTATTGCTGCAGGAAAGCGTTGCTGTAGGCATACAGGCCGATATGGCGCAGCGGCACATAGCCAGCCGGCAATTGGTCACGGTTTTGCGCGAAGGCGTCGCGGTGCCAGGGGATGGTGGCGCGCGAGAAGTACAGGGCGCGCCCCTGCTTGTCCAGCACCACCTTAACCACGTTCGGGTTGAAGGCCTCGAGCGCGTCGTGCAGCGGGTGGGCGCAGGTGGCCATCGGCACGTCCCGCGAGATACGGGCCGCGCAGGCGGACAGCAGGGCCGGGTCGATCAGCGGCTCGTCGCCCTGCAGGTTGACCACCACGGCGTCGGCCGGCAGGCCGAGGGTGCGCGCGACTTCGGCGATGCGGTCGGTGCCGGACGGATGGGAGGCAAGCGTCATGCAGGCTTCGATGCCGTGCGCGGCGCAGGCGGCAAGGATGTCGGCGTGGTCGGTGGCGACGACGATGCGGGCCGCGCCCGACGCCTGCGCGCGCTCGGCCACGCGCACCACCATGGGCTTGCCGCCCAGGTCGGCCAGCGGCTTGTTCGGCAGCCGGGTCGAGGCCAGGCGCGCCGGGATGATGACGATGAAGCTCATGACAGGATTCAAGCGGCCGGCTCGACCTTGCGGGCCTGGTCGGCCCACATGATCGGGATGCCGTCGCGGATCGGATAGGCCAGCCGGTCCGGGCGGCAGATCAGTTCCTGCGCTTTCTTGTCATATTCGAGCGGTCCCTTGCACAGGGGGCAGACCAGGATATCAAGCAGTCGGGCGTCCACGACATTTCTCCACGATTTGAGCGGCCAGCGCAGGGTCGATCTGCGCAGTGACCGGGACGACCCACAGGCGCGGGTCGTTGTTCAGATGTTCAAGTTGCCGACATTTTACTGCATCCTTCTCGGTAACCAGGATGAGGTCGGCATCCAGGCCCCGGAACGGGTCGTCCAGGAAGTCGTGGTGGTCGGGCAGCGGCAGCTCGCGGATCTGCAGACCGGCCGCCTTCAGCATCGCGAAAAAGCGGCCCGGATTGCCGATGCCCGCAGCGGCCACGATGCGCTTGCCGGCCATGGTCGCGGCGAGTTCGGCCAGCGGCAGGCGCCGGCCTGGGTCGCGCAGCGGCTCGGCCCAGGTGCCCGCCAGCCGCATCTGGAATGGCCGCCCGCCGACCGCCGCGGCGAGCAGCGGCGTCAGCTCGGGCGTATTCACGACCGTGAAATCGCGCCGGCGCGAAGGCGGCTCGCGCAGCGGCCCGGCCGGCAGGGTCCAGCCGTTGCCGACCCCACGACCGTCGAACAGCACCAGTTCGACGTCGCGCTGCAGCGCGTAGTGCTGGAGGCCGTCGTCGGTGACCAGCACGTCGACCTCGGGATGGCGTTCGAGCAGATGACGGCCCGCCGCGGCGCGGCGGCGGCCGACCACCACCGGGCAGCCGGTCCGGCCTGCGATCAACAAAGGTTCGTCGCCGACTTCGCGCGCGCTCGATCCGGCCAGGACTTCACGCGGGCCCGCGTCCCCTTCTCCGCCATGGCCGCGCGAGATCACGCCCGGCTTCAGGCCGGCGGCGCGCAGCTGCTCGACCAGCCAGATGGTGAGCGGGGTCTTGCCGGTGCCGCCGATGAAGATATTGCCGACCACGATGACGGGCACCGGCATGCGTTCGGAGGCCAGCAGGCCGGCGCGGAACAGCAGCCGGCGCAGGGCCGCCAGGGCGCGGAACGGCAGGGACAGCGGCCACAGGGCCAGGGCCAATGGGCCGCGGCGCAGCCAGGCGCGGGTGAGGGTCGATTCGAAAGAGGATGCCATTAGCTCATAAACGTCGTCCCCGCGGAGGCGGGGACCCAAGTTTGCATGCGTTTCGTTAGCGCTAGCAGAACTTGGGTCCCCGCCTGCGCGGGGACGACGTATCCCTTTTATGCAGGTTTATTTCTGCCCGCCAGACTGCGCCGCAAACGTCAGCTTGTCATACCCGGCCAGACGGGCCGCTTCCAGCACATTGATCACCATCTGGTGCATGGCGAACTGGTCGGCATTCACGATGATGACCGGATCTTTCGCCGGCGCCGCCAGCCGTTGCCCGTCCGGGCCGGTGCTGGCGGCCTGCTTGAGGTCTTCGGCCAGGCCGGCCACGCCGTGGAAGGACACCGGCACGTTATTCACCGTGTAATTGCCCTTGGCGTCGACGGTGACGTTGATCTCGAAAGGCTTGTCGATCGCTTTTTCGGCGTCGGCGGTCGGCAGGGTGATCTGCAGCTCGGTGAACTTGCTGTAGGTGGTGGTGACCATCAGGAAGATCAGCACCACCAGCAGCACGTCGATGAACGGGATCAGGTTGATTTCCGGATCCTCGCGCTTGCGGCCGCGGCGGAAGTCCATCATTTGCGGGCACCGTGCACGACGTCGACGAATTTCACGGCCTGCAGTTCCATGTCCATGATGAAGCTGTCGACCAGGGCGCGGAAGTGGCGGTAGAACACCAGGGCCGGCATTGCGATCGCCAGGCCGAAACCAGTGTTATACAGGGCCACCGAGATGCCGTGCGCCAGCTGGGCCGGGTTGGTGCCGGTGGCATTCTGGGCGCCGAAGATCTCGATCATGCCGACCACGGTGCCGAACAGGCCCATCAGCGGCGCCAGCGAAGCGATCGTGCCCAGGGTGGTCAGGAAACGTTCCAGCACATGGGCCACGCCCCTGCCCGCTTCCTCGATCGACTCCTTCATCACGTCGCGCGGGGCGTCGACGTTGCGCAGGGCCGCGGCCAGCACGGCGCCCAGCGGCGAGTTGGTCTGCAGCTTGTCGATGATGTCCGGCGTGACCTTGCCGCCGCGGTAGACCTGGATGACTTCGTCGAGCAACTGGCGCGGAAGGATTTTTTCGCGGCGCAGGTAGATCAGGCGTTCGATGATCAGCGCCAGAGCGATGATCGAGGCAATCAGCAATAGCCAGATGGGCCAGCCGGCGGCTTGAAGAATGGCGAGCAAAAGGAACTCCTGGATGGGGTAAACAACAAGACGGAAACGAATTCCGCAATGTAACTTGTTGCCGTCTTTGCGGCAAGTAGAGTTCTGCACACTTTCTGTGGATAAAAGTGTGTGCAAGGGCCTTTACGACAGGAAAGGCCATTGATTCTTAAAGGATATTTTTCCATGCGTAAAAACCTAGCACCCTCCTCAGGGCATTTCCACATTGCAACAAAAGCATGTCTGCAGACCGGGACTTGCCCACAATTTCTGTGGATAAATTTGTGTGGAATAGCCTTTCCTTATGGTAAGTCTTTGATTTTTATCAGGGAAATTCTGCCGCTGAAAATTGCAGCAGCAATGATTAGGCGCCCCGCATGTTCCGGCTCAGCCCGCTTCTTCACATTTTTTGTGGACAAAATTGTGCGCAAGCGCACATGGCTGGGCTAAACCCCTTGATTCATAAGGGAAAAGTCACCGAGCCCAATTTTTGGGCAGGACGCGTGATGCGCACGCAAACCCGGCTTTGCACATAAACTGTGGAAAACAATGTGAGCAAGCGCAGTGGGTAAGTCCCAAGTAGTTGAATCCAAAGGGAAAAGATATGCACGCTCAAAATTTAGGCAAGCACAGGCGCGAAGGCGCCGCCTTGCGCAAGAGGTAATGAACGCCCCAGGGCTGGTATAGTCCCATCCCGTGGCTGGCAGACGACGGGCTGCAAGCGCTCCGGCTGCCCTGGCTGCGGCCAGGACGCGCCAGCGCTTCTCCACAATTCTTCACAAATTTTGTGGAAAAGATTGTTAGCAAGGCCCTTGATCTGCATCAAAGTGTTTGAATCCAAAGGATAAATTCATCGTGCAGCATTTTTAGGCAGGGCGCGACTTATGCACTGGAGTCCGCTTTGGCCGCCAGGACAGCCCGCTTGTCGCCAGCTTTGCACACAAATTGTGGAAAACGATGTGAGCAAGAGCCGGAACGGCGAGCTAAGTACTTGATTGCCTTAAGAAAACATATGCATGCCTCATTTTTACGCGGCCGGGATAGCCGGTCCATTTATCCACTTCCTCACAGATTCTGTGGATAAGATTGTGGCCAAGTGCCTCCGGGGTGCAGCAAGCCATTGATCCGTAAGGAAATTTTGTTTCTGCATCGAAATCAGGCAGCAAGAATAACCATTAAAAATCAAACGTTTACAAAAACTATTTGTTGTACTACCGCAGATTTTGAGGCGCCCAGGCGCTGTCACGTTTTTGTGGACAGATCATCTTGACCCATCCATATGCTTACCCCGCTTGATGCCGATCCGGCCTACGCCGCCCCGCCCGTCCTCACCGTCACCGCGCTCAACCAGCAGGTCGCACGGCTGCTGGAACGCTCGTTTCCGCTGGTGTGGATCGGCGGCGAGATCTCGAACTTCACCCGCGCCGCTTCCGGCCACTGGTACTTCACGCTGAAGGACGATGCCGCCCAGGTGCGCGCCGTGATGTTCCGCGGCCGCGCCCAGTACGCCGGCTTCACGCCGCGCGAAGGGGACAAGGTCGAGGTGCGCGCCCTGGTCACGCTGTACGGCGCGCGCGGGGATTACCAGATCAACGTCGAGGCGATCCGCCGGGCCGGCGTCGGCGCCCTGTACGAAGCCTTCATGCGCCTGAAGGAAAGGCTCGGCAACGAGGGCCTGTTCGACCAGGAGCGCAAGCGCCCGCTGCCGCTGTTCACGCGCGCGATCGGCATCGTCACCAGCCCGCAGGCGGCGGCCCTGCGCGACGTGCTCACCGCGCTCCGGCGCCGCGCCCCGCACGTGCGCGTGGTGCTCTATCCCGCCCCGGTGCAGGGCCAGGGGGCGGCCGACAGGATCGCGGAAGCCATCGCCACCGCCTCGCGCCGGCGCGAGGTCGACGTGCTGCTGGTCTGCCGCGGCGGCGGCTCGATCGAGGACTTGTGGAGTTTCAACGAAGAGGTGGTGGCGCGCGCGATCAATGCGGCGTCCATGCCCGTGATCTCGGGCGTCGGCCACGAAACCGACTTTACCATCGCCGACTTCGCCGCCGACCTGCGCGCCGCCACCCCGACCGCCGCCGCCGAGCTGGCCGCCACCGCCCGCGACGAATGGATGAGCTCGCTGGAAGCGGATGCCGACGACCTGCAGCGCGCCATGGAACGCATCCTGTCCGAGGCCAACCAGAACCTCGACAACCTCAGCCGCCGGATGATCAGCCCCGCCGACCGGATCGCGCACCAGCGCCTGAAACTCCTGGGCATGGCCAGCAGTCTGACGCATGCGGTGCGGGCGCCGGTCAACCGCAACGGCGTGCTGCTGGCCCAGCTGCAGCAGCGCTGGGCGCGCCATCTGCCGGACGTGCGCTCGCTGCGCACCCTGCTGGCGTCCGAGCGGCGCCAGCTGGCCGCCAGCATGACGGGCCGGCTGCGCCAGCAGCGCGAGGCGCTCGGCGCGCTGTCCGCCCAGCTGGAACTGCTGAACCCGCAGCGCACGCTCGAGCGCGGCTATGCGATCGTCAGCAATGCAAAAGGCAAGGTGCTGCATGCGCCCGGCCAGATCAAGCCGCGCGACACCATCGTGGTGCGGCTGGCCGAGGGCAGCGCCGAGGTCGGCGTGGCGAGCGTACAGGACCTTCTCGAGTGAAGCAAAGAGCGCAATAGAAGCAAACATGCAACGTTCGCGCATCCGGTTTAGAATATGCGACCGTTTCGGAAGAACGACCCGTTTCCAACCAATCAAGGAATAAGACATGGAACATACTCTGCCGCCGCTGCCGTACGCCAAGGATGCCCTCCAGCCGACCATGTCGGCTGAAACGCTGGAATACCACTACGGCAAGCACCACCAGGCCTACGTGACCAACCTGAACAACCTGATCAAGGGCACCGAGTTTGAAAACATGCCCCTGGAAGACATCATCAAGAAATCGCAGGGCGGCGTGTTCAACAATTCCGCCCAGGTGTGGAACCACACCTTCTTCTGGAACTGCATGAAGCCGAACGGCGGCGGCGCTCCGACCGGTCCGGTCGCCGACGCGATCAACGCCAAGTGGGGTTCGTTCGACAAGTTCAAGGAAGAGTTCCAGAAGTCGGCAGTCGGCAACTTCGGCTCGGGCTGGACCTGGCTGGTGAAGAAGACCGACGGCACCGTCGACATCGTCAACACCTCGAACGCCGGCACCCCGCTGACCACCGAGAACAAGGCCCTGCTGACCTGCGACGTCTGGGAGCACGCCTACTACATCGACTACCGCAATGCGCGTCCGAAGTTCGTCGAGAGCTGGTGGAACATCGTCAACTGGGACTTCGTGAACCAGAACTTCGCGTAATCGCTGGAGTCGATGTTTCGTCATAATTAAGTTCGGAACAACTTAATAAAGATCGGAACAACTGCTTCTGCGCTTGGGACCCGGACGTAAAAAAGTTCGGAACAAAACAGATTCGAGCCCGCTTCCAAGCGGGCCGTTTCTTTTTGCGGCATGCAGCCGTAAATCATTCGCACACTTAATTGCTATAATTTGCGGCAAGATTTCTAGGCGCGCTAATGATGAGCATTGATCCTAACGCACGAGGTTCCCTTAGCGAACCTTGCATTGCACTCCGGGCCGAGGTAACGGACGCTATCGAAGCGTATGAGCGTGTTCCTCGAAAGGACAAATTGCTAACCACATGGTATGCGATGTGCATATCCGGACAACCGGCAGCCGCCTTTTTCAGAGGACCACGGCATAGCACATTTCATCGAGTGACGGCATGCGACCTTGCAGCTAGTGCTTATCTCGATCTAAGCGCGCAAAAAGAAGTAGAAATCATCAGCCCGTCCTTCGTTCTTAAAGTACGAGAGCACGCTTCATCGATGCACCGCTTGTTACCCGAACCGCAGCATCTGCCTGCTCCGGCTGACACTCAAGAGTTCCGCACTGGGCTTGAGTCACTGACCCGATGGAGGGTGCCCGTCACAGCCCCAACAAGCCGTTCAGGCGACCCTTCGATACGTGCCGTAACCTTGGGCCTTGCTCGACGGTTTGCTGATGCGTTTGTCGACATTCCAGTGGAATTCATTCATTCCCTTGTGTTGATCGGTTGGCCGGCACGTAGCCACAGTGCCACGCGACGGGTACTTACATCAGGAGTGACGAGTCGCATTAAGTTCGAGTCTCAGGAAGCCCTAAAACGGGAACAGCTGGCACACGGGGCCACGGCTGTTGCTCTTCACGTGGCATCGTCTAAGGCTACGAGAGGTGCGGCATTAAGTGAAGCTGATCAGCGGATCATTGAAGGTTTAGAGAGCGAAGTTGCAAGAATCAGGCAGGATAGGCGGCGCTTCCCTAATGACGCAGCTCGACTTCGTGCCGTGTTGGATATCGCTCACACCTTCGATGATCCGAACCTTGCTGACGATCTCAGCCGACTTGTAGCCCAGGCACTTCAGGAGTTCAAACCTTGAGTGCTCTAGCGCAAATCCCCTCAGCAGACACGAATTTGCGCTAGGGCGCAAATTCGCTGACTGATCAAATACCGCGCCACTGAGCTGTCCGCCCACGCCAGCCTGTTCTACGCTCTCACTTATCAGGTTTCGAGGGGAAGCAAGAATGGCAGACGACATTGTAGCTCTGGTCGCAGGTCAAAGAACGTCTACTAAAGATATACGCCCGGCGTGCATACGTGGCAAATGGAAGGTCTTGCGCCGACTGACGAAAATCTTAACGATCTGGGCATACAACAATGGGCATCTCTCATTCGGTATAACCGAACGAATATTTGCTCAATTTGACCTACGCGATGTATGACTTAAGAGACGTTAAGCGCACCCTTTTTTCTCAAAGGCTGTGTACGCTTTTCCCCGAAAAGCGTTCCTCCTCTCTGCAAAGACTTACTTCTTTTTGCTAGAGATAATCTCATAAATTGACATGAGTTCAGAGGGGACCTGTCCTCCCTGCGCAATGCGCGCTGACTCTTCAAGAACGCTGCTCATGCGCTCCAGATCGTAGTAGTTGCAGTAATTCGATTGGCTCACATTTGGCATTTCTTCCAACAGCCATTCAAACGACTTTGCGCCAGGATCGTCCGTGTTTTTTCGCAAACACCACGCCCAAAGATCTGCAGCCTGAATCGGCAATCGATCGTCGTCCTTTCCAAACATCGGATTGAGCGGTAGTATCGTAAATTCCTCTGGATATGTAGACCGCATAAGTTCACGTATAAGCGGATACCATCTGCGCGCTCGCTCGCCGAAGATAAGTTGTTCGTCAAAGATGATCTCGAAGGGCTCTCTCCAATTGCACTCTTCCCAGAGGTCAAAGCAGGTACCAAGAATCAAGGTGTGGAAGGGCCAAAAGTAAACTTCTGATCTCGGTTTTGTAAGCTTTGCCCATGTGCGCGCGTGAGCTTCAAGATCAATCATTGTCCAAATCGCGAACTCGACATAACGATTGATGATTTGAGCCAACTTTCGTAGACGACTATCGCGTTGTTCTTCCGTGAAGCGATGAAAGGCTCCTGTGAGGGAGGCGGCTTCTCGCATCTTAAAGATTTCGATACGTGGGTATTGGTCTAAGCAGCGGCGCCACTCTAGAGAAAATTCTACCCATCGCTCCGAGTTTGAGACGAGGCCAGCAAGCACGAAATTCTTGCTTTGTCCTTTCCCACCACTGTCATCAACGTAAGCTTGAACTGGCATGTGTTCCCTTTATAGCAGGGCGCTGCGCTTCGACCACCTATATACTACCTTGCGGCGGGCGTCACATCGCAAGTTAAGGTCATACGCCGCGTTAATACTGGCGGCACACAGCCGCCGGTTCGATCAACTTTCAGCGAAATCGCCATTTTAATTTATGGCAGAGGGGTTTACGTTTCCGATATGGGAACGATCAGACGATCGCGAGCTACGCAAACTCCATTTTTAATCACGTAGCACTCGACATAATGACGGCCAGGGAAGGATGTAGTTTCCGTTCGCCGCTCTGATCCGTCATCACTAAGCAGTTGTCCTCGAATGCCTCTTGCCTCCGCAAACTGGCCGCGGTTTCGGACTTTCCAAATTACCTCGTAAGGACGGGGGACGTTACAGTCCACCACACGGAAAGTTAATTTACGGTCGAGTTGAAGCCACGGGAATGTGGCTTCGATGAACCGGTAGACGCGCTCCCGTGCACCACGGTATAACACGTCACATTCAAGATTAACTTCGTACTGAATATCAACAGGATACTTATCCTCAACAAACTCCTCAGTCGAGCGAATAGCTGCAGCCTTCGTAACAGAAGCGGACGCAGCAGCAGTTGCTATCGCAGGGAAGTGGCGTCCGAAAATCTTCTTCCAAACCTTTTGCTTGTCCTTTTCTTCCTCGGCATCAAGGGCTTCCTGTGCTCTTTTAGCTGCCTTTTTCGCCTTTGCTTGAAACCGCCCAGTGGAATGGACGCGATCGTCACTTCCGGGAGCCTTCCAATACGTCTGACTCGGTTGTTCACTCAAATACGTGAATATGTCCTTGATCAAAGCCGGGTAGCTAGCATAGCTCTTGTTATCGTAATTTTTGTTGTCGTAGAAAAAATTATAGCAAAGCGTATCGATGAGCATCCCGCTCATTGCCGCCCCGTGCTTGTTTTTCCAAGCCCGGATCATTTTGCACACTCGTTTTAGATTCCGGTTCGAGCGATCGTGTATTTCTTGGACCGCTTCGATTTCGTCGCGAGGATGGCACCATTTCCAGCTTCCGCCATCGTTAGCGTCCGGGTACTTGTACCGTCCGTCATCCTCTACAAAAGCAGGCAACACCTCAACACGATAGTTCTTGAAGTCAACGGTCACAACCTGCCCATCTGCCCGGATCGGCGTATTTGGATAAAGTACTTTGAGCTTGTCGCGGACCTCTTCTAACAATGCCTTTTGTCGATTCCCTTGAAGTTTACAAATCCGGTCATGAACGCTCCAAGGCAGCTCGAACGCCATGTCCAGGTCGCTTACACCATGGATAGCTGTCCGTCGGCCATACGATCCGACCTGCAAACAATGTTGATAGTCCGAATCTGTGTCCCAATAGTCTTTGTTGAGACGTTTTGTTATGGATAAATATCGACCTGAAATTTCCTCGGCATTCTTTACAGCCAAGTTTTTTCTGAATTGTTCAAAAAGCGAGGCACTCACTAAAATTCCAATCAACAGTAGCTACTAGTAATGAGAAAGTATGCGCCGATAGATAACGCAAACACAATCAATACTCCGCACGTCACAAGTGTGGTAAGCGGTATCTTGTCGCGCCAAAAGCGAAACGTTATTTGTTCCTCAATCCACCCGATCTGCTGCTGCCAGAAGAACTTGTAGTGGGCTGCGGTATCACTTAAGAATATTTGACGAGAAATGCCAGCACCATTGGCGGCCGACCTGATACGTCCATATTCTGCTTCGCATGCGGAAAAGTCCGAGGTGGGCGGCATTGATTTGACAGTTGAATACAATGAACGCAGCGACTGGAACGACTGCGTCAATTCCTCCCCGGCTTTCATGTACACGTTTTTGTCATAAAAACCCATGTACAAACTTGCCACTGAGAAAATGATAAGCATAGCGGAAGGAACTTTTTCGCTCAGCATCGGAAACACCAAAGCCAGAACACCGACTGCCAGCGAGAAGAAGCCAATCCAGCCTGGCAACTTATCAACAAATTCTGCCGTTGCGAAATGCTTCTTCGCGCCGTACCCCACGTTGTAGCCAGACTCTGCAATCTGCTTCAACAGTTCTTGTTGACTTACCATCACCGTCCTATGCGTAGCTATCGAAGTTAACTTCTATCGTCACATCGCGACTTCCGGTTCTCATGATACGCGTGAACAATGGCAGAAGGGTAATTATTCGAGGGCTTAGAGCAAGAATGCGTGCTGTACAGCCATCAGCATCCGTGCGCCCTCAACACGCGGGCCTTGATACCGAATCACCATTCGCAGGGTTTCGTCTATGTCGCCTTCATCATCGACGTCTTCGCCCGGCGCATCGTCGGCTGGCGGGTCAGCAGCTCGATGCGAACCGACTTCGTGCTCGATGCGCTGGAGCAGGCTCTGTACGCACGTCAGCTCGAACGAAACGAGCTGGTCCATCATAGCGACCGCGGATCTCAATACGTGTCGATGAAATACAGTGAGCGCTTGGCAGAAGCTGGCATCGAGCCTTCTGTGGGAAGCAAGGGAGACAGTTACGATAACGCTTTGGCCGAAACCATCAATGGGCTCTACAAGGCTGAGCTGATCCACCGTCGCGCCCCCTGGAAAACACGTGAAGCCGTGGAACTAGCTACACTTGAATGGGTCTCCTGGTTTAACCACCACCGCTTGCTGGAACCGCTCGGCTATATACCGCCGGCCGAAGCTGAGGCAAACTATTATAAGCAACTGAGCAGTCAAGCCATCCCGGCCTGACTCACACTAATCGGCCTCCACGGAAACCGGGGGGTTCAAACCCAGCCGCGTACCGTATTTGCCTACCTTGCTGGTATTGGCATTTTCCGCAGTACAAACGCTGGCGTTACATGGCAGTTTTTCAACCACGGCCCCGCGGATCCCTTGGTACAGTTCGCCCACTCCAATATGCCAAGTAAAACTGGAACGGGATGGCTATTCGCTGCAACGTCCAAGGGAGTGCGCCGCGCGATGAGTTGTCATTGTGGATGGCAAAGTGCTGGCCAGCTCAGCTTCAGCTTCCGCGCTGTGGAAAACGATGCTGCCTTGCCGGCCCGTGTCTACGCTGCTGCGCGCGATGGATTCTTTATTAGTCCAGATGGTGGCGACCACTGGATCAGGATGCGATCGCCAGTGGCTCCGATCACCGCACTGGAAAGCACGTCGTCGGGGAGTCTGTACGGTGCGATCAACGGCAAGCTAATCCGCAGCACAAATCGAGGCGTTACATGGGAATACATTTCCGAATAAGCTGTGCACGTGCTGTTGCACAAAAGCGACCGGTGAAGCGTCAAGCGGCGGCAAGAATCGTACGGTGGTGCTCCAGCTCTTAAATCGGCCCCTGCCTGCCGATACGATCAATCAACGCAGCGTTACGACATTCGTACGGCCATTAGGCCCCTCCTCGCTCGACATCTCCAGCGTTGGTTTCACCACCATGTTCGACATCGACGCGGTAGGTGGATTGGTCCCGCCCTTCGACGCTACCAATTTCAGGAGACGCATCGCTGTCGACACGCTCCACGTCAGTATCGACGTTCATGTTGCGTGTTGTCTCGACATTCGCTTCGCTTTCAGGGCGTTGGGAATCATCAGGCGATGGTGCGGGCACTTTCGTGCGCTTTTTTGTTGCCATGGCTTCCTCCAAAACTTGCAATCCGAGGATGCAAATCGACCTTGGATCGGATCATAGTTTCGATCAACTGCTTATTTGAACTAAAGATCGCCTTTGCCAGAAACGTAATTTTCTGGAAACAGATCGCGTTCCACCAACTCGAGCAAAATATGGATGATCTTGATATGCATTTCCTGCACGCGGTCGGCATACGCGCCGCCAGGGCTGCAAATGCAGACATCGCACAGGGCCTGCAGCGGCGCCCCCGGCGTTCCGGTCAAACCGATCACACGCATGTCCAGCTGGCGCGCTGCCTCCGCGGCAACAAGGATCGATGGGCTTTTTCCGCTGGTGCTAATCGCGAGTAATACGTCACCACGACGCCCATGCGCTTGGATATATCTCGAGAACACTTGGTCATAGCCATAATCATTGGCGACACAGGTAATGTGGGTTGGATCGCTGATGGCAATCGCCGCGAGTCCCGGGCGATTGTTGCGGAACCTGCCCGTGAACTCTTCGGCAAAATGCATCGCATCGCACATCGATCCGCCATTCCCGCACGAGAAAGCCTTGCCCGAGCTGCGAAAGGCGGATGTAAGCAGGTCGGCAGCATCCACGATGCTTTGAAGACTGCGCTCGTCATGCAGGAATCGGTTAAGAGCCGACTGCGCGTCGGCCAGGCTATTCTTGACGTGTTCGATCATATTTTTGCACCGATGAAATCACTCTGGGTTGCTTAACTGGCGAAACCGAAGGACTAACTTATCTCAATCGGTTGAAGCGACTTGACAAGGTCATCCAACACCTTCAGTTGCGAAAGAAACGGGGCAAGTACGCTGGTTGGCAGCGCGCTCGGGCCGTCGCATTTCGCCGAACTGGGATCCGGGTGGACTTCAAGGAAGATTCCGCCCAGGCCTACGGCGACACCCGCGCGAGCCAGCTCAAGTATCTGCGCTCGGCGTCCGCCTGAGGTCGCACTCGTCGGATCTCGCTGTTGCAATGAATGGGTAACGTCAAATATGACAGGTACACCGGGGCACGCTTTTTTCATCACGCCAAAGCCGAGCATGTCCACGACCAGATTATCGTAGCCGAAACAGGTACCGCGATCGCACAAGATGAGCTGCTCGTTGCCCGCCTCCTTGAATTTTTCAACGACAAACGAAACCTGCGTTGGACTCAAGAATTGCGGTTTCTTGATATTGATGACGCGTCCGGTCTTGGCCAACGCGACCACCATGTCGGTTTGCCTGGCCAAAAATGCTGGCAACTGCAGTACGTCTACCGTTTCCGCGACGATATCGGCCTGCCACGGCTCGTGGACGTCGGTTAAGACCGGCACCCCAAACGTCGACTTCACCCTCTCGAGCATGCGCATGCCTTCCTCAAGGCCGGGGCCGCGAAACGAATGAATCGATGAACGGTTCGCTTTGTCGAAACTGGCCTTGAATACATAGGGCATGGCGAGCTTCTGTGTGACGCGAACAAATTCTTCGCAGGTACGAAGCGCCAGATCAAGCGATTCGAGCACATTGATGCCGCCAAAAATCACCAGCGGAGATCCATTCTCGACATTGATTTGTTCAGTAATTTTGGTCATCGTATGTGTGCGTGTGCGAAACGCTTGGTGGCCTTACGGTTCATGATAGCGCTGGCAGTCAAACAGCTTCGCGCAGTAGAAAACACTTATTCCATCAGGGCCTGGGCCGCGGCAACCTGGCCGCGGTAGGCGTCGAAGATGCCGCGTATGGCGTCGGCCATGGACGTGGTCGGGGCCCAGCCCAGGTCGCCCTTGGTGTTGTCGATCTTCGGCACGCGGTTCTGCACGTCCTGGTAGCCGGCGCCGTAGTAGGCCCCCGAGCTGGTTTCGACGATCTGCACCTTCTGCGCGCCGGCAGCGTATTCCGGGTACTCGGCGGCCAGCTTCAGCATCATGTCCGCCAGGTCGCGGATCGAATAATTGTTGGCCGGGTTGCCGATGTTGTAGATCTGGCCGCTCGCATTGCCGTCCTTGTTCTCGATGATCTTCATGAGGGCGGCTATGCCGTCATCGATATAGGTGAAGGCGCGTTTCTGGTAGCCGCCGTCGACCAGGGAGATGGTTTCGCCGCGCACGATGTGGCCGAAGAACTGGGTCAGCACGCGCGAAGAACCTTCCTTCGGCGTGTGGATCGAGTCCAGGCCGGCGCCGACCCAGTTGAAGGGACGGAACAGGGTAAAGTTCAGGCCTTCCATGCCATAGCCCCAGATCACGCGGTCCAACAGCTGCTTGGAGCAGGCGTAGATCCAGCGCGGCTTGTTGATCGGGCCGTAGACCAGTTCCGAGTTCTCCGGATCGAACTCGCCGTCATGGCACATGCCATACACTTCCGAGGTCGACGGGAACACCAGGTGCTTCTTGTACTTGGCGGCCGAGCGGACGATCGGCAGGTTCGCCTCGAAGTCCAGTTCGAACACGCGCAGCGGCTGCTGCACATAGGTCGACGGCGTGGCGATGGCCACCAGCGGCAGGATCACGTCGCACTTCTTGACGTGGTATTCGACCCATTCCTTGTTGATCGTGATGTCGCCTTCGAAGAAGTGCATGCGTGGCTTATATGCGTCATTAGCGAGCAGATCGCTGATGCGGTCCGAAGCCATGTCCATGCCATAGACTTCCCAGTCGGTGGTCTCGAGGATACGCTTGGACAGGTGGTGGCCGATGAAGCCGTTGACGCCGAGAATAAGGACTTTTTTCATAAATATTGTTACTTAACTAAATGCTAAATAGGACTGTTACAGATGCTGTTTTAATTTCCTGCGAAAACTAACGCTTGATTTTTTGTCGCCGCTTGTCCGGCCTTTTCTCTCTTCGCCCGTTGGGCTGCTTTAATCGCTTCAAATTGGGACTCTTCCGCCGCTTCCAGATTTCCACCAGCTTGAAAATTACCAGCAACAAAACAATGCAGATGACAGAGCCGAAAAAGGAAATCAGAAAATCCTCTGTCGGCAACACGGGTTCTTTACGCATGTCGATTTTCAAAAATTTTGAGATAGACACATGAACCAGTGCGTCATACCAGCATGTCAATCATGAACAGCAGGATAAAACCTGCAAAAAACATCGCTGTCTGGATCGGCGTTTCGGTCTCCTCATGCGCCTCTACCAGTAACTCTTCGGTAACCAGGTAAAGTAGCGCCGCAACACCCAATGCCAGTAGTGCGTCGATAAAGACCGGCGTCACGGCATTCAATATCCCTGCCCCTGCGCCGGCTCCAGCAAGCAATGCGATACCGAGCATTGCCGCTGTGCCGCCGATTCTCAGCGCAGTCTGTCCGACGCTGCGCAACGAGGTTGCACATGAGACGCCAAGGAAGAACAATTCAAGCACCAGGCCAACCGTCAGCAGGAGCCCCTGTTTTTCCCCGGCGGCGAACGACAGGCCGATGAGTGCGCCATCGAGGACCACGTCGACACCCATTGCCGTGATCAATCCGCGCGTATCGCGGCCCCCTGCTGCATCTTCACGTCGATCGCCAAACCATTTCAGTGCGAGCATGAAGGCGACGCCACAGGAGAAGCCGATGAACGTCGGCCACGGCATTCGCCGGTGCACGAGGTCAGGCAGCAACTCGACGGCGAGCACGCTGAACACGGTGCCGGCAGCGAAATGCTGGACCGCGCTGCGTAGTCCGGCGCCGGGTTGACGAACGAGCGCGATCAAAGCCCCTGCCAGCACAGCGATCGCGGGCAAGGCGGCATAGCCCAGCACTTTGGACAGTGCTGCGCTCATGACGACACCTTCTCTGCATCCACAGCCTGTTTCTTCGTTGGCGGCGCTGGACGCTGGTCTGGACCTGTCGCCGTCCCCGGATAGGCGAGTAGGCGGAGCGCATTGATGACGACAAGCAGGGTCGAGCCTTCGTGGAACAGGACCGCGGTCCCGATGTTCAGGCCGAAAATGGTTGCCGGAATAAGCACCGCGACGACGCCCAGGCTGACCCAGAGGTTTTGCTTGATGACCCGGCGCGTGCGGCGCGACAGCCCAACCGCGAACGGAAGCTGGCTGAGGTCGTCGCTCATCAACGCGACATCCGCCGCTTCAAGGGCGACGTCCGAGCCTGCTGCTCCCATGGCGATGCCGACAGTGGCATTCGCCATGGCCGGTGCGTCGTTGACGCCGTCGCCAACCATGGCGACTTTGCCGTGACGTTCACGTAAGGCCTTTACCGTTTCGACCTTTTGCTCGGGCATCAGGTCACCCTTCGCTTCGGTCAGGCCGACGGTGCGCGCAACGGCATCGGCAACCTGTTGATTGTCGCCCGACAGCATGACCAGACGCTCGATGCCGAGTTCACGCAATTGCTTCATGACAGACGGCGCCGCTGGGCGGGGCGTGTCCATCACACCAATCACGCCGAGGAAGCGCGCTCCCTTGCGTACGACCATCGTGGTACGCCCCGATTGCACCAGTTTGTCGTTTGCTTGGGACAGTTCAACCGGCAACCGCATACCGTCCAGCTCATCAAACAGGATGGGTTTGGCGATATAGGTCGTTTCGCCATCGACCGAAGCCTGCACGCCACGGCCGGTCAAGCCGCGCACATCGTCCGCACGCACTGAAGCAGCATTCGCAGGCAACCGTTCGAGTCCGCCTTCAACCAGTGCCGATGCCAGCGGATGGTCGCTGTGCGATTCGACCGCGACCACTACTGCCAGCAATTCCGACTCGCTGACGCCGTCAGCAGGCAGCAAATCGGTCAATTTCGGTCGGCCTTCGGTCAGGGTTCCTGTCTTGTCGAAGGCGATCGAATTGAGACTTCCAAGATTCTCCAGAGGACCGCCGCCTTTCACCAAAACGCCGCTGCGGCCGGCGCGGGCGACGCCTGACAGCACGGCGCTCGGCACCGAAATCGCCAGGGCGCATGGGCTGGCCGCGACCAGCACCGCCATGGCGCGGTAGAAGCTGTCCGAGAAGCTCTCGTCGATGACAAGGAAGGCCAGCATCAATAGGACAACCAGCCCCAGGATCACGGGAACGAAAATGCGTTCGAACTTGTCGGTGAATTGCTGTGTAGGCGAACGCTGGGCTTCGGCTTCCGCCACCATCTGCACGACACGCGCCATGGTCGACTGCGACGCAAGGCGCGCCACCATGACGTCCATCGCACCTGCGCCGTTGATGGTGCCGGCGAAGACCCGGTTATTGGCCTTCACGCGATCGAACGCCGCAATCGCAGCCTTCCCGTCTTCGACAGGTGACTTGTCGACCGGAACGCTTTCCCCCGTGACCGGCGCCTGGTTCACACTCGAGCTGCCCTTGACCACGACGCCATCGGCCGGGAGGCGCTCGTTCGGCTTTACCAGTACAACGTCGCCTGGCTGCAGTTTCTCGACCGGAATCTCTTCCGTCGTGTCACCATTCTTCAGCAGTGCAGTTTCGGGAGCAAGCTTGGCGAGGGCTTCGATCGCGCGTCGTGCGCGTCCCATTGCGAAGTGCTCCAGCGAGTGGCCGAGACTGAACAGGAACAGCAGCAGACCGCCTTCCGCCCATTTGCCCAGCGCCGCCGCACCGACCGCTGCCACCAGCATCAGCGTGTCGATCTCGAAGCGGCGTGCGAGGATGTTCTCGATGGCTTCCTTCGCCGTAAAGAAGCCCCCGCACAGGTAGGCGCCGATGTACAGTGCGAGCGGTAGCCAGCCAGGCGTGGCGCCGCTGCGCTCGAAAAGCCAGCCGGCGAGCACGAACGCACCGGCCGCCACGGCGAAAATCAGTTCGGTATGCTCCCCGAAGATGCCGCCGTGCCCGTGTTCGTGACCCGCATGGGCGTCTTCCTTCCCATGCTTGTGTTCGTGTTCGCCATGCTCGGCATGAACGTGATTCGCGGTGTGTCCTTCATCCGGCCTGGCTGTAGCGGCCGCCCTCTCCACATGTGCTGGCTCTGTCCCGACGCCGCGCACCAGATTTTCCAGCTGCGTCTGCGTCACGCTTGAGCGTTCGTACTCCACCCGGATCCTGCCCGATGGCGAAACCTCTGCTTCCATCACGCCAGGAACATGGCGCAAGCGCTCGGCGAACAATCGCGCTTCGCGGGCATGCAGCGGTGCCGGCGTGCAGCCAAGGTAGTGTGCGAACTTCTCCGTGAGTTGCGCACCGACGGCGCTCACCAGTTCACGCAGCCTTCCGACCGAGATGACCGCGGGATCATAGTGCAGGCAGAGCATGGGAGGCGCCCCCTCGGGGGTCTTCATATGAACCCGCTCGACGCCAGGCCGCCCCTGCAAAAGGCCAATGAGCCGGCTGATACATGGATCCCTTGGATCGTCGACTTCCGGCAGTACTAACGGCAATTCCAGCCGTACTCGGTTCAACTCTTCCATTTGCTTACCTTTCTCTCGAAACGGCCAGTATGAAAATCCGATCGCACATAGTCGGTGCTGGATCGCACTAACGAGCTATTCAGTTCTGCTTCGCGATAATTCCAGGTTTATGATTGCCGATGCAGTAAGGCGAAGCTACCAAGACCCGGTCGCTCAACTTCAGCTCAATTTCATTGCTAACAAAAATGTTGACGTACCTTTTACTACGAAGGTGCTTGAACTGAACTTCGATATACCGCCCTGAGGAGCGTTGGTCATCTGTGAGCGACACCAGGCATTCAGGGTGATCGGTGGGAGTCTCATTTGATGGGTATATTTTCTGTACATACCCGGTCTACGTTCCCAAATCGTCGGGCCGATACGTGACGCAAGCGGCCAGACCATGCAGGACAATCATCCCTGGAATAATCACCTTGGCTCTCAAAATTCTCAGCCTATTAAATTCTTGAGCATTGAATCCATTTCCCGATATTCGTCAGCCACCTTCTGCAGCAAGAACTGATGCTTGACAGCCTGTTCGGCAAACGCACCTCGTTCCGTGTCCATGTCGACCGTGTTCCCGTCCACCGAACGTTGTACAGGGATGCGATAGCTGGAAAATATTTCGAGCTCGCTTTGACTATTGCTGACGCCGGCACGACAGCGTGTCTTGTCGGCGGCATCGGTTGCAGGTGCGGCTTCGAGCAGCGCTTGTTGCATGGCCGCTCGAAAGTCGATGTCACGCGCTTTATAGTTCGGGGTATCGGCATTGGCGATATTCGACGCGAGAACGTTCAATCGCCGCTCCGACACCTGAAGCGCTCTTTTCCAAAAATCGTCCTTATCCGATGCGGCGCTCGCCGATGTGGCGCACACACCATTTTTGATGCCGTCCATCTCTCCTCCTTTCAGGTATCGTCAAACAGAGTTTTCTGTTTCGACGACGAAGCTGCCGGAATCGAATTCCGCCTTTTCCAGAACCACGGATACAGCCACCACAGAACCAGGATCATTGAGGCAAACACCGCGCCCACACCGAGGCCTGCCGGGTGACCAACGACTTCCGCAATCACCAAACTCGCACATAGAACCAGGGACAGAGAGAGAAAAAATGCCCCCGTCAACATCTGTATGCTTGCGACATCCTTGAAATGCACGCGATCCTCAAGCGGGCGCAGCACGCGATGCTGTACGGCTGGAGCAGTAAACAGGATCAGACTCGATAGCGAGCACAGGAAAGTCGCCATGAATATCCATTTCTCCAGCTGGACGATTTGGCGGAAGCCCGAGGTGAAAGGCAATGCAATGAGAAAGCCATTCAAGAGTTGCGCACCGGGAAGCAGGATGCGCAGCTCATTGAGCATCTCCGTCATGTCCGTTTCGTCGTGTCCATTGAACACAGCTCTCGAACAGTCCTCGACTGGTTTGACCTGAGTCGCCTCGCTAAATTGACTAGTCATCGTGCTCGAACTCCTAAAGCTCAACCGGTATCGTCATGGCAGCTGCTTGGTGCCATCCTGTCCAATGCGCTAGCGGGCCCGGCAGAGCCAGCGAGCCGAACGCCCGCCAGCTCTGCTCAAGCGATGCATGCACTAAAGCGCTGCCACGGTGTCCTTCCCGGCTTGCACCTCGACCTCTTCTTCATCTTTTCGGTGCATGAGCCGGTACAGCAGAGGCAGCACCAGCAGCGTCAGCGCGGTCGAGGAAAGGATCCCGCCGATGACGACGGTCGCGAGCGGGCGCTGCACTTCTGCCCCGGTGCCGGTGGCCAGTGCCATTGGCACGAAGCCGAGCGAGGCGACGAGGGCAGTCATCAAGACTGGCCGCAGGCGGGTCAGCGCGCCCTGGACGATCGCATCGTCGAGCGGCATACCCTCCTCGCGCAGAGACCGGATGAAGGAAATCATCACCAAGCCGTTCAGGACTGCGACACCGGACAGGGCAATGAAGCCGACCGCCGCCGTGATCGACAGTGGAATGCCGCGCAGCGTCAGTGCGACGATGCCCCCGGTCAGTGCGAAAGGAATGCCGGTGAATACCAGCAATCCATCCTTCAGGTTGCCGAACATGACGAACAGCAGCGTGAGCACGAGGAACAGTGCCAGCGGCACGACCACTTTCAGACGCTGGGTCGCCGACTGCAGCTGCTCGAAAGTGCCGCCCCAGCTGGTCCAGTAGCCGGCCGGGATCTTGACCGACTTGGCGATCGCTGCCTGCGCCTCAGGGACGAAGCTGCCGACATCCCGGCCGCGCACGTTGGCACTGACGACGATGCGGCGCTTGCCGTTCTCGCGGCTGACCTGGTTGGGGCCAGGTGCGAACACCAGTTCAGCGACCTCGCCGAGCGGAACGTAGGAGGCTGTGCCGCTCTCGCCCAACGGCAGCGCGATCGGCAGGCGGCGCAATGCATCGATGTCGCTACGCAGCTCTTCGGGCAGGCGCACCAGGATGTCGAAACGGCGGTCGCCCTCGAACATGGTGCCGGCCTGGCGTCCGCCCGTCGCTGTAGCGAGGGCCGCTTGCACATCGGCGATGTTCAGGCCGTAGCGAGCCGTCTTTTCCCGATCGATATTCACCGACAGCATCGGCAAGCCGCCGGTCTGCTCGACCTTGACCTCGGCCGCACCAGGGATCTTCTGTAGTACTTCGGCAATCTGCTGTCCAGTCTTCGCCAGCACGTCCATGTCATCGCCGAAGACCTTGACCGCAACGTCGCTTCGCACGCCAGAGATCAGTTCGTTGAAACGCAACTGGATGGGCTGCGAGAACTCGAAGGCATTACCCACGTATTTCTCGGATTCTTTCTGGATCGCTTCGACAAGCGCGGCATGGGTCTTCTTCGGCGCCGGCCATTGCGATTCGGGCTTGAGCATGATGTAGCCGTCCGAAATGTTCTGCGGCATAGGGTCGGAGGCGATCTCGGCTGTGCCCGTACGCGCGAATATGCGGTCGATCTCCGGGAACTTCGCCTTCAGGCCAGTCTCGAGTTTCTCCTGCATGGCCAGCGATTCGGAAAGGCTGGTCGCCGGAATACGCAAGGCCTGGATCGCCAGGTCGCCCTCGTTCAGATTGGGGATGAACTCGCTCCCGAGGCGCGCGGCGAGCAGGCCGGACAGGACCACCAGCACGGCGCTGGATGCAAGCACGACTGAGCCATTACGCAGCACCTTGTCCAGCACCGGCGCATACCAGTCCTTGGCCTTGCTCATCAGGAGATTTTCCTTCTCCGCGACGCGCTTGCCAATGAACAGTGCAACCGCGGCCGGCACGAAGGTCATCGAAAGGATCATCGCGCCGGCCAGTGCCAGCACCACGGCGAAAGCCATCGGATGGAACATTTTTCCTTCGACGCCGGCCAACGCAAAGATCGGCAGGTAGACCACCATGATGATCAGCTGGCCGAACAGCAGCGGACGGCGCGCCTCGCGGGCTGCCGCGAACACCTCATGGAAGCGTTCGTTCAAGGTCAGCTCGCGCTTGTGGTGCTCCTGCGCATGCGCCAGGCGCCGCACACAGTTCTCGACGATAACGACCGCACCGTCGATGATGATGCCGAAGTCGAGCGCTCCGAGACTCATCAGGTTGGCACTGATCTTGTAGGTCACCATGCCCGAGAATGTGAACAGCATCGACAGTGGAATGACCAGCGCCGTGATGATCGCCGCGCGGATGTTCCCAAGGAACAGGAACAGGATCACGATGACCAGAATCGCGCCTTCCATCAGGTTCTTTTTCACGGTGGCGATAGCTTTGTCGACCAGGACGGTACGGTCGTAGACCGGCACTGCCTTGACGCCCGGCGGCAGTGTCTTGTTAATCTCCGCCATCTTGTCGGCCGCGGCCTGTGCCACCACGCGGCTGTTCTCGCCGATCAGCATGAAGACCGTGCCCAGCACCACTTCCTTGCCGTTGGCCGTTGCCGCACCGGTGCGCAGCTCGCGCCCCAGACCGACGGTCGCGACATCGCGCACACGGATCGGCACGCCCCGCACATTGCTGACGATGGTGTTGCGGATGTCGTCCAGGGTACGAACCTGGCCCGGTGCGCGGACCAGGAACTGTTCACCGCGGCGCTCGACATAGCCGGCGCCAACGTTGCCGTTGTTCCGCTCGATCGCTTCGACCACCGTGTTCATGGTCAAGCCATACGAACTGAGCTTGGCCGGGTCTGGCGTGACGTGATACTCCTTCGAGAAACCACCGATCGAATTGATTTCGGTGACGCCGGGAACCTGGCGCAGCTGAGGCTTGATGATCCAGTCCTGGACCTCGCGCAAGTCGGTCGGCGTGTAGGGCGTGCCGTCCGGCTTTTTGGCGCCGGGCGCGCTTTCGACCGTCCACAGGTAAATCTCACCCAAGCCAGTCGAAATCGGCCCCATGTTCGGCGTGACGCCTTCCGGCAAGCCTTCTTTCGCTTCCTGGATCCGCTGGTTGACCAGTTGGCGAGCGAAAAAGACATCGGTGCCGTCCTTGAAGATGACGGTCACCTGCGACAGACCATAACGCGACAGCGAGCGGGTCTGTTCCAGGCCAGGCAGCCCGGCCATGACGGTTTCGATCGGATAGGTGACGCGCTGCTCGACCTCGAGCGGCGAGTAGCCCTGGGCTGACGTATTGATCTGGACCTGGACGTTGGTAATGTCAGGGACCGCGTCGATCGGCAGCCGCTGGTAGTTGTAGACGCCGATGGCAGCCATTGCAAACACGGCCAACATGACGATCCATCGATGCTCGATGGCGGAGCGTATGATTCGTTCAAACATGGTTGTGCTCCTCAATCCTCGTGCTCGGCGCTGCCTTTACCCTGCTCCGCCTTCAGGACAAAGCTACCGGTGGTGGCATACACCGTCCCAGCGGACAAACCCTGCAGGATTTCCACGTGGTCCTTATCGGTCGCACCGACGACAACCGGTTGAGCCTTGAAGCCCTCCGGTGCCTGGATGAACACAACCGGCTTGTCCTCCACCGTCTGTAGCGCATCGCTTTGCACGGTGACGGCGGCGCGCTTGGCGCTCTGCACCAGCGACACATTGACGAACAGGCCGGGGCGCCACGCGAGCGACGGGTTCATGAGCTCGATGCGGGCGGTTGCGGAGCGGGTCTGTTCTCCGACCAGGGCGCCGACGTAGGTCACCTTGCCGGTCGCGCTAAGGTCGGCAGCGGCCGCCTTGACGGTGGCGGTTTCGCCGACCCGCACGACGTTAAAGTCCTTAGGCGTGACGACGACGTCGACCCATACATGCGACAGGTCCGACAGCAGGAACACGTTGGCGTCTTCCTTCAAGGCTTCGCCCAGGCTGATGTGCTTTTCGACGATGACGCCGTCGAAAGGTGCACGCAATTCATAGCGGTTCAGCGGGCCCTTGCCGGACCCGACGCCCAGCGCGCTCAGCTTGGATTGCGCATTGTTCGCCGCGATCCGCGCCTCTTCATAGGCCTGTTGCGCCTGCAGGTAATCCTGTTGCGCCGAGATCTTGTCTTCCCACAGTTTCTTTTCACGCGCGTAGGTAGTGCGCGCCAAGTCCAGGCGCGTCCTTGCCGCGTTCAACGTGCTGCGCAGTTCTGCCAACTCGGGACTGGAGATCACAGCCAGCACCTGGCCCTTCTTGACTGTCTGGCCGAGCTCCGCTTGCACCGAATCAGCGATCCCGGGGACGCGCGGCACAATGTGCGCGGTGCGATCCTGGTCGAAGCGGACTTCTCCAGGCAACTGTACGGACGCTTCGATCGTCTCCGGAGCGGCCGTTGCAAGCTTGATCCCCGCCTGCTGGATTTGCTGTGGCGTCAGTCGTACGAGCCCTTCCTCGCCCGCATGGTGCTCGCCCCCTTCTTTTGGTGCGGTTTTGCCGGCTACTGCCTGCGGTACTTCCTTCTTGCTTTCGGCGCCGGCAGCCTCGCCTGGCTCCTTCTTCCAGAACAGGATGGCGGCACCGAGTACCATGCCGACGGCGACGATCGCCACCACGGTCTTGGTCGATTTGTTTTGATTGATGGACTTCATTTGGATGTTCTTTCAGTGGAATTCACGCCGGCGTCCGCGACCGGGACGTAACGTTCAATGTCTGCGATCGAGCGGTAGCGGTCGGAGAGCGCGCGCAGGTACTGGGTCTTGGTCTGGAACAGCGTGCGCTGGGCGTCGAGTACGTCGGTAAACGCAAATTTCCCCATCTCGAAACCAGTCACCGCAGCGTCGTAAGCGCTTTGGGCCGCTGGCAGTACCTGGTCGCGCAGGGTGACTGTTTGCGTCGACGCCACCTCGGCGCGCTGGTAGGCATCGGCGAGCACCTGGGTGAGGCGTAGCTGTTCGACCTCGAGGTCGTCGCGGGCCTGGTCGGCACGGCGCAGCGCCGAGAGGATGTTGCCCTGGTTGCGATTGAATAGCGGCAGCGGCAACGACAGGCCGATCACGCCTTGGGTGCGGCCGAGCTCACGCTCGCGCTGAGAGCCGACCGTGACCGTCACGTCCGGAATGCGCTGCGCCCGCTCAAGCTTGACCTGAGCGTCACGCCCTGCTACCGCCGACTGCGCACGGCGCAGTTGCGGCGAGCTCGCCAGCCGTTCCGACAGCTCAGGCCAGGCAGGCAAGCGCCCGAAGGTGTCGGGCACCTGCAGCGGCTGGTCGAGCGGACGTGGGCTGGCCCACAGGGCGGTCAGCCGGCGCTTGGCCAGTGCCAGGTCGGCCTCGGCCTGGGCCAGTTCCAGCCGCACCGCAGCCTCGGCGACGCTCGAGCGGGTCTGCTCGACCGGCGAGATCTTGCCCGCAGTGACGCGCCTGCTGGTGACATCGGTGGATTTATGGGCTAGTTCAAGAGACGCCTGGGCCAGTGTGAGCCGCTCCTGCGCTGTCAGCGCGTCCATATAAGCGGTAATCACATCGGCGCGCAGTTCTGCTCGTTTCGCATTCACGTCGTCGATGGCGACGTTGCGCTCCTGTTCGGCCGCCGCAATGCGTGCGGCGCGTTTGCCACCCAACTCGATCACCTGATTGATCTGGGTCGTTTCGGTGCGCGTGTTGCGATCCGTTCCTTCGGAGAGGACAGACAGCTCTGGGTTTGGACGAGCGCCCGCTTGTTGTACCGCACCGTCGGCGATACCGATCGATCGTGTAGCGGACCGCAAGGCCGGGTTGGCGGATAGGGCCAGCTGAATCGCTTGATCCAGCGTGAGCGGTAAAGCCGAGACGGCCACTTGGGGTGCCGCTACAACAGGCGTAGAGATACTTTGCTGCCCGATAGCATGGGCAGCCGGAAACGCGGCCTGCAGCAGCAGGACCGTCGCTCCCAGCACAATGTGCTTGGATTGCATGATGACTCCGAAGACTATTAAGGGAAAATAGCCGGCGGCAGCCCCCACGCACCGTCAACGGTGCGCGGAAATGCGTTTCAGATGGAAAGTCGCAAAAAGGTCAGCCGCAGGATCAGGCGCGGCCGGTCCACTTGGGACGATATGGAGGGGAAGGAACTACGGAATCGGGAGAAACAAGCGCGGTGGCGACCGCGTCGCTGGCGTTCTCCATCTTGAAACAAGACTCAGCAAGATCCGGCGCTGCGAGCGCAATGTGCACGTAAGCGCAGTGAGCGTCGTGCGCAGTGACCTTCTTGGTCAGGGGAGACTTGTCCTTGGCAGCCAGTGACAACTCGTCGGCACTGCTGTTGTGCTGGTGATGACCAAAGTGATTCGACGCTCGGCCGGCCTCGTGCATGCAATAGGCACTGACGACGTTCCAGGTGAACTGGAAAGTCATCACTGCTAGCAAGATGAGAACGAAACGGCGGGCCATGGTCCGGTGAGTATATCTCATTATGAACCAAGGGACACGGTAAATCGCTGTTTGCGCAACGTCCAGATCCTCGCTCGCAGGCCTTCCCCCAAAGGGGACACCAATCGTCCGTGTATGTTGAGATGCCCTACGTTGGGACGACAAAACCCCGGACCCTGAGCCTAACACATTGCTATTCGGGGAGCAGCTCAGCCAAATCTCGGCACCCGCAATGGACTGCCTCTGAAAGACTAGCTTGTTCGGTAGGGTGCGCACCGGAAATTTACTACCGTCGCTGGGTCTTTCTGCGCGACCTATAGGTTCAATGTGCTCTAGAGCAAGCAAAATACCGCGACAGAGTCGATGCGTGTCCCTTGCGCCGTACTTACTGCGACGCCTGTAGAGTCTGGAACATCCAGTCATGCTTGATGTCTATTCACGTGTTCCTTCCCTGTAGGACGCACAAATGGCCCGCCGAACGAGAATGACAGAAAAAAAGCTGATCAACATGCTCAGTGCCGGTTATGGACAAGGGCATGGCGAAAACTATCGTCCATGGTTGAAAAATACTCGATCAGCAATTAGCAAGATCGGCACACAGTCTTCCGGAAGAGTACTTTATGGCCTGAAGCGTTCATGTGACTTCAAGTCTCGCCAGGAAAAGAAAATCGCCCGAGCTCTTCTGTGGCTTGGAGCAGTGGACGTTCGGGAACAGTTCCCGCTCTGGCCCTGGCCACATACTCACCCGCTCGTTGGGGCGCCCGGGGCCGAACAGCTTGTCCTTCCTGATGCTCCAGGACTGTTGGAGCTAGCCGAAAAGGCTGCCATTCCGCATGGAGTTTTCGTCGGCACCCGCCTCCCCTATGTCGCAACGACGGATTTTATGGTCACGGTACAGAGGAAACAGGTACCCGACTTGATTGCCATCGCTTGCAAAGACCGCGAAATTGTACTGAACGACGATCGGCTATCGAGGCCACTAGAGCGGCTTGAACTGGAACGGCTGTACAGCAACTATATAAAAATTCGACATGTAGTCGTCGATAGCGAAGTGTTCGGTAACGAACTGCTCGCAAACTTGGACTGGCTGATGCCTGATGAACACGTAGTGGCCGAACTCATCAAGGATCCGCATTTAGGCGAATTTCATGATCGTTTAAATGAAAAAGCATTTTCTATTTCTATCGATGAAGCTATCGAGGACGCCCGACAGCATCTCGGGTGGACCAGGAAGCTCGGTTGCTCTGCCTTTCGCTACTTTACGTGGATGCAAGAGCTCGATATAGACCTGACACAGCCCTTGTTGATGACGCAGCCCGCCCTGACGGGAGGAACACGCATTCGATCACTCTTGCAACGTGAATTATTTGGAGAGGTTGACCATGCAGGCCCATGAGACCTCAACTGCGGACAAGACTAACGCCAGCGGACACGAAGTGTGCGTCGGGCAGAACATGAATGAGCAGCTACGAATCGGAGACGTGTACGCGTCAACTGGCTCGGATAGCATGATCGAGCGCCCAACATTTCGGATTATTCACAAAAATCCGGCACACAACACGGCATGGGTCATTCGGCTTCCAGTAGTAGGAGATGGGGGCCGACACGTTAGGGCGCCAACCTCGCTTGCATACAGCGATCTCGTAAAACTGCTGATCGATAAAAAAATTACCAAGATCGAGCTCACCCCACCTGCAATTGTCATGTTGAGCGACGCAGAGATCCGCGCTAGATACTCAAATAAAGACGGATCTTGTCCGATCATTGACCGAAGAGACCAAAGATACGCGATACTTGAACGATTAGTAAAATCGCACTCAACCGGAGAGATACTGGAGTGCGGCTTAGCCACTGTATGGGTCAACGAACAAGCGAAACTGACCAAGAGATCCCGAGCGAAACTCTACGACGACCTGCATAGCTACTGGGCAGGAAATTCCTCAAAAAATGCTCTCATCCCTGATTATTGGCGCTCTGGGGGACCTGGTAAGGAGCGCAGCCAAAAAACGAAACTGGGCAGACCGAACGCAAAAGCGAGAGTTGACGTCAATGCAAACAAAGGGTACTTCCTGTCTGACGATGACAAGGAGAAGCTTAGCTACGGTTGGCGATACTTTCTAAGCGAAGGAAGGACCAGACCGCAGGCATATCTTGAAACCATGGGGGTTTTCTACAGCGAACGATGGGAAGTCCAGAACGGCATACAGATGCCTATCCTTTTGCATAGCGATCTTCGGCCAACCCCTGCGCAATTCGAACGATGGGGACCGGCAGGCGATCCACGTCTAACTGCCTCGAGAATACAACTAGGCGAAATAGATTGGGCGAAAAAATATCGCGGAATCTCGGGCAGTGCTGGAGACGGATTGACCGCGGTCGGAATGCAGGCAGTTTGTGACACAACCACGAATGACGCATACTTAAAATCGGTGACATCGCGCCTTAAAACCGTGGGCCCAGTTAACCGACTTTTGATTACTGAAAGCAGAAGTAATCTTATTATCGGCCTGCATTGCGGCTTCGACGCTCCCTCTGCGCGAACTTTTCTCTTAGCGGTAGCACATGGGGCTTCGAGCAAAGTTGATTTTTGCGCACGGTTCGGCGTAACGATCACTGAAGATGAGTGGCCTGCCTGCGCCGCCCGCACCTATCTGGGCGACAATGGCGAATATCGGAATGAACTGAGCCGGCAAGCACTTGACCAGTTCGGCGCTAGTATCGATAACATTCCTAGCGGTCAGCCACAATTTAACGGCGTGGCTGAATCTAAGCACCATCTTCTGCATGCCCGACTCGATCATCAACTGGACGGCACAACCCTTGGCCAGCCACGTCGGCGCGGGAAACCTCATCCAGCAATCAATGCTTGCGTCAATTATTTTGAATACATGCGTGAACTGATCCGCGAGATCTTGTATCACAACAACGAGGAACAGGTCCCACATCTTCTAAATTCCGAAATGCGACGTGCACAGGTAGTACCGACTCGGATTTCAATCTACCGCTGGCTTATTGAACGAGGTTATGTAGTCGATTTTGTTCCCGACGTCGTCACACTTCGTGCGCATCTTTACCCTTCCGTACCAGCGACGCTGACCGAGTCGGGGGTATACCTGCTTCGAGAAGATCGTGGCGAGCGGAGTGAACGAATCCCGAATGCAAGATATATGGCAGATTGCCTTGTTGAATCGGGACTTCTCGAGCAAGCGCGACGCAAAGGGCACCGCAAAATTACAGTTCGATCCGATCCAACAGATCCGCGGTCTGTGTGGTTTCAGATGGAGCGAGGCTTGGCAGAACTAAGAAATATCCATCCTGATCCGATCTTGTACAACCAAGCCACTATCGCGGATCTAGTTGCTATGAAGGATGAGGACAAGATTATAGAACTGGAAAACCGTGGGCTGGACGAGCAGAAGCGCATGGCTATCGTCACGAATCGACAAGCAATGCTTAGTCAGGCGCAGGCCGAAAAGCAGGGCGAATTGAAATCACTAGCTAAGCCAATGAGCAAGGCTGATCACTATCGTGACATCGGTAAAAACAGGCAGGACGAAGCAGCATTGTTAGCGACGCAACTGTCCCACTCTGCTTCTCAGGAAACACCGTCAAGCTCTTTGCCGGAGATAGAACCTAAAAAAGCACGAAACAAGTCCGTCAACGCGAATGATCGGGCACAACATGTGGACTTGGTTGACGAACCAGATGACGAAATCGTGAATCCAGCGCTCAAAGCACTAAGACGATTTATGCGGGGACAGAATGACCAATAATGAAAACGGTATAGCAACTGCAAGCCCGTTGGACTCCATCTACGGCGAAAACCCACTCCTTGATCCTTTAGGACCGAGGATCTCATTCCAACATCTTCCGCATCGGCTCATAAACCGGCCACTCGAAGGCTGTGAACTTGCGCGCTTAGACGCTTCAGCCAGGGAGGAACTGCTTGTCCTATACGAGCAAAATTTTGTACCTACTACTAGCGGCATTAATATTGTCGCTGCTCTCCAAAACCTTCATCGGGAACATTATTGGCATCGACATCCTGCCAATCCAAAAGCCCGGAGGGATCGATTTCAAATTGCACAGTTCACCAAATCGAAGGATTTCGACTCCGCCTCGGTGCCCTGGTTAAGTACCTCTGCACGTGGCATGATTATCAAAGGCATAACTGGAACAGGAAAGAGCGCAATTACTAATCGCTATACCGATTTGCTCAGCCAGCAGATATGCGAACATGCGAACGGAGTGATACCAGGATTTGAATATGTTAGGCAATTATCATGGATTAAAGTAGATATGAGCAACGACGGAAGCAGAGACGGCTTCTTAACATCCATTCTCATGGAGGTGGACAGACTTATTGATACAAATTACGCGAAACAATACTCCGGAAGGTTTTCAATCGATAAATTAGCCATCGTCGTCGGAGTTATATTAAGCACTCATCTTTGCGGCATGTTAATTATAGAGGAAGTCCAAGAAAAGAATTTCAACAACTCGAAATGGCGTAGCCAGTTGACAACCTTCTTCCTACGTATTCTCAACTTCGGGATTCCAATAGTTTTAATAGGAAACCCATTGGGCTTTACCGAACTGGAGAAATCGTCCCAGAATATAAGAAGACTGTCGAGTGGAGGGGTTTTTGAAATGCTTCCATCTTTGAACGGCGCAGATGACGATTTTCAAAATATTGTCGAGCATACCCTCTCGTTCAATATCATGGAGCGTCAAAATGAGCAAGCACATGAATATTTCCGGGACGTCGCGTTTTGCTATAGTGGTGGCATAACGGACTTTGTAGTACGTCTGAACACAGAAAGTCAGCTTATTGCTCTGAGGTCCGGAAAGAGCGAGGTGCTTCCCAAACACATTAATGCTGCCTTTTTGAGCTCTCGAATGGTTGCAAACCATCCGTTAATCAATGGACTGGTCAACCGAGATCCAAACATTCTTCGTACTTGCAACGATGTACCCGTCGAGCGCTTTCTAGAGATATGGCTGACTGAAAAGCAACCCTACGAAACGACTGGAACGAAGTCCGGGGCGATTCCGGATCAGTCTCCAGAAGGAACAAAAATAAGCCCTGGCGCCGGCAACATCGAGGATAAAAGCTCTTCAAAGATTGAGCGCTCCGCTCCCCCACTAAGCGAGCACCCGGTAGCTAAGCGTCTAAAAGCTGAGCAAACCCGTAAAACTAACAGACAAAAGAAAGCTGTTGAGAAGAAAGAGAAGTTGGGGCCAGACGATATCCGAGGAGATGGAGTCGGTGCTACTTTAATAGCAGGCTTGAAAGATCTGCTCAACCCAAAGAAATTAACTTAATTCATCTTACTCTTAGAGGGCCTCGCGGGGCATACGTATATAATACCCGCGCGCTTCAACCAGTATCTTGCAACGTCGTAAGGTAGATCGAGATCCCTTGCCGCTTGGGCTAGAGACTTTCCACCTGCCGCAACAAGCATTAGTAGTGCATCGACTCGGGGATCGGCGCGCGGATCAGTGGAAGGCACCATTGCAGACTTACATGAAACCTCGACCATTTCACTGTAGCAGTCCCAAAAATTAGGCCAATCTTCAAACAACAAAGCTTTTACCAGAAAGTGCTTCGCCGGATGCAAATGTGATCGTGGATTGCGAAGCAGTTTCGCGAGAAATCCACCGCTGCTTCCGTTCACAGATTCGATAAAACTAAATTCCGGAATGGCTCTAAGCTCTGCTGCTTGCCTTAAGAATTCTTGTCGCACATATCTGAAGCGGACATTTCCAGACCTCGTAAGCCACCCTGCTGCCTTTGCTCCACATAGGTAACTTTGCCTTAACGAATGTGGCTCAAGTTCTAAATTAGCGCAAGATAGAATTCCAGCTGCGAATTCGGCCAAACGTGTAAGCAATAGTGATTGATTGCTTAGCTGAACGGGAAGATATTTCCATTCATCGTCGCCTATAGTATGTGGCAGAACCCATTGCAACTTGTTGAGCGTCCTCGATTTTCCTGTCGACCGCATAAGCAGTTCATTATGCTTTGGACAAATCCAGACGGCAGGATGCTGATGAAGCAGATGCCAGTAGGCACCGCCATACGTATTAATTTCTTCCCGCATGCATGCAACACATGCTTTAAGCGGATGCGCGGCACCAATGCGACTTGATGGCAGACCAAGACGGAATTTTAAACGATCGATTCCTGCCCCCGCCAATGCTTCGACGCCGGCGTTAATTCTTTTTTCCGGCTGATAAGGAGCGTAAAATTTTAGTAAAGTTCGGTTATGAGATAGATAGGAGACATTCCCGAGCAGCCCTCTGGTCCGTGCTTCGAACGTGGACAAATGAGCTGGAAAATCGTGCAGCATAGCTGCATCACGCACTCCAAATAGTTGACAGCTAGTGGTCGATGCCAGTCGGTTTCCGCTCATGGAATGGAATCTGGCGCAGAGGCTATATAAAGTTTCACCCGGGAGAAACATCGGTAGAAACGATAACACTTCACCTTTTAATTCTTCAGATTTGTTCATGTTGCGCCGAATAAGTCTTATTGAAATCACGCCATAATATGTGGATTCACCAGCTTGCATTTGCGATAACTCAAAGTGGCTATACAGGATTTCATTTGGAACTCCTGTGTAAATTTGAGGAAAGATTTTTATCAAGCACAGTCTGAAATACAACTAGCGGGCGCCGGGCCTTAACACTAATGGAGTCACAATGTCCATTCCCTCACCTTATTCTGAACGGAAAGTTCTACCTTTTTTCCCCAGTGCTCCAGACGAAGCGTTGATCTTCTCGCGCTGTATCGCGTACCACCTATTGGCCTGCAATCGCTCCGTCCGCGCAAGCAAAATTATTTTGTTTGATAACGAGTACGCACGTTCCGTTGACCCGTTTGGCGCGAACCTTGGAAAGCTCATGCAGGTGTTGCCGCAAGAAGGTTTTGCGGTAGATCGTCTTTTCGAACATGCTACTCTGTTTGGGTTTTATAGCGCCCCCTTGTCGCCCGAACGAAAAAGACTTTGGCGAGACAACCAGCTTTCGGGCGATGCTCGTCTTATAAATAAGTTCATGACAGGCAGTTCCGGACAGAAGATCCGTCTAATTAAGGAGCACCTAAATTTTTGCAAGATGTGTAGACGCGACGATGAAATATCGTATGGGATAGCGCATTGGAGAACAGTACATCAGCTTCCTGGCGTGACCCACTGCCCGCTACATTTTATTCCACTTTGCGGTCTGTGCGCAAAATGTAGGCTCCCCACTGCCGCCGAAGACTCGTGGCATCCACCTAGCGAAACATGTCCTCATTGCGGGAGCTCTGCTTTTCTTGAGGACGATATGCCTCAACTGTCTGTACACTTGCGATTTGTTGAGTTATGCAATTTGGCTGCCCGTGGAATCCCAGCCGGACTCGCGAGCGCGGACCGAAAGCAGTTGTATTCTCAGTTTTATCAAAGGGCAGGCCGGTCAATAGATCAGCGCGTAGAAAAGCTGATCGAGGTTCTTTTAAAGCGTTGGGAGGTAGACAGCCTTGATTGCCTCCAATCTCTTCTGCAGGTAATGATAACTAGGAAGTTCTTGGCGCAGGCAATCACTTCTCAAGACACTACTCAGAGTCCTGGCGGACATTTAGCAGTTATCGCCGCGCTGGAAGCTGAAGGATATACACGCAAGAAGCGAAACGGGAAAAAACTCAAGCATGACGACCCGCCCACTCAAATTCTCTCAGACGAATGTCAGGCAATACTGGACGAGCTAGCGTGTAATGCATGCGCACTACTAAAAGCTATCGAACGAGTTTGTGATGTCCAAGGACTTCCGGCGAGGATTGGCACTATGCTAATAGACGGGACCCAAAACGATGCAACGCGGCAATTTCGAATAGATCAGTACCGAGGTGCCAGGCTACTAGTTGCGTTGGACGGCATCGACTTCAAGGCAGAAGGGATAGTTTTCTCATCCAATCTCAACGAGTCTGAATTCAATTTCTCTACCCTTCGTAGTGCCATGAAGTGGCATAAAGTGAGAAACGCTCACAGAGCTTCCATTCAGGATCTCTTGCTGCAGGGACAGTTGCAGCTCGGCGATTCTCGGGAAGCAATACTTCGATCTGTTATATGGAGCGGCAAAAATGACCCTGTGTGGCTTGGAAAGCTATTTAGCGCAGACGATCCGTTCAGCGAGAAAGCTAGAACAATGTGCCGAAAAAGTATCATCGATGCAATAAGGAATGGTTGCAGGATCCCGAGTTCGGTTCGACGCAGCGCCCCAATAGCGTTCGAATTATGTCGACTATTCGACGCATGCTGGCTTAATTCGACGATACCCCCCACGAAATACGAAGGACTATCGTTTGCAGACCGGCGAGCGCGTTGCCGAAGAATGATCACCATCGCTCTTGAAGCCGGGATCACAGATCGAGCAAACATGCCTAAGCGCGCAAAAAGATGGTGTCTTGAGAATGACCGCGAATGGCTGGAGCAGACCGTACCATGCAAATCCACGGGAAGACCTCTGCGGAAGCTCTGACTCTCTATGCTACCGATGCTCTCCTGTTTGTTCATTTTCAAGGAAACACCGCAGTGCTTCGAATGCTCGACGTTCAGCGTCTTGAGCACTTGTCACTCGAGATGGATCGGGAGCGGTCGAAAGTTTAAGAAAACCTGCTCAACCTCCCGCCTGGCAGCAAGCCAATCCTGAAGCAGTGTTCACGACTTTATTGTCCTGTTTGAGCTTCTATCCCGGTGTAACAGGCGACCTGCGCGCGCTCGGCCCCATCCGTGACTCGGACACGGCTCCCTTTCGCAGCGCAGCCCGTGTTCCCAACTTTATTATTTTCCGTGCCGGTCTGCAGATGCCTCAGGATGCATCTGTTCCGATCTTTATGATGTGCGAACGAGTGCAATTGATCCATCGTTCCTAGCGACTTTGTTCCGAACTTTATTAACGCGAAACAGTCGACACGACGACGGCCCGCTTCGGCGGGCCGTTGCCGTTTACGACCGGTGCAAATCAACGACAGCATCGATGTGTTTGAGTTGACCAAAGCCAATAAAGAAGGGATTCGCTCCTGACCGCATGTACCTTGGCGTTAAATACGCACACCTTTCCTTAGCGAGGAGATTCCGTGGACACGAAGCGATTCCTGATGGCCCTGTGCATCGGCGCAAGCGCCTGCGCCCTGACCGGCTGCGCCACGCCGCCCCACAAGACGGTGCTGACGACCGACAAGATTTATCCGGCAATCGGCCCTTATTCCCAGATGGTCGGATACGGCAATCTCATCTATATATCGGGCATCATTTCGCTGAACAGGACCGGCACCGCGATCGAGGGTACGACCATCGAAGAGCAGACGAAGCATGTGCTCGACTACATCGGCGCCGGGCTGGCCTCGCAGGGCCTGACTTATGACGACGTCCTGAACAGCACCGTCTACATGAAGGACCTGAACGAGTTCACGGCGATGAACGGCGTGTACGGCCAGTATTTCAGGAAGGATCCGCCGGCCCGCGCCACCATCGAAGTGGCGCGCCTGCCGCGCGACGCGAAAATCGAAATCGCCGTCGTCGCGGGGCGCCGCTAGCCCCGGGCCGCTGGCTGTTGCGGATTGTTGACTGTCAGTCACAAATACGCAACAGCCGGACCGGTCAATTGTCATGAAACTGTATCGGTTTGTCGATCTGCGCCAGCAATTGTGCCTCTTTGATATTTGCTCTTATACAATGAGAGATCAAGGAGAACTCACTCAATGTATCGCGTACTGTTGGTCGAAGACGATCCGCGTCTGGCGGAACTGGTCACGGAATACCTGTCCGGCTATGAATTTTCGGTTGATCTCGCCACGCGTGGCGACACGGCGCTCGAGCATTTCAAGCAGAGCGCGCCCGACATCGTCGTGCTCGACCTGATGTTGCCCGGCATGGACGGCATGGTCGTGTGCCGCCAGATCCGCGAACATTCCGACGTGCCGATCCTGATCCTGACGGCGCGCGAAGACACCTACGACGAAGTATCGGGCCTGGAACAGGGCGCGGACGACTTCGTCAACAAGCCGGTCCAGCCGCGGGTGCTGCTGGCCCGCCTGCGCGCCCTGCTGCGCCGCACCCAGGCCAAGGCGCTGGACACGCGGATGCTGGAGTTCGGCGGCTTGCGCATCATGACCAAGGACCGCAGCGTCACCTGGCGCGGCCAGCCTTGCGTGCTCAGCAATACCGAATACAAGCTGCTGCTGGTGCTGGCCGAGGCGGCCGGCCGGGTGCTGTCGCGCGACGAGCTGCTCAAGAAGATGCGCGGCATCGAGTTCGACGGCCTGGACCGCAGCATCGACAACTGCATCTCGAAGCTGCGCAAGAAGTTCGACGACAACTTGTCGGAAAAGATCAAGACCGTGTGGGGCGAGGGTTACCTGTTCTCGCCCTCGGCCTGGAATTGAAGGGGCTCACAAAAGCCGCAGGACAAGGCGCATGGTCGGAATTCAGCGGCCTCCCGAGACGTCGATGAAGCTGCCAGTCGTATAGGACGCTTCATCGGACAGCAGCCACAGGATCGCCCGCGCCACTTCTTCCGCTTCTCCTCCCCGCCCCATCGGCACCGACGATTTCAGGCGTTCGATGCGTCCCGGCTCGCCGCCGCTGGCGTGCATGTCCGTGTCGATCAGGCCGGGCCGCACGCCGTTCACGCGGATGCCCTCGTTCGCCGTTTCCTTCGCCAGCCCGATCGTCAGCGCGTCCAGCGCCGCCTTGGACGCCGCATAGTCGACGTATTCCCCGGCCGCGCCCAGCACGCCGGCGCGCGAAGAGACGTTGACGATCGCGCCGCCGCTGCCGCCGTGCCGCGTCGACATGCGCAGCACGGCTTCGCGCGCGCACAGGAAGCTGCCGGTGACGTTGGTGGCCAGGATGCGGCCGATGCGCGCCGCGTCCATCTGCTCGACCCGCATCTGGCGGGCCAGGATGCCGGCGTTGTTGACGAGGGCGTCGAGCCGGCCCCAGCGCGCGTCGACCTCGGCGAACATGCGCAGCACCTCGTCTTCCCGGGAGACGTCGGCCTGCACGGCGAAGGCGCGGCCGCCGGCGCTTTCGATGGCGCGCACGACCTGCGCGGCCGCATCGGCATCGCTGCGGTAGTTGACGGCGACCTGGTAGCCGCGCGCGGCGGCCAGCAGCGCGCAGGCGGCGCCGATGCCACGGCTGGCGCCGGTGATGAGGATGGTTTTAGTCATGCGCGCAAGAATAGCGCGCCTAGTCGAAGATGGGAAGAATCGCCAGCGGCGCATTGAAGGTGACGACCTGGCCGCGCTCGACGCCGGTCCCGAAACGCCAGATGACGGCGGGGAAGCCTTCGTCGGCATCGCCGGTCGTCAGCGGCAGCACCTGCTCGGGGACGTCCGGCCGGCGCAGGCGCGCCCCGCCCTCGGCCCGCTTCAGGAACACGAAACGCACGGCGGCGCACTGGCGCGCGCGCTGGGAGGCGTCGACGTAGCGCAGGAAGGCCAGCGCCTGGGTGCAGGCGGCGCGCAGGTCGGCCACGTCGTACATGCCGTCGGCGCGTACCGCGATCGACACCTGCGGGCGCATCGTGAAGCCGCCCTTGCGGCTCAGCGACAGCACGGCGTTCTCGTCGTAGGCGGCCTTCTGCAGCGGGAACACGGTGCGTCCCAGCGGATCGAGCGGCAGGCTCAGCTGGGTGGTCTTCCCGGACAGCAGGAGCTGCAGCCCTTCGGCCAGGGCGCCGCGCTCCCTGGGCAGCACCTGCAGCTGGCTCACCAGCAGGTTCTTGGGGCCGCCGTATTTCTCGAACGCGACCATCGCCCGGTAGGCATCCCGGTAACTCACGGCATCCCCGTCGCGCGCCTGTGCGCCGGCCGAACCGGCCGCCAGCAGCAGGGCAAGGGATACGATGAATTGTCGGGCAGGACGCATCGTCAGAATCGATAAGCGAAGGCGGTCGAAACCGTCAGGTTGGTGGACCGCTCGGTCAGCGGGCTATGGCGGGCGTCGCCCAGCAGGCGTTTGGCCTGCAGGTTCGAGGTCAGCATCCAGGAAGGGGTCAGGGTCCAGTGCCAGCGTGCGCCAAGCTGGACGTCCTGCACGCCGCCGCCCGGCGCGTAGGCGCCGAAGCGGCTGCGCCTGGCTTCCTCTTCGGTGACGCCGAAATACGTTGCGTTGTACTGGCGGTTGACGATGCCCACGCCTGCGCTCAGCGACACCCGATGGCGCTCGCCGTCGGCCAGGGCCAGGCGCTGGACGCCCAGCTCCAGGCGCGCGCCGTCATGGTCCCTGCCCGCGCCGGCCAGCAGGCTGGAGGTCAGGCGCCATTGCGGACTCAGGTACCGATTGTAGAAGGCCCCGGCTTGCAGGCGCGCACCGATCTCATCCATCCCGCCCAGGCCTGTCGGCGCCGTGCGCAAATTCTCGCCGGCGATCGGCAAGGGGCCGACGAAGCCGAAACCGCCGATCTCCCTGCCGCTGCCGGTGGCGTCACGGCCGGGCTTGACCGCCAGCAGCGGGCCGTACTCGACGGTCGGTGAATTCGACAGGTGCATGCCCGCGCTCATCCCGGAAATGAAGACCCCGTTGCTCCATTCGACCTGCAGCACCGGCAAGGCCGACACCTTGCGGCTGCCCGTTCCTTCGTAGCGTGGCGCCGACTGCACGCCCAGGCCCACGTACATGTCGCGGCTGCCGTCGGGCATCGGATTGACGGCCGGCGTCTGGGCGCGCGCGATGCCGCCGGCCAGCGAACCGGCCAGTGCGCCAGCACCCAGGACGAAGGAAAGAAACTTGTTCATATGCAGAGCCAAAGATTCGGGAAGACAACATTCTACGTGCTTGCCGCCCGTCCTCCTCTCTCCGACGAATAAAAAAAGCCCGCCTTCACTCGCGCATCAGGCGGGCCAAACGGAAAAACCTGATTTCTGCTCATCGTACGCAGGGTTGGCAAGCAAATCTCCCTCGACATGTCGGCCTTTTGTCTTCAATTTGTAAAACATCAACCTTATGATGCTTGCTCCTATACAATCCCGCCTATGAGCAAGTCGAACCATTTACGCGTAACCGGTAGTTACCCCGCTGGGGCGGCGGCGTGAACCGTCTGTTCTTCCGCTTCTTCATCCTGGTCATGCTGTCGATCACGGCAGCGACCTTCGTCGTCTATTTCCTGTTCGCGCGCCTGTTCGGCGATCCGCTGGACGACATCGCGCGGCGCCAGGCGTCGGCCCAGATCTTCCTGCTCGAACAATACGTGGACCAGGCGCCCGCCGACGAATGGCTCGGGCGCCTGAACAAGGTGCGCGAGGTATCCAAGGTGCATTTCGACCTGATCCCGCTGGACCAGGCCCGCAGTGCCCTGCCGCGCGGCACGCTGGCAGCCTTCGAGCGCGGCGAGATCGTGCTCGACCCGGCCCGCAAGACCTTCCTGCGGCGGGTCGACCTCGGCGGCGGGCGCTACATCGGCAGCAACGAGGAGGCGATCCGCGCCTCCAGCCTGCCGATCGACCTCGGCCAGGCGCTCCTGATGGAAGTGCTGCGCTACGTGGTGGTGGCGCTGGCGCTGCTGGTGCCGATCGCGCTGTGGTCGCGCTCGCACTGGCAGGGCCTGCAGATGCTGTCGCGGGTGGCGGACGAATTCGGCGCCGGCAAGCTGTCGGCGCGCGCCGCCATGAAGCCGTCGGATGCGGCCTATCCGCTGGCCGGACGCATCAATGCGATGGCCGGGCGCATCCAGGGTTTATTGGAATCGCAGAAGAACCTGCTGCACTCGGTGTCGCACGAATTGCGCACCCCGATCGCGCGCCTGGAATTCGCGCTCGAACTGCTCGCGGACCAGGCCGGCGACCCCAGATTGGCCAAGCGCATCGATGCGATGCACGGCGACCTGGCCGAGCTGAACGAACTGGTGAACGAATTGCTCTCGATGAGCAAACTGGACAACGTCTCCGCGCCGCAGCGCGCCCTGTTCGAGGTCGAGCCGGTGCTGCGCGAATGCGCCGACGGCTTGCATCCACGCCCGGCCAACCTGCACGTCGAACTCGGCGCCATGCTGGGCAGCGTCGACGGCGACCGCCGCCTGCTGGCGCGCGCGGTCGGCAACCTGCTGCGCAATGCCCAGAAATATGCGGCGCAGACGGTGGCGCTGAGCGCGCGCCGCCGCGGCGACCTGCTCGAGATCCTGATCGACGACGATGGTCCCGGCATTCCCGAGGAGGAGCGGGAGCGCATCTTCGAACCATTCTACCGGCTCGACCGCAGCCGCGACCGCGCCACCGGCGGTTTCGGCCTCGGGCTGTCGATCGCGCGCAAGGCGGTCGGACTGCACGGCGGCACCCTGCACGTGGAGCGTTCTCCGCTGGGCGGGGCGCGCTTTGCCATCAGCCTGCCGGACGGCGTCATCGCAGCCTAGAGGGGCTGGCAAAGCCCCATGGCGGCGATGCCAGCCCCTCTAATTCACTGGTTATTTCGACGCCGCCGCCTTGTCGACCAGGGCGTCGGCCACCTGCAGCGTGGCCCTGAACAGCTCCTGCGGGTTGTGCGTCTTCAGGGTGGCATTGGCCATCGACGGCGAGGTCATGTAGCGGCCGTCGACGACCAGGGTCGGCACCGAGTCGACCCCGTACGTACTGATCAGCTTGCTTAGCTGGCGCATGCGGGCCTGCACGCCGAAGGAGTTCCAGGCATTCAGGAAGGTCGCGCGCTCGATCCCGTTCTTCGAGACCCAGTCGATGATGGCCTCGTCCCTGTTCAGGCGGATGCGCTGCCGGTGCACGGCATCGAACACCTTGCCGTGCATCTCGTCGAGCTTGCCCAGCGCTTCCAGGGTCACGAACAGGTGGGCTTCCGGATCGTTCGGGCCGGTGAACGGCATGTGGATGCGGCGCACCTGGATGCGGTCGCCCTGCTTCCTGACCCATTCCTCGAAGCCCGGCTCGAGGCCGTTGCACACCGGGCAGTGGTACATGAAGAACTCGATCACCTCGACCTTCTTGCCGGCCGCCTGCACCGGCTGGGGCTGGGCGAGGGTCGTGTAGTCGACGCCGTTCTGCGGGCTGGCCGGCGAAGCGAAGGCGGGAGCGGCGGTGGCAGTGACGAGCAGGCAGGCAGCGGCGGCAAGGCGCAGTAGACGCATGGGCAATTCCTCGTGACGGGTTGACGGACAAGGCCTAGCTTAGCATTCTTTGCGGGAAAGATTGCCTTAAAGGAAACTCAGGGGCAAAAAAAATCCCGCCGGCGTGGCGGGATGCTGTCCTGATGCTTCAGCGGCGGCGGTGGGGCTCGGGCGGCGCTTCCGGCTTCACGTGGCTCACGCCGTACCACAGGTGTTCCCACCAGTGCTCGCGCGAACGCACGGTCAGCAGGCAACGCTGGTCGATCTCTCCTTTGAACAGCGGGTCCGCACACTTGTTCGTCATCAGGGCGTAACGCTGGTTTTCGGCATTCACCAACGTGATGCAGAGCCAGAAGACCATACCGACGAGCACCGCCACGATGCCCCAGGCCCAGTGGAGGTAATAACTGGTGTCGGTCAAGTCCTCGTCTTCCGGCTTGGACTTGTCGTAGATCTTCAGGATCTTGCCTTCTGCATCGCTCATTTCGTCTTGGCAGCCTTTGCAACCAGCGCGTCCATCACCTGCAGGGTGGCCTGGAACAGCTGCGGTTCATTATTCGTCTTGACCGAATTGTAAACCGTGGCCGGCGAGGTCTGGTACTTGCCGTCGATAACGACGGTCGGCACGCCATCGACCTTGTACTCATTGACGATCTGCGGCAGGCGGCGCAGCTTGGTCATCACGCCGAACGAGTTCCAGGCGTTGGTGAAGGTTGCGCGGTCGATGCCGTTCTTCGAGACCCAGTCGATGATCGCAGCGTCCTGGTTCAGGCGGATGCGGTCCACGTGCACGGCCTTGAACACCTTGGCGTGCATCTCGTCGACCTTGCCCAGCGCTTCCAGGGTCAGGTACAGGTGCGCTTCCGGATCGTTGGGGCCGGTGAACGGCAGGTGCACGCGCTTCAGGACGATGTTGTCACCCTGCTTTTTGACCCACTGTTCGAACTGCGGTTCCAGCGCGTTGCAGTGCGGGCAGTGGTACATGAAGAACTCGATCACCTCGACCTTCTTGCCGGCAGCCTGCACCGGCTGCGGCTGAGCGAGCGTCACGTATTCGACGCCGTTCTTCGGATCGGTCGGCGAGGCAAAAGCGGTGCTGGCGACGAGGCTGGCGGCAAGCAGGGCAAAACGCAGGGAACGCATAAGAATCCTTCTCGAATTGGTTGTGCAAACGACCGCGAGATTACCACTTTTTCGCCGGCCAACCTTAGTCACGGCTTATTTTTTGCAATGCTTACCGCTTGTTACACCGGTACCACCCAAGAGTTAACACTGGGGTCAGACTCCCGATTTTGGAAAAAGCCAGTAGGACATTTCCAAAAACCGGAGTCTGACCCCGGTTTGATTTGGATTAGAAGTCGTAGCGGGCCGAGAGCTTGAGCTGGCGGCCGTCGCTCGGGTAGATGCCCGAGCGGCAGCCGAAGGCGTTGCTGAAGTAATGGCGGTCGGCCAGGTTCAGGCCCGCGGCTGCGAGCTCCCATGGGCCCAGCTTGACGGCGTAGCGCGCGTCGAAGGTCACGTAGGACGGCATGCGCGCGGCGCAGCTGTTGTCGAAGTCGCTGCCGTAACGCTGGCGGTCGACCCATTGCGCGCCGAAATCGGCGCTCTGGCCATTGCCTGGCAGCCAGGCCAGGCGCGCCGTGACCACGTTCTTCGGCACCAGCACCATCTCGCGGCCGGCGTTCGGGCCTTCGGTGAAGGTGGCGTTCACGTGCTGCAAATGGGCGGTGGCGCGCCAGCCCGGCGCCAGCCGGGCCTCGGCATCGATTTCGACGCCTTCGCGGCGCGTCGGGTCGAGGTTGGTGTTGGCGAAGGCGGTCGGGTCGTAGAAGATTTCGTTGTCCAGCTTGTGGCGGAACACGCGCGCCGTGACCTTGCGCGCTTCATCGCCCCAGCTCGCGCCCAGCTCCAGGTCATGCGAGGTCTGCACCTTCAGCAGGCTGAGGCTGGTGCGGAAGCTGTTCTCGTCGACGTTGGCCACGCGGTAGCTCTGCCCTGCGCGCGCGCTCAGGGTCAGTTGCGGCAGCACGCGGTAGCTGCCCTGGGCTTCCCAGGCGTTCCGGGCCTGCGAACCGTTGTCCGGCGTGCCACCCATGATCGCGTCGACGTAGTCCTTGTCGAAGATTTCGCGGCGTGCGCCCAGGGCCACGCGCCCGTCGTGGGCCGGGTCGAAGCGCAGCTCGTCGCGCACGTAAAAGGCCTTCGATTTCTGGCTGGCGTCGGCCAGCGAATAATCCGCGGTGGTCTTGCGCTTCCAGTCGATCACGTCGATGCCGGTGACCAGCTCGTTCAGCATGCCGGCGCCCACGTCACGCAACCAGCGCGCGCGCGGCGAGAACTGGGTCTGGCGGCCCTTGTACTTGGTCACCGATGCGCTGGGGCCGAAGAAGTAGTTCGATTCCGCATCGCGCTCGCGGTGCGACAGCTCGGCCGCCAGGTCGACCGCACCCAGGCGGTATTCGGCGAAGGCGTTCACGCGGTCGGTGTCGAGCGAGCCGAAGTCGTTCGGGGTCTGGGTCTGGCGCGGGTTGGCCTCGAACTGGGCCAGGGTCAGGGAGCCCGGCAGGCGCGAGTCCTGGCGCGCGCTCTCCACCCGCACGCCGGCGCGGCCGCCCGTGTACGCGAGCTGCACGCCGGCCGCGACGCTGTCCTGTTTGAAGGCATTGTTGGCGCGGTAGTTGTCGTTGTCCTGGCGCGCCACGGCGACGTCGGCGCTGATGGCGCCCGCGGTGTGCGACAGGGAAGCGCGCAGGTCGCGCTCCTTGAATTGGCCGGCTTCGGCGAAGATGGAGCCATGCGTGCCCGGCTGGCTGCGCAGCGCCTCCTTGCGGGTCACGATCTGGATCACGCCGCCGGTCGCGCCCTCGCCGTACAGCACGCTGCTGCCGCCGCGCACGATCTCGATGCGCTCGACGGTGTCGATCGGGATGGTCGACAGCACCGCACTGGCCAGTTCGTTCTCGTTCAGGCGCACGCCGTCGACCATGATCACCATGTTCTGCGCGCCGTTGGCGCCGAAGCCGCGCAGGTCGAGTGCGAAGTCGGGCGAGGAGTCCAGGCTCTGGCGGCCGAACACGCCGCCGATCTTGCGGATGGCCTGGTTGACGTCGTTCACGCCGGCCTGTCGGATCTCGTCGCGGGTGATGACGGTGGCGCCGATCGGCTCGAGGGTGTCGGCGCTGGGAAAGCGGGCCCCGGTGATCACGACGGTCGCGGGGGCGGCCTCGTCGGCATGAACGGCGAAAGGAATGGATACGGCAATGGCGCAGGCCAGCGCGAGCGGCTTCTTGGAATTCATCGATGGATTAAAGTTCGATCGTTAGGCCGGCGCGCGTCCCCGCACACCGGCTCGTCACGGAAGCGCGGCAATGCGCCCGCTTCCCCCTGTCCTGGCCGGTATCCGGGCTCGCAAGACAGACTGCTCCACCTTCCTACGCGCAGGGCGCGCAGTGGTCATCGAAGCAGCCAGCCGCCATGAAGGCGGCGCTTGTTTACCGTTGCGGGGGCAGCACACGTTGGCGCGGCGCCGGGGGCACCTGCGCTCCGTGTTTCCCGTTTAACTGCACGCGCAGACCACGCGTGCGGGCACCAGAACCCGTGAATTATAAACCCAATAAGCAACATTCCCGGTCCATTTGTCGCCATGTGTGAGTTTTCTGACAGTGTTTTCGAATATAGTGTGAACACAAATACAACTTAACGAAATTCAATCCTTAGGGGACCTTTGCATGAGATTGAGTTCCACCGTACTGCGCACGGGCGCGCTCGCCGCCCTGCTGGCGGCAGGGGTCGCGGTTACCGCCGACCTGCTCGCCGAACCGGGTGGCCCGGCCGCCGCGCCGGCGCCGTCCCTCGACGGCATCGCCCTGGCGGCGCCGAACGCCGCCGCGGTGAGCGTTCCCAGCAGCCCGAACGCCTGGGGCGGCGCCCGCACCGGGCTCGAAGCGACGCTGTCCGACCGCGTCGTCCACTACGACATCGACGCCACGCTCGACCCAGTGAAGCACACGGTGACGGGCCGCGAAAAACTCACCTGGCGCAACCGGAGCAGCGTGCCGGTGAAGAGCGTCTACGTGCACCTGTACATGAATGCCTTCGAAGGCACGGGCAGCACCTTCTTTACCGAGAAGCGCGAGCGCGACTCCGGCTTCCGCTCCGGCGTCGAGATCAAGGATGGCGAATGGGGCCACATCGCCCTGCGCAGCGTCACCCAGGGCGAGGCCGCCGTGCCCTGGACCTTCGTCCATCCGGACAAGGGCCCGGCGACGGACCACACCGTGGTGCGCTTCGACCTGCCGGCGGCAGTGGCGCCCGGCGCCTCGACCACCTTCGACATCGACTTCCACACCCAGCTGCCGCGCGTGATGGCGCGCACCGGTTACTTCGGCACCTTCCACCTGGTCGGCCAGTGGTATCCGAAGATCGGCGTGCTGGAACTGCCGGGCGAACGCGGGGCCACGGCGCCGCGCTGGAACGCCCACGAATTCCACCTGAACTCCGAGTTCTACGCCGACTTCGGCAGCTTCGACGTCAGGCTGACGGTGCCGAAGGAGTACACGGTCGGCGCCACCGGCGAACCGCAGGGCGCTCCGCTCGAGAAGAACGGCATGCTGACCCACCGCTACGTGCAGGGCGACGTCCACGACTTCGCCTGGACCGCCGACAAGCGCAGCGCGAAACCGATGGTCGAGACCTGGACCGGCCCGGGCAGCCCGAACGTCACCGTCACCGTGCTGTATCCGCCCGAGTACGCGGCCAGCGCGGCGCCGGCCATGAAGGCGGCCAGGGATTCGCTGACCTACTTCTCGAACACGCTCGGCCCCTATCCCTACAAGACGCTGACCGTGGTGATCCCGCCGCACAACGCCGAGGAAGCGGGCGGCATGGAATACCCGACCTTCTTCACCGCCGAGGGCTATGCGCGGGTCGAGCCGGGCACCGCCACCCAGTACCTGCTCGACTTCGTCACCATCCACGAATTCGGGCACGGCTACTTCTACGGCCTGCTGGCGAATAACGAGTTCGAAGAGCCGATGCTGGACGAAGGCCTGAACGAATACTGGGACCTGCGCATGGTCCGCGAGCGCGGCCAGCAGGTGTTCGCCGGCACCCCGCTCACCCGCAGGCTCGGCTTCGCCCCGGCCTTCGATGCCTTCGCCGCCGAACGCACGGGCACCCCGCGCGCCGATCCCGCCGACGCGCCCGGCCAGAACGCCTACGACCGCCTGCAGGGCATCGGCCCGGTCTACAGCCGCACCGCGACCATGATGCGCGACCTCGAAGCGCGCATCGGCAAGGAGCCAATCGAACGCGCCTTCAAGGAATACTACCGGCGCTGGAAGTTCCGCCATCCGAGCACCGCCGACCTGCGCGAGACCCTGGCCGACGTCACCGGCCAGCGCGCCGCGGTCGAAGCCGTGTTCGCCCAGCAGGTCTATGCGGCGACCAGGGTCGACGACCGCATCGCCGACTTCAGCAGCCGCGAACAGCTGCCGCTGCCGGGCACGCGCCAGGCGGGCAGCGACTGGGTCGAGGACAAGCAGGCCGACCTCGACAAGCGCATCGAGAAGGACCGCGACGCCTGGAAGAAGGCGAACCCCAAAGCGAAGGAAGGGCTAGGCCCCTACCCCTTCCGCACCGAAGTGCTGGTGCGCCGCTACGGCGCCGCGGTGCCGCAGGTGCTGACCGTGAAGTTCGCCGACGGCAGCGCCGAGACCGTGCGCTGGGACGCCAACGAGAGCTGGCACAAGTTCAGCTGGACCAGGCCGGCGCGCGCCGTCTCGGCCGAACTCGACCCGCAGCGCCAGCACTACCTCGACGTCAGCAAGCTGGACGACAGCCGGACACTCCAGCCCGACGCCAGCGCCTCGCGCCGCTGGGGCATGGACGTCGCCGCCTTCATCGAATACCTCCTCACCCTGATCGCGACCGTATGATGAGCACCGACCAGACCCTCGACTCTCCTTCCCTGGCGCCGCAGAACAGCAGCGTGCGCCGCCGCAGCGGCCTGCGTCCGCTGTCCGGCGCCATGCGCGCCGCCCTGCAATGGCGCCTGATGCTGTGGTGGGCCGTGCTGCTGCTCCTGCCGACCCTCGCCGCCAGCCTGCCGGTATGGCAGATGCTGGGCGCGAACCTCGACCATTCCATCCATGCGCCCCAGCTGGCGGAGAAGCTCGACATGCTCGCCATCGCCGACCTGATGGGCAGCGCGCGCGAGCGCTTCGCCCCCGCCATCGGCAGCGGCGGCATCGTCGCGCTGGCGCTGACCCTGCTGCTGTCGCCGCTGCTGGCCGGGATGACCATCTACGCCGCGCGCGCCCCCAAACGCCCCGGCATGATCGACCTGCTGGCCGGCGGTGCCCAGCACTATGCGCGCATGTTCCGCATGCTGCTGTGGAGCGTCGTGCCGCTCGCGATCGCTGGCGTCCTGGCCGGCATCGCCTTCAAGATCGCCGGCAGGACGCTTGATACCGCGATCCTGGAAAGCGATGCCGAGCAGGCCTCGCGGCTGGCAATGATCTTCGCCGCGGTGGTGTTCGCGCTGGTGCACGCCACCATCGACGCCGGCCGCGCCCTGCTGGCCAACGAACGCCGGCGCCGCTCGGCCATCGTGGCCTGGTGGGGCGGCGTGCGGCTGATGCTGCGCCGTCCGTTCTCGCTGCTGGGCGTCTACGTGGCGGTCACCGGCATCGGCCTGGTGCTGGCCGCCCTGCTGGCGCTGGCCCGCCTGCAGGTGCCGGCGCTGGGCGCGGGCGGCACCGCCGCCGCCTTCCTGCTGACCCAGCTGGCGGTGCTGGTGCTGGGCTGGATGCGCAGCGCGCGGCTGTTTGCGATGATGGCGCTGGTGCGGGCACGGCCGCAGTAAGCGCCGGCTGGGCCGCGCACTGAACGTTTGTCGTCCCCGCGCAGGCGGGGACCCAAGTCCTGCTTGACTAGCCGTCACGCAAACCAACTTGGGTTCCCGCCTGCGCGGGAACGACGGGGTGACGCCCAGCGCGAGATCGACGGGTGCGCTACCATGGCGGCATCACCGTCCCACCAAGGAGCCGCCATGACCACCCGCCTGCCCACCTATTTCGTCTCGCACGGAGGCGGCCCGTGGCCGTGGATGAAGGACCAGTACGGCGGCGCCTACGACCGCCTGGAAGCGTCGCTGGTCGACATGAAGCGCCAGGCGGGCGCCCGGCCGAAAGCCGTGCTGGTGGTGACCAGCCACTGGGAGACCGACCAGTTCACGGTCTCGAGCGGCGCGGCGCCCGGCATGATCTACGACTACGGCGGCTTCCCGCCGCACACCTACCAGATCCGCTACCCGGCGCCGGGCGACCCGCAACTGGCCGCGCGCGTGGCGGACCTGCTGAACGGCGCCGGCCAGCCGGCCACGCTCGACCCGGATCGCGGCCTCGACCACGGCACCTTCTCGATGCTCTATCCGGTCTATCCGGAAGCCGACATGCCGGTGGTGCAGCTGTCGATCCGCCATGGCTACGACCCGTCCGTGCACCTGGCCGCCGGCCGCGCGCTGGCGCCGCTGCGCGACGAGGGCGTGCTGATCGTCGGCAGCGGGCTGTCCTTCCACAACCTGCGCCAGTTCGGCCCCGGCGGCGCGCTGGCCTCGCACGCCTTCGACACCTGGCTGCAGCACGTGCTGCTGGAATTGTCGCCGGCCGACCGCGAACAGGCCTTGCTGCACTGGAGCGAAGCGCCCTACGCGCGCCATGCGCACCCGCGCGAGGATCACCTGGTGCCGCTGTGGGTGGCTTTAGGGGCGGCCGAGCAGGAGCAGGCTGCCTGTGTGTATCATGAGGATGCGTTCTTCGGGGCGCTGACGGTGTCCAGTTTCAGATTCGGAAAAACCGCCTAAGTATCGGGGCTTCGAGAAACCGTAGCGAGCAGGGCTCAGTTTGGGTTGAGAAGCGCAGCCGTACTTACGGTACGGCGAGCATCGCAGACCCAAAATGTGCCCGCGCAGTAGGTTTATCGAAGTCCCCTCACGTACCGCGCTTGCCGCGGGCAGCCTCTTCGGCCTTGCGCGCCGCTTTCTCGGCCGCGATGCGGGCCTTCTCTTCCATCTCGATGCGGTGCTTCTCGAGCGCCACGGCGCGCGTCTCCGGGGTCTCCAGGCTGATGCGGCCCAGCGCCCCCTGGCGGTAATCCTGGAGCAGCACGTGGGCCGCCTTTTCGTAGTCGTAGTCGCCGCCGCGCACGCGGAAGCCGCGGCGTGCCGCCACGCCTTCGATCACACCGAAGCCGTCCATGCCCTCGGTCTTGAGGCCGTAGCGGGCGCTCAGGAGCTGCGGATAGCGCTCCAGCAGCAGCGCGCCCAGGAACTCGGCCACTTCTTCCTCGATCACGGCATTGGTGCCGATCGCATGGCTGGCGGCCAGCATCAGGCCGTCGCTTTCCATCGCGATCTTCGGCCACAGCATGCCGGGGGTGTCGACCAGCACCGTGAACTTGTCCAGGTAGATCTTTTGCTGGGCCTTGGTGACGGCCGGCTCGTCGCCGACCTTGGCCACGCGCTTCTTGAGCAGCGCGTTCATCAGGGTCGACTTGCCGACGTTCGGGATGCCCATGATCATGATGCGCAGCGGCTTGGTCGGTACGCCGCGGTGCGGGGCCAGCGTCTTGCACAGGTCGGGGATCCGCGCCACGTCGGACGGCTTCTTGGTCGTCATCGGATAGGCCGTCACGCCGTCCTGGGCATCGTACCAGGCGGCCCAGGCGGCGGTCGCCACGGGGTCGGCCAGGTCGGTCTTGTTCAGGACCTTCAGGCAGGGGCGCTGGCGGAACTTGCGCAGTTCCTCGACCATCGGGTTGCTGCTCGCCTGGGGCAGGCGCGCGTCCAGGACCTCGATGACCACATCGGTGTTTTCCATCTGCTCCGCGGCCTGCTTGCGGGCCGCGGCCATGTGGCCCGGGAACCATTGAATCGACATGCTTACTCTCAATAATCTGCGTACAAGACGCTATTTTACGCTGGAGAAGCTGGCGAGCTCCTGTTCGGTGAAGGTCGGGTTGGCCACGGCCTGGCGCAGCAGCTCCGCGAGGTCGCCGCGCCGCAGCAGCGCGAGATCCTCGTGCTGGCGCGCGAGCGTACGCTGGATCAGGGGGTGGGCCAGCAGCCTGGCTTCCTTTTTCGGCGTGTTCGGGACCACGCCCGTGAGGCGGATCGCCGCCTGGTCGGTGGCATCGTACTCGCGCCCGACCGCCGATTCGGCCTGGCTCGGCTGGTCCACCAGCAGGCAGCGGATCGCATAGGCCAGCGAGGCCAGCCCGTCCTCGGCCATCTGCGTCAGCAGGCCGCCTTCGGCCTCCTTCCCGGGAATCATGCGCATGACTTCGTCCAGCACCGCCGGCCAGGGCTGGCTGTCCGGGTCGTGCGCCAGGATGCATTGCCACAGCTCGGCGACGATCTCGCGCGCACGGCCCGCGGTCGCCGGCGCGTGGACGGCCGCGAAGCGCTCGCAGGCCGGCATCAGCCGCGTTGCGGCCGCCGTGGCGCAGGCCAGCCGCGCCGTCGGCGGGAGCGCCGCCAGCTCGGCCAGCAGGCCCTGCCCGTCATAGCTAAAACTTGTGGAATCTGCCATTCGCACATTTTACCGCGCTGTCGGCTTGACCCCGCATTCGCTCGGCGGCAGCGGCTGGCCGGGGTCAAAAGCCCGCAGCGCGTTGCCTGCCAGTGTGACGTCCCTGGCGAACTCGGTCAGGTAGCGGGTCCTTTCCTCGCTCTGCCATTCTTCATCCGAGAATCCCTTCAGTGGATGATTCTTGCCCGTAAATACCTTGCCTTCCAGGCGCGGCATCAGGGCCCGGTCGGGGTCCGTGTTTTCCTTCAGGAGGTAGCCGTCGACGTCGCGCAGGGTCAATGGCAGGGCCGCATTCTGGTCGCGCATCAGCTTGCCGAACATGGTCAGCCTGATCGCGTTGGGACCGGGGCCGAGCACGTCGTTGAAGGTCAGCAAGGCAAACGGCTTGCCGCGCGCATCGTCGACCCGGCCGCTGACGATGTAGCGCCCGGGCATGCGCACCTCCACGGGAAGGATGAAACTGAGCGAGCCGTTCTCGACCGCTTCGCGGATCTGCCCGGTCCAGACCGCCGGCAGCTCGGGCGTGTAGATCACGTCGAACATCACCACCCCGTTCCTGCCGTTGACGTTGTAGCTGACCTGGGTGCGGATGGTGCCGTTGAAACCCGCCAGGCCGGTCTGCGCCGGCGCCAGCACGCCGGCCCAGGCGCCGTCGTTCGGCACCGGGTCGGCGCCGCTGCCGTCATCCAGGAAGGGGATGCTCACCTGCGGACTCTGGCGCGTGCCCTTGTAGGTGATGCCTTGCGAAACGGCGCGGGTGATCACCAGCGGCTGCACCTGGCCGGCCGCGTCGACGGCGCGCAGCGAGAACGCGACCGCCTCGTTGGCGGCCATGTAGACGCGCGACTGCGAGGTCTGCAGCTGCACGCGGCTGTCCGTGCCGCCGCCCTGCAGGCGCATGGGGTGCATGTCGGTGACCGGCGCGTTCGGCGTATCCTGGTCGGCGTTTTCCGCGATCGGCCGCGACCCCGAAGGATACTGGCTGCCGTCGCGGTAGCTGCAAAAGGTGTGGTCGGCCAGCTGGTAGTTGTCGACCAGCTGCTGCCGGCGCTGCTTGCGGTCGTCGACGGCCGGCAGGCCCGGCTCGTCCACCGGGTGGAAGAAAGGCTGGCCCTGCGGCGCCGGGGCCTGGGCCGCCACGGCCGGCGCGGCCGGGGCGCCATGGCCCATCAGGCTCCAGACCAGGGCGGCCAGCAGCGCCAGCGCGCAGGCCGGCAATACCAGGCCGCGCAGCCAGGGCCGCGGTGCGGACCGCGGCTTCGCTGGCCGGCGGCCCTGCGGAGGCTTGTTAGAGGGCACTGTTCACCATCGCACTTCGGACGACGGAAACGATGCCTGCCCAGTTCCTGTTCGTGTAGTGGTTGTAGGCCTCGCTGTCGTCCCGGAACGAGACCGAGTGGTAGCTCCACTTCGCCCTGCCACCTTCGTTCGCGGCGGCGCCGAGCGTCAGGTCGTTGCAGAACCAGTCGCGGGGATTGCAGTAGGAGCCGCCGGAACTGCCCGCGACCCCGCCCGCGCTGTGGTAGGCCACCGCTTCGTCGTCCTGGCCCGGCAGGATCGCCGAATAGGAAGTGCCCTTGGCGCCGGCATACATGTAGAACCAGATGCCGCGCGTGGCGTTGTGGTCGTACATGGCGCGCGCGGTCGAGGTCTTCAGGTCCTGCGTGAGCGGATCGGAGACCGCCCAGGAGCCATAGTCGGCCAGTTCGGAACCGCCGGCGGCGCCGGCGGCGGTGCGCACCCACTTGATGTTCCAGCCGGTCTGCGAGGTACCGTCCGAATTGCCGCACACGCCCGACGAATTGGGCGTCGCGTTCTTCTTCATGCGTGCCGAGCCGCCGTAGTTGGCCAGGGTATAGCCGATCATCAGGTCGCCGGCGCTGTGGGTCGCGATGTAGCACCAGTTGCTGCCGGTGCAGAAGCAGTCCAGCGCGTCGCGGATGTGGTAGCTCTGCGAGGAGATGCTGTTGTAGCCGTCCCAGTTGGCGGCCTTCTTGTTGACGCCCGCCGCGGTCGACGACGGGCCCCAGTAGGTGAAGCTGTTGTAGTCGCCGATGGTGCCGCCGCCGTTGCGGCCGTTGATCCATAAGGTGTAGTTCGTTGCCGATGCCAGTCCCGAGGTCAGCCCGGCTGCGGCGAACAGGCATGACGCCAGTATCGTGCGTATCGCTCTCATCTCGTCCCCACTCGTTCGTTGTCCCTGGATTGCGTTCGCTGCCCGCCCGGCTGCACAGCAAGAAATCCGCATGGCCGTGCCACAGCCGAATCCAATGTAGATGGGGTGTATGTACGCGTCAATGACCGCACGAGCCAAATCGATACGTGTGGCGGAAACCGCAAACGCCGCATGGCCGGCGCGCAATGCGGATCAACGCGCGGTGCTGGCCATCGCACTTCGGACCACGGAGACGATGCCGCCCCAGTTCCCGTTCGTGTAATGGCCGTAGTCCTCGCCGTCGTCGCGGAAGGCGACCGAGTGGTAAGCCCACTTCGTGCTGCCGCCCTGGTTCGGCGCCGTGCCCAGGGTCAGGTCGTTGCAGAACCAGTCGCCCGGGTTGCACAGGGCCATGCCCGAACTGCCGGAGACGCCGCCCGCGCTGTGATAGGGCTCGACCTCGTCGTCCTGGCCCGGCAGGATGAAGGAATACAGCGCGCCCCTGGCGCCGGCATACATGTAGAACCAGATGTTGCGCGTGTTGTTGTGGTTGTACATGGCGCGCGCGGTCGTGGTCCGCACGTCCTGCACCAGCGGTTCCGAGGTGAACCAGGCGCCGATGTCCGCCAGCTCCGAGCCGCCGCTAGAACTGGCGGCGGCGCGCACCCACTTGATGTTCCAGCCGGTTTGCGTCCCGCCGCCGCCCCGGTTGCCGCACATGCCGACCGGATTGGGAATGGCGTTCTTCTTCAGCCGCGCCGAGCCGCCGTAGTTGGCCAGGGTGTAGCCGAGCAGCAGGTCGCCGGCGCTGTGGGTCGCGATATAGCACCAGTTGTTCCCGGTGCAGAAGCAGTCGAGGGCATTGCGGACGAGGTAGCTCTGGGTGGCGATGCTGCTGCGGCCGTCCCAGTTGACGGCCTTCTTGTTGACGCCCGCGGGCATCGAGGCCGGGCCCCAGTAAGTGAAGCTGTCGTAGTCGCCGACGATGCCGCCTCCCAGGCGGCCGTTGATCCACAGCGTGTAATTGGTGGCCGCGGCCAGCCGCGGGGTCAGTCCACATACGGCGAGCAGGCATAGCGCCGCCGCGAGGCGCAGCAGTTTCATATCCCCTCCAGTCGTGTTTGGTGTGGAGGTTAGATACTGCCGCGTTGCGCCGGTTCCGGAACGCGGTTTAATCCAGCTTCAATCCAGGTCGGCCAGCACCTTGACGTGCGCCGCCACGCTGCGGCCAAGTGCCGACAGGTTGTAGCCGCCTTCCAGGCAGCTGACGATGCGCCCGCCGGCGTGCCGGCGCGCGACCTCGACCAGCTGGCGGGTGATCCAGGCATAGTCGGCCTCGACCAGCGCCATGCCGCCCAGCTCGTCTTCCCTGTGGGCGTCGAAGCCGGCCGAGATGAAGATCATCTGCGGGCGGTGCGCATGCAGGGCCGGCAGCCACTGTTCCTGCACCAGCTTGCGCACCACCTCGCCGCCGCTGTAGGCCGGCACCGGGATGTTCACGCTGGTCGCGGTCACCGGGGCCGGCTCGGTGTACGGATAGAAGGGATGCTGGAAGAAGCTGGCCATCAGCACGCGCGGATCGTCGCGGAAGGACTCCTCGGTGCCGTTGCCGTGGTGGACGTCGAAATCGACGATGGCGACCCGCTCCAGTCCATGCACCTCGAGCGCGTGGCGGGCGGCGATGGCGACGTTGTTGAACAGGCAGAATCCCATCGGCTCGCCGGGCCGCGCATGGTGGCCGGGCGGGCGGATCGCGCAGAAGGCATTGTCGACCGCGCCCGCGATCACGTCGTCGGTGGCGGCCAGCGCCAGGCCGGCGGCGCGCAGGGCGGCCTGGTAGCTGTGCTTGCACAGCAGGGTGTCGCCGTCGAGCGGATAATGTTCGCCGGCGCCCGGCAGGTTGTCGCGCACCAGGTCGAGCGCGCCCTGGCTGTGGTTGCGCAGGATCGCATCGAGGCCGGCCGGCGCGCCGTCGCGGCGCTCGACCAGCCCATCCAGCCGCGCCAGGATCAGCTGGTCCTCGATCGCCTGCAGGCGCGCCGGCGTTTCGGGGTGCCAGTCGCCCATCTCGTGCAGGGAACAGTCCGGGTGGCTGTAGATTGCTGTGCTCATTGTGCTGCGCTCATCCGTATCACATGGATCGGCGTTCTCGCATAGAATCGAAATGCCGATAAAAAGATTGCCGATGGCGTTAATCTACCATGCGCCCCGGGTCGACGAGAAAAAGCCATCCATGTTCAAACAATTGCATTCCGCCGCACGCCAGGTCGGACAGATCGTGGTGGGCAAGGACCAGCAGGTCCGTCTTGCCCTCACCTGCCTGCTGGCCGGCGGCCACCTGCTGATCGACGACGTGCCCGGGGTCGGCAAGACCACGCTGGCGCACGCCCTGGCGCTCAGCCTCGGCCTGCGCTTCAACCGCGTGCAGTTCACCAGCGACCTGCTGCCTGCCGACGTGGCCGGCATCTCGGTGTACGAGCGCGAGAAGAACGGCTTCGTGTTCCACCCCGGCCCCATCTTCACCCAGGTGCTGCTGGCCGACGAGATCAACCGCGCCACGCCGAAGACCCAGTCCGGGCTGCTGGAAGCGATGGAAGAGCGCCAGGTCACGGCGGACGGCGTCACGCGCGCCCTGCCGGAGCCGTTCTTCGTGATCGCGACCCAGAACCCGGCGCACCAGATCGGCACCTTCCCGCTGCCGGAATCCCAGCTCGACCGCTTCCTGTTGTGCCTGTCGCTGGGCTATCCCGACGCCAGCGCCGAACGGGCCCTGCTGATGGGCGAGGACCGGCGCGCGATGCTGAAGACGCTGCAGCCGGTGATGCGCCCGGAAGAGCTGCTCGATGCGCAGCGCTCGCTGCGTGCGATCCACGCCTCGGGCGCGCTGATCGACTACCTGCAGGCCCTGGCCCAGGAATCGCGCTCCGGCAAGCTGTTCGCCGAAGGCCTGTCGCCGCGCGCCACCCTGGCCCTGCTGCAGGCGGCGCGCGCCTGGGCCGCACTGGAGGGGCGCGACCACGTGATCCCGGAAGACATCCAGACCCTGCTGGTGCCGGTCTGCGCGCACCGCCTGCGGCCGCTGAAGTCGGCGCACGGCGGCGGCGGCGCCAGCCGCGACCTGGTGCTGCAGCTGCAGAAGTCGGTGCCGGTCTGACATGAGGGACGCTGCCGTGGCCAGGCTGCCGCTCGGCGTCCGGGTGTTCGGCTGGCTGCGCGGACGGCGCAGCACCTGGCGCGAGCGCACCACCGCGCGCGACCGCGGCGAAGTCGAGCTGAACCAGCGCCGCGTGTATGTCCTGCCGACCCGCGCCGGCCTCGGCTTCGGCGCCCTGCTGCTGGCGTTGCTGGTCGGCTCGGTCAACTACAGCCTGGGGCTGGGCTTCGGCCTGACTTTCGTGGCCGCCGCCTGCGGGCTGGTCGACATGATCGCCGCCTACCGCAACCTGGCCCACCTGCACCTGCGGCCCGGCCGCGCCGGCGCCGTGTTCGCGGGCGAGGACGCACCGTTCGAACTGCTGCTGGCCAACCGCACGCGGCTGAGCCGGTTCGCGCTCTGGGTCGACGTCGATACCGCGACCGACCCGCGCCATGCGGTCGACGTGCCGGCGGGCGCGACCACCACCGTGGTGCTGTCCGGCGCCAGCAGCCGGCGCGGCTGGATGAAGGCGCCGCGCGTGCGCCTGGCGACCCGCTTCCCGCTCGGGCTGTTCAACGCCTGGAGCTACTGGCAGCCGGACAGCCGCGCGCTGGTCTACCCCTTTCCCGAGCAGGACGCGCCGCCGCTGCCGGTCAGCGGCCATCCGAGCCCGGACGGCGCCGGCAGCGCCGGCAGCGACGACTTCGCCGGCGTGCGCAGTTACCAGCCGGGCGATCCGCTGCGCCAGCTGGCCTGGCGCCACATCGCCCGCCTCGACCCTGCGCTCGGCGGCCAGCTGGTGACCAAGCAGTTCGAGGGCGGCGCGCTCGACGAGCTGGTGCTCGACCTGGACGCGCTGCCGCCGCGGCTCGACCTCGAGCTGAAACTGTCGCGCCTGGCGCGCTGGGTGCTGGAAGCGGAACTGCGGGCCCTGCCCTATGCGCTGCGCCTCGGCCGCCAGGCCATCGACGCGGGGCTCGGCCCGGCCCACCAGGCGGCCTGCCTGGAAGCCCTGGCGCTGTACGGCATCGTCGACGAGGCGCGATGAAAACGTTGCGTCCTTCGCTCCCGCGATTCTGGCAGCCGCTCCCGCGCGACAAGCAGGACACCCTGCTGCTGCTGGCGAGCACGGTGCTGGTGCTGCTGCCGCACACGGCCCACCTGCCGCTGTGGGTGACCTTGCTGTGCGGCGCCACCCTGGTCTGGCGCGCCCTGCTGACCCTGCTGGGACGGCGCATGCCGACCAACCTGGTGCTGGCGCCGCTGGCCGTCGCCGCGATGGCGGGCGTGCTGCAGACCTACCACACGGTGCTCGGACGCGACGCCGGGGTCGCCATGCTGGTGCTGCTGGTCGCCTTCAAGATGCTGGAGATGCACGCGCGGCGCGACCTGTTCGTGGTGGTGTTCCTGTGTTTTTTCCTGGTGCTGACGAATTTCTTCTACTCGCAAAGCATCGGCACCGCCCTGCTGATGCTGGTGTCGATCGTGGCCCTGCTCACCACCCAGCTGTCGTTCCAGCTCACCGGCGCGGTGCCGCCCTTGCGCACGCGCCTGCTGATGGGGGCGAAGATCCTGGCGCTGGCGACGCCGCTCGCGGCCCTGGGCTTCATCCTGTTCCCGCGCGTGAACGGGCCGCTGTGGGGCATGCCCGACGATGCCCACGGCGCCAGCACCGGCCTGTCCGACACGATGGCGCCGGGCCAGTTTTCGAGCCTGGCGCAATCCGACGATCCGGCCTTTCGCGTGAAGTTCGACGGCCCGCCGCCGGCCCAGCCGCAACTGTACTGGCGCGGCCCGGTGCTGGGCGCCTATGACGGCCGCACCTGGAGCCGGCTGACGGCCCGCTCGCACTTCGGCAGCAAGGCGCCGCAGCCGGTATCGATCTCGGTGCGTGGCGACGCGCTGCGCTACCAGGTCACGATGGAACCGTCGAACATGCGCTGGCTGTTCGCGCTCGAGATGCCGCGCGCCCTGCCGCAGCTGTCGAGCGGGACCGCCAGCGCCACCCCGGAGCTGGAACTGCAGGCTTCCAGCCCGGTGCGGGAGCGGATCCGCTACGACCTGGCCTCCTACGTGGACTTCAGCTTCCAGCCCGGCGACTCGCTGGACAACGCCTTCCAGTGGCTGCTGCTGCCCTACGGCCGCAACCCGAAGGCGCTGGCGGCCGGCCAGCGCCTGCGCCACGATTACCCGGAACCCCTGCAGCGGGTACAGGCGGTGCTGCGCCAGTTCGCCACGCAGGGTTATTCCTATACGCTGGAGCCGCCGCTGCTGGGGATGGATGCCGTCGACGAGTTCCTGTACGACACCCGCGCCGGCTTCTGCGAGCACTATGCCGGCGCCTTCGTGTTCCTGATGCGCGCGGCAGGGATCCCGGCGCGCGTGGTGACCGGCTACCAGGGTGGCGAACTGAACCCGATCGACGGCTACTTCACCGTGCGCCAGTCCGACGCCCACGCCTGGAGCGAGGTCTGGCTGGCGCGGCGGGGCTGGGTGCGCGTCGATCCGACCGCGGCGGTCGCGCCGGACCGCGTGCAGCGCAGCCTGGCGCGCGCGCTGCCGGCCCCGGCGCCGTTCGGCTTCGAGGGACTGGGGCGGCTGTTGCAGCCGGCTCCGGATTCGCTGCTGGCCAGGGTCCGGTTTGCGATCGGCGCCGCCAATAACGGCTGGAACCAGTGGGTGCTGAACTATGGCCCGCAGCGCCAGCATGCATTGATGGAAAGCCTTCAAGACAACTTGTTCAGCTGGCGCAGCGCGGCCTTGCTGGCCCTGGCATGCGCGGTGTTGCTGCTGGGCAGAAAATTGTCGCGGCGGCGGCGGGAGGACCCGGTCGATAGGCTATACTCGGCCTTGTGCCACCGCCTTGGCCAACTGGGCCTGCCGCGTGCGCCGGACGAAGGGCCGACGGCTTACGCCGCGCGCATCGCCGGCGCCGCCCTCGCCCCCGGGCCGAAGGCCGCCGCGGCCGAATTCCTGCGCCGTTACAGCGCCTGGCGCTATGCTCCGCCGGCGCAGCCGCAATCCCACGGCGCCGGCCTGCCGACTATCCTGAAAGAGTTGCTGTCCCGAGTTCGATGAAATCCTTTGTACCGCTGCTGCTTGCCCTCGCCATCGGCGCCGGGCAGGCCTCCAACGCCGTCGCCGCCTCCTCGATCCACCACACCGGCGCCAAGTCGGCGAAGGTGGCCAAGACCGCGAAGGCCACCAGGGCCGGGAAAGCCAAGGCCGCCAAGGCCAAGGCTGCGAAAGCCGCGCCGGCGCCGGTGCGCCCGGGCATCGACTACGATGGCGAACAGGTCAACTTCGGCGAATGGCAGGCGGTGCGCGATTTCGAGGACGAGATGGTGAGCCGCCATGGCTTCGATCGCGCCGGGCTGGACGCGCTGGTCGCCAAGGCCCGCTTCGTCGACTCCGCGGTCCAGCTGGTCAAACCGGCGCCGCCGGGCAAGCCGAAGAACTGGCAGGCCTACAGCGAGCGCTTCATCGAACCGATCCGCATCAATGCCGGGGTCCGCTTCTGGAACGACAACGCCGCCGAGCTGGCGCGCGCCGAAGCGCTGTACGGCGTGCCGGCCGAGATCATCGTCGGCATCATCGGCGTCGAGACCATCTACGGCCGCGATACCGGGCGCTTCCGCGTGGTGGATGTGCTGACCACCCTCGCCTTTGCCTATCCGGAAGCGCCGAACCGGCTCGACCGCATGGCCTTCTTCCGCAGCGAGCTGGAAAATACCCTGCTGCTGGCACGCAAGGAAAACATCGATCCCTTCTCCTTGCTGGGTTCCTTCGCCGGCGCGGTCGGCATGACGCAGTTCATGCCTGGCAATATCCTGAAATACGGTGTCGACTTCGACGGCGACGGCATCGTCGACCTGCGCAACTCGGCTTCCGACGCGATCGGCAGCGTGGCCAATTTCCTGGTCGCGCACGGCTGGGACCGCAATGCGACCGGTCCCGCGGTCTTTCCGGCCGACGTCGCGCCGAGCCTGGCCTGGCAGCCGCTGCTGGGCGGCCTGGAAGCGCGCTGGCAGCCGTCCGAGCTGCAGGGCGCCGGCGTCATTACCCGTACTTCCCTGCCGGAACAACGCCAGTACGGCCTGATCGATCTGCAGAACGGCGCCGATCCCACCGAGTACTGGGTGGCAAACACTAACTTCTTTGCTATCACAAAGTACAATCGGAGTTACTTTTATGCCATGTCGGTGGTCGAACTGGGCCGCGCGGTGCGTTTGTCGCGCGGTATTTAACCCTGAGTAACCAAAAACTTTGTATCCGTTTGTAACGATACAACAGTTATTATTGTTGAGCTAATGCAGTACTGACAATGACATACTCCCCGGGGTATGTCACTTTCCTCAAGCTAGTTCTCCGAGGAAACACCCTTCCTATCCCGATACCCCCACTCCTCTTGGCATTTCATCATGCCATTTGGAAACGTGCGGCAGCGCATCGAGAATTGCTTTACACTTAAGTTTAAATAAAAAGCAATTAATTTTTTAGTGAGTTTGTGAGAGAATTGCATTGCGGCTATTGTTGCAGCAGGACAACGAACTGAGCAAGTAGAGCTGGCCCTTATTGCTCTTAAGTACTAAATTAAAAATTAGTTGTATAATTTAGTAGAAATTTTCGAAACCTTTGTTGTACCTCAAAGCCGCCAGCGAGCTCCTTCAACCCAAAAATAGGAATAGTGACATCATGACGAACCAAGTCGGCATTGATATGAACAGCGATTCGGAGAATGACGAACTGCTGCAGTACAACCCGAACCGCCTGCTCGACACCCTGATCGAGAACCTGCGCCTGAAGAACGACGCAGCCCTGTCGCGCGCCCTCGAAGTGGCACCGCCGGTCATCTCGAAGATCCGCCACCACCGCCTGCCGGTCGGCGCTTCGCTGCTGATCCGCATGCACGAAGTCAGCGACCTGTCGATCCGCGACCTGCGCTACCTGATGGGCGACCGCCGTGCGAAATTCCGCATCAGCGACAAGCAGTTCAAGCCGAAGGACAAGGACACCAACGCCAGCGGCGCCGAGCAATAACCGTGGGGGCGACTACGGACGGCGGCAGATCATGCCGCCCTGCCGTCACCCGCAGCAGCACCTGAAGCAGCACCGATTCTTCCTCGTGAGGGGAGACACCCAGCGCCCAGACCTCGCGCCGGGATCAAGACATACACGCTTCGAAGCGTGACCTTCAGGCGGGGAACACACCCGTCGACAGATAACGATCACCGCGGTCGCAGACGACGAACACGATCGTCGCATTCTCCACGGTCTGCGAAATGCGCAGCGCGATTTCGCAGGCGCCGGCCGCGGAAATACCGCAGAAAATCCCTTCCTCGGCCGCCAGGCGGCGCGCCATCTGCTCGGCCGCGGCCTGGGTCACGTTCTCGACCTGGTCGACGCGCGCGCGGTCGAAGATCTTCGGCAGGTAGGCTTCCGGCCACTTGCGGATGCCCGGGATCGACGAACCCTCTTCCGGCTGGGCGCCGATGATGCGGATCGCCTCGTTCTGTTCCTTCAGGTAGTGCGACACGCCCATGATGGTGCCGGTGGTGCCCATCGCGCTGACGAAGTGGGTGACGCGGCCTTCGGTATCGCGCCAGATCTCGGGACCGGTGGTCTCGTAGTGGGCGCGCGGGTTGTCCTGGTTGGCGAACTGGTCCAGGATGATGCCCTTGCCGTCCTTCTGCATCGACTCGGCCAGGTCGCGCGCATATTCCATGCCGCCGGTCTTCGGGGTCAGGATGATCTGGGCGCCATACGCGGCCATGCTCTGGCGGCGCTCGATCGACAGGTTGTCCGGCATGATCAGGAGCATCTTGTAGCCGCGGATCGCAGCCGCCATCGCCAGCGCGATGCCGGTGTTGCCGCTGGTCGCTTCGATCAGGGTATCGCCCGGCTTGATCTGGCCGCGCTCCTCGGCGCCGCGCAGCATCGACATGGCGGCGCGGTCCTTGACGGAACCGGCCGGGTTGTTGCCTTCGAGTTTGCCGAGGATGACGTTGTTGCGGGCCGCGGCGTCCGCGCCCGGAATGCGAACCAGCTGCACCAGCGGGGTGTTGCCGATCGTGTCCTGGATGGTCTTGTATGCCATGGGTGTGCTTCTGCTTTCTTGCGATCTCAAAACGCCATTCTAATCCGAGATGCAATACGGCGTACGGGACGGGTCGGTGCCGTCATGAGTAAAAGCAAGCCCCAAATGAAAAGCCCCGCAGGCTGCGGGGCTCGGAGAGACGCCTCCAAGGCTCAGCTGGTGGCTTTCGGGTGGGCGTCCGATTTGGCGGCCTTGGCCGGCTTGGCGGCCTTCTCATCCATCTTGCCTTTCGCAGCGCCGGTGGAGGCTGCCATCGGGGCACCTTCCTTGGACTTGCCGTTCACCTGCAGGCCGGCTTCGGACAGCTTGGCGGCGCGCTTGTCGCCCACGCCCTTCACGCGCTTCTGGAAATCGGCCCAGTCCTTGAATTCGCCCTTGGCGCGTTCATCGATGATGGTCTTCGACATGGCGGGGCCGACGCCCTTCACCGAGTCCAGCGCCGCGGCATCGGCCTTGTTGACGTCGACCTGGGCAAAGGCAATGTTCATCGACGCCGCCAGCGCGACGATGGCAAGGAAGAGTTTCTTGATCATCTCTTATCTCCGTTGGTTGGTATAGGGGCGGCAGGCGCCGCCCGTATGTATTAACGGATAAGTACGCCAGGCGTTGACGCCCGGCGCTTATCAAAGATCAAGCGTTCAGGATTGGGAGCCGTCGGTGCGGCGGCGATGCGCAAACAGCTCGTCGCGGGTGACGGTGGCGGTGCCCAGCTTGCCGACCACGATGCCGCCGGCGCGGTTGGCGGTGGCCAGCGCTTCGGCCAGCGGCGCGCCCACGCCCAGCATCGCGGCCATGGTCGCGATCACGGTGTCGCCCGCGCCGGAGACGTCGAACACTTCGCGCGCGTCGGCATGGATGTGCAGCACCTCGGCGGCCGTGTACAGGCTCATGCCCTCTTCCGAACGGGTCAGCAGCAGGGCTTCCAGGCCCAGTTCCTCGCGCAGCTTCTGCGCCTTCTCGGTGAGCTGGTCCTCGGTCTTCCAGCTGCCAACGATGCGCTTGAGTTCGGACTTGTTCGGGGTCAGCATGGTGGCGCCCCGGTAGGGCGTGAAATCGTCGCCCTTCGGGTCGACCATCACGGTCTTGCCGGCGTCGCGCGCCATGCGGATCATCTCCGCCACGTTCACCAGGCTGCCCTTGTTGTAGTCGGAGAAGATGATGACGTCGTAGTCCGGCAGCACGGCCTTGAACTGGGTCAGCTTGTCGCGCAGCGTGGTTTCGCTGGGCGCTTCCTCGAAGTCGATGCGCACCATCTGCTGCTGGCGTCCGATCACGCGCAGCTTGACGATGGTGGAGATCGCCTCGTCGCGCTTCAGGTAGCTGTCGATGCTGGATTCGCGCAGGATCTGCTCGACCTCGTCGCCGGCCTCGTCGTTGCCGACCACGCCAAGCAGGCCGCAATGGGCGCCGAGGGCTGCCGCGTTGCGCGCGACGTTGGCGGCGCCGCCCAGGCGGGCTTCACGCTTCTCGATGCGCACCACCGGCACCGGGGCTTCCGGCGAGATGCGCGAGACGTCGCCGAACCAGTACCGGTCGAGCATGACGTCGCCCACCACCAGCAGGCGCACCTTCTCGAGTGCCGGCGCCTCGGCCTGGCGGTAGCTGTCGGTCGGCAGCAGGCGGCTTGGGATGTCTTGATGCATCGGCTGGCTCACTTGCTGGTCAGGACCGAACGGCCGATCCCGTGGTATTCGATGCCCAGGCCGGTCATCAGGGCCGGTTCGTAGAGGTTGCGGCCATCGATGACGACCGGATTGACCAGGCGCGCCTTGATCTCTTCGAAGTCGGGGCTGCGGAAGGCCTTCCATTCGGTGACGATCACCAGCGCCTCGGCGCCATCCAGCGCGTCCATCGGCGCGTCCTTGAACTCGATGCGGGCCAGCTTCTCTTCGCCGAGGTCGAGCTCGAGCACGCGACGTGCTTCCGCCATCGCCACCGGGTCGTGCACGGCGACGGTGGCGCCGCGCGCGACCAGTTCCTGCAGCAGCACGCGCGACGGCGCCTCGCGCATGTCGTCGGTGTTCGGCTTGAAGGCCAGGCCCCAGACCGCGAAGCGCTTGCCGGACAGGTCCTCGCCGAAGCGGGCCACGACCTTTCGGCCCAGCACATGCTTCTGGCGCTCGTTGACGGCTTCCACGGCGCTCAGGATCAGCAGGTCCTGGCCGTACTGGCGCGCGGTGCGCTCCATCGCCTGCACGTCCTTCGGGAAGCAGGAGCCGCCGTAGCCGGCGCCGGCGTACAGGAAGCTGTGGCCGATGCGCGGATCGGAGCCGATGCCGTGGCGTACCGCCTCGATGTCGGCGCCCACCTTGTCGGCCAGGTTGGCCAGTTCGTTCATGAACGAGATGCGGGTCGCCAGCATGGCGTTGGCGGCATATTTCGTGAACTCGGCCGAGCGCACGTCCATCCAGTAGACGCGCTCGTGGTTGCGGTTGAACGGCGCGTACAGCAGCTTCATCAGCTCGCGCGCGCGCTGGCCGCTCGGGCTGTCGTCGTGGCCGATGACGATGCGGTCCGGGCGCATGAAGTCCTCGACCGCGGCGCCCTCCTTCAGGAATTCCGGGTTCGACACCACGGTGAATTCGGTCTGGGCGCCGCGCGCGGCCAGCTCCTCGCGGATCGCGGCGGCGACGCGGTCGGCGGTACCGACAGGCACGGTCGACTTGTCGACGATGACCTTGAAGCCGTCCATGTGGCGCCCGATGTTGCGCGCGGCGGCCAGCACGTACTGCAGGTCGGCCGAACCATCCTCGTCCGGCGGGGTGCCGACGGCGATGAACTGCAGCTGGCCGTGGGCGACGCTGGCGGCGACGTCGGTCGAGAAATGCAGGCGGCCGGCGGCGCGGTTGCGCGCGACGACCTCTTCCAGGCCCGGTTCGTGGATGGGGATGCCGCCGTCGTTGAGCAGGTCGATCTTGCGCTGGTCGACGTCGAGGCAGAACACATCGTTGCCGAGTTCCGCGAGGCAGGCGCCGGTGACGAGACCAACGTAGCCGGTACCGATAATCGTAATCTTCATTTTCTTAATTCATGACATTGAGTTCTTCGGTGCGGCGCGGGGGATATGTCTCCCACTTGCTGCATCCCGGGCATTGCCAATAGTACTGGCGTGCCTTGAAACCGCAGTGGCTGCACTGGTAGCGCGCCAGCTTCTGCGTATAACCGTGGACGAGGTTCTTCACCATCGACAATTCTTCCCAGACGTTCGCCGGGGCATCCATCAAGCGTGCCTCAAGCAATTTATCCAGGCCAAGCAGCGTCGGATTACGGCGCAGCTCTTCCACCACCAGCTGTTTGGCAGCGTCCACGCCGTTCAGTTCGATGACGGCCTTGAACACCACCTCGATCAGATCAATGGATGACGCTTCCGCAAGGTAGGAGCGCAGCAGGTTGACGCCTTCCTGCGGCCGGCCCACTTTGCGGTAGCCGTCCATCAGGCGGGCCGCGACCAGGGCCACGTGGGGCACGCTCTGCTGCTCGACGCGGCGCCAGGTCTTGAGGGCGCCTTCGATGTCGCCCTGGGCGGTCTGGGCGTCCCCATACAGCATGGTCGCGCGCACGCTCTTGCGGTCGGCCTGCAGGGCCTTGTCCAGCAGCTGCATCGCATCGGCCGGCTGCATGTGGACCAGGGCATCCTGGGCCAGCTCGCAATAGAACTGCGCGATTTCCTTGTGCTGGGCGCCGGCGCCGGATTCCTGCAGGCCCTCGGCGGCGGCGATCGCGCGGCGCCATTCCTTTTCGCGCTGGAAGATCTCCAGCAAGGCGCGGCGCGCCTGCACGCCGTACTGCGTGTCGACCAGCAGGTTGAAGGTCTCCTCGGCGCGGTCCAGCAGGCCGGCCTTCAGGTAGTCCATGCCGAGTTCGTACTGGGCGTGCACCTGCTGCTCGATCGGCAGGTCGGGACGCGACAGCAGGTTCTGGTGGACGCGGATGGCGCGCTCGGTCTCGCCGCGGCGGCGGAACAGGTTACCGAGCGCGAAGTGCATCTCGGCCGTTTCCGGGTCGAGCTTGACGATCTCGATGAAGGCGTCGATCGCCTTGTCGGGCTGCTCGTTGAGGAGGAAGTTCAGGCCCTTGAAGTAGCCGCGTGGCAGGCTGCGCGATTCGGAGACGAGTTGCTTGATGTCGACGCGGGCGGCAATCCAGCCGAGGGCAAAAAAGACGGGGATGCCAAGCAGCCACCAGATTTCAAATTCCATGTGATTCTTGTTCTGTGATGACGACAGTTCAGCGCGGGGTGACGCTGTCGGGTTGCGGGGCGCTCGCGGCGGTGCCTGCGGCGCTCTGCAGGGCCTGGATGGTGTTCCTGTGCTGCGAGCTTTCGCGGCGGTGGCGGAACACGGTGGGCGTGACTGCCAGGATGCCGAGGAAGGCGCCGGCGATGAAGAAGGCCAGCAACATCAGCACCAGGGGTCCCCGCAATTCGTAGCCCAGGAAGAAATACAGATCCACCGGGTCGGTGTTCTTGAGGGCAAAGCCGAAGAAGAGGACGAACAGGATGCATCCGAGGATGGTGGAAACGATCTTCATCTCAATAGGTCCTGTGAGGAATGACGACAAAGGCGCAGTGTCGCATATTTGAAACGAGTTTTCAAAAGGCAGCCCCAAGAACGTCGTTCCCGCGCAGGCGGCAACCCAAGTTCGTAACGGATCGAGAAACTTGGATCCCCGCCTGCGCGGGGACGACGGTTTTTGCGCCGCAGGCGAAAAAAAACGGCATCCCCGGAAGGACGCCGTTTTTATCTGCCCGACGGCAGACGACTCAGTCTTCGATGATCGGTTGCCCGACCATCGCGTCGACCCGCTCGCGCAACTGCTTGCCCGGCTTGAAGTGGGGCACCCGTTTTTCGGGCACCATCACCTTGTCGCCGGACTTCGGATTGCGTCCGATGCGGGGCGGCCGGCTGTTCAGCGCGAAGCTGCCGAAACCGCGGATCTCGATGCGCTGGCCGGTCGCCAGGGCGTTGGTCATCGCATCGAGGATGGTCTTGACAGCGTATTCCGCATCTTTTGCCACCAGCTGAGAGTAACGCTCGGCCAGGCGGTTGATCAGCTCGGACTTGGTCATCTGCGCTTTTCCAGGTTATTAGCCTTTGTTGTCGAACTTGGCCTTCAGCAGTGCGCCCAGCGAGGTGGTGCCGGATGCAGCGCTGTTGTCCGAAGCCAGCTTCTGCATGGCTTCCTGGGTCTCTGCGTTGTCTTTCGCCTTGATCGACAGCTGGATGCTGCGAGCCTTGCGGTCGACGTTGATGACCAGGGCTTCGACCTTGTCGCCCACTTTCAGGTGGGTGCCGGCGTCTTCCACGCGGTCACGCGAGATTTCCGAAGCGCGCAGGTAGCCTTCGACTTCGTCGTTCAGGGCGATCACGGCGCCTTTCGGCTCAACCGACTTCACGGTGCCGGTGACCAGGGTGCCCTTGTCGTTCAGCGATGCGAAGTTGTTGAACGGGTCGCCTTCCAGCTGCTTCACGCCCAGCGAGACACGCTCGCGCTCGACGTCGATTGCCAGAACCACGGCTTCCAGCTCGTCGCCCTTCTTGAACTTGCGCACGGCTTCTTCGCCGGCTTCGGTCCACGACAGGTCCGACAGGTGCACCAGGCCGTCGATGTTGCCCGGCAGGCCGATGAACACGCCGAAGTCGGTGATCGACTTGATCAGGCCCTTGACCTTGTCGCCCTTCTTGTGGGTCATGCCGAAGTCGTCCCACGGATTCGCCTTGCACTGCTTCATGCCCAGCGAGATACGGCGACGCTCTTCGTCGATTTCCAGGACCATGACTTCGACTTCGTCGCCCAGCTGGACAACCTTGTTCGGAGCCACGTTCTTGTTGGTCCAGTCCATCTCGGACACGTGCACCAGGCCTTCGATGCCCTGCTCGACTTCCACGAATGCACCGTAGTCGGTCAGGTTGGTGACCTTGCCGAACAGGCGGGTGCCTTGCGGGTAGCGACGCGACAGGCCGGTCCACGGATCGTCGCCCAGTTGCTTGACGCCCAGCGAGACGCGGTTCTTTTCCTGATCGTACTTCAGGACCTTGGCGGTGATTTCCTGGCCGACGGTCAGGACTTCCGACGGGTGACGCACACGACGCCATGCCAGGTCGGTGATGTGCAGCAGGCCGTCGATGCCGCCCAGGTCGACGAACGCACCGTAGTCGGTGATGTTCTTGACGACGCCGGTCACCACGGTGCCTTCTTTCAGCGTTTCCATCAGCTTCGCACGCTCTTCGCCCATCGATGCTTCGATGACGGCGCGACGCGACAGCACGACGTTGTTACGCTTGCGGTCCAGCTTGATGACCTTGAATTCGAGGGTCTTGCCTTCGAACGGGGTGGTGTCCTTGACCGGACGGGTGTCGACCAGCGAACCCGGCAGGAATGCGCGGATGCCGTTGGTCAGGACGGTCAGGCCGCCCTTGACCTTGCCGTTCACGGTGCCGGTGACGATCTCGCCCGACTCCATTGCTTTTTCCAGAGCCAGCCACGATGCCAGGCGCTTGGCCTTGTCGCGCGACAGGATGGTATCGCCGAAACCGTTTTCCAGCGATTCGATGGCCACGGAAACGAAGTCACCCACGTTGACTTCCAGTTCGCCCTGGTCATTCTTGAATTCTTCGATAGGAATGAAAGCTTCCGATTTCAGGCCGGCGTTGACGATCACGAAGTTGTGATCCAGACGCACGACTTCGGCCGAAATAACTTCGCCCGAACGCATGTCTTGACGCGACAGCGACTCTTCGAAGAGTGCTGCAAAGCTTTCCATGCCGGTATCTTGATTTGCTGCAGTAGCCATGAGTTTTTTAAAGGTTAGCCAGCAGAACGGCGATATGCGCTCTGAACTGGGTCAGGTTGAAACACACCCGGGAACGAGACCCGGGCACCACTAGCTGTGCGCCCACCACTCAAGCACCAAAGCGACCGCTTCGTCCACGGTCATGTGCGAGGTATCGAGGAGATGCGCACCCTCTGCCGGAACCAGCGGCGCCACGGCGCGCTGGGTATCGCGCGCATCGCGGGACTGCAAATCCGCAAGCAGATCGTCCATATTAGCAGAAAACCCTTTGTCAATCAATTGCTTATACCTGCGTTGCGCACGGGCCTCAACGCTTGCCGTCAGGAAGACTTTCAGCCTGGCGCCGGGGAAGATCACGGTGCCCATGTCGCGCCCGTCGGCCACCAGGCCCGGCGTCTGGCGGAAGCCCAGCTGCAGGCCATACAGGGCCTGGCGCACGCCCGGCAGGGCCGCGATCTTCGAGGCCATGTTGCCGACCTCCTCGGCGCGGATGGCGTGGCTGACGTCTTCCGTGCCCAGGTAGATGTGGCCGCCGTTGAAGCGGGCCGGCAGGTGTTCGGCCACCTTGGCGAGCGCATGCTCGTCCGCGAGGTTGGTGCCGCGGCGCAGCGCCGACAGCGCGGTCAGCCGGTACAGGGCGCCGGAATCGAGCAGGTGGAAGCCCAGGTGGTCGGCCACCCGGTGGGCGACCGTGCCCTTGCCGGACGCGGTCGGGCCGTCGATGGTGATGACGGGGATGTTCGAATGTGGCATGCGTAGTTTATTTGTTCACGTCAGGATAAATCGTTCTTGGCGATCCCGGCAAACGTTTCGAAATAATCCGGGAAGGTCTTCGCCACGCACTTCGGGTCGTTGATGCGCATGGCGTTGCCGCGCCGCGCCTGGCCGTCCAGCGACGCCAGCGAGAAGCACATCGCCATCCGGTGGTCGTCGTAGGTATCGATGGTGGCCGGCGACAGTTGCCCGGGCGGGGTAATGCGGATGTAATCCTCGCCCTCTTCCACGATCGCGCCGACCTTGCGCAGTTCGGTCGCCATCGCGGCCAGGCGGTCGGTCTCCTTCACGCGCCAGCTGGCGATGTTGCGCAGCGTGCTGGTGCCGTCGGCGTACAGGGCGGCCACGGCGATCGTCATGGCGGCGTCCGGGATGTGGTTGAAGTCGGCGTCGATCGCTTTCAGCACGCCGTTCGAACGCGCCTCGATCCAGCTGTCGCCCTTCACGATCGTCGCGCCCATCTGCTCGAGCGCGTCGGCGAAGCGGACGTCGCCCTGGATGCTGTTGCGGCCCACGCCCTCGACCCGCACCGGGCCGCCGGCGATCGCGCCCGCCGCCAGGAAGTAGGATGCCGACGAGGCGTCGCCTTCGACGTGGATGCTGCCCGGGCTGCGGTAGGCCTGGCCCGGCTGCACGGTGAAGGACGACCAGCCGTCCTGCTCGACCGTCACGCCGAAGCGGCGCATCAGGTTCAGGGTGATCTCGATGTAGGGCTTGGAGATCAGCTCGCCCTCGACGGCGATGGTCACCGCGTGGTCCCGGGCCATCAGCGGCGCGGACATCAGCAGCGCGGTCAGGAACTGGCTTGAGACGTTGCCGCGCACCGACATGCGGGAAGCGGACAGCTGGCCGCGGCGGATGCGCAGCGGCGGGTAGCCCGGGTTGCCGGTGTACTCGATCCGGGCGCCGACCGCGTTCAGGGCGTCGACCAGGTCGCCGATCGGGCGCTCGTGCATGCGCTGCACGCCATGCAGGGTGTAGTCGCCGCCGATCACGGCCAGGGCCGCCGTCAGCGGGCGGATCGCGGTGCCGGCATTGCCCATGAAGAGGTCGGCCTCGCCGATGGGCAGCTGTCCGCCGGCGCCGTGCACGACGTGGGTGCGCTCGTCGCGCTGTTCCCAGCGGATGCCGAGCGACTTCAGGGCGTCGAGCATCACCAGGGTGTCGTCCGAGGCCAGCAGGTCGTGGATAGTGGTCGTACCCTCGCTGAGCGCCGCCAGCAGCAGCGTGCGGTTGGAGATGCTCTTCGAGCCCGGCAGGCGTACCGTGCCTTCGACGTGCATGACCGGCTCGAGATCGAGGTGTTCGGGGTAGATTTTGGACTGCGTCATAAGATTACTTTCCTGATTCCTGGTCCGGACTGAGCGGCTTTTCGAAGGCTTCGATCGCTTCGATCCATGCGCGCCGCGCACGCTGGGCATTGCCGTACACGGCTTCGAGCCCGGCAGCGTCGGAGGCCGCGAGGCGCGCGCGCAGGCCATGTAATTGTGCCAGATAGGCATCCAGCTCACCGAGCAGTGCATCGCGGTTGGCCAGGCTGATGTCGCGCCACATCTCCGGCGACGAGCCGGCGATGCGGGTGAAGTCGCGGAAGCCGCTGGCCGCATACTGGAACAGCAGGTCCGCATGCGGCTTGTTGGCGATGTCGTCCACCAGCGCATACGCCAGCAGGTGCGGCAGATGGCTGACGGCGGCGAATACCTTGTCGTGCTCGCCCGGCGTGAGGATGTGGATGATGGCGCCGCATGCGCGCCAGGCGCTGGCGACCTTGTCGATGCTGGCTTGCGGGTTTTCCGGCAGCGGCGTCAGCACGGCCTTCTTGCCGCGGTAGAGGTCCGGGATGGCGGCATCCGGGCCGTTCGATTCGCGCCCGGCGATCGGGTGGCCCGGCACGAACTGGACGATGCGTTCGCCGAGCACGGCGCGCGCACTCGCGACCACGTCCGACTTGGTGCTGCCGGCATCGGTGACGATGGTGTGCGGCTCCAGCCACGGCAGCAGCGCCCGCAGGATGCCGGCGGTCTGGGCCACCGGCGCCGCCAGCAGCACCAGGTCGGCGCCATGCAGGGCTTCCTCCGGGCTGGTATAGGCATGGTCGACAATGCCCAGCTGGAGTGCCCGCGCAAGGGCTTCGCCCGAGCGTTCGAGGCCGACGACGGTGCCGACCGCGCCGGCCGCCTTCAGGCCCAGCGCGAACGAGCCGCCGATCAGGCCGACGCCGACGATGACGACTTTATCGAACATTCAGCCGAGCGCCTTCTTGAGCGCCTCAATGAAACGAGCATTTTCCTCGGGCAGGCCGATCGAGATGCGCAGCCACTGCGGCAGGCCGTAGGCGCCGACCGGGCGCACGATCACACCCTGCTTGAGCAGCGCCACGTTGACGCGCGCGCCCGCGCCCTCGTCCTCGCCCACCTTCACCAGCACGAAGTTGCCGTGCGACGGCACGTACTCGAGCCCGAGTTCGTCGAAGGCGGCAGTCAGCTGTCGGTAGCCGGCGCGGTTGTTCTCGAAACCCTTCTGCAGGAAGTCCTTGTCGTTCAGCGCCGCGATGGCCGCGGCCTGGGCCAGGGAATTGACGTTGAAGGGCTGGCGGATGCGGTTCATCAGGTCGGTCACTGCCGGCTGGGCGATCGCGAAGCCGACGCGCAGGCCGGCCAGGCCGTAGGCTTTCGAGAAGGTGCGCGAGACGATCAGGTTCGGGAATCTGCGCACCCACTGGGTCGACTCGAACTGGTCCTTCTGCTCCAGGTATTCGTTATAGGCCTCGTCCAGCACCACCACGACGCTTGCCGGCACTTTCGCCAAGAAGGCCTCGATCTCGGGCGCCGAAATGAAGGTGCCGGTCGGATTGTTGGGATTCGCGATGTACACCAGCTTCGTATCCGCATCGATCGCGGCCGCCATCGCGTCGAGGTCGTGGCCGTAGTTCGTGGCCGGCACGACGATGCCACGTGCGCCCACGCCCTGGGCCGCCAACGCGTACACGGCGAAGGAATACTGCGAGTAGACCACGGCCTGGCCCTTCTGCACGAAGGCGTGGGCGGCGATCTCGAGGATGTCGTTGGAGCCGTTGCCGAGGGTGATCCAGTCGGCCGGGACGTCGTAGCGCTTGGCCAGCGCGGCCTTCAGCTCGAAGCCGTTGGCGTCCGGATAGCGGCCCAGCTCCGCGGCGGCGGCGGCCATCGCCTGCTTTGCCGAATCCGGAATGCCGAACGGGTTTTCGTTGGACGCCAGCTTGACGATATTGGCTTCATCCAGGCCGAACTCGCGGGCGACTTCGGAGATGGGTTTGCCTGCCTGGTAGGGGGCGATGGCGCGGACGTATTCTGGGCCGAATTGCGACATGGGGACTCTCGATGACTAATTAAAAATGGATTACAGGCCGACTGGATATGAACCAAGCACTTTGAAGAAAGCGGCATTCGCCTTCAGCTCGTCGAGCGCGCGCGCGACCGCCGCGTCCTGCCGGTGGCCTTCGACGTCGACGTAGAAGTAATACTCCCAGGTGCCGATGCGCGCCGGGCGCGATTCGAAACGCGTCATCGACACGCCGTGTTTCGCCAGCGGCGCCAGCAGGTTGTAGACGGCGCCGGCCTTGTTCGGCACCGCCAGCACCAGCGAGGTGCGGTCCTGGCCGGACGGGCCGGCGGCCTGGCGGCCGATCACGGCGAAGCGCGTGCGGTTGTGCGGGTCGTCCTGGATGTGGGCCTGGACCACGCCCAGCTTGTACTGCTCGCCCGCCATCTCGCTGGCGATCGCCGCCACGGTCGGGTCCTGGCTGGCCAGCACCGCAGCTTCGGCATTCGAGGCCACCGCGCGGCGCTCGATGTGCGGATGGTGCAGGTTGAGCCAGGCCTGGCACTGGGCCAGCGCCTGCGAATGCGCGCACACGACCGTCACGCCATCCATGCTGCCGGTCCTGGTCATCAGGCTGTGGTGGACCGGGATCGAGACTTCGCCGCTGATGATGGCGGTGGTGCCCAGCATCAGGTCGAGGGTGCGGTTGATCGCGCCTTCCGACGAGTTCTCGACCGGGACCACGCCATAGTCGGCGGTGCCGGCCTCGGTGGCGCGGAACACTTCGTCGATCGACACGCAGGGCAGCCCTTCGACGGCGCTGCCGAACTGCTGGAACACGGCCTGCTCGCTGAACGTGCCGGTGGGGCCGAGATAGGCGACCGTGACGCGCTTTTCCAGCGCGCGGCAGGACGACATGATCTCGCGGAAGATGGTCTGCACGTCCTGGTCCTTCAGCGGACCGGGATTGTTCTCGGCGACCTTGCGCAGGACCTGGGCTTCGCGCTCGGGCCGGAACACCGGCGCATTGGTCTCGGCCTTGACGTGGCCGACTGCCTGCGCCACCTTGCCGCGGCGGCTCAGGAGGTCGAGGATTTGCGCGTCGATCGCATCGATCTGTTCGCGCAGGGGTTGTAGTTTGTCTGTCATTGTTTGCTCGTGATTATGTGTTTGCTACCCGTCGTCCCCGTGAAGGCGGGGACCCAAGTTCTGTTCGCGTTTCGACTGCCCAACAAACTTGGCTCCCCGCCTTCGCGGGGACGACGGTTATCTTCCCGCAAACTCGTTCAAATAATCGACCAGGGCGTGCACGCCCTCGATCGGCATCGCGTTGTAGATCGATGCCCGCATACCGCCGACGGACTTGTGGCCCTTCAGTTGCAGCAGCCCGCGCGCCTTGGCGCCGGCCAGGAATTGGTCGTTCAGGGATTCGTCGCGCAGGTAGAAAGGTATGTTCATGCGCGAACGGCATTCGGGCGCCACGCGATTCCGGTAGAAATCGTCGGCATCCAGCGCCTCGTACAGCAGGCGCGCTTTTTCGATGTTCAGGCGCTCCATCGCGTCCACGCCGCCCAGCCGCTTCAGGTGGGCGAACACCAGGCCGGCGATGTAGATCGCGTAGGTCGGCGGCGTGTTCAGCATGGAGTCGGCGTCGGCCACCGCGCGCCAGTTGAAGACGCCCGGGCAGATCGGCAGCGCCTGGTCGAGCAGGTCTTCGCGCACGATCACCAGGGTCAGGCCGGCCGGGCCGATGTTCTTCTGGGCGCCGGCGAAGATCACGCCGTATTTCGACACGTCGATCCGGCGCGACAGGATGTGCGAGGACATGTCGGCAACCAGCGGGGTATCTCCCTGCACCGTCGGCACGAAGTTGAATTCGACGCCGTCGATGGTCTCGTTGGTGCAGACGTGCAGGTAGGCTGCGTCGCTGCTCAGCTTCCAGCTTTCCTGCGGCGGCACGGCGGTGAAGCCGCTCGGTTCGCCGGAGGCGGCCACGTTCACGTTGGCGTAGCGCCGCGCTTCCTTGATCGACTTGCTGGACCAGGAACCGGTCTGCACGAAGTCGATCGTCGCCGGTTGCGCCTTGCGGCCGGCGAGGTTCAGCGGCACCAGGGAATTCTGGCCCAGTCCCCCGCCCTGCATGAACAGGATCCTGTAGTTCGACGGGACGTCCAGCAGTTCGCGCAGGTCGGCTTCGGCCTGCTTGTAGATCGAGATGAATTCGGGGCCCCGGTGGCTCATCTCCATGACGGACATGCCGCTGCCGTGCCAGTCGAGCATTTCGGCGGCGGCCTGCTGGAGGACTTCCTTGGGGAGGACGGCTGGGCCGGCGGAAAAATTAAATACCTGGGTCATGCGATTCTCCGCATTATCGATTATCTGCGCCGGACGCTTCCGCACTCATGAGCTTTTGCAGGCGCGGCGCCATCACGCGCTGGCTGATGTCCATGGCTTCGCCCATGAGCCGCGGCATCGTCCTCAGCATCTTCTGCCCCACGGGCGACTGGTAGAAGGCGGTCAGCTGGCGGATCTCGTCGAGGGTATAGGTCTTCGCATACAGCGGCACGACTTCCGCCAGGATGTCGTCGATCAGGGACGGATCGGCCAACAGCGCATTGACGCGCGCCGTCATGGCGGGAAGCATTTCCTCCAGCTTCGCCAGCGCCGCCCGCTTCTGCTCCGCGCTCAAGCTGGCGTTCCGCTCGATGGTCTGCGTCGCCGAGGCGCGGATCTGCTCGGGCATGCGCTGTTTGACCTGCTCCATCGTCTGCACCATCAGCTCGCGCATCCTGACCGCGTCCAGCATCTGCCGCGTCGCCTGCGCGACGGCCGGATCGACCGCCGGCGCCGCCTGCGCAAACCCCGGAACCAGGCTGAAAACGAAGGCGGAAGCAATGGCGGCGAAATGCTTTTTCATGGAGGTCCTCTATGGCGGGGACCTCGATTTTCGCACGAAACTTGCAAAAAATCCTCATGCGGCCCGATTTTTCGCCGCAACGCAGCAAACCGCGGTAAACGCCGCCAAATAATCTATGGTCCCCCTCCTTTTTGCAAGCTGCTTTTCTTTGGCTATGATGTGAGTAGGCTTGCTCAAATCTATCCGGCGTTGTTGGAGACGAGCTCCGCGCCACGATGAGAGTTGCGCCTGTCGGTCCTAAAAAACGGCTCGGCTTGTAGTAGCCGATTTTTTTGTCAGGGTATCCGTCAGGCCGGTGTGCCGTTCACGTCATCCAGAGTCAGCAGTCGCAAAACCGGTAGGTGGTATTACAGTAAGCCCGGGAAGCCCTCACGCTCCAGCAGGTGTGGGGGCTTCTTTCGTTTCAAATGCCGTGTAGTGGGCGGCGATGGCCCAGGCAATCCGGGCCAGCTTGTTGGCCAGCGCGCAGGCGACGACGTTCGAATGCCGGCGTGTCAGCATCGCGCTTACCCAGCGGGCCAGCGGTCCTGAGTAGCGCGCCAGTCGCTGCATGTAAGCCCGCGCTCCCTGCACGAGAAGACGTCGCAGGTTCTTATCGCCGCGCTTGCTGATGCCCAGCAGGTTATTTCTGCCGCCTGTGCTGTACTGCCGTGGTACCAGGCCCAGCGAGGCGGCGAAATCCCGGCCACAGCGATATTGTTTGCCGTCGCCCATTTCGCTGGCCAATACGCTGGCCGTAATGGGGCCGATGCCAGGCACCGTCATCAGGCGCTGACCGAGGTCGTCTTCAGCCAATTGCCGCGTCAAGTCTTTCTCGATCTCGGCAATCTGCTCATCCAGGTACTTGAAGTGGGAATGCAGCCGCTGCAGGACTTGAACCAGGCGCGGCGGCAAATCGTGTTCGGCCAGAACAGCCGGCAAACGACGGATGATCGCGTAGCCAACCGGCAAACTGATGCCGAATTCGAGCAGAAAAGCGTGGATCTGGTTGCTCGTCTTGGTCCGGTCACGCACCAGCGATTCGCGTACGCGATGTAACGCCGACAGGGTTTGCTGGGCTTCGGTTTTCGGTGTCACGAAACGCATCGAGGGACGGCTGGCCGCTTCGCAGATCGCTTCGGCATCAACGAAGTC